>NZ_SCNE01000018.1:0-16413 GCF_005503595.1 Enterobacter sp. 2VL
TTTAGTTAAATATAATTTTGTAAATTTTATGTTTTACGATGCGTTACCCAGAAACATCAATGCAACATCTATGTTTTTAAACTTAAAAAATCTCACTAAATGGATTTTTGTGTCGCACCCAATACCTCTTGCAGTGTTTTGCTTTGATAAATTAGTCCCATTGTCACATTTTCTCCATTTTAATAACATTTCATTGCATCAGATGAACACCGAAAACCTTTCGAATGGAGAAGGCGCCGACATGGAAATGGGAAAGATAAACTTCTAAGGAGTCTTTGTGCCTTTTGTCTCTGACGAGCTTCTGTATGGATACACGATTTTCCAACATCTTGAGTATCGGCTTTCAACAAGAACGCTTATCAATACCAAGAATGGACGTATTAAAAGATTCGGTACGACGAAAGCGAGACTGTTCGAGTATCTCCTGGCGGGGATGGATAGTGAAATTGTGTACGATAATGACATTATCGTACACGTTTTTGATGATTATGGACTCCGGTGCTCGAAATCCTATTTGTTGTCCATGATGAAAAAAATCCAGAACGCGTTTAATACCGTGGGCTTTGAACGATACCCTTTTACAAGAATGTATGGGAAAGCGTACAAAATAGACTGCGAATCTTTAGAGCGCATATATGTTTTCAAACCTTCTTCACAATGACAATGAAAAATTACATAAGGAATGAATTTTGACGGCGCTATTAGTTTTTTCACGAAACTTCCCAATGAGGCAGGCAATTACTTCGTTGACCTCAGCCAGGGGGGAAGTATTCTACTTTGACAACCGGTTGGAATTTTTAGTAAGCGCGACCATCCTGGACAAGTCCTACATTCTTATCGATACGATAGGAGAGAATAGCGAGAACATCCGATGGCTCTATTACCGACTCGCGGCAAGAGGGTTATTACGACTAACCTATTTTATTGCGCCAGAGGATAATGCGGAGAATGTTTTTTTAAAATTTTTCCGACTCGTCACCACGCTTAAAGATCTTAAGCAATTGTGCGAGCGCGCCTCTAAATATTGGACAACAGAAAGTCCATGCGTATTAAAAGACGTGCTTTACCAGAGGCTATCGATGCGACTGTCAGACGACCATTTAGATTTTCTACTGAGGGTTTATGATCAATCGACGAGCCAGTATCGGATAAGAAATAAATATGAAACCAATAAGAATTACTACGTGCGAAATCGTCTGGCATTAGGCAATGGACTGGAGATGAAACAGCTTATTTTACTTTTATCAACGCAAAACCTGAGGTGCTAATAGATAAATAATCATCATTCATTGCCTCGAACGAAAAACTCTTATTTTGCGGCCTTGTTCCGCCCTTCCTGCGCAAAATTTAATTTTGCGCAGATACCTTCAATCCTGAGGATATATAGCTATGCAAATGAAGTTAAGTAGTGTCTTTCGAAATATGGTCGCGGCTGCAGCCGTTTCTGGAATTACTTTTGCAGCCGTCGCAGCCGATGGACAGATCAATTTTACCGGTACCATTCTGGATTCGGCCTGTACGATTGATACCAATACGGCAAATCAAACCGTCAATCTCGGCAAAATCCCGAAAAGCTCGTTCAACGCGGCCGGGGCCGTTGCTGCCGCAACCCGCTTCAGCATTGTGTTAAACAACTGCCCTGCGGCCGTGACCTCTGCCTCCATCAAGTTTGATGGTAATGCGGACAGTTCGGACACCAATATTCTTGCGCTGAATAGCGGTCAAACGGCGAAAGGCGTTGGCGTTGCGTTTTATGAAGAAGATGGCATCACCGCGATTCCGCTGGCTACCCAATCCAGGAGCATCACGCTTGACACTAGCGCAGGCGAAGAAGCCGCTAACAGTAATAAGATGACTTTCGTGGCGAAATATAAGGCGACGCAGGCTGCCGTGGTTGCGGGTACTGCAAACGCAACATCAGATTTTACCATTACCTATCAGTAATACGCCGGGCGTACCTTAGGTGCGCCCTGTTGTCTCTTGCTGAAATGTCGGGGAAGAAGGATGAGTCAACTTATTCGAACGATTGTATTATTAAGCGCTTGCTTGTTCTCCATGATGGGTCAGGCCAGCATTACCGTCGGCGGAACTCGCTTAGTTTATAATGAGACTGAAAACGAAGCCTCACTCCCTGTGAGCAATAGTCAGGATGCTGTACCCTATTTAATTCAGTCATGGGTTGAGTTAAGTGAGAACTCAAAAGAGCAGGTTCCTTTTATTGTGACACCGCCGCTTTTCCGCCTCGATGGTGGCCATGAAAATGCGCTGCGAGTCATTTATACAGGCGAGAAAGGGCTCCCTGAAAATCACGAATCTGTTTTTTGGCTTAACGTTAAGTCTATTCCTTCAATGACCCGTTCAGATGAAAATCGACTGCTGATTGCCGTTAAGACGCGGATGAAGCTTTTTTTCCGACCTGCGGCCTTGGCGTCACAAAAAGCAGATGAGGCATGGACTCAATTAACGTTCAAGCCCAACGGTGAACGTCTGGTGATTAATAACCCGACGCCGTTCTATGTTTCGCTTTATTCATTAAAGGTTGGCAATAAAACTATTACCCAGCCTCCAATGATTTCACCCTTTAGTTCCGAAACGGTGGTTGGCCGTGGAAAACAGGTTAGCTGGAAAGCCATAAATGATTTTGGTGGCGTCACGACAGAAAAGCGCCAAACGCTGAAATGAAAAATATTATCAACGCGCTATGTCACTCTCGCAGGTAAGCAAGGTGAATACTTTTTCTTATTCTCGAAATACATTTTTCTCTGGTTCGTTGCCACACCGCGCAAGTCGACTCTCGGCGATAGCGACTTTTATTTTGGGCGTGTTTCCCGCAGCCGCAGGCGATCTTTATTTCATGGCCGATGCGCTTGAAAAAACACACTCGACGTCCCAGGGCATCGATCTGGCACGCTTCGAACGTGGAGAGCAGTTACCCGGTACCTACAGGGTAGAAATATGGCTTAATGAAAATTATATTCGAACGGAAAATATCTCTTTTATACCTGTAAACGGAGTCGGGTTGGCGCCTGAGCTTAACCGTGGAATGCTGGAATCACTCGGCACCAGGGTTGAGGCATTTCCTGAATTAGCCATGCTGCCGGCCGAGGCCATTATTACCGATCCCGGCGCATTTATACCGGATGCCACCACCCGGCTGAATTTTGACAAGCAGAGACTGGATATCTCTATTCCTCAGTCGGCGCTTAACGCGCGCGCGCGCGGCACCGTTGACACGTCGCTCTGGAATCAGGGCATTTCTGCACTGCTGGTCAATTACAGCATCAATGGATCGCGCAACTGGAGCAGGGACGGTGAAACCCAGGATCAGTTTTACACCAACCTGCAAAGCGGCATTAACGCTGGGCCTTGGCGTCTGCGTAACTACAGCACCGCGACGAAGAACAACGGAAAACAGTCATTTTCGTCGCTGAATACCACCCTGAGCCGCGACGTCCAGTTTTTGAGAGCGCAGTTTCAACTGGGGGAAACCAGCACTCCCGCCGACGTGTTTGACAGCGTCATGTTTCGCGGCGCGCAGATTTTTTCTGACGACACGATGCTACCGGAAAGCTTGCGCGGCTTCGCCCCTATCATTCGGGGGATAGCCCGCACCAATGCTACGGTTACCGTGAAGCAAAACGGTTACACGGTTTATCAAACCTACGTGGCGCCCGGCAGCTTTGAAATTCGCGATCTCTATCCTACGTCGGCGAGCGGCGATCTGGACGTAACCGTCACCGAAGCCGACGGCAGCGTCCAGCATTTTGTGCAGCCTTTCTCTGCGGTTCCCGTCATGTTGCGGGAAGGACGCGTAAAGTATGCGTTGAGCGGAGGAGAGTACCGAACCACGAAGAGTGGTGCCCAAACGCCCTCATTCGGTCTGGGCACGATGGCCTATGGCCTCTCCAATAATCTCACGCTGTACGGCGGCCTCCTGGGAGCGAGTAACTATGCGTCCGGGGTCCTGGGTACCGGCTTAAGCTTTGGCGATATAGGCTCACTGTCGGCCGACATAACCGTTGCCGATAGCAAACTCGTTGATGAGAAAAAACGCCGCAGCCGGGGACAGTCCTATCGCGTGCAATATTCTAAAACGGTGGCCACAACCGACACCACCGTGACGCTCGCCAGCTATCGCTACTCTACAGAGGGATTTTATACCTTTCAGGAAGTGAATGAATTTAGCAGCCAGCGCTACAACAAGCGGAGCCGCCTGCAGCTCAACCTTAGCCAGTCGCTACAAACCTGGGGTAACTTTTATATTTCGGCATACCAACAAGACTACTGGAGCAAGCGGGGCTATGAACGCAACGTCAGCACCGGTTTTAACACCAGTATTAGCGATATTAATTACTCGCTCGGCTACACCTACAGCGAAACGCCGGGCAAAGACCGTAAAGATCAGATTGTAGCCTTTAGTTTGCAGGTGCCGCTGAGCAAATGGCTGCCGCAAAGCTGGGCCAGCTACAGCGTGAATATGCAAAAGAACGGCGCTGAGACGCACCAGGTCGGACTGAGCGGCACCGCGCTCGCCGATAATAACCTGAGCTACCTGGTCCAGCAGGGTTATACCTCGTCGAGCGGGGAATCGAGAAGCTCTCTGAGTGGTACCTATAAGGGCGGCTACGGCACCGTGAGCGCGGGCTACAACCACAGTCGACAGAACAGCCAGCTGAATTTTGGCCTGCAGGGTGGGATCGTCGGCCATAACCATGGCGTGACATTCTCTCAGCCGCTGGGAGATACCGTTGTGCTACTGGAAGCGCAGGGTGCATCCGGCGTGAGAGTTCGCAATAACCCCGGCGTGAAAACGGACTGGCGCGGATACGCAGTGGTGCCCTATGCCAGTGCCTATCAGGAAAACCGTATTGCAATTGACACCGGTTCACTGGGAGCAGATGTGGATGTTGCCGAATCCGTGGTCAAGGTTGTGCCTACGCGCGGTGCCGTGGTACGCGCTACGTTCAAGGCGCGAACGGGAGTCCGTGCCTTGATAACGCTGATGTATCAGAACACGCCTGTGCCCTTTGGCGCGATGGTAAAGCTCAACGAAAGCGATGCGATGAGCATTGTGGGGAATGACGGCGAAGTCTATATGAGTGGCCTGAACGACGGTGATGGCATAACGGTACAGTGGGGAGCAAAAACCTGCCGCGCCAAAATAACCTTGAACGTATTACCGGGTAAAATTCATCGTACTACCGCGACATGTCGTTAACTTTCTGATTGCGTTGATTCGCATTATTACTTTTGCGAGAGAAGGCTTACGCCTCGCCTAAAATGAAGGAACATATGATGTCCACCGTATTTAAAATCGCGACGGCTGCTATGGTTTGCGCTATCTCTATGAATGCTTTTGCGCTGTGTTCTGCAAACGACGTAACGGTCAACTTCGATCACAATATCGTCGTTCAGCGGGATGCGCCCGTAGGGACGGTATTAGCAACGCTAACCACCCGTAATCCCATAAAATGTGACCCTGAGGGGCAGCAAATTGGATACGATGGCTCATGGTTTATTCAGCTCTCTGGAGCAAATGCGGATTATGGCGCCTCTCCGTTGGCCAACGTTCGGGCGACGGAGGTCCCGGGCATCGGCATCCGATGGAAAAACTTTTCCAGCACTACCGGAACCAGCGAGTTTGTCTCCAGGATGAACCTGAATAACGCGAGCTGGAGGCGAGGGATCCTTCAGAATGGGGTATCAACCTTCACAGATACCTTTGAACTGATCAAAACCAGCACCACCCCATTAACGGGCTCTATACCCGCGTTGACGCTAAATATGGAATACAGCACGCCGGTCAGTAATAACATTCAACGCCTGCCGCTTTATAAGTATATATTTTCGCCGATGAATATCAGCACCGCATCCTGTCAGATTGAAGATAAAAACCTGAATATTAATATGGGTATTGCGCTGTTGCCGAAGTTCAATGGCGTGGGCAGCACCCAAAATTCGGTGACGTTTTCCATACCGCTTATCTGTAGTGAACAGACCGCAGTAAATGTCACTCTGGATAACGTCAGCCCGCTTGCCGATCCAGCCAACGGCGTACTGGGGTTAAACAGCAACTCGACAGCAAAAGGTCTGGGCATTCAGCTAAAATATAACGATGCGCCCGTTCAGTTCGGCAAACTTATCAAATATGGCACGGCGGCCTCGCCAGGGGAGGTCGTCAATATTCCCTTCAAGGCCGCATATTACATGACCTCAGCGAATGCACAATCAGGCTCGGTGAGCGCCACGGCGTCATTTACCATGACCTATCGTTAACTCTTAATTTAAATGGTCTGATGCGCGATAAGCGAAAGGAGCCCGCCGGCCTAATGCCGGTCATTTAAGTTGAATGGCTTTGTTTTTTTAAGGGCTATGTTGATGTGTTTGGCCTGGCTTGAATGAGCGGTTTTGATAATTATCCGAACACTAATAAAAAAACGGGAACCCATCGGCTCCCGTTCTTCTTTAACCCATACTCTGGATTACATGTTCGCGATAATCGCGTCGCCAAACTCTGAGCATTTCAGCAGTTTCGCGCCTTCCATCAGACGTTCGAAATCGTAAGTTACGGTTTTCGCGTTAATCGCGCCTTCCATACCTTTAACGATCAGGTCTGCGGCTTCGAACCATTCCATATGACGCAGCATCATCTCTGCGGACAGGATGATAGAGCCTGGGTTCACTTTGTCCTGGCCTGCATATTTTGGTGCAGTACCGTGGGTCGCTTCGAACAGCGCGCACTCGTCACCGATATTTGCGCCTGGCGCAATACCGATACCGCCAACCTGTGCAGCCAGCGCATCGGAGATGTAGTCACCGTTGAGGTTCATACAGGCGATAACGTCGTACTCGGCAGGACGCAGCAGGATCTGCTGCAGGAACGCATCGGCGATCACATCTTTAATGATGATCTCTTTACCGGTGTTCGGGTTCTTGATTTTCTGCCATGGGCCGCCGTCGATCAGCTCACCGCCGAACTCTTCGCTCGCCAGCTGGTAGCCCCAGTCTTTGAACGCGCCTTCGGTGAATTTCATGATGTTACCCTTATGAACCAGGGTCACGGAGTCACGGTCGTTGGTAATAGCATAGTCAATGGCTGCGCGAACCAGACGCTTGGTCCCTTCTTCGGAGCACGGCTTGATGCCGATACCGCAATGTTCCGGGAAGCGAATTTTCTTCACGCCCATCTCTTCGCGCAGGAATTTAATCACTTTTTCTGCATCAGCAGAGTCCGCTTTCCACTCGATGCCCGCATAAATATCTTCTGAGTTTTCGCGGAAGATAACCATGTCGGTGAGTTCAGGATGTTTAACCGGGCTTGGGGTGCCCTGATAGTAACGGACCGGACGCAGACACACGTACAGGTCAAGCTCCTGACGCAGTGCGACGTTCAGGGAACGAATACCGCCGCCGACCGGGGTGGTCAGTGGGCCTTTAATGGCTACGCGGTAGTCGCGGATCAGGTCCAGCGTTTCGGCTGGCAGCCAGACATCCTGGCCATAAACATGCGTTGATTTTTCACCGGTGTAAATTTCCATCCAGGAAATTTTACGCTCGCCTTTGTAGGCTTTCTCAACAGCGGCATCAACCACTTTCAGCATTGCCGGGGTAACGTCTACACCGATACCGTCACCTTCGATGAACGGGATAATTGGATTGTGAGGAACGTTAATCTTGCCGTTTTGCAGGGTGATCTTTTTACCTTCCGCCGGAACAACTACTTTGCTTTCCATTAACCTCTCCTTCGAGCGCTTCTGGTTGTTACTGATCTTATGTTAATAAATTGTAATGAGCCTTCCGATAGTACCTGATTGTCCGACGCCATGAAAGGTCTTCGTTATTAGGCTATAATGCGGCAATTGATACAGCCTGAAAATACCATGAAGAAAACTTCTTTTAGAAAACACCGGGTTGAGCGATTCAGCTCACAACAAGCCACCAGAAGCCCAAAGAAAACCCAGCCAACGCGGGTGATTCTGTTCAATAAACCCTACGATGTTTTGCCGCAGTTTACTGACGAAGCCGGACGCAGCACGCTCAAGGATTACATCCCCGTTCAGGGGGTTTACGCCGCCGGTCGTCTCGATCGCGATAGCGAAGGCTTACTGGTCTTAACCAATGATGGCGCACTTCAGGCGACGCTCACCCAGCCGGGGAAACGTACCGGAAAAATCTATTTTGTGCAGGTTGAGGGCGAGCCGGATGAAGACGCCCTGGCGAAACTGCGCACGGGCGTGACGTTAAACGATGGCCCCACGCTTCCGGCCGGAGTTGAACTTGTCAGCGAACCCGAGTGGTTATGGCCGCGCAATCCGCCCATTCGCGAGCGCAAATCGATTCCGACCAGCTGGCTCAAAATCACCCTTTATGAAGGCCGTAACCGTCAGGTGCGCCGCATGACGGCCCACGTTGGCTTCCCTACGCTGCGCCTGATCCGCTACGCCATGGGTCGCTACACGCTGGATTCCCTGGCAAACGGCGCATGGCGAGACATTGCCCCTTAAGGAGAAATGATGTTCAAACCGCATGTTACGGTCGCCTGCGTGGTGCACGCGCAGGGCAAATTCCTGGTCGTTGAAGAGACCATCAACGGCAAGGCGCTGTGGAACCAGCCTGCCGGGCATCTTGAAGCCGACGAAACGCTGGTACAGGCTGCCAGACGCGAGCTGTGGGAAGAGACAGGGATCCACGCCGAACCGCAGCATTTCGTCCGTATGCACCAGTGGATTGCCCCGGACCATACCCCTTTCCTGCGTTTCTTATTCGCTGTCGAACTTAACGAAACATGCGCTACTGAACCGCACGATGACGATATCGATCGCTGCCTGTGGGTCACTGCCGATGAGATCCTGAACGCGCCAAACCTGCGCTCCCCGCTGGTTGCCGAAAGCATCCGCTGCTGGCAGTCCGCCGCGCGCCTGCCGCTTGAGGTTATCGGCGAGTTTAACTGGCCGTTTACAGAGGGTGTCAATGGTGGGGTGGCGTGATAGAATACGCCGCCTTGAAGTTCAATGTCGTGAGTATTCCATGTCAGATAACAGCCAGAAAAAAGTGATCGTCGGCATGTCCGGCGGTGTCGATTCCTCCGTTTCCGCCTACCTGTTGCAACAGCAGGGTTATAAGGTGGAGGGCCTGTTCATGAAGAACTGGGAGGAAGACGATGGCGAGGAATATTGCACCGCTGCTGCGGATCTTGCCGATGCGCAGGCCGTGTGCGATAAGCTCGGCATTGAGCTACACACCGTTAACTTTGCCGCAGAATACTGGGACAACGTCTTTGAACTCTTCCTCGAAGAGTATAAGGCGGGCCGCACGCCAAACCCGGATATTCTGTGCAACAAAGAGATCAAATTCAAAGCCTTCCTGGAATTCGCCGCTGAAGACCTGGGCGCAGATTATATTGCGACCGGCCACTACGTGCGTCGTGCAGATGTGAATGGCAAAAGCCAGCTGCTGCGCGGTCTGGATGGCAATAAAGATCAGAGCTACTTCCTTTATACGCTAAGCCACGAACAGATTGCCCAAAGCCTGTTCCCGGTTGGCGAGCTGGAAAAGCCGGAAGTGCGTAAAATCGCCGAAGCGCTGGACCTGATCACCGCTAAGAAAAAGGACTCCACCGGCATCTGCTTTATCGGCGAGCGTAAATTCCGTGAATTCCTCGGGCGCTATCTCCCTGCACAGCCGGGCAAAATCGTCACCGTTGACGGCGACGAAATCGGCCAGCATCAGGGGCTGATGTACCATACCCTTGGTCAGCGTAAAGGGCTGGGTATTGGCGGCACCAAAGAGGGAAGCGAAGATCCGTGGTACGTGGTCGACAAAGATGTCGAAAACAATATTCTGATTGTCGCTCAGGGCCATGACCATCCGCGCCTGATGTCCGTAGGGCTGATTGCGCAGCAGCTGCACTGGGTCGATCGCGAGCCGGTAAAAGGCACCCTGCGCTGCACGGTGAAAACGCGCTACCGTCAGACCGATATTCCCTGCACCGTCACCGCGCTCGACGACGATCGCATTGACGTACGTTTCGACGAGCCGGTTGCCGCCGTCACGCCGGGCCAGTCCGCGGTGTTTTACAGCGGTGAAATTTGTCTGGGCGGTGGGATCATTGAACAGCGCCTGCCGCTGCCCGCTGTTTAACACGATTGCACACATAAAGGAGAACGTGTGGCGAAGAACTATTACGACATCACCCTGGCGCTGGCAGGAATTTGCCAGTCAGCCCGTCTGGTGCAACAGTTAGCGCATCAGGGTCATTGCGACGCTGACGCCCTGCACGTTTCACTTAACAGCGTTATCGACCTCAACCCCGGCTCCACGCTGGGGGTTTTCGGCGGCAGTGAGACGAACCTTCGCCTCGGTCTTGAAACCTTACTCGGCGTGCTCAATGCCAGCAGTCGCCAGGGTTTAAACGCCGAACTGACTCGCTACACCTTAAGCCTGATGGTGCTGGAGCGTAAGCTCAGCGCCGCGAAAGGTGCGCTGGATACCCTGGGCGATCGCATCGCGGGGCTTCAACGCCAGCTCGATCACTTTGATCTGCAGTCTGAAACCCTGCTGAGCGCCATGGCCGGTATTTATGTCGACGTGATCAGCCCGCTGGGGCCGCGTATTCAGGTCACCGGCTCCCCTGCCGTTCTGCAAAGCCCACAGGTGCAGGCGAAAGTTCGCGCTTCGCTGCTGGCTGGCATTCGTGCCGCCGTGCTGTGGCATCAGGTTGGCGGTGGCCGCCTGCAGTTAATGTTTTCTCGTCAACGCCTGACAACTCAGGCAAAACAAATTCTTGCTCATTGTTAACCTCCCGGAGTTGCGAATTATGGAATTATCCTCACTGACCGCCGTTTCCCCTGTCGACGGACGCTACGGCGATAAAGTCAGCGCGCTGCGCGGGATCTTCAGCGAATACGGTCTGCTGAAGTTCCGCGTACAGGTAGAAGTGCGCTGGCTGCAAAAGCTGGCCGCTCAGGCAGCAATCAAGGAAGTTCCTGCTTTTGACGCCCAGGCAAACGATTACCTCGATAAAATCGTCGCCGACTTCAGCGAAGAAGATGCCGCGCGCATTAAAACAATTGAACGCACCACCAACCACGACGTTAAAGCGGTTGAGTATTTCCTGAAAGAAAAAGTGGCAAGCGTCCCTGCGCTGCAGGCGGTGTCGGAATTCATCCACTTCGCCTGCACCTCTGAAGACATCAATAACCTGTCACACGCGCTGATGCTTTCCACCGCACGCAAAGACGTGGTGCTGCCTTACTGGCGCAAAATCATTGATGCGGTAAAAGCGCTGACCGTAGAGTACCGTGATATTCCGCTGCTTTCCCGCACTCACGGCCAGCCAGCCACTCCCTCTACCATGGGTAAAGAGATGGCCAACGTGGCGTACCGTATGGAACGCCAGTATCGCCAGCTGGAACAGGTTGAGATCCTCGGTAAAATCAACGGCGCGGTAGGTAACTATAACGCCCACATCGCCGCCTACCCGGAAGTGGACTGGCATCAGTTCAGCGAAGAGTTCGTGACCTCTCTGGGCATTCAGTGGAACCCGTACACCACCCAGATTGAGCCGCACGACTACATCGCTGAACTGTTCGACTGCATCGCGCGCTTTAACACCATTCTGATCGACTTCGATCGCGACGTGTGGGGTTATATCGCGCTTAACCACTTCAAGCAGAAAACCATCGCCGGTGAAATTGGCTCTTCCACCATGCCGCACAAGGTTAACCCGATTGACTTCGAAAACTCCGAGGGCAACCTGGGCCTGGCGAATGCCGTACTGCAGCACATGGCGAGCAAACTGCCGGTTTCCCGCTGGCAGCGCGACCTGACCGACTCCACGGTGCTGCGTAATCTCGGCGTGGGTATCGGCTACGCGCTGATCGCCTATCAGTCTACCCTGAAGGGTGTGAGCAAGCTGGAAGTGAACCGCGACCGTCTGCTGGACGAACTGGATCACAACTGGGAAGTGCTGGCGGAGCCGATTCAGACCGTTATGCGCCGCTACGGCATTGAAAAACCGTATGAGAAACTGAAAGAGCTGACGCGCGGTAAACGCGTTGACGCAGAAGGCATGAAACAGTTTATCGATGGTCTGGCACTGCCGGAAGAAGAGAAAACCCGCCTGAAAGCGATGACTCCTGCCAATTACATTGGCCGCGCAACCACCATGGTTGACGAGCTGAAGTAATCTCCCTTCCCCCTTTTCGCCTGAAAAGGGGGTTGCTTTTCACTGGTTTATTCAATGTTTATCCCCAAAACAACATAATCGGCGTTAAACTATTCATACCATTAATTTAGGGAGAACAGATGATGCGCGTATTGGTTGTTGAGGATAACGCATTGCTACGCCACCACCTGAAAGTGCAGCTTCAGGAGATGGGACATCAGGTGGACGATGCCGAAGATGCGAAAGAAGCGGATTATTATCTCAATGAACACCTGCCGGATATCGCCATCGTCGATTTAGGTTTGCCCGATGAGGACGGTCTGTCGCTGATCCGTCGCTGGCGCAGCCATGATGTCTCCCTGCCGGTGCTGGTGCTGACCGCCCGTGAAGGCTGGCAGGACAAAGTAGAAGTCCTCAGCGCAGGCGCGGACGATTACGTCACCAAGCCGTTTCATATTGAAGAGGTGGCCGCACGTATGCAGGCGCTGCTGCGCCGCAACAGCGGGCTGGCCTCGCAGGTTATCTCCCTGCCGCCGTTCCAGGTTGACCTCTCTCGCCGTGAATTCTCGATTAACGATGAGGTGATTAAACTCACCGCGTTTGAATATACGATTATGGAAACGCTGATCCGCAACAACGGCAAGGTCGTCAGCAAAGATTCCTTAATGCTCCAGCTTTATCCCGATGCGGAGCTGCGTGAAAGCCACACCATCGACGTGCTGATGGGACGTTTACGCAAAAAAATTCAGGCACAGTATCCGCAGGATGTGATCACGACGGTGCGTGGTCAGGGCTATCTGTTCGAATTACGCTAAATGAAAGGGATCGTACGCCATCTTTTCCCCCTCTCTCTGCGGGTTCGCTTTCTGCTGGCCACCGCGGCCGTGGTGCTAGTGCTCTCCCTCTCTTATGGGATGGTGGCGCTGGTCGGCTATAGCGTGAGCTTTGATAAAACGACCTTCCGCCTGCTGCGTGGCGAAAGTAACCTGTTTTACACCCTGGCGAAGTGGGAAGATAACCACATCACCGTGGACATGCCTGAACACCTGAACCAGCAAAGTCCAACGCTGGCGATGATTTATAACGAAAAAGGCAAACTGCTGTGGGCCCAGCGCGATGTCCCATGGCTGAAAAAGCGTATTCGCCCGGAATGGCTCAAGACAAACGGTTTTCATGAGATTGAGGCCGACCTTAACGCCTCCAGCGTGTTGCTGCGCGACGATCGTTCTTTGCAGCAAAAACTGAACGAGATCCGCGAGGATGACGACGGCACAGAAATGACCCACTCCGTCGCCATTAATCTCTATCCTGCCACCATAAATATGCCACAGCTGACTATCGTGGTGATCGACACGATCCCGGTTGAGCTTAAACGCTCTTATAAGGTCTGGAGCTGGTTCGTGTACGTTCTGGCGGCCAACCTGCTGCTGGTGATCCCGCTTCTATGGATTGCCGCGTGGTGGAGCCTGCGACCAATTGAGTCGCTGGCGAAAGAGGTTCGCGAGCTTGAAGAGCATCATCGTGAGAAGCTTAACCCCGAAACCACGCGCGAACTGACCAGCCTGGTACGTAACCTCAACCGTCTGCTGAAAAGCGAGCGGGAACGCTATGATAAATACCGCACCACCCTCACCGACCTCACCCACAGTCTGAAAACACCGCTGGCGGTGATGCAAAGTACGCTGCGGTCGATGCGCGGCGAAAAGCTTAGCGTCGACGAAGCCGAGCCGGTGATGCTGGAGCAAATCAGCCGTATCTCCCAGCAAATTGGCTACTACCTGCACCGGGCCAGCATGCGCTCCGGCAGCGCGTTGCTCAGCCGAGAACTGCACCCGGTCGCTCCGCTGCTGGATAACCTGACGTCGGCGCTGAACAAGGTTTACCAGCGTAAAGGGGTGGACATCAGCCTGGATATCTCGCCGGAGATCAGCTTCGTCGGTGAGAAAAATGACTTCATGGAAGTGATGGGCAACCTGCTCGATAACGCCTGCAAGTATTGTCTGGAATTTGTAGAGGTCTCCGCCCGCCAGACGGATAACGAACTGCATATTATCGTCGAGGACGATGGCCCGGGCATTCCCCATAACAAACGCGACCTCGTTTTCGATCGCGGACAGCGGGCCGACACCCTGAGACCCGGCCAGGGCGTGGGATTATCCGTCGCGCGCGAAATTGTCGATCAATACGATGGCAAGATAGACACCGGCGATAGCCTGCTCGGCGGCGCGCGAATGGAAGTGATTTTTGGCCGTCAGCAGCCCACATCGGATAATAGTTAAGCCGTTATGTGAAAAAAGCGATGATCTCGCACGCAGGCTCCCGTCCTTCCGTTATAATCCGTCTCAGTAAGAGCCTGCGGAATAAAAAACATGGATTATCACTTAACGCTTAACTGGCCCGAGTTTATCGAACGTTACTGGCAAAAACGCCCGGTCGTTCTGAAACGCGGGATCAGCAATTTTGTCGACCCGATCTCCCCTGACGAACTGGCCGGTCTGGCCATGGAAAACGAAGTGGACAGCCGTCTGGTGAGCCATCAGGACGGAAAATGGCAGGTCAGCCATGGTCCTTTCGAAAGCTACGATCACCTGGGTGAAAACAACTGGTCGTTACTGGTTCAGGCGGTAAACAACTGGCACGAACCGACCGCGGCGTTAATGCGTCCGTTCCGCGCCCTGCCCGACTGGCGAATGGACGATCTGATGATCTCCTTCTCGGTGCCGGGAGGCGGCGTAGGTCCGCATCTGGATCAGTATGACGTGTTTATCATCCAGGGGACTGGCCGTCGCCGCTGGCGTGTGGGTGAGAAAGTGCCGATGAAACAGCATTGTCCGCATCCCGACCTGCTTCAGGTGGACCCGTTCGAGGCCATCATCGACGAAGAGCTGGAGCCTGGCGATATCCTCTATATTCCGCCGGGATTCCCGCATGAGGGTTACTCCCTGGAGAACTCCCTCAACTATTCCGTCGGGTTCCGCGCGCCAAGCGGTCGCGAGATGATCAGCGGTTTTGCCGACTACGTTTTACAGCGCGAGCTGGGCAGCTACCGTTACAGCGATCCGGATGTGCCTGCGCGTGAACATCCGGCGGATATTCTGCCCGAGGAGCTGGATAAGCTGCGCGGCATGATGCTGGATCTGATCAACGAGCCGGAACATTTCAGGCAGTGGTTTGGCGAATTTGTCAGCCAGTCCCGTCATGAGCTGGACGTCGCACCGCCGGAGCCGCCGTATCAGGCCGATGAAATTTACGATGCGCTGCAACAGGGTGACAAGCTGGTTCGCCTGGGAGGTTTACGCGTACTGCGCATTGGTGAGGACGTTTTCGTCAACGGCGAGAAGCTGGATTCCCCGCACCGTCCGGCCCTGGAGGCGATCGCCAGCCATATGGTGTTAACGGCGGATATCTTCGGTGACGCGCTTGAAGATCCCTCCTTCCTTGCGATGCTGTCCGCGCTGGTGAACAGCGGGTATTGGTTCTTTGAGGACTGAGTCGCGATTATGCCCGGTGGCGCTGCGCTTACCGGGCCTACAGGGTAGTACTTTTGTAGGCCGGGTAAGGCGTAGCCGCCCCCCGGCTTTTTTCACTTCCGCTCCCCCGCCATAAAATCGTCTGTCACTCCCGCCCAGTCCACCGGATATAGCCCTTCGGCGACATCACGATGAAAGGTTGAAAACGGCCAGTCGGCGACCTGCCGGACATAGCCATGCTTTACCGGGTTGATGTAGATGTAATCCATATGCCGCCGGTAATCTTCCTCATTACGCAGGGTGTGCTCCCAGAAACGGGGTTGCCAGATGTGACGCATCTCAATGTTGCGGCTGAAGGTCTTTTTAATGTCGCGCCAGCGGCCGGAAAAGTCGCAGTCCCCTTCCGGTAAGGTCCAGATACAGTGCATGTGTTCCGGGAGGATGACCCAGGCGTTGATGTGAAAGGGTTTAGAACGTTTAACCGTTGCCGTGGCAGCACGCAGACTTTGGATATGGCGGGTGAGCAGATCGCTCTGGCGGTTTTGCAGGTTAACGGTGAAAAACCAGGTTCCGCCGGGGACGTAATGGCGACGGTAGTTTGACATGAGTGCTCCTTGCCTGAAAGCCCGGTGGCGCTGCGCTTACCGGGCCTACAAAATCCATAAACGTAGGCCGATGTGATGGACACCTCCCACCTTACGGCATCATTAGTGCCAGACTGAGGTGTTAACTTCAGTTCCCAGGGGGAGGTGTCCACATGAATATTAAACGTATTGG
>NZ_SCNE01000019.1:0-15903 GCF_005503595.1 Enterobacter sp. 2VL
CTCTCGCATCCCAGGGCATAAGCGACTCCATAAACGGGTTCTTATGCCTTAGTTGTAAGTGTCTACCATGTCCCCGAACAAGTGTTCACGATGTCCCCGGACCGTACACCCACAGGGAGAGGGAGCAAACACTAAAAAAGGCAACTTGCGTTGCCTTTTTACGTTTATAACGACTGATGCTTTGTCTCATGCGTCAGCAGCAGCGCTATCAGCGTCAGCGCCGCCATGGCCGCCAGATAGACCCCGACATAGAACAGACCATAATTCGCCTGCAGCCAGGTCGCGATATATGGCGCAACGGATGCCCCCAGAATCGACGAGACGTTATAGGAGAACGAGGCGCCGGTGTAACGCACTTCGGTCGGGAACAGCTCCGGCAGCAGCGCGCCCATTGGGCCAAAGGTCAGCCCCATCAGGCTCAGGCCAATCAGCAGATAAGCCATCACCAGCGCAGGGCTACCCGAACTCAGCAGCGGCGGGAAGACAAACAGGGCAAACAGAATAATCAGCGAGGTGATCACAATCATGCTCGCGCGACGGCCAAACTTGTCGGCCAGCAGGCCCGCAACCGGCACCATCACGCCAAAACCAATGACCGCCATCATCAGCATCCACAGCACTTCATTACGCGGCAGCCCCAGGCCAACCGGCGCAGCGGCGGTGCTGTAGGTCATGGAGTAGACGGTCATGATGTAGAACAGCGTATAGGTCGCCAGCATGATAAAAGTGCCGAGCACGGTCACGCGGACGTGTTTGGTCAGCAGCGTACCCAGCGGCACTTTCACCTGTTTTTTAGCCGCCGCCACTTTGGCGAAGACCGGCGTCTCGTGCAGGGAGACCCGCACATACAGGCCAATCAGCACCAGCACCGCCGAGAAGATAAACGGAATACGCCAGCCCCAGCTCATGAACTGTTCGTCCGTCAGCAGCCACGAGAGCAGCAGGAAGGTGCCGTTGGCAAAGAAGAAGCCAATCGGCGCGCCCAGCTGCGGGAAGGAGCCATACAGCGCGCGCTTGTGCGCCGGGGCGTTCTCGGTCGCCAGCAGCGCCGCGCCACCCCATTCACCGCCGAGGCCCAACCCCTGACCAAAACGCGCCAGTGCCAGCAGGACCGGTGCCAGAATGCCGATGGTTTCATAGGTCGGCAGCAGGCCAATCGCCACGGTGGAGATGCCCATCGTCAGCAGCGAAGCCACCAGCGTGACCTTGCGACCCACGCGGTCGCCAAAGTGTCCAAATAGCGCCGAGCCAATCGGACGCGCCACGAAGGCGATGGCGAAGGTTGCCAGAGACTGGAGCGTGGCTGCCGTCGGGTCGCCCTGCGGGAAGAAGATATGCGGGAAGACAATAACCGCCGCGGTGGCGTAAATGTAAAAGTCGAAGAACTCAATGGCGGTGCCAATCAGCGAGGCGACGACGACTTTATTGCGCGAGTTTAACGGAACCTGTTCCGCTTCGGAGTCGAGTGTGGTGGCTGTTGCTTGCATAATATTTTCTTATTTTTGGACGAACGAACGGCCATATTAGGCATAGCAAAAGCGACATTTCAATCTGTAACAAACCTGCGTGCTGGCGATAAAATCAACAAAAAGCGGATAATATTCAGACCAGCAAAATCCCTTCCATGAAATGCTTCACAGTTTTTAAATATCAGCGGATAAAACTGGTTTTTGGTTAAATAAAAGTTACGGACTGGATTTATATGCTGAAATGATGAATCGGGCTGACATTTCAGCCCGATACGCTGTTTAGCGGTGCGTTTTGCCCGGCATGCGCGGGTCATCTTTGTACTCTGCGGTGGCAATCCATGCGGCGCAGAACAGCGTCAGACGGGCAAAGAAGTAGAAGAACGCCATCAGCCCCAGCACCGAACCAAACGCCGCGCCGGACGGCGATTTGACCAGCGAAGGCAGGGTGTAGGTCATCACGATTTTAATCACCTCAAAACCTACTGCCGCAATGAATGTCCCGCGGATCAGCGCCTTCTTGCGCGGGCGGTGGCGCGGCAATCGCCAGAAGATCCAGAAGAACAGCAGGTAGTTAGCAAAGATGGAGATCGCAAGCCCGATGCCGCGCCAGGCGGGCTTCAGCCAGTCGATGTAATCCAGGTAGAGTGCGGAGATAATCATCTGCTGCGCCGACCCTGCGACGGAGGTGATGGAAAGGGTCACCACCAGCGCCACCAGCAGGCCTATCAGCGAGATAAAATCGCGGAAATATTTTACCCAGATTTTCTCCTGATCCTGCGGCGTGCGCTCCCACACATCGCGCGACTGCGCGCGGATGGCTTCGCGCAGGTTGCCCATCCAGTTCACGCCCGAGTAGAGCGCAATCAGCAGGCCGACGATCCCGACGGTGGTACGCTGCTGCACGGCAGTATTGATGGTGCTTTTGAGCGTGGTGGCGAGCGTCTGGTCGCTGACGTTGGTCAAAATTTTATTGAAGATGTCCTGCAAAAGCGTCGGATGCGATGCCAGCACAAAACCGGCGGCGGCAAAAGAGACCATCAGGATCGGGATCATCGACAGGAAGGAGAAGTAGGTTATAGCCGCGCCAAACTGGTTCCCCATACGGTCGTTGAAGCGTTCGGCGGCGCGAATGAGATGCGCAATCATCGGACGGCGCTGAATTTTTTCCGCTGTGCTGGTCACCGCCGCGAGCGCCGAGTTGGGTTTGTCCGGCGTTTTCTCCTCTTCCGGTTTGGTGTCCATCTTTTTGATGGGATCGTAATCTAATTCTTGAGTGGGTCGTTGCGGGTTATTTTCCGGCGTCACGCGCATTTTCCTTTTTCGTTTGGCTGGATGTTATTGAATTATAGCTTGCGGCTAGTCCACGTAAGCTTTTGTGAGTTCAGTGAGCCATTCCATGAACAGATGCACCCGGCGGGAGAGGTTGCGGCGGTGGGGATAAATCAGTGAAACGGGCATCGGCTCAGCGCGATACTGGGGAAGGATCTCCGTGAGCTTCCTGGCGCGGAGCGCATCACGCACCCCGACGCGAGGCACCTGAATAATACCCAGCCCGGCAATGCAGGCGGCCTGGTACGTCTCCGTGCTGTTAACCGTCAGTACTCCGCCCGTTTTAACCCACTGCGTGGTGCTGCCGTTATAGAACTCAAACCCCTGCGGCCGCGTGCCCAGCGTCGCAGAGTAGTGGATGACCGCATGCGAGGCCAGGTCGTCCAGCGTCTCAGGATAGCCGAAACGCGTCAGATAGTCCGGGCTGGCGCAGTTAATCACCGACAGTTTGCCGAGCGGGCGGGCGATAAGCCCGGAGTCCTTTAGCGCACCCACGCGAACCACGCAGTCGAATCCTTCCCGAATCACATCCACCAGGCGGTCGCTGCTGCTCAGCTCCAGTTCAATACCGGGATACTGCTGCAAAAAAGCCGGCAGTTTCGGGATGACTAAATTTCGAGCAACGCCGACCGGCATATCCACGCGCAGGCGCCCGCTGATGCTTGAGGGGTCGTGCTGGAACATGCCGTCCAGTTCGTCGAGATTGGTGAGCAGATCTTTTGCCCGCTCGTAATAGACCATGCCGTCCTGCGTCAGGCTCACGCGCCGCGTGGTGCGGTGCAACAGCTGCGTGCCCAGCTGGTTTTCCAGCGCCTGAATTTGCCGGGAAACGCTCCCCTTCGGCAGGCTCAGCGTCTCTGCCGCACGGGAAAAACTCTCCAGTTCAGCGACGCGGAGGAAAAGCTGCATTGCGTGAATTTTATCCATAGGCGCGGCTCATTGTTATTCAAACTGAAACAGTGAAGCGTTTTTTGCTCTCTTTATTGATTTTCTATCACCTAATAAGCTCTTACTCAATCTCCATAACAACCGAAACGAGGTTTCTTATGAACGAACGTATTGCATTAGTGACCGGCGGGAGCCGTGGACTGGGTAAAAACGCGGTGTTAAAGCTGGCCGCCGAGGGCGTGGGCATTATCCTGACGTGGAACAGCAGCCAGCAGGAAGCGCTGGACGTCGTGCATGACATTGAAGCCAACGGCGGCAAAGCGGCAGCATTGCAGCTTAACGTCGGCGATATTGCCAGTTTTGAGGGCTTCGCTCAACGCATGCAGGAGATCCTCCAGACCGTATGGCAGCGCGACAGGTTTGATTATTTAGTAAACAATGCGGGGACGGGCCTGTACGCTCCCTATACCGAGACGACGGAAGCGCAGTTTGACGAGGCGCTGAACATCCATTTTAAAGGCCCGTTCTTCCTCACCCAACGTCTGCTGCCAATGATGAACGACGGCGGGCGGATCCTGAACGTGTCGAGCGGGCTGGCCCGTTTCACCCAGCCCGGTTCCGGCACCTATGCGGCCATGAAGGGGGCGATGGAGGTATTAACCCGCTATCAGGCGAAAGAGTTGGGCGCGCGCGGTATCGCCGTCAATATCATCGCCCCCGGCGCGATTGAAACCGATTTTGGCGGCGGACGCGTGCGCGACAACGCAGGGCTTAATCAGCAGCTGGCCGCGCAAACGGCGCTGGGGCGCGTGGGCCTGCCGGACGACATTGGCAATGCCATCGTGGCGCTGCTCAGCGACAGGCTGGGCTGGATGAACGCGCAACGGATCGAAGTGTCGGGCGGGATGTTCCTGTAAGCGAAAACCCAACGGACTTAAGAAAATCCTTAAGACAGATGTGTCGAATTCGCGGCAGATTTTACGAACGGCCGGTGATTTGTAACCTGGCCGTTCATTGAGTTTTATCTTAAATTCCTCCCCGCTAGAATCCCCCCTCGCGTTTCTCAGAGGGAGGAAAACAATGCGAGTAATCATGTTTGACAGGCAGTCAATATTTATTCATGGAGCGATGAACAGTCTGCAGCAGTTAATTCCGGAATTAAATATCACAGGTACCCGTCAGGCTGATGAATTTTGGACACTTTTGTCTGCATCACCTTCCGCGATTGTCATGATTGATGGCAACATCATTCAGGATGACGGCATGGCCCTGCTTGAGGAGATCGTGTACCGCTTTCCGGGGGCGCGGGTCGTTATGGTGTTATCCAGGAAAGATCCACGGTGGGTCGAGCAGTTGATGAAGCGCAACGTCATGGCGATCGTTCCCCGCAACGCCCGCCCGGAAATCTTCAGCGCCGCGCTGGATTCGGTCTGTGCCGGGATGGCATGCATGCCGGGAGAGTGGCTTCAGCCACAGCCGCAGCAGGAGCTGTCTGCTCTGAGCGACCGCCAGCACGACGTGCTCAAGCTGCTGGCCGCCGGGGAGTCGAATAAAGAAATTGGACGCTCGCTGAACATTAGCGCCGCGACGGTAAAAGCCCATCTTGAGACGGTTTTTCGTCGGCTGGACGTCAAAAACCGTACCCAGGCAGCGATGATCTACACCCGCATGACGGCCTGATGCAGCGCCGTTTCTGAAAGGGGGGTATCACCCAGGCTAAATATCCATGCCACCAGCGTATCGTGCTGCCGCTGGGTCAAAGGCCGGGTGATATTTTCCCTTAGCAGCGCCTCGCATATGCGCAGGTCGTTCTCCAGCAGCATGTCTGCATCGTCGGGCGTGATGATGATGTCAAAACGTTCCCACGCGCGAATAACGTGGCCATATCCAATGACCCACACACCCTGTGCATCCCGATACTTCTCAAGGGAAAGTCCCTGCTGTTTTTTAATTAACTCTACGGCAGCAAGCGATAGTTGAAGCGAGTAACCATTCATATACGTTTCCTCTTTCTGACGCTACTGTAGAGGAAACGATGTACAGGACATATCCGCCAAATGGCTGTGGATCACCGATGGCTGGCGAGAACGTCCTTTTTCAGCAGACCGAACAGCCAGTCGTTATGCCAGCGTCCGGCCAGCTGATAGCTCTCGCGCAGCTCACCTTCCAGCCGGAAACCCGCCTTTTCAAGCAGCCCCCGCGAGGCCATGTTGCCCGCCGTCACGGTCGCCGTCAGCCGACGAATTTTTCCCTCATCGAAGGCGAAATCCCGCAGCGCCACCAGCGACTCATATCCGTAACCTTTCCCCTGCGCTGACGGGGCGAACAGAAAGCCCACTTCGGCACAATCATCTTCACGATGAATGTATCCCGTCACCCCCAGCGGCGTCTGGCTGGCGGTATCACGCACCACCAGACAGAGCCAGTGCGGGCTGCCGGGTTCCCACGGGGTGAGTCGGGAATCAAATGCGACGCGGATCTCCGCCTCCGGGCGCGCTTCTGCGATAAAACGCATCACGTCCGGGTGCTGCTGCAGGGCCAGAAAAAAGGGCCAGTCCTGTTCCTGCAGCGGCGAGCAGGTGAGGCGTGATGTGGTAAAACCAACCATGGGGCTTCTCCGGAGACATTTATCAGGATTATAGAGTTGTCACTTTATTTCAACAAAAAGTCAGGTATGTTTATAACGTCGTATAAATAAAAAGAAAAACGACCTGCGCGTGGTCCACTTTGGTGTATTCGTTGCCTCTCAAGGAAAATAATGACACTCAGCACATCACATCATATTCGTGAGCAGTTTGAACACTGCCTGGCGGTTATTCGTCAGGCGTCGGTGGAAATATTACTTCTCCTGAATGTGCATGTCTCTGAAGGTAAAGATCCGCGCTGGTTCCTTGAGCAACTGGACAGCGCCCGCCTGGCCCAGGGGGGATGGACGGGCGTGGCGAAGCAGCTCAACCTGAACGACGCTGAAATGTCGGAATTTACGCTCCAGCTGCGCCTTCTGCAGCAGCGCGTTCCGCAGTACGAAAGCGGTCAGGACGTCAGCGAAAATCAGCTGATTGCCGCGATGCGCTTCGTCACCACGCTGGAGCACCTGCGCCTGCAACAGCCGCTGCTGACCTACAGTACCGACCTGATGCCCGGTAGCGAGCAGCAACAGCAGCAGGCGCACAAGCAGGTTCGGGCGATTGAGTTGATGATTAAAGGGCTGATCCAGCAGGCGTGGCCCGATCCGACCCGGCTGAACAACCATCTTAAAACCCTGTTCAACGCCGACCGCGTGCGCCGCTGGCTGAAAATGGGGGAAATTAACGACGTCCTGAGCGGCATGATGTTCAGCGAACTGGCACAAATGCTGGTGGATAAACGCGAATTTAGCCGCTATTACTCATCTTTGTTTAACGACCCGATGATGCTGACCTTGCTGGTCGAGCCTCGTAAAACCCTGCAAACCTTCCTCGAAGATATTCGGCACATCCGCAATAACATTACGGTGCAGCAGGCGCTGAGCCCGGCGCAAATACAGCTGCTGGATAACTACTATTCCCAGATTACCCGCCCCGTACAGCGCGCGTTTGAAGAGGGGCGAACCCGTATCAACCCGGCAGGGCTGATGGCGGTGGATGCCGCCGGGCTGCATGCCTTCTGGGAAAATGCGCAGAAGATGGACCGTATCACCGGCGGCGATCTCTTTGAAGTGCGCGATACCATTGAAAAACCGACCCAGCGCGCGCCGCGTTCGCCTGAACAGCGCGAGCAGCTTATCTCGGGCGCGCTGTGGGGCGCCGTGGGGGTGATGGTGATTGCCATTGTCGTCGGAGGATTTTGGTTGGTCACCAGCAGCAAACCTCAGCAGGCCACGGCACGCGCCGCCGAGCCGTCCCCGCCACAGGAAATGCGCGAAACCCCGTCCTCGCGCGAGACGCTAACGCGGATGGGCGTCACCTGGGACGAGAGTAACTTCCGTTCCGCCATCAACCGTAACGATACCCGCGTTGCGCTGCTGTTCCTGCAGGGCGGGATGGACTGGAAGGTGTCGTGGACAGAGCAGGCGCTGTCAGCGGATTATGATGACGTGCTGGAGCTGTTGCTGCGCTATCACCCGCAGATGGTCGAGCAGAAGCCGTGCCGCCGCTTTATCAACACGCTTAGCCACGCTATGTCGAACGGTGAACCGCTGACGTCAATGCGTAAGCAATTTTTAAAAGCGTTCTGCACCGTCCCGGCGGTGGTGAAGCGCCAGCAGCACGACGCGGACATGGCGAAGCGCCGGGCGCTGGCACAACCGGATGCGACAACGAAAAAATGGCAGTCTATTCAGACCGCCATTTATGATGTGATTCGCTAGTTTTCTCCCTCTCCCAGTGGGAGAGGGCCGGGGTGAGGGCATCAGACCGCACCCCACTCACGGCTCTCCGTACAACCCAATCAATCGGCGCACCACGCCGTTGGTCCAGCCGAATCCGTCCTGCAGAGGATATTCCCCCCCGCCACCTTCGCGCGGGGTGCTGCTGGCGATGTGGTACTTCTCGATCATCTTGTGATGCGTTTTGTAGAAGACGTTGACCGTCTGCAACCAGCTCCACGCAATCTCATCGCCCAGCGAATCATTGCCGTACTGTTTGAAGCCCTGGATCGCCATCCACTGCAGCGGTGCCCAGCCATTCGGCTTATCCCACTGCTCGCCGGTCTCATACTCGGTTGCCATGATGCCGCCCGGAGTCAGCAGGCGCGCTTTCACCGTGTCCGACAGCCGCTCGGCCTGCTCGTGCGTGGCCATCCCGACGTAAAGCGGCACAATGCTTGCCGCAGAGAACAGCGCCATCTCCTCGCGTCGCCAGTCGTAATCGCGATAACAGCCGTTTTCTTCATCCCACAGATAGCGGTTCACCGCGGCACGGCGGTCGCTGGCCTTCTGGCGGAACTGTTCGGCGGTCTCTTTATCCCCTTTCGATGCCGAAATATTGGCGATCGCGCTTTCCAGTTTGAACAGGAAGGCGTTCAAATCGATCGGGATAAACTGGGTGGTCCGGATGCTGGCAAGCCGACCCGGATCGCGCAGCCAGCGGGAGGAGTAGTCCCAGCCGGAGGCCGCCCCCGCGCGCAGGTCACGATAGACCTCATTCGGCGGACGGCCAGAATGACGGGCCGTTTCCACATCCTCAATCCAGGATTCGTCACGCGGCGTGTCACGGTCGTCCCAGTAGCGGTTCAGCAACGAGCCGTCCGGCATACGCACCGCGCTGCGATAGGCCTGGTTGAGCAGCAGCGACTCCGCGCCGTCCATCCAGAAGGCATATTCCATTTTCAGGTGATCAAGATAACGCTTTGCACCGCGCACGCCGTCCTCTTCGAACAGCTCCACCATCAGCGCAAACACCGGCGGCTGAGAGCGGCTGAGGTAGTAGGTACGGTTGCCGTTGGGAATATGCCCGTAACGTTCAATCAGCCAGGCGAAGTTATCCGCCATGCATTTCAGCAGGTCGTTACGGCCACTCTCCGCCAGACCCAGCATGGAGAAATAGGAGTCCCAGTAGTAGGTCTCGCTGAAGCGTCCGCCGGGCACGATATAGGCCTGGGGCAGCGCCAGCAGCGATGACCAGGGAATGTGATCCTGCGGCTCGCGCGTCAGCACCGGCCACAGGTTATCAATGTGTTCTTTCAGGGACAGGCCGGGGTCCGAAATATACTCTTTGCTGTAGTCCTCCGGCATCCAGAAATGATTCTCCACGAACCGCGCCAGGTCAAAATCACGATGGCGACGCACCTTGCGGTAGCGGATCAGAATATCCAGCGGATCCATTTTGGGCGCGCAGTCAGGGAAGGTTTTGCTGTCCGCAAACAGTCGCGACGACTGGACGTGTTCAAACAGTTCAAGGTAGCGGTCTGCGGGCGTCAGGGCATCGGACGCCGGCAGCCCTTCAATCATTTCCGGTTCCGGCTCTGCCTCGATCATCTCATCCAGTTTTAACTCACAGGGATCGGTTTCGTAGCGCAGCTCTTCTGCAATGTCGAACTCGATATCCTCAACAATCTGTAGTTTCTGGTTGAACATGGTGTTCAGGACCTCCGGTTTTTGTCGTAACAAATACGGGTTTTTCCCGGTCATCTTCTAAGCGTAGACATTCGCTTCGGTTAATGCGGTGCGAAGTGTGCGGTTGATCACGCTTTCAAAATGAATATAAATACGGTGAAAATTCAATATCTCATTGATTAAGCAATCTTTAGTGTAGAATTTTCGGGAACAGGGCAGGAATAAAATTCGGAGCATTCAGTATTCCGCGCTCACGGTAAATGCCCTTGTCGCCAGCGCTATTCTCAGCGTTTTTTACGCTTTCATACAGGGCTTAATGCGCCTGTCGCGCATCGCCTGAAAGGCTAGTAGCGGCTTGATGTGCTTTCTGGTTGGCACCTTCACTTTTTTCCATCGCCTTGCTGGCGGCCTTTTCCGCATGGGCGGCGCTATATGCGGCCAGATGGGAAATAACGATGGCGTAAATACTCATCAATGAGACCCACAGGATACTGTTTTTCCACCACAGCAGGGTCGGAATAGTCAGTATCGCCCATACAAGCGCGAGGACGAGGTGCATTTTGGCCATCAGTTTGGCGGTGATCTTCACGTGCATTTTCATATCTCTAATCTTTATCCGTATTAACAGGCAAGCGCGTAGCGCCTTCTAAGATTAGTTAATTCCACCGCGCGTCGCGGGTAAATTTGTTACCGTTTGTACACCCGCTGGGTTTATCCGCCACAGGCATAAAAAAACCGGCCCGCGGGCCGGTTTTTGTCGCGGTAAAGTCCGATCAGCGCATGGTGACAAACTCTTCCGCTGCCGTCGGGTGGATTGCCACGGTGTTGTCGAAATCTTTCTTCGTCGCGCCCATTTTCAGCGCCACCGCAAAGCCCTGCAGGATCTCGTCCATACCAAAGCCAATGCCGTGAATACCGACAATCTTCTCGTCCGCGCCAACGCAGACCAGCTTCATGCGGCACGGCTGACGGTGAGAGGTAACGGCGGTGTACATCGCGGTAAAGGACGATTTATACACTTTCACCTGGTCATCGCCGTACTGCTCACGCGCCTGCGGTTCGGTTAAGCCGACGGTGCCAATCGGCGGGTGGCTGAAGACTACGGTCGGGATGTTGCTGTAGTCCAGATGCTCGTCCGGCTTGTTGTTAAACAGACGCTCGGAGAGGCGGCGGCCTGCTGCTACGGCAACCGGCGTCAGTTCAACCGCGCCGGTGTTGTCGCCTACCGCATAAATGCCCGGTACGCTGGTGTTCTGGAATTTATCGACGACGATGTAACCTTTTTCATCGGTTTTCACGCCGGTAACCGCCAGGTTGAAGGTATCGTTCGCCGGTTCGCGACCAATCGCCCAGATCAGACAGTCCACGGTCTGGCTGCGGCCGTCTTCCAGCGTCAGGGTCAGGCTGCCATCGTCATTTTTCATCACGGCTTTCGGTACGGCATGGGTGTGCAGCGCTGGACCTTCGGCGTTCATCACTTCCACCAGCGTTTCGACGATCAGCGGGTCAAAGCTGCGCAGCGGCGCGTGTTTACGAACGAACAGGTGCGCTTCAGCACCCAGGCCGTTGATCACGCCCGCCAGCTCAACCGCGATATACCCCGCGCCGACCACCGCAACGCGTTTTGGCAGGGCAGGCAGCTCGAAGAAGCCGTCAGAATCAATGCCGTATTCCGCGCCCGGAATGTCCGGGTGGCTCGGACGGCCGCCGGTGGCGATCAGGATATGATCGGCGGTGATCGTCTCGCCGTTCACTTCGATCGTTTTCGCATCGACGAAACGGGCGAAACCGCGGATCACGTCAACGTTGTTCTTGCCCAGCACGTTATCGTACGAGGTATGGATCCGGTCGATGTAAGCGGTACGGCTGGCGATCAGTTTGTCCCAGTCAAAGCTATTGAGGGTGGTGTCGAAGCCGTAGTCCGGGCCATACATATGGATAGCTTCACGGATTTGCGCCGCATGCCACATCACTTTTTTCGGTACACAGCCCACGTTCACGCAGGTGCCGCCCAGCGCTTTGGCTTCAATCAGCGCACACTTCTGGCCGTACATGGCCGCACGGTTGATCGAGGCGATGCCGCCGCTGCCGCCGCCGATTGCGATGTAGTCATAATGCTTAGTCATAGCTTTTATCCTTAATCGTGAATTGCCGCGATTGTATACCTGAAATCAATTGGTTCCACCAATGACTGCGATTACTCAGGCACGATCCAGCTGACGGTGGCGTGGCCTGTACCCGCGGGCACCAGCGTTTTGTGCAGCCAGGGCAGCACGTTGTTCATTTGCGCTTCGAGCTTCCACGGCGGGTTAATTACAATCATGCCGGAGGCGGTCATGCCGCGCTGGTCGCTGTCCGGGCGCACCGCCAGCTCAATCTGCAGGATTTTGCGGATGCCGGTAGCTTCCAGATCTTTAATCATGCGCTTGATTTGCGCGCGCAGCACCACCGGGTACCACAGGGCGTAGGTGCCGGTCGCAAAGCGTTTATAGCCTTCGTGAATGCCGGTCACCACCGCCTGATAGTCGGTTTTGATTTCGTACGGCGGGTCGATCAGCACCAGGCCACGGCGCGAAACCGGCGGCAATTTGGCTTTCAACTGCTGGTAGCCATCGGCCTTTTCGACGCGGGCGCGGTTGTCCTTCTGGAATTCAGAGCGCAGCAGCGGGAAGTCGCTCGGGTGCAGTTCGGTCAGTTGAATGCTGTCCTGCTCGCGCAGCAGCTGGCGGGCAATCAGCGGTGAACCCGGGTAGTAACGCAGCTGGCCGCTGCGGTTAAAGTGATTCACCACGCCGATGTATGGCTCCAGCTCGGCGGGCAGATCGTCCTGCTGCCAGACGCGGGCAATGCCTTCCAGATATTCACCGGTACGCTCGGCGTGCTCGCCGCTCAGCTGATAACGGCCCGCGCCGGCGTGGGTGTCCAGATAGAGAAACGGCTTATCTTTCTCTTTGAGCGACTCGATGATCAGGCTCTGAACGGTATGTTTAAGAACGTCGGCGTGGTTGCCTGCGTGAAAGCTGTGGCGATAACTGAGCATGGATAGTGATATTCCGCTGAAAATGACGATTTGCCACAGTTTACAGCAGATCGGAACAGATTACCCGCAGGCCCACGAAGCGCAGCGTCACCGGGCGCTTTTCCGCTACGGCTGGCATTGAAATCCTCTACACTTATCCCCATTACACAAACAATATGCACAGCGCCGGAAGCGCGCTTCATTCACTCATTTCAACAGGACAGCGTTTATGACCAATCCATTACTGACGCCTTTTTCGTTGCCACCGTTTTCTAAAATTCTGCCCGAGCATGTGGTTCCAGCCGTTACCCAATCGCTGGAAAACTGCCGCGCGGCGGTAGAGAGCGTGGTAGCGCAGGGCGCGCCGTACACCTGGGAAAATCTGTGTCAGCCGCTGGCCGAAGTGGACGACGTGCTGGGACGTATTTTCTCCCCGGTCAGCCACCTGAACTCGGTGAAAAACAGCCCGGAACTGCGCGAAGCCTATGAACAAACCCTGCCGCTGCTCTCGGAGTACAGCACCTGGGTTGGTCAGCACGAAGGGCTGTACAAAGCGTACCGCGACCTGCGCGACGGCGATCATTACGCATCGCTCAATACCGCGCAGAAAAAATCGGTTGATAACGCGCTGCGTGATTTCGAGCTGTCCGGGATTGGCCTGCCAAAAGAGAAGCAGAAGCGCTACGGCGAAATCGCCGCGCGTCTGTCCGAGCTGGGCAACCAGTACAGCAACAACGTGCTCGACGCCACCATGGGCTGGACGAAGCTGATTACCGACGAAGCCGAGCTTGCGGGGATGCCGGAAAGCGCGCTGGCGGCGGCGAAAGCACAGGCCGAAGCCAAAGAGCAGGACGGTTTCCTGCTGACGCTGGATATCCCAAGCTATCTGCCGGTGATGACCTACTGCGACAACCAGGCGTTGCGTGAAGAGATGTACCGCGCCTACAGCACCCGCGCGTCCGACCAGGGACCAAACGCGGGCAAATGGGACAACAGCCCGGTCATGGCCGAGATCCTCGCCCTGCGTCACGAGCTGGCGCAGCTGCTGGGCTTTGAAAACTATGCCGACAAGTCCCTCGCGACCAAAATGGCGGAGAACCCGCAGCAGGTGCTCGACTTCCTGACGGATCTCGCGAAACGCGCCCGTCCACAGGGTGAGAAAGAGCTGGCCCAGCTGCGTGCATTCGCGAAGGCCGAGTTTGGCGTAGACGAACTGCAGCCGTGGGACATCGCTTACTACAGCGAAAAACAGAAACAGCACCTTTACAGCATCAGCGACGAGCAGCTGCGCCCGTACTTCCCGGAAAACAAAGCCGTAAACGGCCTGTTCGAAGTGGTGCAACGCATCTACGGCATCACCGCCAAAGAGCGTAAAGATATCGACGTCTGGCATCCGGACGTGCGTTTCTTCGAGCTGTATGACGAGAAAAACGAACTGCGCGGCAGCTTCTATCTGGACCTTTACGCGCGTGAGAACAAGCGCGGCGGGGCGTGGATGGATGACTGCGTGGGCCAGATGCGTAAAGCGGACGGTACTCTGCAAAAGCCGGTTGCCTACCTGACCTGTAACTTCAACCGTCCGGTGAGCGGCAAACCTGCGCTGTTTACCCACGACGAAGTGATCACCCTGTTCCACGAGTTCGGTCACGGTCTGCACCACATGCTGACCCGCATCGAAACCGCGGGCGTTGCCGGTATCAGCGGTGTACCGTGGGATGCGGTCGAACTGCCGAGCCAGTTTATGGAAAACTGGTGCTGGGAGCCGGACGCGCTGGCGTTTATCTCCGGCCACTATGAGACCGGCGAACCGCTGCCGAAAGAACTGCTGGATAAAATGCTGGCGGCGAAAAACTACCAGGCGGCGATGTTTATTCTGCGCCAGCTGGAGTTCGGCCTGTTCGACTTCCGCCTGCACGCCGAGTTCAGCCCGGAGCAAGGGGCGAAAATCCTTGAAACGCTGGCCGAAATTAAGAAACAGGTCGCCGTTATTCCGGGGCCAACCTGGGGCCGCTTCCCGCACGCGTTCAGCCACATCTTTGCGGGCGGCTACGCGGCAGGTTACTACAGCTACCTGTGGGCCGACGTGCTGGCTGCAGACGCATACTCTCGCTTCGAAGAGGAAGGCATTTTCAACCGCGAAACCGGCCAGTCGTTCCTCGATAACATCCTGACGCGGGGCGGGTCTGAAGAGCCGATGGCGCTGTTCAAACGCTTCCGTGGCCGTGAGCCGAAGCTGGATGCCATGCTGGAGCATTACGGGATCAAAGGCTGATTGTTACGTGAAGATCTGCTTAGTAGATGAATCAGGCGCCGGAGACGGCGCCTTATCTGTTCTGGCGGCCCGCTGGGGGCTGGAGCACGATGAAGAGAACCTGATGGCGCTGGTGATGACGCCCGCGCATCTTGAACTGCGCAAGCGCGACGAGCCGAAGCTCGGCGGCATTTTTGTCGATTTTATCGGCGGGGCGATGGCGCACCGGCGCAAGTTTGGCGGCGGTCGCGGCGAGGCGGTGGCGAAAGCGGTCGGCATTAAGGGCAGTTATCTTCCGGACGTGGTGGATGCCACGGCGGGACTGGGGCGCGACGCCTTTGTGCTGGCCTCCGTCGGGTGCCGCGTGCGGATGCTGGAACGTAATCCGGTGGTGGCCGCGCTTCTGGACGACGGCCTGGCGCGCGGTTATGCCGACCCGGAGATTGGCCCGTGGCTGCAGGAGCGCCTGCAGCTGATCCACGCCTCAAGCCTGACGGCGCTCACCGACATCACGCCACGCCCGCAGGTGGTCTATCTTGACCCCATGTTCCCGCATAAGCAGAAAAGTGCGCTGGTGAAGAAAGAGATGCGGGTATTTCAGTCGCTGGTGGGGCCGGATTTGGATGCGGATGGCTTGCTGGCGCCTGCTCGTCTGCTGGCGACAAAGCGTGTGGTGGTAAAACGCCCTGACTACGCGCCGCCGCTGGCGGATGTCGCGACCACCAACGCGGTGACCACGAAAGGGCACCGTTTCGATATTTACTCCGGTACGCCGGAATAAAAAAGCCGGGTGGCGGCTGCGCCTTACCCGTATATGGACACCTCCCGTTATGCAAGTCACTAATCATGTTTTGTGTAACGGGAGTAAGATGCTTTCGTATATCCGGCCTTTCTTTCGGCACCGTCGTGCCTG
>NZ_SCNE01000001.1:0-956228 GCF_005503595.1 Enterobacter sp. 2VL
CATATAAATAGCAAAAAGACCTGCAAAAAATAAACAACATTTTTAAATCAATAAGTTACAAAGGTAACCTAATTCTGTTAAACCTAGTCTTAATAGGGTTAATTTAGGATTTTTCATGACATTTTTTGCGATTTTTCCAAGCGCAAACTGACAAAAGTTGAAATTTATTTACATTTTAAAATGCTTTAAGTGCTTCGTAATGCAATAAAAATCATTAAAATCAATAACATGTTAAGAAAGGCCGTCCCGGATCAATTTTCTCAACTCGAATTAACAATAATGACCGATGCGTTTTACAGGCAAAAGCAGGCCAGGCATGTCATCATTTTTGCCTGCGGATCACCGGACGACGAGTGAAAGGAAGTAGATATTCGGCAGCATAATGCTTTCGCCTGGCACCACCCTATGGGACGAATAAAGTTTATGTGACATTCGTACTGCTCCAGAATGAAATCAGAGCAATAAGTGCAGTCTGGTCTTTCACGGTGATGACATGGAATGGTTTGAATCCGCAGACCGGATTGTTTAAGACATGAAAAGCACAGTTGTTGCAAACATGTCATCCAGATTCTGGGTTATGAATAACGGGAGCCGTTGGGTTCCCGTTTTTTTATGTCGAACAGACTCGCCAGGGGCAGGGGGCATTCTCTATACTCGACTGCTGGCTTGCACCATTACTCACGCTCACATAAGAGACATGCTATGAACAACGACATTCCACTGAAATATTATGACATTACCGATGAATACGCGACGGAAACGGCCGAACCGGTTAATGAAGAGGAGCGTACGCCGCTGGCACACTATTTTCAGCTGTTGATCACGCGCCTCACGGACAGTGGTGAGATCAGCGAAGAGGCGCAAAAAGAGATGGCTGAGCAGGCCGGTATCAAGGCCAGCCGCATCGACGATATCGCTAACTTCCTGAATACCTGGGGCAACGAGTAGGCCATCAATAACCGGTAAGTGAAATGGACGCATCAGACCTGGACGCGCTTTACGAGTCGACCAACTGCAACACGCTGGCGATGTGGCAAGAGCACGCTGACACCGGCGGTGTGATACCTGCGTACTACGCACCGCACAAATTTGCCCTGGCAACGGGGTTTCAGCCGCCGATGTCGGCGGAAATCACCGGGCTTTTCACTGCGCTGCATACGCTCACGCACCACGATCCGCGTGCGGATCTTCAGCCCGTGGACGGTTTCCATTTTACCTTTTTACCGTTGACGTTACCGCTTTATGAGGCTGATCAACACCTTCCGTCCAACGTCGAGGCGCTCACCCACGCCTGGGAACCTTATGACGGGAAATCCATCAGGATCAACGAATTAAGGCTGGTGGCCTTACCGGGACAACTGCTGCTGGCCGGCATACCTAACCCGACGGCAGTGGCCTGGCGCAAGGCTTTTTGTGAGGCAGTTCTTAACACGCCGTGGAGAAACGAGCTGCTCGCCAGACATGAAAATGTGCCCCTGCCAGCGCCGTTCTGGCATACCACGCTGCTGCGCTATCAGGCTGCTCGTATGCCGGAATATCTCAGGGCGTTTGTCCTGCAGCATCGGACGCAGCGCTACGGGGACGTGGCGGGAAAACTCCAGCTGATGCGTATCAATTACAACTGGACGGCGCGCTGGCCCGTCGGGGCCACTTCAGCGTGATGTGCTCGTCAGCCGTTTTGATAATTCTTCAATGGTCAGGGATTTTGAGAAATACCACCCCTGAATCAGGGCGCTGGGATAGCGCCCGGCGATAAAGCGATACTGCGCCTCATTTTCCACCCCTTCAAACACCAGCGTCTTATTGAGCTTTGAAAGCGCGTCGCTGAAAATAACAAAAATGTCCCGCTTGTAATGCTCGTTAATACCATCCACCAGCGATTTATCGATTTTGATCTCGTCGTACTCAAGGTCCGACAGCCTGACGAGATTCGAATTTTGTACCCCAAAATCGTCTATTGAAATATTCATGCCCGCTGAATGTAGCGCCTTGCAAAACTCCTCCAGAATACCCGCGTGGGACACCGCATTTTCAGACAGCTCGATTTTGATTAACGACAGCGGGATAGCATTCAGCTGGCACTCACGGCGGATCAGATCGATAAATTGCCTGTCTTCAATTTCCGTCCGGCCCACGTTGAGGGAGATCATCAACTGATGCTGGCGGGCAAGTGGCGCAATTTCGCAGAGAGATTTTTTGATCATGTTGCGGTAGTAGGTGTTATACAACCCGATCTTCTTAATCAACGGAATAAAGAGTTCAGGCGAAACGTCTGTATGCGCGTTGTCCCGCCAGCGGGATAACACCTCTACACCTACGGTTTTATGACTGCTGATTTGCACGACCGGCTGGTAGTGCACATCGATGGTATTGTTCTTCACCGCCCTGACCAGCGTCCGCTCAAGCGAGGATCGGTCTTCATAGAGCCGAATCGAAAACAGCGTCAGGGAGAGCCAGATAAAATAGAAAACCACGCACAGGAGAATAAAGACCGCAACGGACAAGGAAGCCAGACCGGCATCATGATGTTTCACCGTCACGCAGAGATCCCATCTCGTGCTGCACTGCGTCTCGCTCAGCGTAAATAACGATGACCGTAACCAGCTGCGCTGATCCGATGGCGCGGTAGAGAAGAAGATTCTGCCGAAATCTTTGGTTGTGGAACTGAGCGAATAGGTTGCGGTGACGGGACTGAATTTATCGTAGGCGTGCTGCGAGGTAAAAATAATCACATTGTGATAAATCGCCGCGTTGCCGGTGAAAAAATCAGGCTGCGAGAATTGCGCCAGGGTAAAGCCGTTGGGGGTGGTATGAAGTTCGGCTGGAAGCGCAACCGGAGAGGGCAGCTTGCCCCAGAAAGCCGTGCAGATGACGTGCCCGTCTTTAATTATGCCAATGTCATCAAAATAGCGGCTGTTGAGTTTTATTTTCCTGAAGCTGTCCAGGCTCGCGTTATCGCACCCCTGCGAGGACGTGCGCTTGAGCGTGCTCGCCACGCTCAGGGTTAAGCTTTCAGAGTAGCGTAAAAACGTATGGGCAATTTCATGCTGCTTACTCTGCTGCTGTTCGACGATAACTGCATTAACAGCGTAGAGAGACAGCAGAACCAGCAGTGTTGAAACGATCGCAACGGCAATGATCTTTTTCATTTTCCTGTGTCCTGTCAGCTCCCTGAGGCCGAAATTTTAACACAGGGCTGAACAGGGACAAGCCTGATGATCCTGGTGGGGAGCGTTGGCTTTTGCCTGGCGGGTGAGGGAGGGGCTGCGCCACGCGATGCGTCAGGCAAAAAAAAGCCCACTAAAAAGTGGGCAAGAAATACTGGAAGCAATGTGAGCAATGTCGTACTGAATACCTGAGTGTTTTGCTCAACTATTCAGTATTGAGAAAGATAATCTTTCTCAACTGAAGATGCAACCCCACGTTTCTTGTGGAGCACGAATTTATTTGATAGCTCATTAAACAGGCAGTCAACCACTGTGATGCATATCACAAATTTCCTTTCTGAAATCCTGTGCTATGCTTTTCCGTGTTGTTGATTTAACGACAAAAACCATACGGAGAGGAAAGCTATGGGAATTTTATCCTGGATTATCTTTGGTCTGATTGCGGGTATCCTGGCGAAGTGGATTATGCCGGGCAAAGATGGCGGTGGCTTTATCGTCACCATAATACTGGGTATTATCGGCGCGGTGGTTGGCGGCTGGATCAGCACCCTGTTCGGATTCGGTAAAGTGGACGGATTCAACTTCGGCAGTTTTGCCGTCGCGGTGATTGGTGCACTGGTTGTTCTGTTTATCTACAGAAAAATCAAAAGCTAAGTTCAAGATGCGTTGAAAAAGGCTGCCTGACGGCGGCCTTTTTTATGCGCGGGCGTTACCACCAGCCAAGCTGCGTTCCGGCAACGGCGACGACAGCCACCAGCAGCATAATAATTGTTGTCTTTCTCATTTATGCCCCCGGCGCGGCGTAACCACCGACAAAAAACCATGCCAGAAAAACTAACGCCGTGATAAAGATCACGACCGGGAAGAGGATTCCGATTCTCATGCTATCACCTGTTTCGGTTTATCAAACGCCCCAGAGTGTACGGGGTTAATCCATCATGAGAAAGCCTGTTTTGCTTTTCCCTTTTTTATCCTGATACATCGCGATATCCGCTGCACGCAATGCGCTGTCGGCATCGGTTTTGGCTGGATCGACGGCAATCACCCCAAGACTCGCACCGGGATAAACGATATGTACGTTATCCAGCCGGTACTCACCGGCAATACAGGCGCTCAATCGGGTTTTAAGCGGGGTTATCTGCGCGTGTTCATCGTCAATGTCGCAAACGCTCAGACAGGCCACCATAAACTCATCGCCCCCCAGCCTGCCGATAATATCGTCCTGGGTTTGTGCCGCCGTCAGGCGTTTACCCACTTCAATCAGGAACCGATCGCCGGTTTCGTGTCCATAACGGTCGTTAATGCATTTGAAATCATCAAGATCGATAAAGGTAATAATGACGTGGCGCTTCAGGTGCCGCGCCAGCGAGAACAGGGTGTTGAGGTTCTCAAATATCGCGCGTCGGTTGGGTAACCCGGTGAGGGCATCCGTGTAGGAGTGCGCAATGAGCGCCGCGTTAGCTTCCCGCAGCTGGGAAAGGAGGGACTCCTTCTGGATGTACTGGGCAATCAACCCTGCAAACAATCTCAGGACCTGCTCGCCGCGATCGCTGAGCTGCATTTTCTGTGTGCTGGTTGCGCACAGTGTACCGTACAGCGAGCCATCATCAAGATAGATCGGGATACTGGCGTAGGTGGTAATCCCCAGCGCTTTCGCCGCGTCGCAGTCGACCCAGCGTTCGGCGACCTCGTTACTGAAAATCGCATTGCTGTCCAGTGCCCGCTTGCACAACGTGTCGCCCCAGGGAACGCTCAATCCTTCGGGGATCTGCATCTGTTTGCTGTTGCGGGCGTACAAAATATGCTGCAGTCGCGCGCTGATATCGACTTTCGTCAGGTAGGTCGACTCCATGTCGGTAACAATCTCCAGCATTTCCAGTAGCTGGCGAACAAGGCCTTCAAGAGATTGTTCGGTAGAGAGGGTTTCAGAAACCCGGGCAAGGATAGTATCCGACATGACGTAGATAGACTCCCATGCAGAAGACGTCCGCATCTGCATGTTATGCTGAAATTTTAGACTTCAGCCATAGTAAAACATGAATATAAGAAATTTTATATATTCAGAAAGGGGGGGCGAAAAGAAAAAAAGCCCCGATGGTGAACCGGGGCAAGACATCTTGATTACGGAATGATGTTCTCTGGTCATATCGAGAACAGGCATGAGATTACGCATCAAAAGTGCAGTTATGATGGAGAAATCATGGAGAAAGCGCGGCCGACCCGTTACCCTAACGTTCATGAAATTCAGGAGGATGAAAATGAAGAGATATTTGCTACTGGCTCTGGCCTTGCCCCTTGCCGCGTGTACCACCCATTCCACACCGCCCGACGCGCCGAAACCGCCGCAGACCATCGGCATGGCCAATCCCGCCTCTGTCTATTGCCTGGAAAAAGGGGGAGAGCAGATCCCCGTTCAGAGCCCGCAGGGTGTCCGCACCGAGTGTAAACTGCCCAGTGGCGAGGTGATTGAGGAGTGGGAGCTCTTCCGTCGCGATCATCCGCAACCTGCCAGGTGACAGCGGTATTAAGAGTACGCTACACTTCTCTTTAGGATTATTCTTAGCCAGTTTCTGGCCCTTATGACCACGAGAGAAGTATGTTTCAGCTAAAACCGGGCAGCCTCGCGATAATCATCGGTGCCCGCACGACGGCAGGGCGTCGTAATATCGGTAAGTCTGTAGAGTTGTTTGGCCTGTGCCAGCCGGGCCAGCGTTTTGTGAACCCGGTAAACGGCGTGATGACGCAGTTACCCACTACCTCAGAGCGCGCGCTTTGGCTGGTTACGGGCGATGTTTACGCCTTCGATAACCAGCACGGCTTTGCGTTCGTGCGCCCGGAACATCTCATGCCGCTTACTCCGGATAACGCCCTGCAAACGCAGGATGAGCAGGCGCTTACACGTTCATAAATGACGCAGCCAGTCCGCCAGCACCAGGGCGTGATTCTGCGTTTTATCTTTTGCGCCGTAGAGCAAGGTAACGGTCTGTTTTTTTGCCCGTTCAGCAAGGCGCTGGCCTTCATCCCGATGGTGCGCCAGCTCCTCTTCGTATGCCTTGCTAAAGGCCGTAAAGTCGATCGTTTCGCTGTGAAACGCCTTGCGTAACTCGCCTGATGGGGCGAGCGTCTTGCACCACTCGTTACAGTCGAGGTCGGTTTTTTTCACCCCGCGTGGCCACAGCCTGTCCACCAGCACCCGGTAGCCATCTTCCGCACTGGCCTGCTCATACACGCGTTTAATCTGGATCATTTTCCCTCCTTAATGCCGCAATGTGTTCGCGGGTTCACTATAGCACCTCAGGTATGCCCACCCAATTTAAGGTATTGTGAGAACTGCAAAAGATCGGTAGTCTGAGGTTCCTTATGTTATCGAATACTCCACAGGCGTAAGGAATCCCCCCATGGAACATCTTCCGGTTAAAACGACGCTGCGCATTGCGCTGGTCGGCGATTACAATCCCGAGGTTATTGCGCACCAGGCCATCCCGCTGGCTATTGACGACGCTGCCGCTGTTCTGGAGCTCACGGCGGACTACGACTGGATTGCGACGACCGAGCTGACCAGTCCCGAAGATCTGGTTGGCTACGATGCCATCTGGCTGGTGCCTGCAAGCCCTTATAAAAACACGCAGGCGGCCTTTATTGCCGCGCGCTATGCGCGTGAAAACAGCGTTCCCTTCCTGGGCACCTGCGGCGGGTTCCAGCATGCGCTGATTGAATACGCGCGTAACGTGCTGGGCTGGGATGATGCGAGCCATGCCGAGACCGACGCGGAAGGGCTATGGGTTATCGCGCCGCTGGCCTGTTCTCTGGTTGAGCAAACCGACGTCATCGAACTGCGCAGTAATACCCTGATTGCCAAAGCCTATGGCAAAGACGAGATCCGCGAGGGATATCACTGTAATTATGGCGTGTCGGCGGAATTTGCGCAGGAGCTGGAGAGCGGGGCTATGCGCGTCACGGGCTGGGATGAAAATGGCGAGGTTCGCGCAGCCGAGCTTGTGGCGCATCCTTTCTATGTAATCACCCTGTTCCAGCACGAGCGTGCTGCGCTTGAGGGACGTCCGGTTGTGCTGGTGCAGGCGATGCTGCGCGCCGCACGGGAATAAAAAACAGGCAGACCACCGGGTCTGCCTGATTGTTAGCGGGGCGCGATGACCCGGTCACGCCCGGCAAACACGCCGCACACGGCCATCACTACGGCGGCCAGCGCACAGGCCAGCAGTGGGATGTGCCAGTCTCCCGCCGTATCATGAATTTTCCCCATCAGCGGCGGGCCGGATGCCGCAAGCAGATAGCCAATCGACTGCGCCATTCCCGACAGCGCCGCCGCCTGGTGCGCAGAGCTGGCGCGCAGGCCGATAAACGTCAGGCCAAGGATCATCGTGGCCCCGGAGCCAAAACCAAACACCAGCGTCCACACCACCGCCATATCAGGCGCAAACCAGAAGCCTGCCGCGCTGACGGCGCACATCAGGGCCACCAGCCCGGCGATCCCGCGCTGATCGCGCAGCCGATGGAGGATCAACGGCACGGCAAGCCCGGGTACGGCGGTCGCCAGCTGAAGGAGTCCATGCATGGAGCCCGCCTGGGTTTCGCTATAGCCGTGGCTAATCAGGATCGCCGGCAGCCAGCCGATAATGACATAGTAAATCAACGAGTTGATGCCTAAAAACAGCGTCACCTGCCAGGCCAGCCCCGAGCGCCAGATGGCGCGGTTGTGCAGCGCACCGGCCCCCGTCACCGTGGCGGCAGGCGCCTGACGCCACTGGGGTAACCACAGCAACAGCGCCGCCAGCGGAAAGATCATCAGCATCAGCAACGCGCCGTGCCAGCCCGCGCCACCTAACGCCAGGGGCACAATCAACGCAGAGCCTAGCGCAGCAGAGGCCCCCATCGTCAGGGAGTAGGCACCGGTCAGTTTCGCGACCTGGCCCGGAAAATCACGCTTGATAAGCCCCGGCAGGAGCACGTTACCCAGCGCGATACCGCAGCCGATCACCGCCGTTCCGACGAACAGCAGCGTGGCGGACGGCAGGGAACGCACGCCAATCCCCGCGCAGATCAACAGCATGGCGATGAACAGGCTCCGCTCCATGCCGATGCGTCGGGCTACGCCTGCAGCAAGCGGTGATATCAGCGCGAACGCCAGTAAAGGCAGGGTCGTCAGCAGGCCGGTTTGCGCTGTACTAAGGCCATAGTCCTGACGGATGGTGTCGAGCAGCGGCGCGGCACCGGTAAAGGTCACGCGCAGCGTTGTGGCAATCATCAGGATACCTGCGATCAGCAGCGCACCCTGTTTTCCTGAAGTGCGAATAGCAGTAGTCATTATGTTCTCATACGTTCAAGCGAGGGCACACAATACCGATTTTCTGCGCGGTTGAAATCAGGCTAAAATGACAGTTTATCGCTAAAATCGGACAATATGATGAACAGTCTCGGTCTGGATGGCTACGATCCGGACAGCCAGCACGATGCGGCAGTGGCGTTTCGCATCCGCGTCGTCGCCGAGGAGCAGCACATTGCGTTGCACCAGCACCGCAAAGGCCAGCTGATCCTGGCGCTGGGGGGCGCGATAACCTGCGACGTCGCAAACGCCATGCTGATGGTACCCCCGCAGTACGCGGTGTGGATCCCCGGCCAGATGCCCCACAGCAATACCGCCACGCCCGGTGCACAGCTGTGTTTTTTGTTTATTGAACCCGGCACGCTCGGCCTGCCGGAACGCTGCTGCACGCTCAAAATATCACCGCTGGTGCGGGAATTGATTCTGGCCCTGGCGGATAAAGCCCGGGAGCAGCTGCATGAGCCTGCCACCGCGCGGCTGGTGGACGTGCTGTTTGACGAGCTGCCGCTGCAGCCGCAGGAGCATCTCCAACTGCCTGTCTCTCCGCACCCCAAAATCCGCATGATGAGCGAGAGAATGGCGAAAGAGCCGGCGGCCTGGCAAACGCTGGGGCAGTGGGCAAGCCATTTTGCCATGAGCGAGCGCAACCTGGCGCGGCTGGTGGTCAAAGAGACCGGGTTGAGCTTTCGTCGCTGGCGGCATCAATTGCAGCTGATTGTCGCGCTGCAATTATTGATTAGTGGAAAGTCGGTACAGGACGCGGCACAGTCGCTGGGGTACGACTCGACCACCGCGTTTATCACCATGTTTAAAAAAGGATTAGGCCAGACTCCGGCGCGCTACATCGCCAACCTGACTACGACTTCCCAATAAACAGCGAGACAAGACCGGCGGCAATCAGCGGCCCCACCGGTACGCCACGAAAGAGCGCCACCCCCAGCACCGTGCCCACCAGTAAACCGGCCACCAGCGAGGGCTGGCTGCTCATCAGCGTGACGCCGCGCCCACCAAGCCACGAGACAAATACCCCGACCGCAATCGCCACCAGTGATTTCCAGTTGACGAAGGAGTGCAGCAGCGTGGAGGCGGGAAGCGTACCGCTGGCGATGGGAGCCATCACCCCGATGGTCAAAATGATAATCCCGAGGGTAAGCCCCTGTTTTTCTATCCACGGGAAGAAGGTGTTCAGCGGGGTCACGCGGACGATGATCAGCACCAGAATAGAGATCGCGACGGTGGTGTTATGGCTGACAAAACCGAGCGCAGCCAGGGCCAGAAGAATGAGCAGAGTAGGGTCAAACATGACGGGATCCTTGCCAAAAAGAGTAAGCCTGCTAACTTTACGCGCAAACGCGAAAGCAAGCAGGCTTTTATAGAAAAATCCTCTATTTTTTGGGCGCTTGCCCGATCTTAACCTACCAGCTCGCTGACCTGCGGGCTGCCTTCACGGACAAATACCGGGATGGTGTCGAGGGTAGCAGGCACGCATACGCGTGCGCCCCCGGCATAGCGCTCACCGTTCAGGGCAATCCAGCCGTGTCCGGCAGGGAGCCACACCTCGCGTTCACGTTGGCCCACATGCATCACCGGCGCCACGAGCAGGTCTTCGCCAAACAGATACTGGTCTTCTACTTCCCAGCTTTGTTTCTCCTGTGGATAGTGCCAGAACAGCGGGCGCATCAGCGGGTCGCCGTGCTGGTGGGCGTTTTGATACAGTGCATCAATGTACGGACGCAGTTTTTCGCGCACGCTGAGCCAGTGCTGCATGATGGCAAAATTATCCTCTCCATAGCTCCACAGCTCATTAGGCGAGCCGCTGTTGCACTGGGGGATGCCGTCCCGGTAGCGTTCCGGCGGCTGAATTTGCGGTTCACGATAGCCGTGCATACGCAGAACCGGGGTGAACACCGCCCACTGGAACCAGCGGATCAGCAGTTCGTGGAATGCCGGATCGTTAACATTACCGCCCTGGAAACCGCCGATGTCGGTGGTCCACCATGGGATGCCCGCCAGCCCCATATTTAACCCGGCCGCGAGCTGGTTACGAAACGCGTGGAACGAGGAGTGAACGTCGCCCGACCACGCCAGCACGCCGTAGCGCTGGCTTCCGGCCCACGCACAGCGCACCAGGTTAACGATGTCGGTTTCACCGTTCGCCTGCAGACCCTCGTAAAAGCCCTGGGCGAAGTCTCTCGGATAACGGTTGCCTACCTCCAGCACCGGTCCTGCGTAGTAGCGATAGTTGTCGAAGTCATAGGCCCGGTATTCCGGTTCCGCCTCGTCCAGCCAGAACAGCTTGATGCCCAGGTCGTAGTAATTTTTCTTCACGGTGTCCCAGACAAACTCGCGCGCCTGCGGGTGGGTGGCGTCGAAGAAGGTGGTGTTGCCCATAAAGTCGAGATTCACCTGCACGCCGCGTTCGCTGCTGACCAGCCAGCCCTTGGCCTTCATCAGCGGATAAAGCGGGCTTCGCGCCTCAACCGTCGGCCAGACCGAGACCATCAGGGCAATGCCCAGCTCGCGCAGTTCATCGACCATCGCTTTGGGATCGGGCCAGTCGAGGGGATCAAAGCACCAGGTGCCCTGATTCGGCCAGTGGAAGAAGTCGATCACCATCACCGAGAGCGGCAGGTGACGACGGCGGTATTCGCGTGCCACCTCCAGCACCTCCTGCTGCGTGCGGTAGCGTAATTTGCACTGCCACAATCCGCTGATAAACGCCGGTGCCTGAGGCGGTGCGCCGGTCGCTTTTACATACTGGCGGGTGATGTCGGCCACCGTATCCCCGGCGGTGATCCAGTAGTCCATCTCGCCCGTCACGCGGGCACGCCATTCGGTCTGGTTTTTGGCGAAGCTGGCCTCGCCAATGGCCGGGTTGTTCCACAGCAGGCCGTAGCCGAGGCTGGATTGCATAAACGGCACGCTGGCCTGGGAGTTACGCTGCGCCAGCTCCAGCGTACAGCCTTTGAGATCCAGCCACGGCTGCTGGTACTGGCCCATGCCGTAGATACGCTCATCCGCGAGCGATTCAAAGCGCACCGTCAGCTGATACTTACCGCCCGCCAGCGGCTTAAATTCACGGCCATCCAGCTTCAGGGCGCTAACGTATTTATCCTGGCTCTTTTCACTGGCGCCGATGCCGACCGTTGAACGTTGCCGCCACATCTCCTCTAACAGCAGCTCACCGCGCGCATTATAAAATGCCAGCTGGCCCTTCAGGTTGAGCGTGGCGAGAATATTCCCGTTGCGCAGGGTCAGGCGTTCGGCTTCCGCCGTGATCTCGGCGGAACAGGGCGACGCGGGCAGGAGTGCCTGCAGTGCGTCGCTAAAATCCGCAGCGCAGGTTGCCCGGACGCGCAGGCTGTTCTCGCCCCAGGGTTCAATGCGCAGGATCTGACGTTCAAAACGCCACTCAATACTGTTGGAATGTTGAATCAGCTCACTCATAAATAGCGCGTCCTTTTAAACGGGGTGTTTGGCGAGTTGGATAGTTTTCATAGTGTTGTCGTCGAGCCTGTACCAGCGCAGCGTGGCAAACGCGCAGAGCGACAGAATGCCGGGCACAAGGGTGAACAGGGCGATGATGCAATACATCGCGGTGGTGGTCTGTTCCGGGGCATTCGCCACATAGCCGCTAAAGCCCAGCGTCCAGCCGACGATGGCGCCGCCAATCGCCATGCCGAGCTTCAGTACGGCGAGGAACGTCGAGAAGATCACCCCGTCCATGCGCTTGCCTTGCTTCCATTCGCCGTAGTCGGCTACGTCAGCCATCATCACCCACATCAGCGTGGTGGTAGCCTGGTAGAGCGTGGAGACGATAAAGGTGAGCGGCACCAGGACCAGCACCGATTTAGGGGCAAAGAACAGGCCGATACTCAACACGCCCGCGAGCACCGAGCAATAGCCGAACATCTGCACCTTGCTGTAGTTTTGCGTCAGCCGTTTTGCCAGCGCGCTCCCGGCGGCTTTACCTAAAATATGCGCGCCCAGCATCCAGATAAAATAGCTGGCGCTGCCAAGATAATAGGTGACGAAATACATCATTGCCCCGAGGCGAATAACCCCAAAGCCAATATTGGTTAATACCAGAACGGCAACCACACGCCACTGATCGTTACGGAATAAATCCCGGAGCTCAGACAGGTAATTATTATGGGAAGGCGGGGCATTAATGCGTTCACGGGTATTCGCAAAGCAGATCCAGAACATAATCACTGCTACGGTTGCCATAATCGCCATCGCCCAGCGGTAGCCCAGTAATTTATCGTCGCCCCCAATAAATTCTGCCAGCGGCATCATAAAGAATGTCGACAGTGCGCCGCCCAGCGTGGCGAGGAAAAAGCGGTACGACTGCAGGGAAATACGGGCATCGTTATCAGGGGTAATCACCGCGCCCATGGAGCAGTACGGAATGTTAATGGCGGTGTACATCAGCATCATCAGGGTGTAGCTGACGGTCGCGAAAATCATTTTACCGTGCAGGTCGAGTGACGCCGGCACCGCGTACGTCAGCAGGCAGCTTGCGCCAAAAGGCAGGGCCAGCCACAGCATCCACGGGCGGAATTTCCCCCAGCGCGTGCGGGTTCTGTCGGCGATATAACCCATGGCCGGATCGATAATGGCATCCGCCGTGCGCGCCAGCAGGAACATGGTGCCGACGAATGCGGCAGGCAGCCCGACGACGTCGGTATAATAAAAGGTGAGAAAAATGATCACGTTATCCAGCCCGATATGGCTGGCCATATCGCCGAGTCCATAGCTGATTTTTTCTTTGCGGGTAATCTTATCGGTCATGGTAATCGCCTTGCCCGTATGAGGTTATTTATGATGTGTTGTCATAACTATGTTTAACCACGCCCGCCCGGTTCACAATTGCGAGATTTGGCAACGGAGTTATGGAAACTCCTTTTCGTGATACCGGTAACAAATTAACGTAACAAATAATGATTTTGCGGCGAGAGCGGGAATACCATTCGCGAATCGTTTCAGCGTCAGCGTCTTTATTCCGTCGTGGAAATGTCATACCGCTGTCATTATCTGGCGCTACAAAAGAGAAAAGTCGCCCCGGAGAGAGAAAATGAACGATCCCGCCTTTGTTGATATGCTCTGTATTTCAGGAACCTTTTTTACCATTGCGGCAATCCTGGTGGCATCAGTATTATTTCTTGAACGCCACGGTTAACCTCCCTTACTGACAAGTTCGCGTACCTGCATTACCCTTCTTTTTCAAGTCTCTTATTCACTTCATATTCTCCTCAGTCGCCGTTGTTCCGGGCAGCCCGTCCCTGCAAAATTTTATGCCTAAAACTCGTTCAGCCGGACAGCTGTTTTCGGCGGGACATCATTCTTTTTTTCCCCGGGCTTACGAATGGAAAACGACCTTTTTAAACCTCATCCGCTGGTATTATCGCTGCTGGTGGCGTTGTCATGCTCTTCGGTTGCGGCAGAGACCAACCCGGCGGCGCAGTTAAACGATGATGATGTGATCACCGTAACGGCACCGGTGCTCTCGCCGCTGGAAGTGGTGACATCGCCAAAAACCCCGCGCCAGCCGGTGCCAGCCAGCGACGGCTCGGATTACCTGAAAACCATCCCGGGGTTTAGCCAGATCCGCAACGGGGGCAGTAACGGCGATCCGGTGTTTCGCGGCATGTTTGGCTCACGCCTGCGCCTGTTAACCAACGACAGCGAAATGCTCGGAGCCTGCCCGTCGCGTATGGACGCGCCCAGCTCGTATATCTCCCCTGAGAGCTACGACCTGTTGACGGTCACCAAAGGGCCGGAAACGGTACTCTGGGGGCCGGGAAACTCCGCCGGGACGGTACGGTTCGAACGCGAACCGCCGCGCTTTGATAAAGCCGGAATCAAAGGTGACGCCAGCTTCCTTGCGGCCTCAAACGACCGTTTCGACGAGAACGCTGACGTCAGCTTTGGTAATGAAGATGGCTACGTGCGTCTGAACGGCAACAACTCAACGTCTGGCGATTATAAAGACGGCAATGGCGATCGTGTGGCCTCGAAGTGGGACAAATGGAATACCGATATGGCCATCGGCTGGACGCCGGATGCCGACACGCTGCTGGAGCTGACTGCCGGGCAAGGTAATGGCGATGCCAGCTACGCCGGGCGCGGGATGGACGGCTCACAGTTCAAACGTGAAAGCCTGGGGCTGCGCTTCAAAAAAGAGAATATCGGTGAGGTGTTCGACTCGCTGGATATGAGCCTGTACTACAACTACGCCAACCATATCATGGACAACTACTCCATGCGTTCATCATCGGATATGTCTTCCGGCACCATGGGTGGTATGCCGATGGGGACAATGGACATGTCGATGCCAATGGACAAGCAGGTCGATCGCCGCACGGTGGGTGGCAGAATGATGGGTACCTGGCTGTGGTCCGATTTCCAGCTGCAAAGCGGCGTTGATATGCAAACCAATACCCATCGCAGTAACGAAGAAGATGAGGACGCAGGCTGGCAGGAAGATGCCCGCTTCCACGATTACGGCACCTTTGGCGAGCTGACCTGGAACGCCACCGACCTGAGCAAAATCATTGGCGGCGCGCGTCTGGACAAAGTGGAGGTGGACAATTATTCCGACGTGGGCAGCAGCAGCCGGGATGACACGCTGCCAGCGGGCTTCCTGCGCGTTGAGCATAACCTCGGCTCTGCGCCTGCGATGGTCTACGCCGGTTTAGGCTACACCGAACGCTTCCCGGACTACTGGGAACTCTTTTCCCCGACCTACGGGCCGGACGGTACATCCGATGTTTTCGACAATCTTAAACCGGAAAAAACAACGCAGCTCGATATTGGCGCGCAGTATAAAGGGGAGCGCACCACCGGCTGGATCTCTGCCTACGTGGGTCGGATCAACGACTACATCCTCTTCCTGTACGATCCTGACGACAGCCATGTCAGCCAGGCGGATAACGTTGATGCCACCATTATGGGCGGCGAAATGGGCGCGTCCTATCAGCTAAACGATCAGTGGAAAACCGACGCCACGCTGAACTACTCGTGGGGAGAAAATACCGACGATAACCAGCCGCTGCCGCAGATGCCGCCGCTGGAAGCGCGTCTGGGCCTGACGTGGGAGAAGGGCGACCTTAGCTCAACGGGGCTGTTGCGCATGGTCAGCCCTCAGCACCGGGTGGCGCTGAACGAAGGCAACGTGGTGGGGAAAGACTTTGACCAGAGCGCGGGCTTTGCGATCGTCTCCGCCAATGCGGCCTACAAGGTGAGCAAGAACCTTAAGCTGAGTAGCGGCGTCGATAACCTGTTCGATAAAAGCTATAGCGAGCACCTTAACCTGGCGGGGAACAGCAGTTTTGGCTACTCCTCCGATACGCCGGTTAACGAGCCTGGTCGCACCTTCTGGGCGAAAATGAACGTCACCTTCTGAGGCTATCCGGCCCGGCCTACTGGCGGCGAAACGCCACCAGCTCGGGCCGGGCGATACGCAGATAATCCTGGGTATCCATAATGACCGATTTTTCCAGCAGACCGGCGTTAAAGGCGATTTCATCAAAACGCTCAAACAGCAGCGGATCGGCAACCAGCGTCAGGTCCGGGTGAAAGCTAAACGGCGGGATCGCGCCAAACACGCAGGCGGTGAGGGCATCGACCTCGGCCGGGCTGGCGAGAGAGGCCTTTGACCCGCCGAAATGGCTGGCAAGCTGGCTCAGGTCGGCCTGCAAATCAGCCGCCAGGATCGCCAGAACGTGTTTTTTCACGCCGTTTCCCTTCACCTTGCACACCAGCGCTTTTGCGCCCTGGCCGAGCGCGGTGCCGCGGATTTCGCTCACCGCTTCGCATTTTCCTACCGCGTCGTGTTCCATCACGCGAAAGCGCGCACCCTGCGCGGTGAGTAACGCAATAAGCTGCTGGTGGGTGGTTGTCCCCATGGTTTCATCAGACATCGTGATTTCCCTGTTAAACGCCAATATGCAACTGATTACACTAGCACAGATGGCGTGACCGGGGGGAGAGTGGGCAGAGAGAGAAAACAGCCAGCGGAGCCGCTGGCTGTGGGGTCAGGCATTGCTGGTGGCTGATTGTTTCTGGAACAGCTCCCGGAACACCGGATAAATATCATCCTGGTCGCGGATATGCTGCATCGCAAAGTTATCGAACATCGACTGCAGATGTTCATATTCGCGCCACAGCGTCTGATGCGCGCGTCGGGTGATTTCGATATAGCTGTAGTAACGTACTACCGGCAGAATTTTCTTCGCCAGAATGTCGTGGCACAGCGGGGAATCGTCCGCCCAGTTATCGCCATCGGACGCCTGAGCGGCATAGATGTTCCATTGTGCCGGGTCGTAACGCTCTTTGACCACGTCATCCATCAGCTTCAGGGCGCTTGAGACGATGGTGCCGCCGGTCTCCTGCGAATAGAAGAACTCGTGTTCATCCACCTCTTTGGCCTGAGTGTGATGGCGGATATAGACCACGTCCACGTTCTTATAGGTTCTGCTCAGGAACAGATAGAGCAGAATATAAAACCGCTTCGCCATATCCTTGGTAGCCTGGTCCATCGAGCCGGACACGTCCATCAGACAGAACATGACGGCCTGGCTGGAAGGTTCAGGACGTTTTTCGTAGTTCTTGTAACGCAGATCGAAAGTGTCGATAAACGGCACGCGGTCAATCTTCGCGCGCAGTTCCGCGATCTCCTTACGCAGGCGCTCCTCTTCCAGCAGTTGCGCCGGTTCGGTGTTTTCCACCACCTTCAGGCTGGTTTCCAGTTCGCGGAGTTCCCGCCGTTTACCTGCGGTCATCGCCGTGCGTCGTGCAAGCGAGTTCTGCAGGGAACGCACCACGCTGATATTGGCGGGCACGCCGTTGGCGGTGTAGCCCGCGCGATGGGTTTTGTATTCGTTAAGCTGTCGGTGCTGATTCTTTTTCAGGTTGGGCAGGGCCAGATCCTCAAAAAGCAGATCGAGATATTCATCTTTCGAAATCTGGAAGACGAACTCATCCTGACCTTCGCCGTCCTGGCTGGCCTGGCCTTGTCCACTGCCGGAACCGCCGCCACCGCCCTGAGGACGTTCGATGCGGTCGTTCTGAATAAAGTGATCGTTACCGGGATGGACGCGATGGCGCAGGCCGCCGCGCCCCTGATGAAACATCGGTTCGCTGATGTCATCGGTTGGAATGGAGACAGATTCGCCGCTGTCGACGTCGGTCACCGAGCGTTTGTTGATGGCCTCGGAGATCGACTGTTTAATTTGCGCTTTATAACGACGCAAGAAGCGCTGGCGATTCACCGTGCTCTTGTTTTTGCCGTTAAGACGCCGGTCAATGAACCAGGTCATAGTTCCCCCGTACTGCATTTGCCAACTTGCATGTTGTCGGCCCGGTAAGCGCGAGCGCTACCGGGCACTTGTTTTAGGACGATTTGCGCACGCGCAGGTACCACTCGCAGAGCAGGCGAACCTGTTTGCGGGTATAGCCTTTCTCCATCATGCGGTCGACAAAATCGTCGTGCTTTTTCTGCTCGTCGGTTGAGGTTTTGGCGTTAAACGAAATGACCGGCAGCAGCTCTTCGGTATTCGAGAACATTTTCTTCTCGATAACCGTGCGCAGTTTTTCGTAGCTGGTCCAGTTCGGGTTACGTCCGTTGTTGTGCGCTCTGGCACGCAGAACGAAGTTCACGATCTCGTTACGGAAGTCTTTCGGGTTGCTGATCCCGGCAGGCTTCTCGATTTTTTCCAGCTCGGCGTTCAGGGATTCACGGTCAAACAGCTGGCCGGTATCCGGGTCGCGGTACTCCTGATCCTGGATCCAGAAGTCGGCATAGGTGACGTAACGGTCGAAAATGTTCTGACCATATTCCGAATAGGATTCCAGATAGGCCGTCTGGATCTCTTTGCCAATAAACTCGGCGTATTTCGGGATCAGGTAGCCTTTGAGGAACTCAAGATACCGTTCGGACAGCTCCTGCGGGAACTGCTCGCGTTCAATCTGCTGCTCCAGAACATAGAACAGATGCACCGGATTAGCCGCCACTTCCGCATGGTCAAAGTTAAACACGCGGGAGAGAATTTTAAACGCGAACCGGGTAGAAAGACCGTTCATCCCCTCATCGACCCCGGCGTAGTCCCGGTACTCCTGATACGACTTCGCTTTCGGGTCGGTATCTTTCAGGCTTTCACCGTCATACACGCGCATTTTCGAATAGATGCTGGAGTTTTCCGGCTCTTTCAGGCGTGACAGGATAGAGAAGCGCGACAGCGTTTCCAGCGTTCCCGGTGCGCAAGGCGCATGCACCAGTTCACTGTGGTTGAGCAGCTTCTCGTAGATTTTAATCTCTTCAGAGATCCGCAGGCAGTAAGGCACCTTGACGATGTACACGCGGTCAAGGAACGCCTCGTTGTTCTTGTTGTTACGGAAGGTGACCCATTCTGATTCGTTCGAGTGCGCCAGAATGATGCCGTTAAACGGCAGGGCGGAGATACCTTCCGTCCCGTTATAGTTCCCTTCCTGCGTGGCGGTCAGCAGGGGGTGCAGCACCTTGATAGGCGCTTTAAACATCTCGACGAATTCCATGATCCCCTGGTTCGCCCGGCAGAGCGCGCCGGAATAGCCGTAGGCATCCGGATCGTTTTGCGCGTGGTGTTCCAGCTTACGGATATCGACTTTACCGACCAGCGCCGAGATGTCCTGGTTGTTCTCATCACCCGGTTCCGTTTTAGCGATGGCGATCTGTTCCAGAATCGACGGCCACACCTTCACGACGCGGAATTTGGTGATATCGCCGCCAAACTCATGCAGGCGTTTCGCCGCCCACGGCGACATGATGGTCCCGAGGTAGCGATGCGGGATGCCAAACTCTTTATCAAGGATCTGCGCATCTTCCTGCGGATTAAACAGGCACAGCGGATGGTCATTCACCGGGCTGCGCTCGCCGTTGGCACTGAGCACGTAAATCGGCACGCGCTGCATCAGCGCTTTCAGGCGTTCGGCCAGAGAGGATTTACCGCCCCCAACAGGCCCCAGTAAATAGAGGATCTGTTTCTTCTCTTCCAGGCCCTGAGCGGCATGCTTGAGGTAGGAGACGATTTGCTCAATGGCATCTTCCATGCCGTAGAACTCTTCAAACGCCGGGTATCGGGCAACCACCCGATTCGAAAAGAGACGGGAAAGCCGTGGCTCAAGGGCAGTGTCAACCATGTTTGGCTCACCGATGGCCATCAATAGCCGTTCTGCCGCATTGGCATAGGCACTGCGATCTTGCCGACAAATGGTAAGAAACTCCTGCAGTGTGAACTCTTCGTCCTTGGCAGCTTCGTAGCGCTGGCGATAGTGATCGAATATATTCATGGCATGCCGTCCTTTCGTTTTTTAGCACAGGAAAAGAGCCGTTCGTATGAGTAGTGGAGGCTCCCGGAAGAGTATTTCTCGCACCTCACTGCCAGAGCAGCAACCTGTATGTCAGGTCGAACGCTAAGCACTGCAGGGTGTTCAGCAAAATCTCCTCTTAAATTAAAGCGTAGATGGCATTTGCAAAACTTGCATGCCGGTAAAATCCAATTTCAATGACATATCAATAACTCATCCAAAAAAATCCATGGATGAGATAAGCCGAACGGGCATTTGTCATTACGCGTTCACATGACTGAAAGCAGGCTGTCATCTGAAAAGTAAAAAATAACAGGTTAATTAACGTGATTAGCGGGTAAAAAATTTGAGGATAGATGTAAATGGCGGTTACACTTCACCCGCTGATTATTTGACTACAGGAAAGAATGGATTGTGACCAAACTCAAACTTCTTGCATTGGGCGTACTTGCCGCCACCGCAGTTAGCACCGCACAGGCGGAAAGTCAGTGGACCGTTGGTGCGGGCGTGGGAGTCATCAACAGCCCATACAAACAATACGATCGCGATGTTTATCCCGTTCCGGTTGTCACCTATGAAGGGGATAACGTTTGGTTCCGTGGCCTGGGCGGCGGCTATTATCTGTGGAACGATACGTCAGATAAACTCTCCATCATGGCGTATTACGATCCTACGCACTTCCGTCCGGGCGACAGCGACAGCCGTGCGCTGCGCGAACTGGACAAGCGTAAAGGCACCCTGATGGCGGGTCTCTCTTACGTCCATAATACCGAGTATGGTTTCCTGCGTACCGCGCTGGCAGGCGATACGCTGGATAACAGCAACGGCTATATCTGGGATCTGGCGTGGCTTTATCGCTACAACAACGGCGCGCTGACCATTACCCCGGGTATTGGCGTGCAGTACAGCAGCGAAAACTATAACGACTACTATTACGGTGTTTCTAAAAACGAATCCCGCCGCAGCGGCCTGAAAAGCTACGATGCGGACGATGGCTGGGATCCGTACCTGGAGCTGAGCGCCAACTACAACTTCCTCGGTGACTGGAGCGTGTACGGTACTGGCCGCTACATCCGCCTGAGCGATGAAGTGAAAGATAGCCCAATGGTCGACAAGTCCTGGTCGGGTATCTTCTCGGTGGGTGTGACCTACAAGTTCTGATGATGCACGGTGAACGTGCATAATGAGTATCACAACGGGGCGCTTGCGCCCCGTTTGCTTTAGGCTGGGGCAACCAAACAGGAGAGTGATATGAGCGTAAAAACCGTGACATTTTCCGGGCAGAGTCCGCTGCCTGCCATCCGCTCATCAATGAGATTGCCCATCGGCGTCCATTGAACATGTTAAAGCGAATGCGGGCGCGTTAGATATTCTGCTGACTGCGGCTTTTCCCTCCCCCCGGGGGACTGAGGAATCCCCAGAAATTACAGCCTGGCACAGAATACTCCCTCTCCATTCAGGGAGAGGGCAGGGGTGAGGGGGGACATACGGCTGTGGTGGTTATTCCGTTCACTTTACGAGCCTTGCTACTCTGGAATCACACGACTTGTGAACGTGTTAAGGAGGCTCACCGCCGCCTCCTTAACAATCCGGGCTCCCGGCAAAGAAAATCGCCGCTTCGCAGTGACTTCGGCTAATTCCTTCCTACTTATCGGGGACGGGCGGAGGCAACGTCCCTGTAAATCCGCCCTCTCGGCGCATCCCTGCGCCTCGCCCCGGCCGGAAGGAAACGCCTCAGCGATTTTCAGCCGGACCGGGATGTCGCTTTAAATTATTTATTCCGTTAATAAAATCCTAATCGCTTCCGGTTAAAAATTTTCTGGGGAACCCTCTCCCCGAAGGGAGAGGGGCGTTTCGTCTTAGCGCTTAATGATGCTAATGGTCTGGCCTAAACGAGACGGATTTTCTACACTGGTTTTCTGCGGCGCGGTCACGCAGGCGGTTTCTACACAGACAAAGGTCTTGTAGCCGTCATCCGGCACGTCGGCCATGCTGACGGAGAGCGCCGGACCAGGGTTCCAGCCCACCACGTTGCTGTGGTGATGGTGTACAACGTTGATAGCGCGATTCAGGGCGCTGTCGTGGATCACGCTACAGGCTTCCGGATGCAGGTACACGCGGTCGGTGCGGTCCGGGAAGGTCTGTACGCCGTCGTCCAGTTTGCCCTCTTTGGCGTTATCCACTTTGTCGATAAAGGTATCGCCGAGTCCACTCACCTTGACCGCGTTGATGTCACCCACGTTGAAATAGGTGTGCAGGGCGCTGGTGGTCTCGAACTCGCCGTGAGCTTCCAGCTCGATTTCGCAGGTTTTACCCAGCTTGAAACGCGCGTACAGCGTGAAGTCGTGCGGCCACAGAGCGCGGGTTTCATCATTCGCCTGAAGCTCAAAGGTGAGCACCGCGCCGTTGTCATCATCATTGTGGGCTTTCAGCGTCCACTGCTGGTTGCGGGCAAACCCGTGCGCCGGCAGACCCTGCTGCGCGGCCGGGCCAAACCACGGCCAGCAAACAGGTACGCCGCCGCGAATGGCTGCGCCTTTTTTAAAAGAGGTCGCTTCGCTCAGCCACAGCGCTTCGTCTTCACCCTCGGGTTTCCACGAGAGAAGATGCGCACCGTTCAGGGCGATTGAAGCCTTGACGCGCGGGTGGTCTACGACGATCACGTCAGCACCGTCAATCTGACGGCGGGAAAGCACAGGGGTAAGTTGTTCGACTACCGGAAGTGCAAATATTTTATTAATCATTCAGCAATCCTCTGTCTTTAAACAATAAAAAAGGCGACCGAAGTCGCCTTTTTGGATCAGATTCTCATCTCAACTTATTTGGAGATGTGAGCGATCAGGTCCAGTACTTTGTTAGAGTAGCCGGTTTCGTTGTCGTACCAGGAAACCAGTTTAACGAAGTTGTCGTTCAGCGCGATACCTGCTTTAGCATCGAATACTGAAGTGCAGATTTCGCCGTTGAAATCGGTAGAAACAACGTCGTCTTCGGTGTAGCCCAGAACGCCTTTCATTGCGCCTTCGGAAGCAGCTTTGATTGCTTTCTTAATTTCTTCATAAGAAGCAGCTTTTTCCAGACGAACGGTCAGGTCAACAACGGATACGTTAGGAGTTGGAACGCGGAACGCCATACCCGTCAGTTTGCCATTCAGTTCTGGCAGCACTTTACCTACAGCTTTAGCAGCACCGGTAGAAGATGGGATGATGTTCTGAGCCGCGCCACGGCCGCCGCGCCAGTCTTTGTGAGACGGGCCATCAACGGTTTTCTGGGTTGCGGTCGTTGCGTGAACGGTGGTCATCAGGCCTTCAACGATACCGAAGTTGTCGTTGATAACTTTAGCCAGTGGTGCCAGGCAGTTGGTGGTGCAGGATGCGTTGGAAACGATGTCCTGGCCAGCGTAAGTTTCGAAGTTTGCACCGCGAACGAACATTGGGGTGTTGTCTTTGGAAGGACCAGTCAGAACAACTTTCTTCGCGCCCGCAGTGATGTGTTTACGCGCAGTTTCGTCGGTCAGGAAGATACCGGTTGCTTCTGCAACAACGTCAACACCGATTTCGTTCCATTTCAGGTTAGCTGGGTCTTTCTCAGCAGTCACGCGGATGGTTTTGCCGTTAACAACCAGGTGGCCGTCTTTCACTTCAACGGTGCCGTTGAAACGACCGTGAGTTGAGTCGTACTTCAGCATGTACGCCATGTATTCAGCGTCCAGGAGATCGTTGATACCAACGATTTCGATGTCAGAACGTTCCTGAGCAGCACGGAAAACAATACGGCCGATACGGCCAAAACCGTTGATACCTACTTTGATAGTCATATATTCCACCAGCTATTTGTTAGTGAATAAAAGGTTGCCTGTAAAATTACAAAAACCTTACGCAGCGTCAAGCGGAATCGTGTCAATCATTGCGACAAATCAATCCTATGACCAACGTTGTGCGACTGACTCGCCTCACTTTCCCTTTGAGCTAGCAACCACATGGGGGCTGCGCCCGGAATTTTAAAGGCCTCTCAGGAATAAAGTGTGAAACAGATCACAATTGCCTGTCCGCCTTTTCGCGACTAATAAGTTTAGAACAAAAGTCTACGCGCGGGTGTTAATGTTTTGTTAGAATCGGGGTTAAAAGATGTCTGTTTCTACAGCGAGATGTGAGCATATGTCGAACCAACGTAACCCCGAAGATCTGAAAAAAGACCTGACCGAGATGCAGTTTTACGTGACGCAGAATCACGGGACTGAACCCCCATTCACCGGGCGTTTTCTGCACAACAAGCGCGACGGCGTCTACCACTGTCTGGTGTGCGATGCCCCCCTGTTCAATTCACAAACAAAATATGATTCCGGCTGCGGCTGGCCGAGTTTTTATGAGCCGGTAAGCGATGACGCCATTCGTTATCTGACCGACTCGTCGCACGGCATGGTACGCACCGAGATCCGCTGCGGTAACTGTGATGCGCACCTCGGACATGTCTTCCCGGATGGCCCACAACCTACGGGCGAGCGTTTTTGCGTTAACTCTGCGTCCATGAGCTTCACCGATGACGAAAACGGCGACCAGACCAAAGGTTGAAGAAACGATTCAGCAAATTATTCCTTTGAACGGGAGACATCATGAATATTGATGACATGATCGGCGGGATGACGCAGGAAATTTATCAGCGTCTGGTCACGGCGGTCGAGCTGGGAAAATGGCCGGATGGCGTGGCCCTGACGCCAGAGCAAAAAGAGAACAGCCTGCAACTGGTGATGTTGTGGCAGGCGCGCCATAACACCGACGCGCAGCACATGACGATCGACACCCAGGGGCAGATGGTGATGAAGAGCAAGCGGGAACTGAAAGAAGATTTCGGCATTGCGCCGAAGCCGATTGCCACCTTCAAATAGCGCTCTCTGAGCATGCCGGGTAACGTTGACGCCACCCGGCTGCTTCACTTAGTGCTTAATCCCCAGCGATGTCGCCAGCTGCTTCGCAAGCTGGTTTTTATCGTCCGCGCCATATTCCCAGAACATCGCCCCGGCCAGACCTTTCTCCTTGATGTAGTCCGCTTTGAGCGCCACTGAGTGTGGGTTCTCATAAGAGAGGGCAAACAGCGCCTTACCGTCGGCAGACGTGACGGAGAGCCACGGCACTTTTGCCTGATCGTCCCAGTGCTCCGTAAAGCGTTTCTGCGGATCGTTCAGCAACTTTTTCACGATGTCGTTGTACTTCACATAGGTGTCTTTGGTCAGGTCATAACCGAGTGATTTGAACAAACCGATCTCCTGCGGCCCGAAATAGGGCTGTGTCACCGGATTTTTCTGCGCATCCGGTTTGCTCCAGTCGATGCCCGGCTCCACGGAGCGTTTTGGAACGCGGCCATAAAAACCGATCCCGAGATTCATCTGCCGGGGCTTCACGCCGGCAGCCAGGTAGTTGTTGACCACAAAATCGACGCTGTATTTATCGGCCGCGGCGACCGTTGGCCAGGCGCTGGAGTCATACAGATTGGCATTGAAGTACTGAGTGCCGTAAGCCATGTCGTAGGTCATCAGGTTGATGTAGTCGAGCAGCGGGGCAACCGCTTTCATGTCAACCCAGCTTTTCGGACTTTCCGCATTCGCTCCAACGGCAATCGTAACCAGCTTCTTGTTACCAAAAGCATCGCGTAACCCTTTCAGCAGCGCGGTGAAATTATCCCGGTCCGCCGGTTGGCTGGCGACCAGCCCCCACGCACCGTTCACCGGAAACTCCCAGTCGAGATCGATCCCATCCAGACCGTATTGATTGACGATCTCCTGCGCGGAGCGGATAAACACCGCGCGCGATGCCTGGGTTGCCGCCGCGCCGGAGAAGCCGCGCGCGCCCCAGCCGCCGACGGAGAGCAGCACTTTCAGGTTCGGGTTCTGTTTGCGCAGGGCAGGGATCAGCGCCAGATCGGACGCCACTTTTGGCGAGAGCCAAATCTGATGCAGTTTTGAAGGATCTTTCAACGCGGCGTTGGTTTCGTCTTTTTCATCGTTGTAGACCAGACCAAACGAGTAGTTGAGGTGGGTTATCTGGCGCACGTCGAGCGTGTTGATGTCGCCACCCGGTCCGGCGGTTACATCGCCGCCGCCGTTGAAATAGCCGACGGACATCAGAGAACTGGCGGAAGCAACCGACGCGCAAAGCAAGGGCAATGCTGCCAGCAAGGGCAAACGTTTCATACAATTTCCTCTTTGACTAAACAATAGTAACCACGCCACGGAAAGGCGTGGCGAAAAAACAACCGGAAAAGAATAGCATTGCCGCTTCGCCTGAGATGCGAGGGAGTTCACTTTATGAGGGATTGATAAGTGGATTGCCGGGTGGCGGCTGCGCCTTACCCGGCCTACTAAACCGAATCGTAGGCCGGGTAAGCGTTAGCGCCACCCGGCTTAAAACCTACGCCTGCGTCTCCTGCCAGTCAGCCAGCGTATACAGCGTGGCACCTTCCGCCGCCATATCCATAAACGCCTGAGCGCTGTCCTGCGGCTGAATGTTCACGCCGCGACAGCCGTCGGTAATTACGCTGACGGTGTAGCCAAGCTGCAACGCATCCAGCACGGTGAACTTCACGCAATAATCCGTTGCCAGCCCCATAACAATCAGCTCGGTGATTTCATGGTGCCGCAGCCACGCGTCCAGCGCCGTTTTCTGACGATGACCGTTGTCGAAAAAGGCGCTGTAGCTGTCGATGGCCGGGTTTTCCCCTTTATGGAACACCGCATCAATGGCTTTCTGATTGAGCAGCGGGTGCAGCTCCGCGCCCTCGGTCTGCTGTACGCAGTGATCGGGCCAGAAGGTTTGCGCCAGTCCGTCCAGTTCGCCCTGGCTGTAAGGCTCAGCGTTGTGCTGGCTGGCAAAGCTACCGTGGTTGGCCGGATGCCAGTCCTGGCTTGCCACTACCGCTTCGCCGCGTGCTTTACACCAGTCGATCAGCGTATTCGCCACGTCAACGGTGCTGTCGCCTTCCGCGACGGCGAGCGCGCCGCCCGCACAAAAATCATTTTGCAAATCGACCAGTAACAGAGCGCGTTGCTTCATAAAGCCTCCTTATTCGTCCGGGGTCAGTTCGCCGCGCAGGTTTTGCATCATCGCGCGGCGAATGGACGCTATGTCCAGATCCTGACTCAGTAAATAGTGAAGTTTAGTCAGCGTGGCCTCGACGGTCATATCAAAACCGCTAATTACGCCCGCATGGGCCAACGCGTTGCCGGTGGCGTAGCCGCCCATGTTCACCTTGCCGGACATGCACTGAGTCAGGTTGACTACCACGATCCCGCGATCGCTTGCCTCCTGAAGCTCTTTCAGGAACTCACCGTTTTGCGGGGCATTACCCACGCCGTAGGAGCGCAGGATCAGCGCCTTCACCGGCTGGCGCAGGAAGTTGCGCACCACATCGGCCGAGATCCCCGGATAAATGGTGACCACGCCAATCGGCTGCGGCGTGATCGGGTGGACGATCAGCTCGCCTGCGGTATTGGGTGCCGGTGGGGTGCCAAGACGACGAATATGAATGCCCGCTTCAAGCAGCGGCGGCAGGTTGGGGGACGCAAACGCGTCGAAGCCATCCGCGTGCGCTTTCGTCGTGCGGTTGCCGCGATAGAGACGGTTATTGAAGAACAGGGACACTTCGTTAATCGGGTAGTTGGCCGCAACGTACAGGGAGTTCAGCAGGTTGATCTGCCCGTCCGAGCGCAGTTCCGCCAGCGGAATTTGTGAGCCGGTGACGATAACCGGTTTACTCAAATTCTCGAGCATGAACGAGAGCGCCGAGGCGGTGAAGGCCATCGTATCGGTGCCGTGCAGGATCACAAACCCATCGTAGTCGTCGTAATGGGCTTTGATGTCTTCCGCAATATGCTGCCAGTCTTCCGGCGTCATGTCGGAGGAGTCCATCAGCGGCGCATACTCGTGAATGGTAAAGTCAGGCATTTCCGGGCGGTGGAACTCCGGCATCAGGGCAAGCTGACGCTGGAGATGGCCGGAGACCGGAATATAGCCGTTTTCGGAACGCTGCATACCAATGGTACCGCCGGTATAGGCGACGTAAATCGATTTCTTCTGCATGAGGTTGAATTCTGTTGCTTAAACGAAAAATCCCCTCTTCATGGAAGAGGGGACGAATTTAACGGACGTTAGCACAGGTCAGACAAAACGCGTAACGGCTTTGCGGGTCGTTAAAGGCCGCGAGTTTGTCGCTCTCCGCCTTCATCGCTTTTGCCGCAGTGGCGACAGGCGCAGGCAGATAAGCCTGCATCGCTTCAGGCAGCATCGCGCGCACGGAAACGGACATGCTGTTCATCACCATATCGAAGAACGATGGCTCGTCCTGATAATAGTCCACATGCCACTGCTTGAGTTTTGCCAGCTCTGCCGCTTTTTTCACGGCGTCATCGAAATCACCCAGGCTGTCTACCAGACCGTTGCTTTTCGCATCCTGACCGGTCCAGACGTGGCCTTGCGCAATCTGGTCAATCTGCTCTGGCGTTTTTTTACGGGAGTCTGCAACCAGGGTAATAAAGCGCTTGTACCCGTTCTCAATGCTGAGCTGCATCATTTCCGAGACTTCCGGTGGCAGAGACTTGGTTACCGAAACATCGGCCAGCGGTGAAGTGGCGACGCCATCGGTATGCACGCCGAGATAATCCAGGCTGTTTTCAACGGTGTTAATGACCCCGAAGATACCAATTGAGCCAGTCAGCGTGCTGGGGTTCGCCACGATGTAGTTCGCAGGCGTGGAGATCCAGTAGCCGCCGGATGCTGCCATTCCGCCCATCGAGACCACCACCGGCTTACCTGCGGCACGCGCGGCGGCCAGCTCGGCGCGGATCACCTCAGAGGCGCTGACGCTGCCGCCTGGGCTGTTTACGCGCAGAACAATCGCTTTCACCTTCGGATCGAGGCGCGCATCGCGGATTTGTGATGCGGTCGTATCGCCGCCCACGTTCCCCGGCGTTTCCTGGCCGTCCATAATCGCGCCGTTAGCAAAGACCACCGCGATGCTGTCGCCGCTGTCATCCGGTTTTTTCGCCGCGTAATCGTACATGCTGATGGCGCTGTAGTTTTTGTCCTCTTTACTCCAGCCAAACTGTTTGGTCAGCGCTTTTTCAACGTCAGCGCTTGAGCCGAGCGCGTCGACCAGCTTGTTGTCGAGAGCATATTTGGCGGTATCGCCGTCGGCTTTACGCAATCCGTCCAGCACGCCCTGCGCGCCAGGGAAGACTTGCTCTTTGGTGATTTGACGGTTCGCGGCGATGGTGCCCAGATAGTTTTGCCACAGCTCGCCAATCCAGCGGCTGTCCGCTTCACGGGCCGCAGGCGACATATCGTCACGGATGAACGGTTCAACGGCAGATTTATAGGTGCCGACGCGGAAGACGTGGGTTGTGACTTTCAGCTTGTCGAGCAGCGATTTGTAGTACAGGCCGTTGGTCGCGAAGCCGTGCAGGTCAACCGTGCCCTGCGGCGAAAGCCAGATTTTATTGGCGAAGCTTGCCAGATAGTATTGCCCCTGGCTGTAGCTGTCGCCGACGGCAATCACCGGCTTACCGGCGTCACGGAATTCGCGCAGCGCTTTGCCGATGTACTGCATCGACGGCTGATCGGCCCCGGCAAAATCTTTCAGGTCGAGCACGATACCGGTGATGTTGCGGTCGTCTTTTGCCTGGCGGATGGTGTCCACAATATCGAACAGGGAGTTTTCCTGCAGGCGGTCGGAGGTTGCGCCAAACAGCTGGCGGCCAATCACGCCCAGGCGGTTGCTGGTGGATGGTTTATCCACGATCACCCCGGTGATATCAAGCAGCAGCGCACCGCGCGTTGAATGCTGTGCCTGGCTTGTGCTGCTGATGTGCATCCAGATGCCTACGCAAACCAGCACCAGGAAGATGAAGAAAATGTTCATCACCAGGTTGCGGACGAAGTTGAGCAGTCGCCACGTCCATTTAAAGAAACCGGCAAAGATTCGCCAAAGGGTTCGCATGTATTCTCCCTAACCAGAAAATGACTGTTTCCGTCGACACGAGACGGCAATGTGGGGTTATCGTAATGACCCAACCGCCTCTTGTCAGCAGGAATCGCCTGCCGCGCTGTAACAAAATCTGCTGCCGTGTTAATTTTGTGAGCAAATTTCAAGACAGGAGTTAACCAATGGACGCACTTGAACTGCTCGTTAACCGTCGTAGCGCTTCCCGCCTGGCCGAACCGGCCCCTATGGGGGAGCAACTGGAAAATATTTTGCGTGCCGGCCTGCGTGCGCCGGATCATGGCACCCTTCAGCCGTGGCACTTCTTTATTATTGAAGGTGAAGGACGCGAGCGCTTCAGCGCCCTGCTGGAAAAAGGGGCCGTGGCAGCAGGTCAGGATGAGAAGGGCATCGAGAAAGCGCGCAGCGGGCCATTCCGCGCACCAATGATTATCGCCGTAGTGGCGAAATGCCAGCCTGACCATAAAGTGCCCGTCTGGGAGCAGGAGATGTCCGCGGGCTGCGCGGTCATGGCGATGCAAATGGCCGCGCTTGCCCAGGGCTTTAACGGCATCTGGCGTACCGGCCCGCTGACCGAAAGTGCCGCCGTCCGCGAGGGGTTATCCTGCGGTGAGCATGATAAAATTGTCGGTTTCCTCTATCTCGGCACACCGCAGCTGAAAGCCTCAAGCACCATAAACGTGCCGGATACCTCGCCTTTCGTCAGCCGTTTTTAATTCCCCGCGCTAAACTGTCTGGATTCTGAGCATCCGCCGCAGAATTCAGACAGTCATACTTACCTCTTTATGGAATGAGCGCTACCATAGCGCGATTGCAATGACAGGAGATGTCCATGAGCGAGCAAACCATTCGTTTAACGCAATACAGCCACGGAGCCGGTTGCGGTTGTAAAATTTCCCCGAAGGTGCTGGAAACCATCCTGCACAGCGAGCAGGCGAAGTTTGTCGACCCGAACCTGCTTGTCGGCAACGAAACGCGTGACGATGCAGCGGTATATGACCTGGGGAACGGCACCAGCATTATCAGCACCACCGATTTCTTTATGCCGATTGTCGATAACCCGTTTGATTTCGGGCGCATTGCGGCCACCAACGCCATCAGCGATATTTTCGCGATGGGCGGCAAGCCGATCATGGCGATTGCGATCCTGGGCTGGCCGATCAACACCCTTGCGCCGGAAATTGCCCGCGACGTAATCGAAGGCGGACGTTTTGCCTGTCAGCAGGCGGGTATTGCGCTGGCGGGCGGGCACTCTATTGATGCGCCGGAGCCGATTTTTGGTCTGGCCGTGACGGGCGTGGTGCCGACCGAGCGCGTGAAGCGCAACAGCACCGCGCAGGCGGGCTGCAAACTGTTCCTCACCAAGCCGCTGGGCATTGGCGTGCTGACCACCGCCGAGAAGAAATCGCTGCTCAAGCCGGAGCATATCGGGCTGGCAACGGAAGTGATGTGTCAGATGAACCTGGCCGGTGCGGCTTTTGCCAACATCGACGGGGTGAAAGCCATGACCGACGTCACCGGCTTTGGCCTGCTCGGTCACCTGAGCGAAGTGTGTCAGGGCGCAGGCGTGCAGGCGCAGGTCTGGTATCAGGACGTGCCGAAGCTGCCGGGCGTGGAAGAGTACATTGCGCAGGGCGCGGTACCGGGCGGTACGCAGCGTAACTTCGCCAGCTACGGTCATCTAATGGGTGAGATGCCTGAGGCATGGCGCGACCTGCTGTGCGATCCGCAAACCTCCGGCGGCCTGCTGCTGGCGGTCACGCCGGAAGCAGAAGCGGATGTTCAGGCGACCGCCGCTGAGTTTGGCATCACCCTGACGGCGATCGGCGAGCTGGTTACCGCCCGCGGTGGCCGTCCGATGATTGAGATCCGTTAATTCGATGCGGTTGTTTATTGCCGAAAAGCCAAGTCTGGCCCGAGCCATTGCCGATGTGCTGCCTAAACCGCATCGCAAAGGCGACGGCTTTATCGAATGCGGAAACGGGCAGGTGGTGACCTGGTGTATCGGTCACCTGCTCGAGCAGGCGCAGCCGGATGTCTATGACAGCCGCTATGCCCGCTGGAACCTCAATGACCTGCCCATCGTGCCGGAAAAATGGCGGTTGCAGCCCCGGCCCTCGGTGACCAAACAGCTCAACGTCATCAAGCGCTTCCTGCATGAGGCGTCTGAAGTCATCCACGCGGGTGACCCGGACAGAGAAGGGCAACTGCTGGTGGACGAGGTGCTGGATTATCTTGAGCTGGCCCCGGAAAAACGCCAGCAGGTGCAGCGCTGCCTGATCAACGACCTCAACCCGCAGGCGGTGGAGCGTGCAATTACGCGTCTGCGCGCCAACAGCGAATTTATCCCGCTGTGCGTCTCGGCGCTGGCGCGTGCGCGTGCGGACTGGCTCTATGGCATCAATATGACCCGCGCCTACACCATTCTCGGGCGCAACGCGGGTTATCAGGGCGTGCTCTCCGTCGGGCGCGTTCAGACGCCGGTGCTGGGGCTGGTGGTACGGCGTGATGAAGAGATCGAAAACTTCGTCGCCAAAGACTTCTTCGAAGTGAAAGCGCACATCGTTACCCCGAAGGACGAACGGTTTACCGCCGTCTGGCAGCCGAGTGATGCCTGCGAATCTTATCAGGACGAAGAGGGGCGACTGCTGCACCGCCCGCTGGCGGAGCACGTCGTTAACCGCATTACCGGTCAGCCCGCTATCGTCACCAGCTATAACGATAAACGGGAATCAGAACCCGCGCCGCTGCCGTTTTCGCTCTCTGCCCTGCAGATTGAGGCCGCCAAACGCTTTGGTCTGAGCGCGCAGAACGTGCTGGACATCTGCCAGAAACTCTACGAAACCCATAAACTTATCACCTATCCGCGTTCGGACAGCCGTTATCTGCCGGAAGAACATTTTGCCGGGCGTCACGCGGTGATGAACGCGATTGGCGTCCACGCGCCGGACCTGCTGCCGCAGCCTGCCGTGAACCCGGATACCCGTAACCGCTGCTGGGACGATAAAAAGGTGGATGCCCACCACGCCATCATCCCGACGGCGCGCACCAGCAACGTCAATCTCACGGAAAACGAGTCAAAGGTCTATAACCTGGTGGCCCGTCAGTACCTGATGCAGTTCTGCCCGGATGCGGTATTCCGCAAATGTGTGATTGAACTCGACATCGCCAAAGGCAAATTTGTCGCTAAAGCGCGTTTCCTGGCGGAAGCGGGCTGGCGCACGCTGCTGGGCAACAAAGAGCGTGACGAAGAAAACGACGGCACGCCGCTGCCGGTGGTGGCAAAAGACGATGAACTGTTGTGTGAGAAAGGCGAAGTGGTGGAGCGTCAGACCCAGCCGCCGCGTCATTTCACCGATGCGACGCTGCTGTCGGCGATGACCGGTATCGCGCGTTTTGTGCAGGATAAAGATCTGAAGAAGATCCTGCGGGCCACCGACGGACTGGGGACGGAAGCGACCCGCGCGGGGATCATCGAGCTGCTGTTTAAACGCGGCTTCCTCGAGAAAAAAGGGCGCTACATTCATTCAACGGAACCGGGCAGGGCGTTGATCCACTCCCTGCCGGAGCTGGCTGCGAGGCCGGACATGACCGCGCACTGGGAATCGGTGCTGACGCAAATCAGTGAAAAGCAGTGCCGCTATCAGGACTTTATGCAGCCGCTGGTCGGGACGCTGTATCAGCTGATCGACCAGGCGCGCAGCACGCCGGTGAAGCGCTTCCGGGGAATGGTTGCGCCAGGCGGCGGCGCGAAGAAGCCGTTTAAAAAGAAAAAGAGCGCGGCAGCCTCTTAAACCGTATGCCGCGTAAGGCGCAGCCGCCTGCCAAAAAAAGCCCGGTGGCGCTGACGCTTACCGGGCCTACACGGCGATTCGGCCTGAAATCTTAAATCACACCCTGCCCAATCATCGCATCCGCCACCTTCACGAATCCGGCGATATTGGCACCGCGCACGTAGTTGGTCTGGGATGCCTCACCGCCGTACTCCACGCAGGCGTGATGGATATCCAGCATGATGTGATGCAGGCGCGCGTCCACTTTCTCCGCTTTCCAGCCCATACGCGCGGCGTTTTGCGCCATCTCCAGGCCGGAGGTGGCAACCCCGCCCGCGTTCGCGGCTTTTCCTGGCGCAAACAGCACGCCCGCGTCCAGGAACAGGTCCGTCGCTTCAATGGTGGTTGGCATGTTTGCGCCTTCTGCCACCGCCTTCACGCCGTTGCCAATCAGGGTACGCGCAGCGTCCACGTCCAGTTCGTTCTGCGTGGCACACGGCAGCGCGATATCCACCGGCACTGACCACGGCTGTTTGCCTTCGAGATAGGTCAGGCCAAACTCGCGGGCATAATCGGCCACGCGCCCGTCGCGGCTGGCTTTAATTTCGCACAGGCGAGCCAGCTTCTCAGCCGTAAAGCCTGCTTCGTCCACCACGGTACCGCTGGAGTCAGAGGCCGTAATAACGCGTGCGCCAAACTGCATCGCTTTTTCAATCGCATACTGCGCCACGTTGCCGGAGCCGGAGACGGCCACGCGCATACCTTCAAAGCCTAAACCGTGGCGTTTGAGCATCGCTTCGGTGAAGTAGACCAGGCCGTAGCCGGTCGCTTCCGGGCGGATCAGGCTGCCGCCAAACGACAGGCCTTTACCGGTAAAGACGCAGGCGCTGTTGTTGGAGAGCTTTTTCATCATGCCGGCCATAAAGCCGACCTCGCGACCGCCCACGCCGATATCACCGGCTGGCACGTCGGTGTCCGGGCCAAGATGACGATACAGTTCGGTCATCAGCGCCTGGCAGAAGCGCATGACTTCACCTTCGCTTTTGCCTTTTGGATCGAAATCGCTGCCGCCTTTACCCCCGCCCATCGGCAGGGTGGTCAGGGCGTTTTTGAAGGTCTGCTCAAAGCCGAGGAACTTCAGAATGGAAAGGTTGACGGAAGGGTGGAAGCGCATCCCGCCCTTAAACGGCCCGATGGCGGAGTTAAACTGCACGCGCCATGCGCGGTTAACCTGTACCTGATTGCGATCGTCTACCCACGTCACGCGAAACTGGATCACGCGCTCTGGCTCTACCAGACGTTCCAGCAGGGACAATTGACGATAGCGCGGATTCGCTTCAAGGAAAGGCCACAGGGTGGTCATGACTTCACGAACGGCCTGCGCGAACTCGCTCTGATGCGGGTCGCGCTGTTGAACATGGGTAAGGAAACTGTCCAGAGAGCGTGTCTGATCCATAGATATAAGAACCTCTTATAATCGTTTGTATAATGGCTTATGCGATTTGTGTTGTTTTTTTGACTATACCACCCGCACGGCCCGCAGAGGCAAGCGGAAATTTCTCGCGAAAGGGAAATTCATTATCCGGCTCGGGTCATAATAAAAAACGATGATGAGATAAATTAAAGGTTCGGCCCGGGTTTACCGTTATAGTCATTATCAGGACACAACAGGAAGAACCGTCTATGAACCGTTATATCGCCACTGCCTTACTCGCGCTTCTGTCCGCAACGGCGCAGGCCGACCGTATTCGCCCGGACGTGGAGGTAAACGTCCCGCCAGAGGTGTTCAGCTCCGGGGGGCAGCGTGCGCAGCCCTGTAACCAGTGCTGCATCTATCAGGATCAAAACTACTCGGAAGGCGCGGTCGTTAAAGCGGACGGCGTGCTGTTGCAGTGCCAGCGCGATGAACGCACTATCAGCACGAACCCGCTGGTCTGGCGGCGCGTAAAAGCATAAAGGCCTCAAGCAGAGGGATATCCGCAGGTGCAAGGGCGTAGCGCAAGGCCTCCTCGGGAGAGCACCACGCCAGCGCGCTGTGATAGTGTGCGGTGAGTTCTCCGCGCCAGGCGGGAACATGCCAGGCATGCAGATGGATAATCCGCTGCGACACTTCACGCTGGTGGCTGGCGACATATACCCCCGGTTCGGCGTCGATACCCAACTCTTCGCGCAGCTCGCGGATCAACGCCTGAGGCTGGGTTTCACCGGCCTCGACTTTGCCGCCCGCGAATTCCCACATCCCGGGCTGATCGGCATGTGGCGGTCGCTGGGCCAGTAAAATTTTGTCGTCTTTTTCGATAATTGCCGCAACGACATCGACTATTTTCAGCATGGTCATCAATGATTGGTAAAGAAAAACGACATATTATCGTGCCCTTTGAAAGAGTCCAGTCATCAGGAGAAGCAGGTGAAAGAGACAACCACCTGGGTTGCACCCGTCAAAAACCTTCCCGTCAGCCTAAAACCGATTGCCGCCATGCAGAAGAAACACTTCGGCGCGGTGCTGAACCCCACGCGCTGGTGGGCGCGCATGCCGCCTCTGTTTTGGCTGGTGGCGCTGTTTGTCGGTTTTCTTGAACGGCGCAAGGCGCGCCTCAGCCCGGTGCTCCGTTCTCTGCTGATGACCCGCGTCTCCCAGCTTTGCCACTGCGCATTCTGTATTGATGCCAACAGCCTGCGCCTGGCCGAGCGTGCGGGAGCGCTGGATAAAGCACAGGCTGTCAGCGACTGGTACCATTCTGCGCTGTTCAGCGAGGAGGAGCGCGCCGCGCTGGCGTATGCCGAGGCGGTAACGGCTACGCCGCCTCGGGTGGATGATGAGCTCAAACAGCGTCTGCATCGCCACTTTTCCGATGCGGCCATCACCGAGATGACGGCGCTGATCGCCTTCCAGAATCTGTCAGCCCGCTTCAATGCCGCCCTGGAGATTCCGTCCCAGGGGCTGTGCGCCATCGTTAAAGAGACCCCCCATGCTTGATCGCCACCTGCACCCGCGCATCAAACCGATGTTGAACACGCTCGTCGCCGCACTAGACAAGCCTTTTATTACGCCAGATGGCGTAACCCTGGTCGGGTTTGCGGTGGGGGTACTGGCGCTGCCGTTTCTGGCGCTGGGCTGGTACCCGGCGGCACTGTTTGCCATTCTGGTAAACCGGCTTATGGATGGACTGGACGGTGCGCTGGCGCGCCGCAGAGGGCTGAGTGATGCTGGAGGATTTCTTGATATCGCGCTCGATTTTCTGTTCTACGCGCTGGTGCCGTTTGGCTTTGCCCTTGCCGCGCCTGCAGAAAATGCGCTGGCCGCCGCCTGGCTGCTGTTCGCCTTTATCGGTACCGGCAGCAGCTTTCTGGCGTTTGCCGCGCTGGCGGCGAAGCACAACATTGATAACCCGGGCTATGCGCACAAGTCGTTTTACTATATTGGCGGGTTAACGGAAGGAACGGAGACTATCGCGCTGTTCGTGCTGTGCTGCCTGTTCCCGGCACACTTCACGCTGTTTGCGTGGGTATTCGGCGCGTTGTGCTGGCTGACCACCACAACGCGCATCTGGAGCGGCTACGTGACGCTGAAGTCACTTATCCGCTAGCGAACGCTTTCAGGCCCGCGCTCACCGGTGACGATCGGGTTTTTCGGATCGGCACTCCATTCGTACCAGCCGCCGTCGTATACGGCGACGTTTTTCCAGCCCATTGCGCGCGCGTACATGAAGGTTTCTGACGCGCGCCAGCCGGTACCGCAGTAGAACGCCACGTGCTGATCCGGCAGGATGTTCCACGTTTTCCACATGGCGGCAATGTCATCGGCGCTGCGCATGGTGCCGTCCGGGTTATGGAAGTCTTCCATGTGCGTAGCGTCGCTGCCCGCATGGCCCCAGCGTGCCCCGGCGATTTCACCTTTTGGCTTGATGTAGCTGTAGCCGCTGGTTTCGCCGATAAACTCCGGCCATGAACGAATACTCACCAGCGAAGCGTCCTGGCGATGCAGCATCCCTCTGGCCTGTTCCATATCCACCATCAGCTGAGGCTGGCCGGGGATCGGTGCGCCAAAGTCAGGCGCGGGTTTGACCTTCGCAGGCATACCACGCTCTACGGGCAGCCCCGCATCGGACCATGTTTTCCAGCCGCCATCGAGAATGCGCACATCCTTCACGCCGGCGTACAGCATGATTTGCGCCACGCGCGCGGCGGCGTACACGTCGCGACCATACAGAATCACGGTGGTGTCATGACGGATACCGTTTTTGGCCAGCAGCGCTTTCAGCTTGTCGTCCGACACTTTGTTCCACAGCGGCTCGCTTTCCACATCGTTGGTGTCAATGTAGCCCGCGCCGGGAATGTGGCTCAGCAGGTAGAGCTTCGGCGCGCCCCAGGCGGCTTCAACTATTTTCCAGTCGCCCGCCGGGGCGGCAGTGACGGGCTTACCCTGCTGCAAATTATGGATCCACTCGGGATAGACCAGTTGCTCAAAATGCGGCAAACGTTGCAGACGATCGGCGTGCGTCAGGGCATCGCTCAGCAATGACACGTGGGTAAAGCCCGCTTTTTCCAGGCGCGCTTGTACGGCCTGATTGTCACTGTCGCTGCCGTAGAGGGCAATCGCCGTGGCGGGTGTCAGATGGTGCTGTTTCGCCCAGGCGCTGAGCTGGTCATCGCTCATCGCCCCAAGCCAGGATGCCGAAAGGTTCAGGGCGGCAGGCTCATGCCCGGAGGATGCACCCGGCGTCTGCGGCCAGCCGTTATAAAATGCACTCGGGCGGGTATCGATCGCCGCGCCATGCTGTTGCTGAAGCTGGGCGAGGGTCAGTGAAGTGGCCATATCAGCCGCAACGGAGGAGAAAGAGGCGAGGCCGCAAAGCAGGGCCAGCGCGGTCAGTTGAGAAACACGTTTCATCGTAAAACCTGACGTCAGTAAAAGAGTGCGCCATTGTCCTCTCTCCGGTTACAAAAAACATTGCGTTAGCACATTATTGCCAGCGGGAAAGCGCAATCACCTCACCGTCAGGCGGGATGTCCTCTTCATCGTGGGTAACCAGCACCACCGGAATATTGCGGGTGCGAACGGCATCAAAGACCCATTCCCGAAAAGATTCCCTCAGCGCCTTGTCGAGGCGGCTGAACGGCTCATCAAGCAGCAGGGCCTGCGGTTCGGCGAGCAGGGCGCGCAGCAGGCTTACTCTGGCGCGCTCCCCGCCAGAAAGCGTAGCCGGATCGCTGGCGTAGCGGTGCGCCATACCGGCAGACGCCAGCGCCTGCTGGACGGCCTCGCGCCGGGCGCGTCCGGCGATCCGGGCCGGGAGGGCCAGCATCAGATTTTGCCCGACGCTAAAGTGATCGAACAGCAGGGCATCCTGAAACAGAATGCCCAGCCCACGCTGTTCCACGGGCAGGGTATCGCAGCGGCGGCCATTCAGCCACAGTTCGCCGCGCGCCTGAAAATCGGCTGACAGCGCGCCCACCATCCAGGAAAACAGCGTCGATTTCCCGCAGCCGGAGGGGCCCATCAGCGTGACGATGTGCCCTGGCGGGACGCAGAAACTGACCTGCCGAAAAAGCGGCTCAATGGTGAGGTTGTCTATTTTCAGCACTAGCGTAGTCCTTTGCGGTAGCGGCCTGCGAGCCGGGATAACAGCGCGGCGGCAGCAAATATACTGCCGGTGACCAGCAGCAGGCCCAGCGCCAGGTTTGCCAGCACCGGGACACTGCCGCCGCTGCCGAGTGCGACGGCCTCGGTGGTCAGCGTGGCGTAGCGCCCCGCACCCAGCCAGAGCGTCGGCATGTATTGCGCCATGCTCACCGAAAAGCCCGTGGCAAACGCCAGCAGGGCAGGCCGGATCAGCAGGGGGCATTTCAGCAGAACAAAAATTTTAGTCCGACGCCAGCCGAGCGTTTTGGCCGTCAGGATCAGCCTCGGGTCAAGCCTGCGCCACGCGGGTTGCAGAATCAGCAACATCCACGGCACCACCCACAAAAGGTGGCCCCACAGGACGGCGGTATACTGTCCGTCCATCCCCAGTCGTAGCGCAAGGTCATACTGGCCGGAAACCAGCGGCAGTGCGGGAAGCGCCAGCGGAAGCCACACCCACAACGCGCGGCGTTGCGGCCCCCATTCGAGCCAGAAAAAAATGATGACCAGCGCCAGCAGGCTGGATAGCAGGCCAAGCGACAGGCTGGTGGTGTAGAGGGCAAGGTCGACCTCGCGATAGCGCGCCAGCATCACCAGCACCGCGGCGCAAAGCACGCCGCAGCCGGGCAGAAACCCGGCCCCCGCGCTGAGGGGGAGTCGGGCGTGTGATGCCCGCCGTATGCCGGACAAATCCGGCAGCGTGCGCCGCCAGGTATTCCAGATGCCATAGCCCATCGCGGCCAGTACGGCCAGCAGCACCAGCAGGATCACGCACAGCAGCGTTCCTTTCACCTGCTGCTGGGCATCGCCCTGGCTCAGCCAGTGCCACGCCAGCACCGCCAGTGTCGGCGGGTTGCCTGGCCCCAGAACGATGGCGACATCGACCACGGAGAGCGACCAGGCGAGCACGGCCAGCATTACGGCGCCCAGCGCAGGGGCAATGGTCGGCAGGATCAGCAGACGCAGCGTCTGCAGGCGGCCATAGCCGAGGGTCTGTAACACCAGTTTTTGCTGCGCAAGCGGGTGCTCAGACAGTACGGCGTACAGCATCCACAGCACAAACGCGCTCTCCTTGACGGCAAGCGTCAGCCCAAGGCCGATCCCGTACCGGTCCATCTGCGCGGTACACAGCGCGCAAATTTGATAGAAGAGGCCGCCTTCAGCAAAGGTCAGCAGCACGCTGGTGGCGAAGGCCACGTGAGGAATGGCTAAAAGCCACGGCAGGCGGCTGCTCAACTGCCGCCAGCGCTCGCCGGGCCAGAGAAGTGTCACCAGGCTCAGGGCGATAAACAACGCGCCGAGCGTGGCAATCAATGCCGAGACCAGCGTGGCGGCCAGTGCCTGCGGCAACTGGGGATCGCTCATCAGCGACAGCCAGTTGTCGGGGCTGAACGCCGGCGCCAGCAGTAAGCCCGCCGCCGGGAGCATCGGCAGATAGATGACCGCCATCGCCAGCCAGACCAGGGCGCTTAACGCGTGCCGTAGCGGCGCAGCCATTCCTGCTCCAGTGCGTTAACCCAGGCGGCATGCGGCTCGGCAAGCATTGCGGGCAGGCCCGCAGGCGTGTGTGCGGCAAGCCTCTGCGCTGCTTTTGCGGGAAGGGTACGGGCATCGAGGACGCTCGGATCGCCCCAGATTGCCGGATCGGCCTTGCGGATCTGCGCCTCTGGAGAGAGCAGGAAATTGGCGACCACTTTCGCGCCTGCGCCCGAGCGGGCGTTGGCCGGTATGGCGACAAAATGAACGTTGCCGATCGTGCCGTCGCGAAAACCGAAGCTGTAGCTATCGTCAGGCAGTTCGCCGCTGGCAACCTTTTGCCGGGCGTGCGCCGGGTTGAAGGTCAGCGAGAGGTTCAGGCTGCCGCTGGCGAGCAGCGCGTCCATGCGCGCGGGCGACGGCGGGAAATCTTTCCCTTCGCGCCACAGCAGCGGATGCAGCTGGTCGAGATAGCGCCACAGCGGGGCGGTGACCTCGGCAAAGGTATCATCGGGGGCGTTGCGCAGTGCCTCAGGCCGTGGGGTGAGCGTCAGGAGCAACTGCTCCAGAAACGCAGTACCGGTAAAATCCGGCGGACGCGGATAGCTGATTTTACCCGGATGCTGCCGGGCGTAATCCAGCAGGGCCTGAGGATCTTCCGGCGGCACGGGCATGCTGGCTTTGCGGGCGATAAAGGTCAGCTGCGCGCCGCCCCACGGCGATTCTGCGCCCTCGGTCGGGATGGCAAAATCTTCGGTCACCGGTTTGCGGGTATCGACATAGCGCCAGTTTGGCAGCGCCTGCGCCCACCCGGTTTGCAGCAGGTTAGCCTCTTTCAGCGTGCGGAAGTTTTCGCCGTTAACCCACAGTAGATCAACCGAGCCGCGGGTGGTGCGTCCGGCGGCATGCTCGGTCTGAATGCGTTTCACCGCATCGGCGGCATCCGCCAGATGCACGATCTTAAGGGTGATGGCGTAATGCGTTTTCATTTCGTCGCTCACCCAGTCAAGGTAGCGATTCACCGCGGGGTCGCCGCCCCAGGCATTAAACCAGACGGTCTGGCCCTGGGCCTCGTGCTGGAGGGTTTGCCAGTCGTCGGTGGCAAAGACGGGGGCCGCCATCAGCAGGCCGGTAAGAAACGCGCAAAAACGCACACGGCGCATAATGCCTCACTTTTTTGATGAAAGGGGATAACGAGAAAACAGCCAGCGGGTAACCAGCGGCAATAACCCCAGTAGTGTAAGGGCGAATACCAGGCCTGGCGACAGAATATCGCCAGGCCTGGTCAGTTTTCCCAGCTCGCGCCCGGCATTAAGAAAGATAGCCGTGGCGGGCAGCATCGCAAGCTGGCTTATCCACCAGTAGCGCCGCACGCTGAGATGCGTCAGCCCCATCAGCAGATTAACCAGGAAAAACGGGAACAGCGGCATCAGGCGCAGGGCGAAAAGATAGCGCGCGCCATCGCGGTCCATACCCGCATTAATCGTGGACATCTGCCGGGCAAAGCGCTGCTGGACCCACTCACGTAACACGTAGCGGCTGGCAAGCATCGCCAGCGTAGCCCCGAGCGTCGAGGCAAACGAGACCAGCACCAGGCCTTCCCCCAGGCTGAACAGCGCCCCGCCGAGCAGCGTCAGGATCGCCGCGCCGGGGATCGAGAGCGCCGACACCAGCGTATAGATCGCAAAAAAGAGCGCAGCACTTTGCAGCGGTGCCTGTGCTTTCGCCGCGAGCAGCGACTGGTGGTGGGTTTGTATGGCGTTCAGGGAGAGCACGCCCGGTGGAAGCCAGGCCCACGCCAGCGCAAATGCGCCCAGAAGGGCGCACAGGAAAAGCGTTTTACGAATGTTCACACAGAATTACAGCTTAAATTTCGCCCACACCGGCGCGTGGTCAGACGGCTTTTCCATACCGCGGATGTCGTAGTCGATCCCGGTTTCGATGCAGCGCTCGGCCAGCGGCGCGCTTGCCAGCAGCAGGTCAATGCGCAGGCCACGGTTGTCATCAAAGCCTTTTGAGCGGTAGTCAAACCACGAGAAACGATCCTGCGTGTCCGGGTTGGCGGCGCGGAAGGTATCCACCAGGCCCCAGCCCATCAGGCGATCCATCCACTCGCGTTCTTCCGGCAGGAATGAACATTTGCCGGTGCGCAGCCAGCGCTTACGGCTCTCTTCACCAATGCCGATATCCAGATCGGTCGGGCTGATGTTGACATCGCCCATGATCAGCACCGGGTTCTCTTTGTTCAGTTCAGTTGTCAGGTAGTCCTGCAGATCCTGATAGAACTTCGCTTTAGCCGGGAACTTGGTCGGATGGTCGCGGCTTTCGCCCTGCGGGAAGTAGCCGTTGATCACCGTGATATTGCCAAGCGGGGAGGGGATCTCCGCCATGATAATGCGACGCTGCGCTTCACCGTCATCGCCCGGGAAGCCGCGGCGCACGGAAACCGGCGTCTCTTTGGTCAGTAGCGCCACGCCGTAGTGGCCTTTCTGGCCGTGATAAAAGACGTTGTAGCCCAGTTTCGCCACCTCTTCGAGGGGGAACATGTCGTCGTGAACTTTTGTCTCCTGCAGGCCAATAACATCAGGCTGATGTTGCTCAACAATCGCTTCAAGCTGGTGTGGGCGGGCGCGCAGGCCGTTGATATTAAAAGAGACAAATTTCATAGTCGCTGCCAGTGCATGGTGAATAGTGCAGGGATGGTAGCAGAATTTTGGCCCGCTGTTATCGGGTTTGACCAATAACTGCGACAGAGGCTCCCGACGGTGCAATTTTTGCACCATTCTGAGGCGCGTTGCCCTGATAAAGCGCGTAAACGGTCGGGAAATTTCGCGAGCGATCACAATTCCAGAATTATATTTGGCCTCTGCATACTCTTTCTGGTTTTCATACCGCCGGATGCCGCTTTGCGTAAAAATATTCACTTTTTATGCATTAACAGTGAATAACTCCATATCGCAACTTCTTGATATTGTGTCCTCCTGACCCGTTTATGCATTTTTATCGCTGGCTGGCACGAACTCTGCAATCTACATTCACAGTGCAAACACTCAATTATTTAACATTTAAACAACTTTTTATTTACCGGATGAGGTCGCTATGTCTCTGTCAATTACGCGTGAAAATTTTAATGAATGGATGATGCCGGTTTACGCTCCGGCGGCTTTTATTCCGGTACGTGGGGAAGGTTCGCGCCTGTGGGATCAGCAGGGCAAAGAGTATATCGATTTTGCCGGTGGCATTGCGGTAAATGCGCTGGGCCATGCTCACCCGGCGCTGCGCCAGGCGCTGAATGACCAGGCGGCAAAATTCTGGCATACCGGCAATGGCTACACCAACGAGCCGGCGCTGCGGCTGGCAAAAAAGCTGATCGACGCGACCTTTGCTGAAAAATTGTTTTTCTGCAACTCGGGGGCAGAAGCGAATGAGGCAGCGCTGAAGCTGGCGCGCAAATACGCCCACGATAAGTTTGGGGCGCACAAGAGCGGCATCGTGGCGTTTAAAAATGCTTTCCACGGACGCACGCTGTTCACCGTCAGCGCGGGCGGCCAGCCCTCTTACTCGCAGGATTTCGCGCCGCTGCCGCCGGACATCCGTCACGCCAGCTATAACGATTTGCAGTCGGCCAGCGAACTGATTAACGATTCCACCTGCGCGGTGATTGTCGAACCGATGCAGGGCGAAGGCGGTGTGCTCCCGGCGCAACAGGCGTTTTTACAGGGGCTGCGCGAACTGTGTGACCGCCATAACGCGGTGCTGATTTTCGACGAAGTGCAGACAGGCGTTGGCCGCACCGGCGAGCTGTATGCCTACATGCACTACGGCGTGACGCCGGACGTGCTCTCCACGGCCAAAGCGCTGGGCGGTGGGTTCCCGGTAGGGGCGATTCTGACGACCGATAAATTCGCCAGCGTGATGACCGTCGGCACCCACGGGACGACGTACGGCGGTAACCCGCTCGCCTCAGCCGTCGCCGGGCAGGTGCTGGACATCATTAATACGCCGGAGGTGCTGAACGGCGTCAAGCAGCGCCACGACTGGTTTGTAGAACGTCTTACCGCCATTAACGCTAAGACCGGCCTGTTTAAAGAGATCCGCGGCCTGGGGCTGTTGATTGGCTGCGAACTCGCGCCTGAGTTTGCCGGGAAAGCGAAGCTCATCTCGCAGGAAGCGGCAAAACTGGGCGTGATGGTACTGATTGCCGGTGCCAACGTGGTGCGATTCGCGCCCGCGCTGATCGTGACCGAAGAGGAGATCCGCACCGGGCTGGATCGCTTCGCACTGGCCTGCGAACAGGTGAAATCCGGGGTGTCATCATGATGGTTATCCGTCCCGTTGAGCACGGCGATCTCGCCGGGCTCATGCAGCTTGCCGGTAAGACAGGGGGCGGGCTGACCTCGCTGCCTGCCGATGAAACTACGCTGTCGGCGCGCATCGAGCGCGCCCTGCAAACCTGGCAGGGGACGTTGCCAAAAAGCGAACAGGGTTACGTGTTCGTGCTGGAAGATACTGACACCGGCACCGTGGCCGGGATTTGCGCCATCGAAGTGGCCGTCGGGCTAAACGACCCGTGGTACAACTACCGCGTTGGCACCATGGTTCACGCCTCAAAAGAGCTGAATGTCTATAACGCGCTGCCGACGCTGTTTCTTTGTAACGACCACACCGGTAGCAGCGAGCTGTGCACGCTGTTCCTCGATCCGCAGTGGCGCAAAGAGGGCAACGGTTATCTGCTGTCCAAATCGCGCTTTATGTTTATGGCCGCGTTTCGCGACCGCTTCAATGAAAAAGTGGTCGCCGAGATGCGCGGCGTGATCGACGAGAAAGGCTACTCGCCGTTCTGGGAAAGCCTGGGCGAGCGCTTCTTCTCGATGGAGTTCAGCCGGGCGGATTACCTTTGCGGCACCGGGCAGAAAGCGTTTATCGCCGAGCTGATGCCAAAGCATCCTATTTATACCCATTTCCTCAGCCCGCAGGCGCAGGCGGTGATTGGCGAAGTTCATCCGCAAACCGCGCCTGCCCGCGCGGTGCTGGAGAAAGAAGGTTTCCGCTATCGTAACTACGTCGACATCTTTGACGGCGGGCCGACGCTGGAATGCGATATCGATCGCGTGCGCGCGATCCGTAAAAGCCGCCTGGTGACGGTGGCCGAAGGCCAGCCCGCACCCGGCGAATGGCCTGCCTGTATGGTCTCGAACGAGCAGGATGAAAATTTCCGCGCCATGCTGGTGCGCACCAACCCGAAATGCGAGCGCCTGATATTGACGGCGGCGCAACTTGATGCCCTGAAATGTAACCCTGGCGACAAGGTTCGCCTGGTGCGACTTTGCCCTGAGGAGAAAACAGCATGACTTTATGGATTAACGGCGACTGGATCACGGGCGAAGGCGAACCGCGCGTTAAAACTAACCCGGTGGGAAAAGAGGTGCTCTGGCAGGGTAACGATGCCAGCTCGGCGCAGGTGGAACAGGCGTGCCACGCGGCACGCCGTGCCTTTCCGGCCTGGGCGAAGCAGCCGTTTTCGGCACGCCAGTCCCTCGTTGAAAAATTTGCCGCGCTGCTGGATGCCAACAAAGCCGAGCTGACGCGGATCATTGCCGCCGAAACCAGTAAACCGCGCTGGGAAGCCGCCACCGAAGTGACGGCGATGATCAACAAAATCGGCATCTCGGTGAAGGCCTACCATACGCGCACCGGCGAGCAGCACACCGGGATGCCCGACGGTGCCGCTACGCTGCGCCATCGTCCGCACGGCGTGCTGGCGGTTTTTGGCCCGTATAATTTCCCCGGCCATCTGCCGAACGGTCATATCGTGCCCGCGCTGCTGGCGGGGAATACCGTTATCTTCAAACCGAGTGAGTTAACGCCCTTAACCGGCGAAGCGGTGGTAAAACTCTGGGAGCAGGCCGGGCTGCCGCCGGGCGTGCTTAACCTGGTGCAGGGGGGTCGTGAAACCGGTCAGGCGCTGAGCGCGCTGAACGATATTGACGGCCTGCTGTTTACCGGCAGCGCCGGAACGGGCTATCAACTGCATCGCCAGCTCGCCGGTCAGCCGGAGAAGATCCTGGCCCTGGAGATGGGCGGCAATAATCCGCTGATCGTCGACGATCCGGATGATATTGACGCCGCGGTACATCTGACGATCCAGTCCGCCTTTATTACCGCCGGGCAGCGCTGCACCTGCGCGCGCCGTCTGCTGGTGAAACGCGGGGCGCAGGGCGATGCGTTTCTAACGCGGCTGGTAGAGGTGTCCGCGCGTCTGGTTCCCGGGCGCTGGGATGCCGAACCGCAGCCGTTTATGGGCGGGCTGATCTCCGTGCAGGCGGCACAAAATGTGCTTAACGCCTGGCAGGAGCAGAAGGCCCGCGGCGGCAAAACGCTGCTGGAGCCGCGCCTGATCGAGCCGGGGACGTCGTTGCTGTCGCCGGGCATTATTGAGATGAGCGGTGTTAGCAGCGTGCCGGACGAAGAGGTCTTTGGGCCACTGCTGTGCGTCTGGCGTTACGACGCGTTTGACGACGCCATTGAGATGGCGAACAACACCCGCTATGGACTGTCGAGCGGGCTGATCTCACCCCAGCGCGAGAAATTTGAACAGCTGCTGTTAGAGGCGCGTGCAGGCATCGTCAACTGGAACAAACCGCTCACCGGGGCCGCCAGCACCGCGCCGTTTGGCGGCGTCGGGGCATCGGGCAACCATCGCGCCAGCGCATGGTATGCGGCAGATTACTGCGCGTGGCCGATGGCAAGCCTCGAAACGCCGACGCTAACGCTGCCGGAGACCCTTAATCCAGGGCTGGACTTCACTCAGGGAGACCGCCATGAAAGCGCGTGAAGTTAACTTTGACGGGCTGGTGGGGCTGACGCACCACTATGCCGGGCTGTCGTTTGGGAATGAAGCCTCGACGAAGCACCGCTTTCAGGTGTCGAATCCTAAACTGGCGGCAAAGCAGGGCTTGCTGAAAATGAAAGCCCTGTCGGACGCCGGGTTTCCACAGGCGGTGATCCCGCCGCAGGAGCGACCGAACGTCACGGTTCTGCGCCAGCTCGGGTTCAGCGGCAGCGACGAGCAGGTGGTCGAGAAAGCGGGAACGCAAACGCCGCACCTGCTCTCTGCCGCCAGCTCGGCCTCCTCTATGTGGGTGGCAAATGCGGCTACCGTTGCGCCGTCGGCGGATACGCTGGATGGCAAAGTGCATTTTACGGTGGCGAACCTTAACAACAAATTTCACCGGGCCACCGAAGCCGACACCACCGAGCGCGTGCTGCGCGCCATCTTCAACCATGATGGCCATTTCAGCGTGCATCAGGCGCTGCCGCAGGTGGCGATGTTCGGTGACGAAGGGGCGGCCAACCATAACCGTCTGGGCGGTGATTACGGCGAGCCTGGCCTGCAGCTCTTTGTCTATGGCCGGGAAGAGGGCGGACATGCAGCGCCTTCGCGTTACCCTGCGCGACAGACGCTGGCAGCGAGCCAGGCGGTCGCGCGTCTGAACCAGGTGAATCCCTCACAGGTGCTGTTTGCCCAGCAGAATCCCCGCGTGATTGACCAGGGTGTATTCCACAACGACGTGATTGCCGTATCCAACCGTCAGGTGCTCTTTTGTCATGAAGAGGCGTTTGCCCATCAGGACAGACTGCTCTCCACGCTGCGCGAGAAAGTGCCAGGATTTATGGCGATTCAGGTTCCCGCGCAGGCGGTGAGCGTGAAGGATGCGGTCGTAACGTACCTCTTTAATAGCCAGCTCCTGAGCCGTGACGACGGCAGCATGATGCTGGTGCTGCCGCAGGAGTCGCATAACCACGACGGCGTGTGGCGCTACCTTAACCAGCTGGCGAAGGCCGACAACCCGATCGATGAACTGCGCGTGTTTGACCTGCGCGAAAGCATGGCCAACGGCGGCGGGCCGGCCTGTTTACGCCTGCGGGTGGTGTTAACTCCAGCGGAGATGCAGGCCGTGAATCCGGCGGTCATGATGAATGACGCGCTGTTTGAAGCGCTCAACAACTGGGTGGATCGTTACTATCGTGACCGGCTGACGCATGCCGATCTGGTTGACCCGCAGCTGTTGCGCGAAGGTCGCGAGGCGCTGGACGATTTGACGACGATCCTGCGCCTCGGCTCTGTTTATCCGTTCCAGCGCTAAAGGAGAGGAAATGGAAACATTACTGGCGCTGACGCTGGCCGGGGAAACACCCGCGCAGAAGCAGGGAGAAGGCCCGTCGTTTAACTGGCAGTGGCACGGAGACGGCGTACTCGAACTTACGCCGCATGCCGACAGCAAACGTTCGCTTTTGCTCTCGGCTGGCATTCATGGCAATGAAACCGCGCCGGTCGAGATTGTCGACCTGCTGCTGCACGCGCTCTTTCGCGGTGAGATCGCTCTGCAAAACCGTCTGCTGGTGGTGCTTGGCAACCCGCCCGCGCTGGCGGAAAACAAACGCTACCTGACAAGCGACATCAACCGCATGTTTGGCGGGCGCTGGTCGCAGTTCACTGAGTGCGGGGAAACGGCGCGCGCAGCCTGGCTGGAAGGCGTTGTGGGCGCGTTTTTTGCCAAGCATGGAGAAGAACGCTGGCATCTGGATCTGCATACGGCGATCCGCGCCTCCTGGCACATGCGTTTTGGCGTACTGCCGCAGCGCAGCCAGCCGTGGGATGACGCCTTCCTCACCTGGCTCGGCGATGCTGGCCTTGAGGCGTTAGTTTTCCATCAGACGCCGGGCGGCACCTTCACCCATTTCACCTGTGAACGTTTTGGCGCGCTGGCCTGCACGCTGGAGCTGGGAAAAGCGTTGCCGTTTGGTCACAACGATCTGACGCGTTTTGCCGCCACCCATCAGGCGCTGCGGGCGCTGCTCGGTGGCATGCCGCTGGCACACGCGCCCGGGCCGGTGGAGCGCTATCGGGTGGTGCAGCAGATCACCCGGCGCAGCGAGGCGTTCCGGCTGCACATGCCAGCGCATACCCTGAATTTCACGCCGTTTCGCCAGGGGGTATTGCTGGCCGAGGACGGCGAGGAGCGTTACGAGGTGCGCCAACGCACGGAGTATGTGTTATTCCCCAATCCCGCCGTTGCATTGGGTCTGAGAGCCGGACTGATGCTGGAAAAAATGACCTGACAGTATCCCCCTCTCTTTGGGGAGAGGGGCGCTGAACATTATTTTCTTAGCGATTCACGTGATTGCCATTATTTTGCAGATTATTCCTGGTGAACTGCTTTTAAAATAATCACGACTTCGATATACTTCTTCATAATCTCTTTAAAATCATTCTGTTGAATATTTTTGTTTCATCTCTCCACGCTTTTTCCTTAATTCCTCCACAATTGGCGATAAAGTGTTTTTTACACTTTCATTGTTTTACCGTTGCTCTGACTAATTGACGATAAACCCCGTAAAGTTAATCTCGTCAACACGGCATAGCGCCGAAGAATAACTGAAAGAAAGGAAATAAATTATGCGTACATTCACTGCACTGTTTGTTGCTTCTACCCTGGCTCTGGGCGCTACCAGCATGGCCTTCGCCGCAGATACCGCGACCACTACCGCTGCTGCGCCAACCGAAGGCAAAATGATGATGCATCATAAAGGCAAGCCGTGTATGCACCACGATATGATGTTTAAAGATCTGAACCTGACCGATGCGCAGAAGCAGCAGGTTCGCGACATCATGAAAAGCCAGCGCGACCAGATGAAGCGTCCGCCGCTGGAAGAACGCCGCGCAATGCATGACATCATTGCCAGCGACAGCTTCGATAAAGCGAAAGCTGAAGCGCAAATCGACAAGATGGCCGAACAGCATAAAGCCATGATGCTGTCCCGTATGGAAACCCAGAATAAGATCTACAACATTCTGACGCCGGAACAGAAAAAACAATTTAATGCCAATTTTGAGAAGCGTCTGACAGAACGTCACGCGCCGGACGCTAAAATGCCAACACCAGCCGAATAACAGGCTCACACACTTAAGACCGCCGGGATCCTGTCCACAAAGTACAATTGCTGTGGACAGGACCGGCGGTTTTTTCTTTCATCCTCCTCTTGCCTGCCGCCAGAAGCGCGGTATTCTCCTGTTGTCGCTCCAGAGAAAATGTAAAAGAGTCATGACGTTATATTTTTTATCAACGTCCGCCTAAGGCATGTCTGCTCTGCTGCCGATACTGTTTCCGGGAGTACCTAACGATAACAATCAAGACTGCAGCGGGCGTAATGCCGCTGGGCTGGCGTATGAGCGCCCTTCAGGAGTGGTGATGGAGTTCTTTGATATCCGCAAGATGCCGGTCAGCCTTTGGCGTAATGGGGCCGGTGAGACCCGCGAAATTTGCTGCTTTCCTTCCGCGACGCGTGATTTTTCCTGGCGCGCCAGCATTGCGTCCATCGCCAGCAACGGCGAGTTCTCCTCTTTTCCGGGCGTTGACCGGGTCATTACGCTGCTGGAGGGGGGAGAGGTGACGCTGGATGCCGGGAAGGCGTTCTGCCATACCCTTAAGCACCATCAGCCTTACAGCTTTGCCGGTGATCTGCCGGTAAAGGCGCTGCTCACCGACGGGCAGATGTCGATGGACTTCAACATCATGACGCGTCGGGAGCAGTGTCGGGCAAAGGTTCGCGTTGCGGACAGAACCTTCACCACCTTTGGCTCACGCGGGGGCGTGATCTTCGTGCTGAGCGGCGCGTGGCAGCTGGGTGAAAAACTGCTGAGGGCCGATCAGGGGGCCAGCTGGGAAAACGGCTCGCACACCCTGCGGTTACTGGAAACGAAAGGGACGTTGCTGTTCAGCGAAATTACCTGGCTTCCAGGTCATTGAGCAAAATGACCTCGTACTGCCCGGTCAACAACGGCTTACAGAGAATTTTGTAGCCGTCCTGATCGAACCCGGCGGGCGTGCGGAGCAGCGAAACGGCATCGTTCAGGCTATCCACGGCGCCCAGCCATAGCCAGTTATGAATGATGTGATAGTGGGTCATCCCGTCCCCGGTCTCTTTCAGCGCCACGGCACCTTCCCAGGGCCAACAGTTGACGCGAATCGAGGCCAGCCCGTCGAGAAAACGTGCATGGTGCGCTTCCACGCTTTCCTTTCCACAGCAGGCTCCTGCGCAGCGCTTGAGCGCCGAGCGGAAGCAGGCGCGCCCGCGCGTGGTGGCCTCCAGGCCCAGCAGGCCATAGCAAAGCTGGAGTTCGTCCGCCAGCGTTTGTACGGTCTGCAGCGCCGCGCGTTTGTTGGCAAACAGGCCATAGAGATTAGGTTCTTGCGAAAAATCGACTTCACGCGCGTAAACCACCTGTGGCTTACCGGCCTGGACCTGGATAGAGCAGAGCTGGCGGTTACGGCGCAACCGTTTGTTGAACAGCGGCTGCTGTTCTTTGATCAGCCGGGCTTCCAGCAGTAACGCCCCCAGCTCACCGGCCGTCTGGATCCAGGTGATGCGCCGGGACTGACGCAGCATCGCTGCCTCGTCCGGGGTGCGCAAATGGGACAACACGCGGCTGCGAATATTGACGCTTTTGCCGATGTAAAGCGGCATGGTGTCGCTTTCGCCATGGAAAAAATAGACGCCAGGCTGCTTCGGCAGGGCCTCAAGCCAGGGGCGAAGATGTTCCGGATATTCATAGATAGCCGCCGCTTCAAATTCAAGGCGCGGGGCTGATTGACGCCTGCTCACATACTGCTCCATATACTGTTCAGGCATACAGTGTAGCAGGTGTTTAGTGGTTAAAAAAGAGGCGGATGAGCAGGGGGGCAAGGGGCGATGACCGGGCCTGGAAGGATCACAGGCCCGTGCAGGCGTAGCGACGCCGGGTTATTTCTTCCAGAAATCGTCAAACACCGTGATCGGCGGACGACGCTTGTGCTCGGTTTTGAGATACCAGCCTTCAATAATTTTCGCGGTGCCTTCGTCCAGCGTTTTACCTTCCAGATAGTCGTCGATATTGTCGTAGGTGACGCCCAGCGCGGCTTCATCCGGCAGGGAAGGGCGATCGTCTTCCAGATCGGCGGTAGGCGCTTTCTTATAAAGGTGTTCAGGGCAGCCAAGCGCTGCCAGCAGTTGCTTACCCTGGCGCTTGTTCAGGCGGAAGAGCGGGTTGATGTCGGTGCCGCCATCGCCATATTTGGTGAAGAAGCCAGTGATGGCTTCTGCGGCGTGATCGGTGCCGACCACAATCCCCCTGGTCATTCCCGCAATGCTGTACTGAGCTTTCATTCGTTCACGCGCTTTTTCATTGCCGCGAACGAAATCACTCAGCTCAATGCCTGCTTCACGCAGCGCCTGCTCGCTCGCAAGGACCGAGCCTTTAATGTTTACCGTGAGAACCCGATCGGGCTGGATGAAGGCGATGGCATCCTGACAATCCTGCTCATCAGCCTGCACGCCGTAGGGCAGACGAACGGCAATGAACTGCAGCGCGTTATCCCCGGTCTCTTCACGCAACTCAGAGATAGCCATCTGGCTCAGCTTACCCGCAAGCGTGGAGTCCTGGCCGCCGCTGATGCCCAGCACCAGGGATTTCAGGAAGCTATTGGTTTTAAGATACGACTTTAAAAAATCGACGCTTCGGCGGATCTCTTCGTTTGCGTCAATCTCAGGCTTTGCGCCCAGCGCCTGAATAATCTCTTGTTGCAGAGCCATTACGCCCCCCTTTGCAGAATCGAACAGAATTGGTCATCTGTTAAAACTAACCCTTTGGACGTAAAACGACAAGGTTCACGGTTTTGAGTGCGCTGAATTACGCCAATTTCGCGAGTTAATATTGTTTTATTAGATTTTTCTGAAATTCGTCTGGCGTAACTCGCAAAGTTGAACAATAGTGTTTTTTATTCCATGCTTAGATAACACGCTGATAAACAAGAGGACGGAATATGAACAAGAACGTAGCAGGAATTTTAAGCGCAGCGGCGGTACTGACTATGCTGGCAGGGTGTACAGCTTACGATCGCACGAAAGATCAGTTCACACAGCCAGTCGTTAAAGATGTCAAAAAAGGGATGACGCGTTCCCAGGTTGCCGCGATTGCCGGTAAGCCATCTTCTGAAGTCACCATGATCCATGCGAAAGGTACTTGCCAGACCTACATCCTGGGTCAACGTGATGGTAAGGCTGAAACCTACTTCGTCGCGCTGGATGATGCAGGACGCGTGATGAACTCAGGTTACCAGACCTGTGCTGAATACGACACCGATCCGCAGGCACCTAAGGCGCAGTAACCGCGCTTGCCAGAGGATGATAAAGAACCGGCCAACAGGCCGGTTTTTTTTCGCCCGCGTGAATCTTATTTCTTTGCGCGAATTATTTGCCCGAAATGTGAAGGTAGTCAACAAGCCAGGTCAATGAGAGACAATTTCAGCCTGTTCAGAATTATCCCCGCCTTGTACCATTGCGTATACTCACTTCAACGATAAACAACATTAAGCCATCTGCCCGTCAGCCAGGATAGCAAGTCGAGTGAGAGTGCGACGGTGGGTAGTGATACAAGAGGGAAATTATTATGGAAAAGAAACATATCTATCTGTTCTGTTCAGCGGGCATGTCAACCTCACTCCTGGTCTCCAAGATGCGCGCGCAGGCCGAAAAGTATGAAGTTCCCGTCGTAATCGAAGCGTTTCCAGAGACGCTGGCGGGCGAGAAAGGCCAGACGGCAGACGTCGTGTTGCTGGGGCCACAAATCGCTTACATGCTGCCTGAAATTCAACGTCTGTTACCGAATAAGCCTGTCGAAGTTATCGATTCTGTGCTGTATGGCAAAATCGATGGTTTAGGTGTACTGAAAGCTGCTGTTGCAGCCATTAAAAAAGCTGCTAATTAATTTTTTTATTTTTCCCGTCAAAGAGTAATTTCACACACAATACGCCGTAACGTCAGTTGCGGCATTTAAGGGTATTTTCCTATGAGTAAAGTCATCGCTTCACTTGAAAAGGTACTCCTTCCTTTTGCTGTTAAAATAGGAAAGCAGCCTCACGTTAATGCCATCAAAAACGGCTTTATTAAATTAATGCCGCTGACGCTGGCCGGGGCAATGTTCGTTTTAATTAACAACGTTTTTCTGAGCTTCGGGGAAGGTTCCTTCTTTTATTCATTAGGAATCAGGTTAGACGCTTCCACCATTGAAACCCTCAATGGTCTTAAAGCCATCGGCGGCAACGTATACAACGGTACGTTGGGTATTATGTCGCTGATGGCCCCTTTCTTTATTGGCATGGCGCTGGCGGAAGAACGTAAAGTGGATCCGCTGGCGGCCGGTTTATTATCGATTGCCGCCTTTATGACGGTAACACCATACAGCGTGGGCGAAGCCTATGCCGTTGGCGCAAACTGGCTGGGTGGCGCAAATATTATTTCCGGTATTATTATCGGCCTGGTCGTGGCGGAAATGTTCACCTTTATTATCCGTCGTAACTGGGTTATTCGCTTACCGGATAGCGTACCGGCCTCTGTTTCTCGTTCATTTTCCGCGTTGATTCCAGGTTTCATTATCCTCTCTATTATGGGGATTATTGCCTGGGCGCTTTCTCACTGGGGTACAAACTTCCACCAGATCATCATGGACTCTATCTCCACGCCGCTGGCGTCGATGGGTGGCGTGGTCGGTTGGGCGTATGTGATTTTCACCTCCCTGCTGTGGTTCTTCGGCGTGCATGGTTCACTGGCACTGGCGGCGCTGGACAGCGGCATCATGACCCCGTGGGCACTGGAAAACGTTGCGCTTTACCAGCAGTACGGTTCCGTTGATGCGGCACTGGCAGCAGGTAAAACCTTCCATGTGTGGGCGAAGCCGATGCTGGACTCCTATATCTTCCTGGGGGGTACCGGGGCGACGCTGGGTCTGATCATCGCGGTCTTTATTGTGTCTCGCCGCGCTGACCATCGTCAGGTGGCGAAACTGGCGCTGCCTTCCGGCATCTTCCAGATTAACGAGCCGATCCTGTTTGGTCTGCCAATCATCATGAACCCGGTGATGTTCATTCCTTTCGTGCTGGTTCAGCCTCTGCTGGCGGCAATTACGCTGATTGCGTACTACCTGGGCATTATCCCGCCGGTAACCAACATTGCACCGTGGACGATGCCGACCGGTCTGGGCGCGTTCTTCAATACCAACGGTAGCGTGGCCGCCTTCCTGCTGGCGATATTCAACCTCGGAATTGCCACCCTGTTGTACATGCCGTTCGTGGCGATAGCGAACAAAGCCGCAACGGTCATCGACGAAGAAGAGAGCGAAGAGGATATCGCCCTCGCACTGAAATTCTAAAATTGCACGGCGCGGGGCAGCCCGCGCCAGCCACAAGGAGCGAAAAGATGTTAGATTTGGACAGTATCGTAGCCGAAGAAGCCGCAGAGAACGATCTGGAAGAAGTGGTAATGGGCCTCATCATCAACTCAGGACAGGCCCGTAGCCTGGCCTACGCCGCGCTGAAGCAGGCCAAGCAGGGCGATTTTGCAGCAGCCAAAACGATGATGGATCAGTCGCGCACCGCGCTGAATGAAGCTCACCTCGTGCAGACTAAACTTATCGAAGGCGATCAGGGCGAAGGGAAGATGAAAGTGAGCCTGGTGCTGGTTCATGCTCAGGACCATCTAATGACGTCCATGCTGGCCCGCGAGCTGGTGGCTGAGTTGATTGAGCTTCACGAGAAGATGCAGTAAGTCAGGTAGCAGGAGGTCAGCACGATGGAAATTAAAACCGCTTTTGAGCAGCAGCTGTTTAATGGCAAAAATTTTCATGTGGTTATTTACAACAAGACGGAGAGCGCGAGCGGTCTGCACCAGCACGACTACTACGAGTTCACGATTGTTCTGACCGGCCGCTACTATCAGGAGATCAACGGCAAGCGTGTCCTGCTGGAACGCGGTGATTTCGTCTTCCTGCCGATGGGCTCCTATCACCAGAGCTTTTATGAATTCGGTGCAACGCGCATTCTCAACGTTGGGGTAAGCAGACGTTTCTTTGAGAAACACTACCTGCCGCTGGTGCCGTTCTGCTTCGTGGCCTCGCAGGTCTATCGCGTCAAAAACGAGTTCATGACCTGGATTGAAACGGTGATTGCATCGCTTAACTTCCGCGATAACGAATTTGATGAGTTTATTGAAACCGTCACTTTCTACGTGATGAACCGTCTTCGTCATCACCGTGAAGAACAGCAGGTGATTGATGATATTCCCCAGTGGCTGCGCGGCACCGTTGAAATGATGCATGATAAATGTCAATTCAGTGACAATGCGCTGGAGAATATGGTGGCGTTATCGGGTAAGTCGCAGGAATATTTAACCCGCGCGACCCAGCGCTATTATCGCAAAACGCCCGTGCAAATAATTAATGAAATCCGCATTAATTTTGCCAAAAAACAGCTGGAAATTACGAACTACTCTGTCACCGATATTGCCTATGAGTCGGGCTATAGCAGTCCCAGTCTGTTTATTAAGACCTTTAAGAAATTTACCTCATTCACACCGAACAGTTACCGAAAGAGTTTAACGGTAATGAATTAACTTTTGGCGGTTATATCCGCTACGAATACTGTCTTGATTGCTTGCCCAAAATAGCGGGAACAGCACGCTATACGTTGCAGGCGGTTAACCTGATATGCGAAGGGAGATATTTATGCAACAGAAATTAAAAGTCGTAACCATTGGTGGCGGCAGCAGCTATACCCCGGAATTACTGGAAGGTTTCCTGAAACGTTATCATGAACTGCCGGTGAGCGAATTATGGCTGGTGGACGTTGAGGAAGGTCAGGAGAAGCTGAATATTATTTTCGACCTCTGCCAGCGTATGGTTGAAAAAGCGGGCGTTCCGCTCACCGTGCATAAAACCCTCGACCGCCGTCTGGCGCTGAAAGATGCTGATTTTGTGACGACCCAGCTGCGCGTAGGCCAGCTGAAAGCCCGCGAACTGGACGAACGTATCCCGCTCAGCCACGGCTACCTCGGGCAGGAGACTAACGGCGCAGGCGGCCTGTTCAAAGGGTTGCGTACCATCCCGGTGATTTTCGACATTATCAAAGATGTGGAAGAGATCTGCCCGAATGCCTGGGTAATCAACTTTACTAACCCGGCGGGCATGGTCACCGAGGCGGTGTACCGCCATACCGGCTTCAAGCGTTTTATCGGCGTATGTAATATTCCGATTGGCATGAAGATGTTTATTCGCGACGTGCTTGCGTTGAGCGACAGCGACGAGCTGTCCATCGACCTGTTCGGCCTGAACCACATGGTATTCATCAAAGATGTGATCGTTAACGGCACATCACGCTTTGCCGAGCTGCTCGACGGCGTGGCCTCCGGCCGTCTGACTGCCGCATCGGTGAAAAATATCTTTGACCTGCCGTTCAGCGAAGGGCTTATTCGCTCGCTGAATCTGCTGCCGTGCTCCTATCTGCTTTACTACTTCAAGCAGAAAGAGATGCTGGCGATTGAGATGGGTGAATACTACAAGGGCGGCGCGCGTGCACAGGTTGTGCAGAAAGTTGAAAAGCAGCTGTTTGATTTGTATAAAGACCCGAACCTAAACGTGAAGCCAAAAGAGCTTGAGCAGCGCGGCGGGGCGTACTATTCGGACGCGGCGTGTGAAGTGATTAACGCCATCTATAACGACAAGCAGGCGGAACACTATGTGAACGTGCCGCATCACGGACACATCGATAACATTCCGGCAGACTGGGCCGTTGAGATGACCTGTATCCTGGGCCGCGACGGCGCAAAACCGCACCCACGCATCACCCATTTTGATGACAAAGTGATGGGCCTGATCCATACCATCAAAGGGTTTGAAGTGGCGGCGAGCCACGCTGCGTTAAGCGGCGAGCTGAACGATGTGCTCCTGGCGCTGAACCTTAGCCCACTGGTGCATTCCGACCGCGACGCGGAACAGCTGGCGAGTGAGATGATCCTGGCGCATGAGAAATGGCTGCCAAACTTTGCTGCTACGGTTGAGAAGCTGAAACACCGTTAAGAGGGGGCGCAATGGAAAACCTGCTGATTGTGAATGCCGACGATTTTGGCCTGTCGAAAGGGCAGAACTACGGCATCATTGAAGCCTGTCGTCGGGGCATCGTGACCTCGACCACCGCCATGATCAATGGTGAAGCGGCCGGGCACGCGGCGCAGCTCAGCCGGGACGTACCTGAGCTCGGTGTCGGTATGCACTTTGTGTTGACGCTGGGCATGCCGCTTTCCCCCATGCCGGGCCTGACGCGCGACGGCGCACTGGGCAAATGGATTTGGGAAATGGCCGAGCAGGGGACGTTGCCGCTCGACGAAATCACCCGCGAGCTGGACTGCCAGTTTAACCGCTTTGTTGACGTGTTTGGTCGTGAGCCGACGCATATCGACAGCCATCATCACGTGCATATGATCCCGGTGATTCTCCCGATTGTCGCGGAGTTTGCCCGGCGTAAAGGGGTGGCGATGCGCGTGGATCGCACTGAGCTGGCGCTTCATGCCTTGAACAGCCCGTCAGTGTCCACGACCGACGGGTTCAGCAGCGCATTTTACGGTGATGAAATCGACGAAGCACTGTTCCTGAAGGTACTGGATGAGTCTGCCGCACGAGGCGAGCATTCGCTGGAGGTTATGGCGCACCCGGCTTTTGTTGATAATACGATACGCAAAAGTGCCTACTGCTGGCCGCGGCTGGCAGAGCTGGATATCCTGACCTCATCCTCGCTGAAGTATGCGATTGCCGAGCGCGGGTATCGTCTGGGGACGTTTAACGATCTGTGAGTAAAAAGCCCGGTGGCGAAGTAAAAGTAAAAAGGCAACGAACGTTGCCTTTTTTTATGTTTGCTCCCTCTCCCGTGGGAGAGGGTTGGGGTGAGGGCATCAGCCCGCACGGCCACCCGGCTTTTTTTATGCCGGGATCTGCGCAGTTTTACTGCTGCGCGACCACACGCGGTGGGCGGCGAGCAGGTCGAACAGCTGGGTCATAAACGCATCGTCAACGCTGTCACCCTCGACAATCCCTTCTTCGCCCTGATCCGCTACCTTCAGCAACGGTTTAAACTGGCGTGCGTCGCCAGCAAACGCAATCGGCTTCAGGTGCTTGTAGGCTTCCAGCAGGTAGTAGTTGGCATCACCGTTGCCAAGCAGGCTGGCGATTTCGCCGCACGGCACAATCACCGCATCCACCGTCAGCGACGGCGCCCCGGCAAAGGTGGCCGCAATCGGCAGTACCGAGCCGTCATCGGCCGTCACTTCGCCCATGCGCGAGTAGAGCAGCTTGGCGTGCACCCCTTTGGCTTTCAGCGCTGTCATGATCGCCAGCAGATCGCTGGCGCGGGTTTTGTCGTTAAGCAGGATCCCCACGACGCGGCCCTTAATTGACCCGCCCGGTACCGCATAGAGGCTCAGGGACGGATCTTTTTTGATGCCGTTGACGTCTTTCGGCGGGGCGGCATGACGCTGTTCGTCGGTGAGCGTAATGCCGAGATTATCAGCAACGCTCTGGGCAAGCTGGATATCAATATGCGCAAGCTGATCAACTACGCGCTCGCGGATGTAGGTGCGCACCACTTTACTCAGTTCGAAGCTAAAGCCGCCGATAATATGCTGTTGCTCAATTGGCGTCTGGCTGTTCCAGAACAGGCGAGGGTGGGCGTAATACTCCCCAAAGGAGGGGCTGCGTTCGCGGATTTTTGCCCCGTCCACGCGTTCCTGATAAGACTCAAACCCGCCGCGCTTCGGCCCCGGTGGCGTTTCACGCGGCCAGTTATCGTTGATCGAGTTAGGTTCGTAGTTGGCCGGGTTGGTGTCGATATCCTGGCGGTGCATCCCGTCGCGCTGGAAGTTGTGGTAAGGGCAGGTCGGGCGGTTGATCGGGATTTCGTGGAAGTTTGGCCCGCCAAGGCGGCTGATTTGCGTATCGGTATAGGAGAATAAACGCCCCTGCAGCAGAGGATCGTTGGTGAAGTCCAGGCCGGGGACGATGTGCCCTGGGTGGAACGCGGCCTGTTCGTTCTCGGCGAAGAAGTTATCCGGGTTACGGTTGAGCACCATTTTGCCCACCAGCTGCACGGGAACAAGCTCCTCGGGGATCAGCTTGGTCGGGTCGAGCAGGTCGAAATCAAACTTGAACTCGTCCTCTTCCGGGATTAACTGTAGCCCCAGTTCGTATTCCGGGAAATCACCGGCTTCGATGGATTCCCACAGCTCGCGACGGTGGAAGTCCGGGTCACGACCGGTCAACTTCTGGGCTTCATCCCACACCAGCGACGCTTTACCGGCGACCGGTTTCCAGTGGAATCGCACAAACGTGGCTTTACCTTCGGCGTTGATCAGGCGGAAGGTGTGGATCCCGAACCCTTCCATGGTGCGATAACTGCGAGGGATCCCACGGTCGGACATCGCCCACATCACGTTGTGTAAGGTTTCGGGCTGCAGGGAAACATAGTCCCAGAAGGTGTCATGCGCACTTTGTCCCTGCGGTATGGCCCAGTGTGGCTCTGGTTTTACCGCATGGACAAAGTCAGGAAACTTATGCGCATCCTGAATAAAGAAGATCGGCGTATTGTTCCCTACCAGATCGAAAATCCCTTCGTCGGTGTAAAACTTGGTGGCAAAGCCGCGGATATCACGCACCGTGTCGGCAGAGCCTGCGCCGCCCTGGACGGTAGAGAAGCGCACAAACACCGGCGTTTTTTTGTCGGGATCGGAGAGGAAGTCCGCTTTAGTGATATCTTTCAGGCTCTTATAGGGCTGGAAATAGCCGTGCGCCGCAGAGCCACGCGCATGAACGATGCGTTCCGGGATGCGCTCATGGTCGAAATGGGTAATTTTTTCCCGCAGGATAAAATCTTCCAGCAGGGTAGGCCCGCGAGAGCCTGCGCGCAGGGAGTTCTGGTCATCGGCAATACGTACGCCCTGATTAGTTGTCAGCGCATGGCCTTCGCCGCCTTTGCGGTGAGGCTCGAGAGCATTCAGTTTATCATTTGCGTTGCCCGGGGATTTGAAACTTCCCGGCGCAGTAGGTTGTTCGCCCGGTGCGGAAGGGCCCGGTGAAGGCTTATGCGATCCGTCCGCTGGAGCAAGTGAATCCATTCCCGGTTGAGATTCTTCAGTGCCATGAATGGGTGATTGATGTGTTTTATCATTGTTCGACATTGCACGCTTCTCCTGTATACGTTCCTAAAAACCCTATTAAGGATAGAACAATGTCATGAACAGGCTAACGAACCAGGCGTTTTAGGACATTTTTCTTAACGAAAGCTGGCATCATCGGCCCCCGAGGCGCGACGGGTGGGGGGAGAATCGGCTATGATAGAAATTTCCTGTATTCAGAATCTGTATTAGTGAACCCGTCGCTTATGAAACCTCTTCGCCAACAAAATCGCCAGGTTATTAGCTATGTGCCCCGCGTCGAACCTGCGCCGCCTGACCATGCCCTGAAGGTTGAGGGCTTTCGCGATGTCTGGCAGCTGCGTGGGAAGTACGTGGCATTTGTGCTGATTGGTGAACACTTTCGCCGCTCCCCCGTGTTTACGGTTCCCGAGTCGGCGCAGCGCTGGGCGGTGCAAATCCGCCAGGAAGAAGAGGTTGAAGATTAACAGACATAAAAAAACCGCCATCAGGCGGTTTTTTTATTGTGCAGTGATTAGCGGTGCGCCAGTTCGACGTCATCTTCACTTTCAAGGATCGCTTTGTCCGTCTGCTTCAGCCACTGGCTGGTCAGCGTCCCGGCAGTCATGGAGCCGCTGACGTTCAGAGCAGTACGACCCATGTCGATCAGCGGTTCAACGGAAATCAGCAGTGCAACCAGCGTTACCGGCAGGCCCAGCGCAGGCAGTACGATCAGCGCAGCGAAGGTTGCCCCACCGCCTACACCCGCCACACCGGCGGAGCTGATGGTGACAATACCCACCAGAGTCGCAATCCAGACCGGATCCAGCGGGTTAATCCCCACGGTTGGCGCAACCATCACCGCCAGCATCGCCGGGTAAAGCCCCGCGCAACCGTTCTGACCAATGGTGGCACCAAAGGTAGCAGAGAAGCTGGCGATGGATTCTGGTACGCCCAGGCGACGCGTTTGCGCTTCAACGTTCAGCGGAATAGAGGCTGCGCTGGAGCGACTGGTAAAGGCGAAGGTCAGCACCGGCCATACTTTACGGAAGTATTTCAGCGGGCTCACGCCGTTAACGCCCAGCAGGATGCCGTGCACCACAAACATGATGGCGAGACCCAGGTAAGACGCAATCACGAAGCTACCGAGCTTGATGATGTCCTGCAGGTTGGAGCCTGCCACCACTTTGGTCATCAGGGCCAGCACGCCGTAAGGCGTCAGCTGCATGACCAGGCGAACCAGCTTCATGACCCAGCTTTGCAGGGTATCGATGGCGACCAGCACGCGTTCACCTTTCGGCGCATCGTCTTTCAACAGCTTCAGTGCCGCTACGCCCAGGAACGCAGCGAAGAACACTACGCTGATAATGGACGTCGGGCTTGCACCGGTCAGGTCAGCAAACGGGTTCTTCGGAACAAAGGAAAGCACCATTTGCGGAACGGTCAGATCGGCAAGTTTACCAACATAGTTGGTCTGGATTGCCGTCAGGCGCGCGGTTTCGGCTGAGCCTTGTACCAGACCTTCGGCGGTCAGACCAAACAGGTTAGTCACCAGTACACCGACCAGCGCGGCGATAAGCGTAGTGAACAGCAAGGTCCCGATGGTCAGAAAACTGATTTTACCCAGCTGGGTGGCGTTGTGCAGACGCGCAACCGCGCTCAGAATAGAGGCAAACACCAGCGGCATGACGATCATCTGCAGCAGCTGCACATAGCCGTTACCGACAATGTTGAACCACTGGATAGACTCTTTCATTACCGGGCTATCGGAACCGTAAATGGCGTGTAATGCCAGACCAAATACGACACCCATACCCAGACCGACGAGTACTTTCTTCGCCAGGCTCCACTGTTTGTGGCGCGTCTGTGCGAGAAGCAATAGCAAAACAACGAACACAATAATGTTCGCGATGAGTGGAAAATTCATCCCCGTTCTCCTGATTTATTATCCGGTCGGTTTTTACCGAGCCTGTTGGCGCAAGGTTAGCAGAAGTGTGATGTGGCGCTTATATCCAAATGGAATGGTTTATGACAAATGTGATTATTTTGTCGGTTTAATGTTCAATCTGGTGATTAATAAAACGATCAAACTGGAATTGCAGGGAGTTAATCATTTGCGATGACCAGCGGACTGCACTGTTTTCGGGCAATGTTTGCGGCATCCAGACCGCCCAGGCAAACAGCGCCATGCACAACACGCGCTCAAGCTGGTTGCCTTTTTGGGGGGCGAGGATCGGGAGGCGGAAGCGCCACCGGCAGGGCCAGAGAAGCGGCACGCCCGCCGGGGTGAGCATGTCGGCAAGAATATGGCTTAAATAGCCCAGCACCATGCCCTGAATGGCATCGGCAGGCACTATCCAGCTATCAGGGACCTTAAGATAGAAAAGCGTCAGCAGGCCAAAAACAGCCAACAGACTGTGGGTAAATCCGCGATGACCAAAGGCCCTGGCGATGGGTTTGGATATCCACTTCAATCGCTGGCCAAGGAAAGACTTCGGATGATCGATATCCGGCAGCAGGCAGGTCAATACTGCGGAAGGGACAATATGCCACCAGTCCCCCTGCGCCAGCACAGGGGTAAGTTCAGCGTTTTTAGAAAACACCGCGCAGGCAATTGAAAAAAGCAGGTGGCCTTCCGCCGTCATGATAAAACCCAACAAACTGTCAATTCATACAGTATAGGTTTTTTATACAGTGTACGGAAGAGGTGACGGTGTAACCCTTTGTCACAAACGGGCACTATTCATGCGCTTTCGTGCCCGGTCATACGCTTTCAGGCAGCCTCGCTGCCTGAAAAGGGTTACTCGCCGCGCAGGTGCTGCGGGGTAAGTTCGGTTAGCGATGACAGTTTGACATCGGCCAGCGCAAAGCGGGGATCGTGCTGACCTTCTTCGGCCGGGACAACAATCGAGCGCATACGCGCCGCTTTCGATGCCACCATGCCGTTGACCGAATCTTCCAGCGCCACGCAGGACAGCGGGTCAAGGCCCAGCTTCGCGGCACAATCCATATAAACCTGCGGGTGGGGTTTGCTATAGGGCAGCTTTTCCGCCGAGGCCAGCGCGTCGAAGCTGTCGCGCAGCTCAAACATCGTCAGCACTTTTTCCAGCATATGCAGCGGTGAGGCAGACGCCAGCCCCACTTTTAAGCCTTGTGCCTTACAGAGCGCAACGGCTTCACGCACGCCGGGCAGCAGAGGCTTGTTTTCCTCAACCAGGGAAATCGCGCGACTGATAATCCGGTTGGTCACTTCGTTACGGTCAGGGCCAACCCACGGCTGGTGGGCATACCACAGCTCAACGACCATATCGATGCGCAGCCCAAGCGTGTCGGGCAACTCGTTCCGGCGAGAGATATCTACGCCAAGGCTGGCCATAACGTCCAGTTCAGCGCGATCCCACAGCGGTTCGGAATCGATCAGCAGTCCATCCATGTCAAAAATAGCGGCAAGAATCTGGCGCGGTGCCGTCATTATTACGTCTCCTTCTCTCAGGTGTCCGACAAACGATAAATGCTAAGTCCAGTCTGCAATTTAGCATATTGCCTTCAAAGAACGGGCGAAAATCACGGTCAGCAGGTAGACTTAGGCACAAATAACGCGTCTTTTTTGAAGGGGAACTGATGACGTATCAACAAGCTGGACGCATCGCTGTCTTAAAACGTATTGCCGGGTGGGTCATTTTCATTCCGGCGGTGATTTCAACGCTGATTTCCATCTTTAAATTCATGTTCGATCACAGCGAAAAGCAGCCGGGCATCAATGCGGTTATGCTGGATTTCGCACATGTGATGATTGAGATGATGCGCTTCAACACGCCATTCCTGAACTTTTTCTGGTACAACTCACCGACGCCGGATTTCCACCAGAAGCTTAACGTTGGGTTTTGGGTAATCTATGCGCTGATTTTTATTGCGATGGCGCTACAGGCCTCGGGCGCACGCATGAGCCGTCAGACGCGTTTTTTGCGTGAAGGGGTGGAGGACCAGCTGATTCTGGAGCAGGCCAAAGGGGACTCGGGGCTGACGCGCGAGCAGATTGAATCGCGGATAGTGGTTCCGCGTCACACCATTTTCTTGCAGATATTTCCGCTCTACGTCTTGCCGGTGATCATCATTGTCGCGGGTTATTTCTTCTTCTCGCTGCTCGGCTTCCTGTAAGAAAACGCAGGGTGGCACATTAGCCACCCTGTGAGATCAGGCCGCGAGCACGCGATCCAGCGCGCGCTGCGCGTTAACCAGATGCTCGCCGCCAAACAGGATCGCCCGATTAAGCAGGGTATAGAGCTGGTAAACCGGCTGTCTGTCGAGGAAATCGCCCGGGAGCGGGGAGACGGACTGATACCCATCGTAGATTTGCGGCGGCTGCTCAGGATGGAGCGGCAGCATGGCGAGATCGCACTCCCGGTCACCCCAGTAGCAGGCGGGGTCAAAGATATAAGGGCCGTTTGGCCCCAGCGCGCAGTTCTCGGACCACAAATCACCGTGCAGTAATGATGGCTGTGGCTGGTGCGAAGCGAGCCGTTGCTGGACATGTTCGACGATGGCATCGATATTTCCGAATTCCAGCCCTCTCTCTGCGGCAAGCTCAAGCTGCCAGCCGATGCGCTGCTCGGCAAAGAACGTCGACCAGCGGCGCTGCCAGGCGTTGGGCTGTGGCGTGGTGGAGAGATCGTTGTCAAAGTCGAGGCCAAACTGCGGCTGATCGCTCCACTGGTGCAGGCGGGCAATTTGCTGTCCCAGGATGAAGGCGCTGTGGGCATCCAACGGGCGCGCCGGCAGATACTCCATCACCAGAAAACTGTAATCTCTGTCGGTTCCCACGGCCCAGACCTGCGGAACCGTGACCGTTTTACTGCGCGATAACAGTTCCAGCTGATCGGCTTCGGCGGTAAAGATAGGAAGTAATTCCCGCTCATCGCATTTTACGAAAAGATCGCGTCCAGCGTAGCGCAAATGCCACGCGGCGTGGATCTCTCCGCCTGGCAGTTCGTTACGCAGTTCAATTTCACCTTCTCCCAGCTGCTCACTTAAAAGATGACTGATAGCCTGCCACATGATCTCTCTCCCATGTTGTCTGCCAGATCATAACGTTAGCGCAAAATGGCTGTTAAAAAACAGGAACTAACGCACACATGAGCGGTTTACTGCACTACAAGGCACTTATTGTTCTTTTTTCACCCAGCTCTCCCAGGTGTCCACGTCTATCTCCGTGGCTTTATCGGTCACGCTTTCTGCCAGGCTGCTTGCCAGGGCATTGACCTCTTCCTGGCTAAGCGCGCTGATCAGGCCAAACGTCATCGTCCCCAAATCATGAATATTGCCGTCTTCGTCAGTCAGGGTGAACAGGAAATTGGCGCGCGTGAACGCATTGTTCAGCTCATTGATTTCGGTTAGCGACGCTTCATGGATCCTTACCGTTACGACGTAGCGGGTGATATCACCACTGCTCATATTTCACCTCATTGTTATCACGAAAGTTTTTTTAGCATAGTCGATAGTGTGGGTTTGGCGACTCTGGCACGCTTACCCCCTCGCGCGGAGGGGGCGGCGTTATCAGGCTTTCGACAGATAATTGACAATCTTCTGGGTATCCTCCAGCGAGCACAGGCGTGTTCCCTGATTGATGGTTGCAGCACTACCGGCGGCCACGCCGTAGCGCGTCATCTCCAGAAGAGAAGCACCTTCTGCAAGCTTTAACACCATCGCACCGACCATGCTGTCACCCGCACCCACGGTGCTCTGGCTTTTCATGGGCGGCGGAACCACCTGAGCAAAACCGGTTTTGTCGACCGCTAGCGCCCCCTGTGGCCCCAGGGAGACGACCACGCGCAGCGCTTTACCGCTGCGAACCAGCTCCTCGGCGGCGGTCCGCACGTCGTCAGGCTGGGTCAACTCGCGATTAACCAGCGCGCTTAGCTCTTTTTGGTTGGGTTTAACGAGTTCAAGCTGACCAGGTTCAAGGGCTGCCTGGAGCGCTTCACCTGAGCTGTCGACAATGCAGCGAATGCCGCGCTGCTGGACGGATGCGATCAGCGCTGTCAGCTTTTGCGTACTGATGCCAGGCGGCAGGCTGCCGCTGATGACCAGCAGCGCGCCGGATTCAATCGCCAGCACTTTCTCTTCGAGCTGGCGAAACTCGTCGTCGCTGAGTCTGGCGCCTGGCATGACGAAGCGGTACTGCTCGCCGCTGGACTCAACATGGACGTGCAGGTTTTGCCGCGTCCAGTCTTTGGCATTCACGGTCTGGGTGGCGACCTGTTCATCCGCCAGCAGCGACTCAAGGTGTTCGCCGGTGGCGCCGCCTGACGGGAATATCGCGGTGGCTTTGCCGCCGAGGTGCGTAATCGCGCGGGCCACGTTGATGCCGCCGCCACCCGGTTCAAATACGGGGGCGCTACAGCGCAGTTTCCCCTCAGGGTAAATTTGGGGTGTCAGGGTCGCGGAGTCGAGGGAAGGGGAGAGTGTCAGGGTGTATATGGAAACCATGTTTACCTCCTTTTAGTATGGGCTTCCTTAAGTCTGGCACCGATTACCAGGAAGGCAATGTAAATAACAATATGATTTTAAATATGAATACTGACAAAAACTGAAAACCCGACATATAAATTAAATGTCGATTTGGGATCGTTCTTATTCAAAAAATAAAATAAGAAAACATTGCTATGTTATTTGCGGCTTTTTATAATTTGTTACCTTTCTCTGGACGCCTTGTCATTGATCCTCAAGAAAGTTTCCGAGACCGTGATGGTCTCTTTTTTTGTTGTATGGACTCCCTAATAAAATGAAGCTTTTGAAGACAGTTCCTGCTGCACTGATGCTGGCGGGTGGTGTGTTTGCGTCGTTGAACGCAGCCGCCGATGATTCCGTTTTTACTGTCATGGACGATCCAAGCTCCGCGCAAAAACCGTTTGAAGGTAACCTGAACGCGGGTTATCTGGCACAATCGGGTAACACGAAAAGCTCCTCTCTGACGGCAGACAGCACCCTGACCTGGTACGGCAACACCACAGCGTGGTCGCTGTGGGGGAACGCCAGCAACACATCCGCGAATGATGAACGCTCCTCAGAGAAATATGCCGTAGGGGGACGTAGCCGCTATAACATGACCGACGCCGATTATCTGTTCGGTCAGGCCAGCTGGTTAACCGACCGCTATAACGGCTACCGCCAGCGTGACGTGTTCACGGCAGGTTATGGTCGCCAGTTCCTCAACGGACCGGTGCACAGCTTCCGCTTCGAATTCGGTCCTGGTGTTCGCTATGACGAGTTCACCGACGGCGAAACCAAAACTCAGCCGTTAGGTTATGCTTCCGGCACCTACGCCTGGCAGATGACCGACACCACTAAGTTCACTCAGGGGGTTTCTGTTTTCGGTGCCGACGATACCACGCTGAACTCCGAGACGGCGCTGAACGTGGCCATCAACGAACACTTTGGCCTGAAACTGGCGTACAACGTGACCTGGAACTCTTCCCCGCCGGACTCTGCACCGGATCATACCGACCGTAGAACCACCATTTCTCTGGGCTATAAAATGTAATAGTCGCGGGCCGAATACTCGGCCCGTTTTTTATTTTTCATTTTTTGAAGCTGTGCTGTTTTATATTGAACGCCGTTTTAAAATAAGTGGTCCTTCAAAACTTCTTAATTTCTCCATAATTACTCCCGTCGCGTATATTCAATTTATTTGACACGTTTTGATAAATTAATTGACTAGGAAAAAGTGTGATCCAGATCTACACTTAGGGCACAGGCAAAATGTTGCCTTAGGCTGTTCAGTATTAATGAAAATAGAGAATTATGATGATGAACAAAATTAAAAACGCTGCCGCAGCAATGGCGCTTTCCGCACTTTCGTTTGGCGTATTCGCTGCCGATAACCTGGCTTCACCTGCCGCAGATGCTAACGTTGCCACAGGTATTACCCGCGCCTCTGACGTCGAAGCAGGCTCCAACATCGCACCAGGCACGCAGTCTACCGGGCAATCCATGAATGATGCCTTTGATGTGCATAAACTGGTCGCTGGTGAGTGGTCCTGATCGCGTTATTGTCGCGTAGGTATTGAATCAGATATCAATTACCTAACCCGTCAAAAACCGGATGTTGATGTACCGGTTTTTGCGGCGCAGGGTATTAAAGGCTAACTCACGTCTTCTATTTTTTATTGACTCTGCTCGTGTCACCGGAATGTATTACCCGGTCAGTTCTTTCTTAAGTCGTTTTCCCCACAGGGTTAACCCCAAATCATGGCGGCCCAGCGCAGCAGCAGCATCGCGCCGCAGATAGCAATAAGTACTACCACCATTTTCCAGTGCTTAACGGCAAAACGTTTCGTTGGCATAACCTAATCCTTGTCAGTTGATTCCCTCAGTCTATCAAAATATGCGCCAGGGTGTGCAATGCAAAGGCCAGAAGGCTATGCCACATTACCGGTCAGAATTAAAACCAGTGGAATCGGTCGGCAAGAATCAGCACCAAAACGGCGGCTGAGAGGATATTTAAAATCACGACGGTTCTGCTGGAAACATTCATTGGATGCTCCTTAGAGAGATTAAGACCAGTTCAAGGATAGCTTAGCAATACTGGATTGCGAGCTGTGGGCGGTAAAACTTAACAAACTCATACAAATGGATGAGTCGCAAAAAAGTTGCAGAGGGTGCATTCGCCCTTGCATTAGTGTTACCATTACGTCGCCTGCCGTAAATCCGCATTAATCTGAATTCGGCCGGTCCAGGATGGCGAGCCAATTTGACGATTGTTGGTTAGATGGTTCGTAATCTATTGTTTACTAACGATTATTTTCTTTGTATATGCTCTTATGTGTGGGGCATCACTGCAAATAAGGATATAAAATGCCTGTAATTACTCTTCCTGATGGCAGCCAACGCCACTACGACCACGCTGTAAGCCCAATGGATGTTGCCCTGGATATTGGTCCTGGCCTTGCGAAAGCGACCATTGCCGGCCGCGTTGATGGCGAACTGGTTGATGCGTCCGATCTGATCGAAAACGATGCGAAGCTGTCTATCATCACAGCGAAAGACGAAGAAGGTCTGGAGATCATTCGTCACTCCTGTGCGCACCTGTTAGGTCACGCAATCAAACAACTGTGGCCCAACACCAAGATGGCGATCGGCCCGGTTATTGACAACGGTTTCTATTATGACGTTGACCTTGACCACACCCTGACTCAGGAAGATATCGACGCGCTCGAAAAACGTATGCACGAGCTCGCCGAATCCAACTATGACGTCATTAAGAAGAAAGTCAGCTGGCACGAAGCGCGTGAAACGTTCGTGAAGCGTGGCGAGACCTATAAAGTCTCTATTCTTGACGAGAACATTTCTCATGATGATAAGCCTGGCTTGTATCATCACGAAGAATACATCGACATGTGCCGTGGTCCGCACGTGCCGAACATGCGCTTCTGCCATCACTTCAAACTGATGAAAATCGCGGGCGCCTACTGGCGTGGCGATAGCAACAACAAGATGTTGCAGCGTATTTATGGTACCGCGTGGGCGGATAAAAAAGCCCTGAACGCCTACCTGCAGCGCCTGGAAGAGGCGGCTAAGCGTGACCACCGTAAAATCGGTAAGCAGCTTGACCTGTACCATATGCAGGAAGAAGCGCCGGGTATGGTCTTCTGGCATAACGACGGCTGGACTATCTTCCGCGAACTGGAAACTTTCGTGCGCTCTAAGCTGAAAGAGTACCAGTACCAGGAAGTGAAAGGCCCGTTCATGATGGACCGTGTTCTGTGGGAAAAAACAGGCCACTGGGACAACTACAAAGATGCGATGTTCACCACGTCTTCCGAGAATCGTGAATACTGCATCAAGCCAATGAACTGCCCGGGCCACGTTCAGATCTTTAACCAGGGTCTGAAATCCTACCGCGATTTACCGCTGCGTATGGCGGAATTCGGTAGCTGCCACCGTAACGAACCATCAGGTGCGCTGCACGGTCTGATGCGCGTTCGTGGCTTTACTCAGGATGATGCACATATCTTCTGTACGGAAGACCAGGTACGTGACGAAGTTAACGCCTGCATTCGTATGGTCTACGATATGTATAGCACCTTTGGCTTCGAGAAAATCGTTGTCAAGCTCTCAACGCGTCCGGAAAAACGTATCGGCAGCGATGAGACATGGGATCGCGCGGAAGCGGATCTCGCCGTGGCGCTGGAAGAGAACGGTATCCCGTTCGAATACCAACTGGGCGAGGGCGCATTCTACGGTCCGAAAATTGAATTTACCCTGTATGACTGCCTCGATCGCGCATGGCAGTGCGGAACGGTACAGCTGGACTTCTCCCTGCCGCAGCGTTTAAGCGCCTCTTATGTTGGCGAAGACAACGAGCGTCAGGTACCGGTAATGATTCACCGTGCAATCCTCGGTTCTCTGGAACGCTTCATCGGCATCCTGACCGAAGAGTTCGCCGGCTTCTTCCCAACCTGGCTTGCGCCAGTGCAGGTGGTGGTGATGAACATTACCGATTCTCAGGCCGATTACGTTAAAGAATTGACGCAGAAACTACAAAATGCGGGCATTCGCGTAAAAGCAGACTTGAGAAATGAGAAGATTGGCTTTAAAATCCGCGAGCACACTTTACGTCGTGTCCCGTATATGTTGGTCTGTGGTGATAAAGAGGTGGAAGCAGGCAAAGTGGCCGTTCGCACCCGCCGTGGTAAAGACCTGGGAAGCCTGGACGTAAGTGAAGTGATTGAGAAGCTGCAACAAGAGATTCGCAGCCGCAGTCTTCAACAACTGGAGGAATAAGGTATTAAAGGCGGAAAACGAGTTCAAACGGCACGTCCGAATCGTATCAATGGCGAGATTCGCGCCCAGGAAGTTCGCTTAACAGATCTTGAAGGTGAACCACTGGGGATTGTGAGTCTGAGAGAAGCGATCGAAAAAGCTGAAGAAGCTGGAGTAGATTTAGTTGAAATCAGCCCTAACGCCGAACCGCCAGTTTGTCGTATTATGGACTACGGCAAGTTCCTTTATGAAAAGAGTAAGTCTTCTAAGGAACAGAAGAAGAAGCAAAAAGTTATCCAGGTTAAGGAAATCAAATTCCGTCCTGGTACCGACGATGGCGATTATCAGGTAAAACTCCGCAGCCTGATACGCTTTCTGGAAGATGGCGATAAGGCCAAGATCACACTGCGTTTCCGCGGTCGTGAGATGGCCCACCAACAGATCGGTATGGAAGTGCTTAACCGCGTCCGTGAAGATCTGAGTGAACTGGCAGTAGTCGAATCCTTCCCTACGAAGATCGAAGGCCGCCAGATGATCATGGTGCTCGCTCCTAAGAAGAAACAGTAAGGCCTTCAAGCAGCAAAATCTGTGGAGCCTTCGGGTTTCATAGGTTTTGTTCGCCTATGTTTCGTTTATTTAACAATGCGAAGTGGAAGTTATTAAGATGCCAAAAATTAAGACCGTACGCGGTGCTGCTAAGCGCTTCAAAAAAACCGGTGGTGGTGGATTTAAGCGTAAGCACGCAAACCTGCGTCATATTCTGACCAAAAAATCTACTAAGCGTAAACGTCACCTGCGTCCAAAAGGCCTGGTTTCTAAAGGCGATCTGGGTCTGGTTATCGCGTGCCTGCCGTACGCATAAGCCGTTAACGTTTAATTTTTTACTAAGAATATAGATACAGGAGAGCACATATGGCTCGCGTAAAACGTGGTGTAATTGCACGTGCACGTCACAAGAAAATTTTGAAACAAGCTAAAGGTTACTACGGTGCGCGTTCACGCGTTTACCGCGTTGCCTTCCAGGCTGTTATCAAAGCAGGTCAGTACGCTTACCGTGACCGTCGTCAGCGTAAGCGTCAGTTCCGTCAACTGTGGATTGCGCGTATCAACGCAGCAGCACGTCAGAACGGTATTTCTTACAGCAAATTCATCAACGGCCTGAAAAAAGCCTCTGTTGAAATCGACCGTAAGATCCTGGCTGACATCGCAGTATTCGACAAAGTAGCGTTCACCGCTCTGGTCGAAAAAGCGAAAGCAGCACTGGCATAAGCCAGTTGAAAGAGGGGGCTTTGCTCCCTCTTTTCATTTAACACCATCAGAAGATTGACATTTATCCGTGCAGGCTTTTCAATAAGGTCTTAACGGTTTTTACCACACAAGGTAACGCAAGCATGAATGCTGCTATTTTCCGCTTCTTCTTTTACTTTAGCACCTGAATTCAGGAGGCTAGCGCGTGAAAGATGAAACGAAAAACAGCGCCAGATAAGCCTCCTGATGGAGGCTTTTTTTGTGTCTAAATTCGAGAGATTAAGTCCACCAAATCGGTGTCTGCACCGACATAATGAGGAAAACCATGTCACATCTCGCAGAGCTGGTTGCCAGTGCAACGGCCGCCATTAACCAGGCCTCAGATGTTGCCGCGTTAGACAACGTCCGCGTCGAATATCTGGGCAAGAAAGGGCATTTGACCCTTCAAATGACTACCCTGCGTGAGTTGCCTGCTGAAGAGCGCCCGGCAGCGGGTGCGGTCATCAATGAAGCGAAAGAGCAGGTACAGCAGGCGCTGAACGCGCGTAAATCCGCGCTGGAAAGCGCAGTGCTGAACGCCCGTCTGGCAGCCGAAACCATCGACGTTTCACTGCCAGGCCGTCGGATTGAAAACGGCGGATTGCACCCGGTCACCCGTACCATCGATCGTATTGAAAGTTTCTTCGGTGAGCTCGGCTTTACCGTGGCGACTGGCCCGGAAATTGAAGATGACTATCACAACTTCGATGCCCTGAACATTCCTGGCCATCATCCGGCACGTGCTGACCACGACACTTTCTGGTTTGACGCAACGCGTCTGTTGCGTACACAGACCTCTGGCGTTCAGATCCGCACCATGAAGGATCAGGCACCCCCTATCCGTATCATCGCGCCGGGCCGCGTTTATCGTAATGACTACGACCAGACGCATACCCCGATGTTCCATCAGATGGAAGGCCTGATTGTTGATAAAAACATCAGCTTCACCAACCTGAAAGGTACGCTGCACGATTTCCTGAACAACTTCTTTGAGGAAGATCTCCAGGTGCGTTTCCGTCCGTCCTACTTCCCGTTCACCGAGCCGTCTGCTGAAGTTGACGTAATGGGTAAAAACGGCAAATGGCTGGAAGTGCTGGGCTGCGGTATGGTCCACCCGAACGTGCTGCGCAACGTAGGCATCGACCCGGAAGTTTACTCCGGCTTTGCTTTCGGTATGGGCATGGAGCGTCTGACCATGCTGCGTTACGGCGTAACCGACTTACGCGCTTTCTTCGAAAACGATCTGCGTTTCCTCAAACAGTTTAAATAAGGGCAGGACAGAACAATGAAATTCAGTGAACTGTGGTTACGCGAATGGGTGAACACCACGCTTGATAGCGAAGCGCTTTCTAACCAAATCACCATGGCAGGCCTGGAAGTGGACGGCGTAGAGCCGGTCTCCGGCGCGTTCACCGGCGTGGTGGTCGGTGAAGTGATGGAGTGCGGTCAGCACCCTAACGCCGACAAGCTGCGCGTGACAAAAGTGAATGTGGGCGGCGATCGCCTGCTGGACATCGTCTGCGGTGCGCCGAACTGCCGTCAGGGTCTGAAAGTGGCCGTGGCGACTGTGGGTGCCGTGCTGCCGGGTGATTTCAAAATTAAAGCCGCGAAGCTGCGCGGTGAACCTTCTGAAGGCATGCTCTGCTCGTTCTCCGAGCTGGGTATTTCCGACGATCATAACGGCATCATCGAGCTGCCGCTGGATGCACCAATTGGTACCGATATTCGTGAATACCTGAAACTCGATGACAATACCATCGAAATCAGCGTAACGCCGAACCGTGCTGACTGCCTGGGCATCATCGGCGTGGCGCGCGACGTTGCCGTGCTCAATCAGACCGAGCTGAACGCACCGGAGATCGTGCCGGTGGAAGCCACCATCAGCGATACGCTGCCCATTCAGGTGGAGGCCGCTGATGCGTGCCCGCGCTACCTGGGCCGTGTGGTAAAAGGCATTAACGTTAAAGCCGCAACCCCGCTGTGGATGAAAGAAAAACTGCGCCGCTGCGGTATTCGTTCCATCGACGCGGTGGTTGACGTGACCAACTACGTTCTGCTGGAACTGGGCCAGCCAATGCACGCGTTCGATAAAGATCGTATCGAAGGTGGCATCGTGGTGCGTATGGCGAAAGAGGGCGAAACCCTGGTTCTGCTGGACGGCAGCGAAGCGAAGCTGAACGCGGATACGCTGGTTATTGCTGACCACAACAAAGCGTTGGCCATGGGCGGTATCTTCGGCGGCGAACACTCCGGTGTGAATGATGAAACGCAGAACGTGCTGCTGGAGTGTGCGTTCTTCAGTCCGCTGTCCATCACCGGCCGCGCGCGCCGTCACGGCCTGCATACCGATGCGTCTCACCGCTATGAGCGCGGCGTGGATCCTGCGCTGCAGTATAAAGCGATGGAGCGTGCTACACGCCTGCTGATCGACATCTGCGGCGGTGAAGCAGGCCCGGTTATCGACGTAACCAACGACGCAACGCTGCCGAAGCGTGCCACCATCACGCTGCGTCGCAGCAAGCTGGATCGTCTGATTGGTCACCACGTTGCCGATGCGCAGGTGAGCGATATTCTGCGCCGTCTGGGCTGCGACGTCACCGAAGGCCAGGACGAGTGGCACGCCGTTGCGCCATCCTGGCGTTTCGACATGGAAATTGAAGAAGACCTGGTGGAAGAAGTGGCCCGCGTTTACGGCTACAACAACATCCCTGACGAGCCGGTCCAGGCTGGCCTGATCATGGGGAGCCACCGTGAAGCCGACCTGTCCCTGAAGCGTGTGAAAACCATGCTGAACGACAAAGGCTATCAGGAAGTGATCACCTACAGCTTCGTCGATCCTAAGCTGCAGCAGCTGATCCACCCGGGTGAGGAAGCGCTGATCCTGCCAAGCCCAATCTCAAGCGAGATGTCGGCGATGCGCCTGTCGCTGTGGACCGGTCTGCTTGGCACCATCGTGTACAACCAGAATCGCCAGCAAAACCGCGTGCGCATATTCGAAAGCGGCTTGCGCTTTGTGCCGGATACGCAGGCAAATTTAGGCATCCGTCAGGATCTCATGCTGGCAGGTGCCATTACCGGAAACCGTGTTGAAGAGCACTGGGACCTGGCAAAAAGCACGGTTGATTTCTACGATATGAAGGGCGATCTGGAAGCAATTCTCGATCTGACCGGTAAATTATCCGAAATTGAATTCCGCGCTGAAGCCATTCCCGCCCTGCATCCGGGCCAGAGTGCAGCGATTTATTTAGACGGCAAACGCGTTGGTTTCATTGGCGTTGTGCATCCTGAGCTGGAACGTAAATTCGACCTCAATGGCCGTACTATCGTGTTCGAGCTGGAGTGGAACCCGGTCGCAGACCGCGTGATTCCTCAGGCGCAGGACATTTCTCGCTTCCCGGCGAACCGCCGTGATATCGCTGTTGTGGTCGCGGAAAACGTTCCCGCAGCAGATATTTTGGCCGAATGTAAGAAAGTTGGCGTAAATCAGGTAGTTGGCGTAAACTTATTTGACGTGTACCGCGGCAAGGGCGTAGCAGAAGGTTTCAAGAGCCTCGCTATTAGCCTTATCCTTCAGGATACCAGCCGTACACTCGAAGAAGAGGAGATTGCCGCTACCGTCGCCAAATGTGTAGAGGCATTAAAAGAGCGATTCCAGGCATCATTGAGGGATTGAACCTATGGCGCTTACAAAAGCTGAAATGTCAGAATATCTGTTTGATAAGCTTGGGCTTAGCAAACGGGATGCTAAAGAGCTGGTAGAGCTGTTTTTCGAAGAGATCCGTCGTGCTCTGGAAAATGGTGAGCAGGTAAAACTCTCCGGCTTTGGCAATTTTGATTTGCGAGACAAAAACCAACGTCCGGGCCGAAACCCGAAGACGGGGGAAGATATTCCCATTACAGCCCGCCGCGTGGTGACCTTCAGACCCGGACAGAAGTTAAAAAGCCGTGTCGAAAACGCAACGCCCAAAGCAGAGTAATATGAACTAACTAAAAAGGCCGCTTCTGCGGCCTTTTTTCTTTGTGCAATTGATTAAATCCGCCGTAAAATCAATATCATTACACGTTGATAACACATGCCTATGCTTGATTTCGCCCGCCAACAGTACCGCTCCGATATCCGCCGTCTGCTTCTGCTGGTGCTGCTGCTGACTGCCGCTACGGTCGTCAGTCTGTGCGCAGGAGACCGCTGGCTGGCACCACAAAGCTGGTTTAGCCCGGACGGGCAGCTCTTCGTCTGGCAAATCCGCCTGCCGCGAACGCTGGCGGTGATCCTCGTCGGCGGCGCGCTGGCGTTATGCGGCACTATGATGCAGGCGCTGTTCGAAAACCCGTTAGCTGAGCCGGGGCTTCTGGGCGTCTCTAATGGCGCGGGCGTGGGGCTGATTGCAGCCGTCATGTTGGGCGGGGGCGAACTGTCTGGCTGGGGAATTAGCCTGAGCGCCATTCTCGGTGCCTTGCTGATCACCGTCATTCTGCTGCGCTTCGCGCGGCGGCACCTTTCGACCAGCCGATTACTGCTTGCCGGGGTCGCGCTGGGGATCATCTGTAGCGCGCTGATGACCTGGGCGGTCTACTTTTCCACCTCCTTTGATTTACGCCAGCTGATGTACTGGATGATGGGCGGTTTCGGCGGCGTTGACTGGCGTCAGGGCTGGTTGATGCTCCTGCTTATCCCGGTCATGCTCTGGGCGTGCGTCCAGTCGCAGCCGCTGAATATGCTGGCGCTGGGCGAAACCTCAGCCCGCCAGCTTGGAATGTCGCTTGGACTCTGGCGCAACGTGCTGGTGGTGGCTATTGGCTGGATGGTGGGCGTGAGCGTCGCGCTGGCCGGGGCAATTGGCTTTATCGGGCTGGTTATCCCGCACATGCTGCGTCTGTGCGGCATAACGGACCATCGAACGCTGCTTCCTGCCTCGGCCCTTGCCGGGGCGACCACGCTGCTGGTGGCCGATATCATCGCCCGTCTTGCCCTGACGGCAGCCGAACTGCCGATTGGTGTCGTCACCGCAACGCTGGGCGCGCCGGTCTTTATCTGGCTACTATTAAAAGCCGGACGTTAAAACACTACCCGTAAGACAACCTGAGGGAATGCTATGCAGTCTGATATTCTGAACACCGAAGTGACCACCATTGATGGCGAGAAAACCACGCTGGAACGTTATAAAGGCAAGGTTTTGCTGCTGGTAAATGTGGCGTCAAAATGCGGCCTCACTCCGCAGTACGAGCAGTTGGAGAACATTCAGAAAGCCTGGGAGAAAGACGGCTTTGTCGTGCTGGGCTTCCCGTGCAACCAGTTCCTGGGCCAGGAGCCGGGTAGCGAAGAAGAGATCAAAACGTTTTGCAGCACCACCTACGGTGTGACCTTCCCGATGTTCAGCAAGATTGACGTAAATGGCGAAAATCGTCATCCGCTGTATGCCAAACTGATCGCCGCCGCGCCGACGGCAGTCGCCCCTGAAGAGAGTGGTTTCTACGAACGCATGGCCAGCAAAGGGCGTGCGCCGCTGTATCCGGATGACATTCTGTGGAACTTTGAGAAGTTCCTGGTAGGGCGTGACGGGCAGGTTGTCCAGCGCTTTTCACCGGATATGACCCCTGAAGATCCGATCGTCATGGAGTCAATTAAGCTGGCGCTGGCAAAATAATGACCGTGCTGATGCAGCTCACAGACGTCGCCGAGAAGGGACGCCTGGCGCCCATTACCGCATCCGTCAACGCAGGCGAAATCCTGCATCTTGTCGGGCCGAATGGCGCGGGCAAAAGCACGTTGCTGGCGCGGATGGCGGGGCTGACCTCGGGCAGCGGGACGCTCTCGCTGCTGGACTGTGCGCTGTCTGAATGGTCGCCGGCTGCGCTGGCGTACCGGCGGAGCTATCTGGTTCAGCAGCAGGTGCCGCCGTTTGCGATGCCCGTATGGCACTATCTGATGCTGCATCTGCATGATAAACAGCACGCGGCGCTGGTCGAGGCTGTCGCCGCGGCGCTTGGGTTAGAGGATAAACTCAGCCGCCATGCCAGCCAGCTCTCGGGCGGAGAGTGGCAGCGCGTACGCCTGGCCGCGGTGATCGTGCAGATCCATCCCGAAGGGAACCCGCACGGGCGTCTACTGCTTCTGGATGAGCCGATGAGCGGTCTGGATGTGGCCCAGCAGTCTGCGCTGGACAGTTTGCTAAGCGCGCTCTCCCGTCAAGGTATCGCCATCGTGATGAGCAGCCATGATCTGAACCATACCCTGCGTCATGCGCATCGGGTGTGGTTATTATCGCAGGGCAAAACCATCGCCTGCGGCGCTCGCGACAGCGTGTTAACGCCGCCTAACCTGGCAAAAGCCTATAATATGTCGTTTCGACGCCTGGATATCGAAGGGCATAAGATGCTCATTTCGACCGCGCAGGCGTAAGCGTTTCTTGCGTCGCGGCGCGATTGCACGCTAAATTACGGAAACAACAATAAAAGCAGAGGAATCGTCTGAAAATGCGAGTGTGGTTTCTCCTTGTGGCGACGTTAATTCTTGCGGGATGCAGCAGCCACCGCGCGCCTCCGCCGAATCCGCGGCTGTCGGATTCCATCACGGTGATTGCAAGCCTGAACGACCAGCTAAGCAACTGGCGTGGTACGCCGTATCGTTACGGTGGCATGAGCCGGGGCGGGGTGGATTGCTCGGGGTTTGTCCTGATGACGTATCGCGATAAGTTTGATTTGCGGCTGCCGCGCGAAACGCGCAAGCAGGCTGAAATCGGAACGGAAATTGATAAAGACGATCTGCTTCCGGGCGATTTGGTCTTTTTCAAAACCGGATCGGGGGAAAGTGGTCTCCACGTTGGTATCTATGATACCGATAACCAGTTTATTCACGCCTCGACCAGCCGCGGCGTAATGCGCTCCTCGCTGGATAATGTTTACTGGCGTAAAAACTTTTGGCAGGCGCGACGTATTTAGTCACGCCAGGCAACGACGTTAAGACGGCATGGTAACTAATAAGCCATGCCGTTTTTACTGAAAAAAGATGATTAAAGTTAAATTTACACCGTGTGAATTATGTCCGTATGTGTCTGTTTTATCTAAAACTGGCTATTAACCAACAACCAGGATAAGATTATTTAAGATTCAGGGATAAATCTGAAAATTAATACGGATCGAATGAAATTAAACTTATTAAAATCAATACAGTGGAATTGTGTCGGCAATTGCTCCAGGATGTCCTCTTTCATCTTTAACGCGGGGCGAGCGCAATGATAATCACGCTAGATAATGCCTACCAGTCTGAACTTTTACTTTTGCCTGCCCGGAATAGTGCAGGGGAACTTAAAGGTTTAGAGGTGTTGGTTAACTTCGTTGGCGTGGGCTCAGACGTGCGTATCCCTACTGAACTGGTTATCCCGCGCCTTTCAGCGGCCGATGAACTGGCGCTTTTTCATGAAAAACTGCAATTGCTCGATACCTGTAAACTGTTTTTTATTCAGCATCAGTTAATTGCATGGATCAATATTACACCTGCAATTGTTGAGTTTTTATTAACTGACGGAAACAGTGTTTCATTACTTGAGCGCTACCCCTTTCTGGAGTTTACCGTTAATGAGAACTATCCCGGTTTAAATAACGGAAAGGACAATCTCAATCTGGCGAGAATGGCGATTCGTTTCCCGCTGGTGCTGTCGAACTTCGGCGCGGGGGCTGCCACCCTCAAAGCGATTTACGATGGATTGTTTAAACGGGTCACCCTTGATAAAGGCTTTATTCAGCAGCGTGCGTTTGAACTCTCCTTCGAGCCATTTATGCGCGCGATCCTCTGGCAAATAACGCCGCACTGCCAGTCGGTAATGGTTGCCGGAATTGACGATCACGGTCTGTTACAACGCGTTCTTTCATTTAATTTCGGTGCCATGCAGGGCAGCCTGTGGCCAGCCGTAACGGCAGAGCACGTCACGACGCTCGTTCAGTGATAACCCTTTTCTTCGCCCGTGTTTAATTCCCGGTAAAACCTCTACACTAAAAGCAGGAGGACCTATGACCCTGTCTTTTACCGCACACTGGCACGATGAATTGCCCGGCTTCTATACCGCTCTCAATCCCACTCCGTTAGATAACGCCCGTCTGATCTGGCATAACGAGACGCTGGCGGATTCGCTTGCGATCCCCCCGGCATTATTCGAGCCGTCCGAAGGGGCAGGCGTGTGGGGCGGCGAAACGCTTTTGCCGGGTATGCGACCGCTTGCGCAAGTCTATAGTGGACATCAGTTTGGCGTCTGGGCAGGGCAACTCGGCGATGGCCGTGGGATCCTGCTCGGCGAACAACAGCTCCCCAACGGCGAAACCGTAGACTGGCACCTCAAAGGGGCTGGCCTGACGCCTTATTCGCGTATGGGCGATGGGCGCGCCGTGCTGCGTTCAACCATTCGCGAAAGCCTGGCCTCAGAAGCGATGCATGCCCTGGGTATTCCGACGTCGCGGGCGCTGTCGATTGTCACCAGCGATACGCCCGTTTCACGAGAAACGATTGAGCAGGGGGCGATGCTCATCCGCGTTGCCCAAAGCCATCTGCGTTTCGGCCATTTCGAACATTTTTACTATCGCCGCGAGCCGGAAAAGGTTCGCCAGCTTGCCGATTTCGCCCTTCGCCACCACTGGCCGCATCTGCAGGACGAGGCGGACAAATACCTTTTATGGTTCCGCGATATTGTCGCCCGCACCGCGTCGATGATTGCGCGCTGGCAGACCGTCGGTTTCGCGCATGGCGTAATGAACACCGACAATATGTCCCTGCTGGGGCTGACCTTTGATTACGGGCCTTTTGGTTTCCTCGATGATTATCAGCCGGGCTACATCTGTAACCATTCGGATTACCAGGGTCGCTACAGCTTTGATAATCAGCCTGCCGTCGGGCTGTGGAATCTCCAGCGTCTGGCGCAGTCGCTGTCGCCGTTTATCGACGTGGAAGGCCTGAACGATGCGCTCGATAGTTACCAGGAAGTACTGTTGCGGGAGTATGGTTCCCTGATGCGCAGCAAGCTGGGGCTGCTGACGCAGGAGAAAGGGGATAACGCGCTTCTCAATACCCTGTTCTCCCTGATGGCCCGCGAGGGGAGCGACTACACCCGCACCTTCAGAATGCTGGGCCAGACCGAGCAGCAGAGCGCCGCCTCACCGCTACGCGATGAGTTCATTGACCGACAGGCCTTTGATGACTGGTTCACCGCTTACCGCACGCGCCTGCAGCGTGAGCAGATTGATGACGCCACCCGTCAGGAAAAGATGAACGCGGTTAACCCGGCGATGGTGCTGCGCAACTGGCTGGCTCAGCGGGCGATTGAGCAGGCAGAACAGGGGCAGTATGACGAACTGCACCGCTTGCATGCTGCGCTACGCACGCCGTTTGCCGACAGGGAGGATGATTACGTCAGCCGCCCGCCGGACTGGGGCAAGCGGCTGGAAGTGAGCTGCTCAAGCTAAGGGGCAAGAAAAACCTGCGGCGCGGCGTGAGCCGGGTGCTGGCCGACGTGAACCTGCGCGCCATACCAGTGGGCCAGCGCATCGGCCTGCAGAACCTGCTCCGGCGTGCCGTTGGCCACAATGTGCCCGTTGTGCAAAAGCAAAATCCTGTCCGCCCAGAGTGCCGCCAGATTGAGATCGTGCAGCACCACGCAAACGTGGAGATGGCCCTTGTCGGTCAGCGACTTCAGCAGCCTGAGTAGATGCTGCTGGTGGTAGAGATCGAGCGCCGAGGTTGGTTCATCAAGAAAAAGCCAGCCGCGAGGCGCACCGTCTTGCCAGAGTTGCGCCAGCGCGCGCGCAAGCTGGACGCGCTGCTGCTCGCCGCCGGAGAGAGCGTTGTACTGTCTTCCGGCCAGTGGCAGACAGCCGGTCAACGCCATCACCTGATGAATAATTGCCGGTTCCGGCTGGCGACTCCACGGCGCGCGTCCCATCCCGATAACGGCCTCAACGGGCCAGTCGAAGCCGAGCTGAGTATGCTGGCGCATCACCGCGCGATAGCGCGACAAGGTGTCCGGCGCCCATTCGCTCAACGCTTTTCCCGCCAGAAAACAGCTGCCACTAACGGGTTTCAGGTAACCCGTTAGCAGCCGCAGTAACGTGGATTTCCCCGCGCCATTCGGGCCAATCAGGGCCACCAGTTCGCCCTTTGACAGCGTGAGCGAAACGTCTTTGATAAGCGTGCGCCCCGCGAGCGTACAGCTCACATTTTCAGCGCAATACCGTTCAGCCATGTCGGCCTCCCCGACGAAAGATTAGCCACAGGAACCAGGGGGCACCGATAAGGCTGGTCAGCAACCCGACCGGCATTTCCGCGGGCGCGACCAGCGTGCGTGCCACCGTATCCGCCACCAGCAGCAACAGCGCGCCAGCCAGCACCGAGCCGGGAAGGGTCGCCCGATGATCCGCGCCCAGCCACATGCGCATCAGGTGCGGGACGACCAGCCCGACAAAGCCAATAACGCCGCTGACGGCAACGGCCGCAGCCACCAGCAGCGCGCTGCACAGAAGTAAAATCCGCTGCACCACCACGACATCCACCCCCAGATAGTGCGCCTCTTCCTCACCCAACTGGAGCAGGTTGAGCGCGCTGGCGAGACGCCAGATAATCAGCACCGTCGGCACCATCAGCGAGGTGACGGCCAGCAGCGTTGACCACTGCGCCTGACCGAGGCTGCCCATGCCCCAGAGTGACAGCTGGCGAAGCTGCGCGTCGTTGCTAAGCCATGAGAGGACGCCCACCGCGGCACCGCATAAGGCATTTATCGCAATTCCCACCAGCAGCAGACGCGACAGCGAACTGTCACGCTGCTGGCTGAGCACAAAGATCACCACCGTCGCCGCCAGCGCGCCAAGAAAGGCCGCCAGCATGGGGGCATACAGCATGACCAGCGCGGGCAGCGAAAGCGGGATGACCACCCACAGGGCAACGGCCAGCGCCGCGCCGCTGCTGATCCCGAGCAGGCCGGGGTCCGCCAGCGGATTACGAAACAGCCCCTGCATCACGCAGCCCGCCAGCGCCAGAGAGCCGCCGATCGTCAGGGCCAGCAGCACGCGCGGCAGTCGAATGGTCAGCCAGATCTGACGCAGCGCCTCATCGCTGCTGTTCCACAGCAGGCTTACCGGCAGACGCAACGCGCCAAAGCCTGTTGCCATGAGGGTCATCACGGCGAGAAAGAGGGCCATTCCCCACAGCGACAGGGTTATCCGGCGGGTCATCAGGGCAATTGCTCCGCTTTGGCGCGCAGCTGCTGGATGGCCTGTGGCGTGCGCACGCTAAAGCCCAGCAGCGCCATATCATCAATGGCCAGCACCTGCCTGCCGCGTCCCGCCGGGGTCTGTGCCAGACCCGGCAGCTTCCAGAGATTCTCTTCCCCGCCCAGCGCTTTTATGCCGTCCTGGGAGATGACCACCAGGTCGGGCTGGCTGGCGATGGTACCCTCCTGCGAGAGCGGCTGGTAGCGGGTGAAGCCCTGCATCGCATTCTGCAGCCCCGCCGCCCGGATAGCCGCATCCGCGCCGGTCTGCTGTCCGGCTGCCATGGCGGTCATCCCGCCGTGGTTGAGAATAAACAGCACCCGTTTGTTGAGCGGTGAAGCGGGCAGCGCCGCCAGTTCCGCGCGCAGCGTGTTGCGCAAGGTTTCCCCCTGCGCCTCACGGTGGGTGGCTTCGGCAACGACGCGAATCTTTTCGTCGATGACATCAAGCGTATTTCGGGCGGGCACGTTGACGACCCTGACGTGACTCTGCGCAACCTGTTCGAGCGCCAGAGAAGGCTGCGCCTGCGTGCTCGCCAGAACCAGCGTCGGGCGCACGGATAAAATGCCTTCGGCGTTAAGCTGGCGCAAATACCCCACGTCGGGCAGACGCGTCGCCGCCTGCGGCCAGCGGCTGGTGCTGTCGCGTGCCACCAGCGAAGATCCTGCGTCAAGGGCGTAAACAATCTCCGTGACGTCGCCACCGAGCGTGACGATTTTCTCCGGCGTGGCGGCAAAGGTCACCCACGGCAGGATGCCAAGCAGGGCAAACCATTTTTTCATGCGGCCAGTCCTTTCGGCGTCAGGGCGTCAATCTGGCTGCGCCACTGGCTCTGCTCCGGCTCACCTTCGGTGCGTTGGCCATACAGTTGGGCGATTTGCGTGCCGTCGGCGGCGAACAGCTCCAGGCTGGTGACGTGGCCGTCTGCGGTTGGTTTACGCGTCACCCAGGTTTCGGCGACGGTCTCTTCCAGCAGATGCAGGGTAAAGGCCTTATTGAAAATGTTCAGCCAGCCTTTCATCGGCACCAGCTTTTCTACCACGCCGGTGAAGATCTGCACGCAGCCGCGGTTGCCCACGAACACCATGATTTCATTGCCGTCCTGACGCGCGGTTTCCAGCAGCTTCGCCAGCGCACCGTTGTCCACCTTACAGGCGAGGTCGTCGCCCACCAGGCGGAAGGCCTGCTGGCGGCTGAGGCTGTGACGCTTAAGCAGGCTGAAGAACTGATGCACGTCGGTCATGGCGCGCCACTCTTTGTCTACCGTGTCTGCGTCGGCATGTTCAGCGTGCGCAGGTGTTTCGGCCGGTTTTAACGCCAGCGGCGGGTTATCGGCAATGATGAAGCGCGTCAGCACGTCGCCCCAGGCGCTGACATCGGTATTGTCGGTGGTGTACACCTTGAGCAGGGCGTCGCCCTGATGGTCAAAGAACTGAATGCTCTGGCGCTCGCCGCGTGCCGTGGCTTCGCTAACGTGAAACACGCTTGCCCACTGATTGAGGAACAGGCGGAGATCCAGCGCGCGCGGGTTCAGCACCAGCCCGGCGTGGCCGTTGAGATGCTGGTTAGTAAACGCGCCCACCTGCTCGTGCACAGCGTATTCGTTGCGGCAGATACACTTGGTTTCACCCACGGCTTCCAGCGCGCCTAAAATCTCGCGGGTTTCACCGCGCAATCGCCAGGCGTCGTGGCCCACGCGGGCAAAGGTCAGCTCCGCTTCGCTGATGTTCATCAAGCCTGCGATGTCACGTGCGTACTTACCCGGGTTTTGTTCTTTTAGCTCAAGCCAGCGTGTGTAGTGATTCATTATCTTTTCCTTCCAGATTCTTGCCCCGGTGAACCGGGGCGGGGATTACCACTGATAGCTTACAAAAATCTTGCCGTTACGGCCGTCCTGCGGGATGCCCTGCGGTGACCAGTACTCTTTATCGAAGGCGTTGCCCAGCACCAGTGTGGTGGTCACGCCTTTGAACTGTTCCTGGCCCTGATAGCTGACGTAGAAATCGTTAACCGCATAGCCCGGCTGCTTGCTGTAGCTGCTGCTGATGTGGGTTGAGCGATCGACAAAGGTGCCGATCCAGCCCACGGAGAAGCCGCTTTGTGCCACCGGAATGTCGAGCTTGCTGGTGACGGTGTCCGGGTTAATGCTGGAGATATACTCGCCCGTATCGGTGTCTTTACCCCGCGTGCGGTTGTAGGCCACGTCAAGGTTGAAGAGATTGGCCGAGTACTTCGCCATCACGTCCCAGCCCCAGATTTTGGCGTTAGGTACGTTATAGGACATGGTGGTGGCCGCCGCAAAATCGACGGTGGTAGAGATGTAGTCTTTGGCTTTGGTATCGAAGTAGCTGGCTTTGAACTCCAGCGCATCGTTGGCGAGCATCAGATCGTCAAAGCGCAGGCCAAAACCATACTCCTGGGTTTCGTTAGTTTCCGGGCGCAGGTTGGGGTTTGGCACCCAGTAGTTAGTGTAGAAGCTGCCGATGGAGAAATGTTTGGAGTCGTTGTACATCTCGCCCATCGTCGGCGCGCGGAAGGCCTGCGCCCAGGAGCCAAACAGCATCAGCCAGTCGGCAGGGCTGACGGTTAACCCGGCACGGGAGGACCACTTATCGGCATCCACATCGTCGTAGCCGTTGCTGCTGCCGCGATAGTTATCGTAACGGGTACCGCCGAGCAGGGTAACGGGCAGGTCGCGCAGGGTGATTTCGTCCTGCAGCCAGCCGGAGCTGAAGTCAATTTTCGCCTCCGGGAAGCCGGTGGTCGCGCCGCCCGGAGTCTGCTCCTGACGGTAATATTCACCGCCATAGGTCAGCAGGTGAGAGGCAAAGGAGTCGCTGAACAGGCGGGTACGGTTTTCGACTTTTCCGCCTTTGGTCGTCTGCTTGCGGAACTCACCGGTTCCGTCGATGTTCTGGGCGTTGATGCGCGCTTCGGACCAGTAGAGCTTCGCATCGGCGTTCAGCCAGTCGTTGCCCGGCGGCGCAATGTTATACCCGAGCTGGGCATCGCGCTGGATGGTGGAGCGGTTGGTCATCGGGTTACTGCTGTCGCTCGCGTCGGTGGTCTGCGGGTTTTTCGGCTCCTGCGCATTGTTGTTGTAGTAGCGCAGGGAGCCGCTCAGCGTCTGGGCCGGATCTATTTTCCAGCTGCCTTTCGCCAGCATGTTGTTGATCGACTCATCATTGGGGGCCGTTGCGCCGTCGCTCTGACGAATGTCGCCGCGGTCGCGGCTGGACCATGAGACTACGCCGTCCAGGGTATCGGTGCGGCCAAAGGCGCTCGCCCCCATACCGAGGCTGTGATCGCCCGTCGCACCGGTACCAAACACGCGATAGCCGCTGTTTTTGCCCGGCTCCAGCAGGTCTTTAGCATCAACGGTGTCATAGGAGATCACGCCGCCCAACGCGCCGCTGCCGTACAGCAGGGCCGACGGACCGCGAACCACTTCGATACGCTTAATCAGCGCCGGGTCCAGGAAGGTGCTGTTCAGGTGGCCGGTGTCGGTCCCCTGACGGACGCCGTCTACCAGTACCAGCACGCCGCGGCGGTCGTAGCCGCGCAGGTTTACATCCTGGCCGTTTGTGCGCCCGCTGCCATCCAGCGTCAGGCCAGGCACTTTGCGCAGCAGGTCGGCGGCTGAGCTGGCGGTCTGGTTTTCCGGCGCTGAGGCGTCAATCACGCTGACCATCATCGGGGCTTCAAAGGTGCTTCGGGCGTTGCCCGTAGCGGTAACGGTAATATCTTCTGCTGCAGCAGCAAACGCGGTGCCCGGAAGCGCACTGGCAATCGCCAGCGCCAGGAGGGAAGGGCATAAAGACGCGGAACGCGGGTGTGGCATAGCAACTCTCCATTAAGAATCGAAAGCGCTGGCTGCCTGGGGATCACCTGGGTGGCTGGCGTATTTTTGTTTACTTTATTTCGTGAGGATCAGTTTTCCGGCATTCGTCTGGCGCAGCAGGTAGAGCTGGCCGTCATGCTCGATAATCACCCGCCCTTCATCGCCGAGCAGCATTTTGCTGTCAATGCGGCGATCGGCGGTGGCGGGGGACGGTGCTGTGTGGTTTTTTACTGGCGTTGCCGCGCTATTATCCGTACGTGACATAGTGTTTATAAATAACAATCAATGTAACAATGATAATCATTATCAATAAACTGCAAATTTACGGCAAGCGTTTTTGTGAAAATATTGTGACGGGATCAAATTTGGGGTGGGAAGAGGGATGGTGCGGTCTGGTGCCCTCACCCCGGCCCTCTCCCATGGGGAGAGGGAGAAAACATTAAAAAAGGCAACTACGTTGCCTTTTTGCTTTTAACTTGCTACCCGGCATAGCCTCAGAAGCGGCTGTCCACTGCCGCCGCCAGTTTCTCCACCAGCAGCTCGCTGTCTTCCCAGCTCAGGCACGGATCGGTAATCGACTGGCCGTAAACCATCTGCTGACCGGCAAGGATTTTCTGGGTGCCTTCTTTGATGAAGCTTTCAGCCATAATGCCCGCCACGGCGGTCGAACCGCTGCGGATCTGCTGGCAGATCTCATCGCAGACGTCGAGCTGGCGGCGGTGCTGTTTCTGGCAGTTGCCGTGGCTGAAATCCACCACCAGGTGCTCAGGCAGGTCAAATTCTGCCAGCGTCTCGCAGGCGGCGGCAATATCCTCCGCGTGGTAGTTCGGTTTTTTACCGCCGCGCATGATGATATGGCCGTATGGGTTGCCGCTGGTCTGGTAGATGGTCATGTGCCCGTTCTTATCCGGGGAGAGGAACATGTGGCTGGCACGCGATGCGCGAATGGCGTCAACCGCGATACGGGTGTTACCGTCGGTCCCATTTTTAAAGCCCACCGGGCAGGAGAGCGCGGAGGCCATCTCGCGGTGGATCTGGCTTTCGGTGGTACGCGCGCCAATCGCGCCCCAGCTGATGAGATCGGCGATAAACTGCCCGGTCACCATATCCAGAAACTCGGTGGCGGTCGGTACGCCCAGCTCGTTCACCTGCAGCAGCAGTTTGCGCGCCAGCTCAATGCCGTGATTAACGCGGTAGCTCCCGTTAAGGTCAGGGTCGGAAATCAGCCCCTTCCAGCCCACCACGGTGCGCGGCTTTTCAAAGTAGGTACGCATCACAATCTCGAGGCGATGCTGATACTTCTCACGCAGCCCCTGCAGACGTTTTGCGTAGTCCATGGCGGCATCAAGGTCGTGGATAGAGCACGGGCCAATTACCACCAGAAGGCGCTTGTCTTCACCGTTGAGGATTTTTTCAATGCGTCGGCGCGAGGCGGTGACATGGTCAGCCACGCCTGCGGAAACGGGATGGCGCTGTGCCAGTTCAGCCGGTGTGACCAGGCTATCAATGCGCGCCGTACGGAGTTCGTCGGTTTTATTCATGGAATATCTCAGAAATTTTTGCTTCATCGGCAGACTACCGGGAAGTGATGGGCATCACCTTAAACCAATCCCCGCTGATTTCAAGTTCGGGGCGAGGCCGCCCCGACGATGCGGCTGATGATACCCGAATCCGTGATAATGTACTAGCATATTAGTACATGCGGCGATTCAGCCCCATGATATCGAGGATTTTGGTGGCAATCTCTTCCACCGAATAGTTAGTGCTGTTCAGCCACGGGATCTGGTTTTTGCGGTACAGGGCTTCAACCTCGGAGACTTCCATCCGGCACTGACGCATCGACGCGTAGCGGCTGTTTTCGCGGCGCTCCTCGCGAATGGCCGCCAGCCGTTCCGGGTTAATGGTCAGGCCAAAAAGCTTATGCTGGAGCGGCTTGAGCGCGGCGGGTAGCACCAGGTTATCCATATCGTCGGCAATAAAGGGGTAGTTCGCCGCCCGGATGCCAAACTGCATCGCCAGATAGAGGCTGGTCGGCGTTTTGCCGCAGCGCGACACGCCAAGCAGGATCACCTGCGCCTGATCGAGGTTGCGCATTGAAATCCCATCGTCGTGGGCGAGGGTGTAATCGATAGCCGCGATGCGCGCGTCGTATTTGATCAGGTTCCCGGGGTTCAGCCCGTGGGTGCGATGCGCGACAGGCGTCGGGTCCAGCTGCAGTTCACTCTGAAGCGGGGCAACCAGCGCCTGCACAATATCCTGGCAGAAGCCTTCACTTTGCAGAATGATGGCGCGGATCTCGGGGATGACAATCGAATAGAAGACCAGCGGGCGAATGCCGGTTTGCTGGAAAATGGCGTCAATCTGGTCCTTCACCGCTTTGGCCCGGCTCTCATTTTCCACGAACGGCAGCGTGATGCTGTTAATCGATACGGGGAATTGCGACATCACCGCATGGCCTAACACCTCGGCGGTGATCGCCGTACCATCAGAAATATAAAAAACGTGGCGATCAACAGCATTATCCATTTTATTCACCCTGAAGTGCGTACGTAATTGCCTGAAAGCATAAATTAAAAAAGTTAATTGCACAGCAAAGAACTTGTCCTAAATATAAATGAAATGGTGTTTTTAATTTTCCTGAAAAGTGGATTTCATTTTTCAAATAGCGGCTTTATTTCTATGGTTTTTCAGTGAATCTATAGGAATCATCGGGTTAGTAGCCGGGTGGAAACTGTCCTAAAAGTTGAAAATTTAAATTGCTTACACGATTCACCGTTTTTTTAGCGCAAACAATTATGCCAGTATAAATACGTAGTCAGGCGTTTCTTACTCCGATCAAATATCACAAAAGGATTGTTTCGATGTCCAACAATGGCTCGTCACCGCTGGTGCTTTGGTATAACCAACTCGGCATGAATGATGTAGACAGAGTTGGAGGCAAAAATGCCTCCCTGGGTGAAATGATTACAAACCTGTCCGGCATGGGTGTCTCAGTGCCAAACGGGTTTGCCACAACGGCCGATGCGTTTAACCTGTTTTTAGACCAGAGCGGCGTGAACCAGCGCATTTACGACCTGCTGGATAAAACGGATATTGATGATGTTACTGAGCTTGCCAAAGCCGGGTCTCAAATCCGCCAGTGGATTATCGACACACCTTTCCAGCCGGAACTGGAAAAAGCCATTCACGATGCCTATAACCAGCTCTCCGCGGATGATGCGCAGGCCTCGTTTGCCGTGCGTTCTTCTGCTACTGCGGAAGATATGCCGGATGCCTCGTTCGCCGGACAGCAGGAGACCTTCCTGAACGTCCAGGGCTACGACGCGGTGCTGGTGGCGGTGAAGCACGTATTTGCTTCCCTGTTCAACGACCGCGCAATCTCCTACCGCGTGCATCAGGGCTATGACCACCGCGGCGTGGCGCTTTCCGCTGGCGTACAGCGTATGGTGCGCTCCGATGTGGGTTCTTCCGGCGTGATGTTCTCTATCGATACTGAATCCGGTTTTGACCAGGTGGTGTTTATCACCTCCGCGTGGGGGCTGGGTGAGATGGTGGTGCAGGGTGCCGTGAACCCTGATGAATTCTACGTTCACAAACCTACCCTGGTCGCCAACCGTCCGGCGGTGGTGCGCCGCACCATGGGATCGAAAAAAATCCGCATGATCTATGCCCCGACACAGGAGCATGGCAAGCAGGTAAAAATTGAGGATGTGCCGCAGGAGCAGCGCGACCGTTTCTCCCTGACCGATGCCGAAGTGGAAGAGCTGGCGAAACAGGCCGTGCAGATTGAAAAACACTACGGTCGCCCGATGGATATTGAATGGGCGAAAGACGGCCATACCGGCAAGCTTTTTATCGTGCAGGCGCGCCCGGAAACCGTGCGTTCCCGCGGCCAGGTGATGGAACGTTACACGCTGCACGCCCAGGGCAAAATCGTGGCCGAAGGCCGCGCCATCGGCCACCGTATCGGTGCCGGCCCGGTGAAGGTGATCCACGACATCAGCGAGATGAACCGTATTGAGCCGGGTGACGTACTGGTCACCGACATGACCGACCCGGACTGGGAACCGATCATGAAGAAGGCGGCAGCCATCGTCACTAACCGCGGCGGGCGCACCTGCCACGCGGCGATCATCGCCCGCGAGCTGGGGATCCCGGCGGTAGTGGGCTGTGGTGATGCCACCGAGCGCATGAAGGACGGCGAAAACGTGACCGTCTCCTGTGCGGAAGGGGATACCGGCTATGTGTACGCCGATATTCTCGACTTCAGCGTGAAAAGTTCCAGCGTCGATACCATGCCGGACCTGCCGCTGAAGATCATGATGAACGTCGGTAACCCTGACCGCGCGTTCGACTTCGCCTGCCTGCCGAACGAAGGGGTTGGCCTGGCGCGTCTGGAATTTATCATCAACCGGATGATTGGCGTACACCCGCGCGCACTGCTGGAGTTTGACGAGCAGGACGCGAAACTGCAGAACGAAATCCGCGAGATGATGAAAGGCTATGATTCGCCGAAAGAGTTCTACGTGGGTCGTCTGACCGAGGGGATCGCGACGCTGGGCGCGGCGTTCTATCCGAAACGCGTCATCGTGCGTCTGTCTGACTTTAAGTCCAACGAATACGCCAACCTGGTGGGCGGCGAGCGCTACGAGCCAGAGGAAGAGAACCCGATGCTGGGCTTCCGTGGCGCCGGACGCTACGTGTCCGAGAGCTTCCGCGACTGCTTTGCGCTGGAGTGTGACGCGGTGAAACGCGTGCGCAACGACATGGGGCTGACCAACGTCGAGATCATGATTCCGTTCGTGCGTACCGTGGATCAGGCGAAGGCGGTGGTGGACGAGCTGGCGCGCCAGGGGCTGAAGCGCGGCGAGAACGGGCTGAAGATTATCATGATGTGTGAGATCCCATCCAACGCCCTGCTGGCTGAGCAGTTCCTCGAGCATTTCGACGGCTTCTCTATCGGTTCAAACGACATGACGCAGCTGGCGCTGGGTCTTGACCGTGACTCGGGCGTGGTTTCCGAGCTGTTCGATGAACGTAACGAGGCGGTGAAAGCGCTGCTGTCGATGTCCATTCGTGCGGCGAAGAAGCAGGGGAAATATGTCGGGATTTGCGGGCAAGGGCCTTCTGACCACGAAGATTTTGCCGCCTGGCTGATGGAGGAGGGCATTGACAGCCTTTCCCTGAACCCGGACACCGTGGTACAGACCTGGCTGAGCCTGGCGGAACTGAATAAGTAATATTGCTTGTGTCATCAAGCCGGGGCGCTAACCACTCCCCGGCTTTTTTTATGCCTTGCGCGTACGCAGGACAAAAAAAAGCCCATCGTGGGAGATGGGCAAAGACTACACACAGCAATTCGTTGTTTCACTCAGGGGATTTCCATGCTTATAAATCAAGGTGTTGATTTATAACCGTGTCCTAATAGTAGGCATCTCAACTTTTAGCGTCGATCAGATTCCTCTCAATAGTTAAAGAGAAGTAAAGATTTCGCATGTTTAATTGCAGATGGGCGGGATATACGGCGGGTCTGACCAGTGGGCAGAGAATAAATAGTTTAGCGTTGTTTAACTATTCGAAGAGCAGGCCGGGTAAGCGAAGGCGCCACCCGGCAACAGATTTACTGCGTATTCTTATCTTCCAGCGCTTCCAGTTCGCTCAGGATCGCGTCCGGGTCGGTGCCCGGCGGTGGAATTTCATGCACCCAGGCGGAGAACAGACGCCAGGTCACGGCCAGCAGAACCGGGCCAATAAACAGGCCGATCATCCCGAAGGCAATCAGCCCGCCGATCACGCCGGACAAAATCAAAATTAGCGGTAAATCGGCACCCATGCGGATCAATATCGGGCGGATGACGTTATCCATGGTCCCGACCACGCAGCTCCACACCAGCAGGACGGTGCCCCAGGTGGTATCGCCCGTCCAGTAAAGCCAGATGATGCTCGGCACCAGCACCAGCAAAGGGCCCAGTTGCGCAAGGCAGGTCATCAACATCACCACGGTAAAGACGGTGGCATACGGCACGCCGGAGACAGCAAGGCCGATGCCGCCGAGGATCGCCTGCACCAGCGCGGTAACCACCACGCCAAGCGCGACAGCGCGGACGGCCTGAGCGGCCAGCAGCACGGCGGCGTCGCCGCGTTTACCGGCGAGGCGGGTCGCGAAGTGGCGTACGCCGAGCGCAACCTGCTCACCGCGCCAGTACAGCAGGGCGCTGAACACCAGCATCAATGCACAGTGCATCATAAAGCGACCGATATGTGCCGCCTGGCCGACAAACCAGGTGGTCGTGGTGCCGATGTATGGGCGAACTTTTGCCATCAGGGCGCTGCCGCCCATCTCCAGCAGACCGTGCCAGCCGCTGTAGAGCTTTGCGCCAATCACCGGAATGCTGTTGAGCCACGCGAGGTCCGGCAGCGTCATGTCGCCGCTGCTCACGGCGCGGATCACCGGGCCGCTGGAATCAACGAGGCTGTTCACCAGCAGGGCAATCGGAATAATAAAGAGCAGGAACAACAGCAGGGTCATCACCAGAACGGCTAAAGCGCGGCGACCAAACAGCATCTTCTGCAGACGCAACAGCAGCGGCCAGGTGGCGACAACGACGGTCCCGGCCCATGCAAACCCGAGAATAAACGGCTGAACAATCCACAGACACGCAATGATCATAAGTGCCAGAAACAGCACCGAAAGCAATATTTGCGCAACATCCCTGGGCTGACGAAGATTGACCATAAACGAAACTTTCCTTTTTAGAACGCCAGAACGGCTGGCGGGAACATAAACCGCGTATCACTAATCATTAGTGATTTCAGCGATTTTTGACAGGCGGATTCTGCCTGTAATTCACCAGAGCACATAAGAAAAAAATGTGATAAAACTTTCCAGACACAACGCAAACGATTTCACACCTCTTATTAGGGTCGACAGTAATGATCCCACAGATTTCTCAGGCACCCGGCGTCGTTCAGCTGGTGCTTAATTTTTTGCAGGCACTGGAGCAACAGGGTTTTACAGGTGATACCGCCACGAATTATGCCGACAGGCTGACGATGGCGACGGATAACAGTATCTACCAGCTTCTTCCCGATGCGGTCGTCTTTCCGCGTTCTACCGCCGATGTCGCGCTGATTGCACGGCTGGCGTCGCAGGAGCGGTTTCTCTCTCTGGTCTTCACCCCGCGCGGCGGTGGGACGGGCACCAACGGGCAGGCGCTGAACCAGGGCATTATCATTGATATGTCGCGCTATATGAACCGCATCATCGAAATTAACCCGCAAGAGGGTTGGGTGCGTGTCGAGGCGGGCGTCATTAAGGATCAGCTCAACCAATACCTTAAGCCTTTCGGCTACTTCTTTGCCCCTGAGCTCTCCACCAGTAACCGCGCGACCCTTGGCGGGATGATCAATACCGATGCGTCGGGGCAGGGGTCGCTGGTGTACGGCAAAACGTCCGATCACGTTATGGGCGTGCGCGCGGTGTTGCTCGGTGGCGATATCCTGGATACGCAGCCGCTGCCGGTTGAACTGGCCGAGACGCTGGGCAAAGAGAACACCGTCACCGGGCGCATCTACCGTACCGTGCTGGAACGCTGCCGCGATAATCGCCCGCTTATTCTTGATAAATTCCCGAAACTGAACCGCTTCCTGACGGGCTACGACCTGCGCCACGTTTTCAACGACGACATGACGCAGTTCGACCTGACCCGCATCCTGACCGGTTCGGAAGGGACGCTGGCCTTTATCACCGAGGCGCGCCTTGATATTACCCGGCTGCCGAAGGTGCGGCGGCTGGTGAACGTCAAATACAACTCCTTTGATTCCGCGCTGCGCAATGCGCCATTTATGGTTGAGGCGCGGGCGCTGTCGGTGGAAACCGTCGACTCAAAAGTCTTAAATCTGGCCCGGGAAGATATCGTCTGGCACTCCGTCAGCGAGCTTATTACCGACGTGCCGGACAAAGAGATGCTTGGCCTGAACATTGTGGAGTTTGCCGGAGACGATGCAGAGCTGATTGACGGCCAGGTGGCGGCATTATGTCAGCGTCTGGATGAACTGATGGCGCGTGGCGAAGGCGGGATCATTGGCTGGCAGCTCTGTCAGGATCTCTCTGGCATCGAACGTATCTATGCGATGCGCAAAAAAGCCGTGGGGCTGCTGGGCAATGCCAAAGGGGCCGCCAAGCCGATCCCGTTTGCGGAAGATACCTGCGTTCCGCCGGAGCATCTGGCCGATTATATCGTTGAGTTCCGCGCGCTGCTGGACAGCCACGGCCTGAGCTACGGCATGTTTGGGCATGTCGATGCCGGGGTTCTGCACGTTCGCCCGGCGCTGGACATGTGCGATCCGCAGCAGGAGATCCTGATGAAAGAGATCTCCGATGACGTGGTGGCCTTAACGGCGAAATACGGTGGATTGCTGTGGGGCGAGCACGGCAAGGGCTTTCGCGCCCAGTACAGCCCGGCGTTCTTCGGCGAGCAACTGTTCGGCGAGCTACGCAAGATCAAAGCCGCCTTCGACCCGGATAACCGGCTTAACCCCGGCAAGATATGCCCGCCTGAGGGCGTGGATGCGCCGATGCTGCAGGTGGATGCGGTTAAGCGCGGCACCTATGACAGGCAGATCCCGATTGCGGTGCGCTCGTCCTGGCGCGGGGCGATGGAGTGTAACGGCAACGGGCTGTGCTTTAACTTTGACGTCAACAGCCCGATGTGCCCGTCGATGAAAATCACCAGCAACCGGATCCACTCTCCGAAAGGGCGTGCGACGCTGGTGCGTGAATGGCTGCGCCTGCTGGCCGATCGCGGAGTGGATCCGCTGAAGCTGGAGCAGGAGCTGCCGGAAAAACGGGCCAGCCTGCGCTCGCTTATCGAACGCACCCGCAACAGCTGGCATGCGGACCGGGGCGAGTACGATTTCTCGCACGAAGTCAAAGAGGCGATGTCCGGCTGTCTGGCCTGTAAAGCCTGTTCCACCCAGTGCCCGATTAAAATTGACGTGCCGGATTTCCGCTCGCGCTTCCTGCAGCTTTACCACACGCGGTATCTGCGCCCGATGCGCGATCACCTGGTGGCAACGGTTGAAAGCTACGCCCCGCTGATGGCGCGCGCGCCTAAAACCTTCAACTTCTTTATTAACCAGCCGCTGGTGCGCAAACTTTCCGAAAAACATATCGGGATGGTGGATCTGCCGCTGCTGTCCACGCCGTCGCTGCAGCGCCAGCTGGTGGGGCACCGTTCGGCGAACATGACGCTGGAACAGCTTGAAGCGCTCGGCCCGGAGCAAAAATCCGGCATGGTGCTGGTGGTTCAGGATCCGTTCACCAGCTATTACGACGCCGAGGTCGTGGCCGACTTCGTGCGGCTGGCTGAAAAAATTGGCTATCAGCCGGTAGTGCTGCCGTTCTCACCGAACGGTAAGGCGCAGCACATTAAGGGGTTCCTGACGCGCTTTGCGAAAACCGCACAGAAAACGTCTGATTTTTTAAACCGCGTCGCGCAACTGGGTATCCCGATGGTCGGCGTCGATCCTGCGCTGGTGCTCTGCTATCGCGATGAATACAAGCAGATCCTCGGCGATAAACGCGGTGATTTTCACGTGATGCTGGTCCACGAGTGGCTGCCCGCCGCGCTGGACAAGACCGCGCAAACCGACGTCAGCGGCGAGTCGTGGTACCTGTTTGGTCACTGTACTGAAGTGACCGCACTGCCCGGCGCGCCGGCGCAGTGGGCCGCTATTTTCGCACGTTTTGGCGCGAAGCTTGAGAGCGTCAGCGTGGGCTGCTGCGGGATGGCAGGCACGTACGGCCATGAAATCAAAAACCACGCGAATTCGCTCGGCATCTATGAGCTGTCGTGGCACCAGGCGATGCAGCGTCTGCCGCGCAACCGCTGTCTGGCAACGGGCTATTCGTGCCGCAGCCAGGTAAAACGTATTGAGGGTAACGGTGTTCGCCATCCGCTACAGGCCTTACTGGAGATTATTGGATGATCTGGAAACGTGAAGTGACGCTTGAGGCGCTCAACGCCATGGGCAACGGGAATATGGTGGGGCTGCTGGATATCCAGTTTATCCGCATTGGTGAGAATGAACTCGAGGCGACGATGCCCGTGGATCATCGCACCCATCAGCCGTTTGGCCTGCTGCACGGCGGCGCATCCGTAGTGCTGGCCGAAACGCTGGGCTCGGTGGCAGGATACCTGTGTACTTCCGGCGAGCAGAAGGTCGTCGGGCTGGAGGTGAATGCCAATCACATCCGCGCCGTGCGCAGCGGTCGGGTGCGTGGCGTGTGCCGCGCACTGCACGCCGGGAGCCGTCATCAGGTGTGGCAGATTGATATTCTGGACGAAGAAGATCGCCTCTGTTGCTCGTCGAGGCTGACGACGGCGGTGGTGTAAAGTTTCCAGATGCTTTGCTTTTGGTCAAAAACTGGTCAGCATGTTGTGATATACTGGTCACGTTTTGTACATAAGCGAGGACATCATGGATTCTGAAATAACCCCAACCCAGCTGGCAATTGAATATTTACGTCGCGATTCGAGCAACCTGTCTCCGGCGCAGTACCTGAAAAAGCTGAAACAGCTTGAACTCGAATTTGCTGACCTGCTTGCACTCTCTTCAAATGAACTCAATGAAGAGATCTATTTTGCCTGGCGGTTGGGCGTTCATGTCCACTAAGCACTGAAAAAAGGTCGCACTTGCGGCCTTTTTTGTGCCTGTCATTCAGTATTTGGCCGGCAGTTTGTTGATGGTAATCAGCCTGCCTTCCTCCATTTCGATAAACCCGCCTGTTTTAAGATCCGCCAGAATACGCATCACGCCGCTTCGCGAAAGCTGGGTTTTATCGCGGATATAGCGTTCTGCCGTGACTGCAGAACGGTAGCTCTCATCTTCTTCCATCAACCGGAGCAGCTGCTGGCGGATCATCTCATACGCCGTTGGGGCACCCTGAGGCATGACGGCGTTATAGAGCCGGTTATACATAAACATCAGGTGGCTGGAGAGCAGACCCCAAAGCGCATTCTCTTCGATGATGTGGTTAACCTGAGCCGTAGTCAGCACCCCGATCAGGCAGGGCGTGACGGTTTTAAGGTAGTCATCAAAAAAAATGTCCGTCAGGTTAGCGACGCCAAACAGGGCAGGGCTGCTGGCCGTTGAGAGCATCAGCGTGTCGCTTCTGCGGTAGATTGCGACCGTCCCTTCAAGGATCAAATAACACATCCCTTCACCGTTGACCTGCAGGTCTAGCTGTTCGCCGCGCCCTGTTGTCCGCGTGACGCACGAGGGGCGTAAGAAGGAGATCAGCTCTTTAGCGTAGGGTGAACCTCTGGAAGGTTTTTCAGACGAGGACATAACGGATAACCTTATACATAGATTATCTCATTATAGTGCGAACCGCGGGGTCATTACCCGGTTTAAAGGGTTACCGATCAATATTTTCGCGGTAAATGATGAACCTCAAGCAGTATCCCACGCTCCATGGTGATGTACTTTCCAGTACGCAGTTCGGCAAGAATACGCATGATGCCGCTGCGCGATAAATAGGTCCGGCTTTTAATGTACGCCGCTGCGGTGGTATTCAACCGGATGGCTTCCGGCTCCTGCATCAGTTCGACAAGCTGGAAGCGGATAATGTCATAGGCCGACATCTGCGAAATTTGCGCGCAGTGCTCATAGACGCGGGAGGCGGTGTAGATCAGCAGTTTTGAGAAATGCTCCCACAGATCCTCACGGGCAACGACGGTATTAAATACCTCCAGCGGAACGCGCGCAATTTCGGATGTCTCATTTGCCCTGACATATAAATGCTCAGAAGAGAACTGGCTGCTCACGCCGAGAATAAAGGGCGCAGATTCAGAATTTAAAACAATTCCGTCACCGCGACGGTGCAGGGCCACGCCGCCTTGCAGCAGCAGGAAACACTGGCGGATCTCTTTATCATAATACTGAACGACTTCACCCCGGGCGAGCACCATGCGTTGTGCAGCAGGCAAAACATGTTTAATGAGCGTTTCGATATGCCTGTAAGGTTTTAATTCAAGTACCGTTGATATTCCGCTGTCATGGGCGGCGGACAGACGCGTATTCATTTAAGACCTCAACTGGGAAGCGTGATTGTTTTTTGATCACCTGCGAATTATCTTAAAAAATGAGGAGGGAGTGAATATGTAGCACGGGTCTAAAAGTAGACCGAAGGACGTTGCGGGAATAAGCCACTGAAAAGATTACTAACGCGGAAAGAGTCTAAAAATAGACTCGCAAAATTTTGAGTAATATCCGCGACATAGGCAGTGTTAATTTGCGGTTAAAATAGAGTCTACAGCTAGACCTCAAATCGATTGTATTCAACATTAAGTTTCTCTAAATTTTATACAGCGGTCAGAAAATGCACATTGCATATCGCCAGATAAAAAGAATTGCTGTCGATTCTTTTTACGGCTTCCTGCTGCGTGAATGTCGATAATAAATAAAGTTACACGGGATGATGATGATGAAAAAAATAATGGTAATGGCTGCCCTCGCAGCAAGTTCTGCCCTGACGGCAACAACGGTATTCGCTGCAGCAGGGACCGTAAATTTCGCAGGTAATATTCTGGATTCAGCCTGTGACGTGGATATCGCGTCGCAAAACCAGGTTGTCGTACTGGGCGATTATTATAAAACAGAGTTTACCGCCACCGGCGCGAGAACGCCCGCAACGAAATTTAATATCGTACTGAAAAATTGCCCGGTCACGGTGACCAACGCAAAAGTGCGTTTTGACGGTACGCCGGATACCAGCAATTCAAATCTGCTGGCTATTGACTCATCAGTGCCGGGCGCAGCCACTGGGATTGCGATTAACCTGATGACGGCAGATAAAGCAGACCTGCCTTTGCACGGTACCAACGGTTATACCTATGTGCTGAGCAGCACTGCGGATAATACGTTGAATTTCTATGCTCAGTATATCTCAACTGCAGCAACGGTGGTCGCGGGTCCGGCTAACTCTGTGGCTAACTTCTCTGTGGTTTACAACTGATATACGAGCGCAGCGTTAACACGCTTTCGTCTCGATGGGGGGCATACTGGCCCCCTTGTTTCAAACAGGTAGAAAAATGAAATTTTTTGGCAAAATGATTCTGATATCGGCCGCTGCCCTGGGTATGACGGACGCGTACGCCGGTGTGATTATCGGTGGGACGCGCGTTATTTTTGATGGGGCTAAAAAAGAGGCCTCGATTAACGTTAATAACCCTGACAGTACGCCTTATCTGATTCAGTCCTGGGTGGATATGCCACAAGGTGAGGCAAATAAAGCGCCGTTTGTTATTACGCCTCCGCTTTATCGTCTGGAGAGTGGTCAGCAAAACGTTGAACGGATCGTGCTGACCGGCGCACTGCCACAGAATAAAGAAAGCCTGTTCTGGCTCAATATTAAAGCCATTCCCTCAGCGGCAGCGCAAACCAATGCCCTGCAAATTGCCGTGAAAACACGCATAAAGCTGATTTATCGTCCGGCTAATTTAAAAAGCTCCAGCCCGGAAGAACAGGCGAACCAATTAAAATGGCAGCGCAAAGGCAATGTTCTGGAAGTATTGAACCCGACGCAATACGTCATCAATTTTAATGAAATAAGCCTGGGTGGAAGAAAAGTGGAAGACGTGACGTTTGTTCTGCCAGGCTCGGTCGCCCGCTTTGCTATTCCGCAGGGGGCTAATGGCAGTGCTATGACGTTTAAAATCATCAATGACTACGGCAGCCCGGGAATAACCCATCAGGCTAACGCGTCATTATAAAGTAAAGGTCTCTCCTGAAAAGGTCAGGGAATAGAAATGGCAACGGTAAAGAATAAAATGTGGCCCGCGCGTCAGGCGTTATATTTTGTCGTTGCGTTTTTCAACGTCGCGCAGGCAGTTTACGCCCGTGAAACATTCAACCCCGAGCTGGTGGAGCTGGATAACCCGGGTATGGGCAAAGCGGATTTGTCCGCGTTTGAAACGGGCGGCCAGGCCCCGGGCCAGTACCGCGTTGACATTATTCTTGATGGCCAGCTTGTAGAGACCAAAGACGTGCAGTTTATTGCCGGGAAAGACGCGGACGCACCCTTGCAGCCTTGTCTAAGCCTTGAGCGGCTAAAGGCGTGGGGTGTAAAAACCGCGCTGTTCCCCGCGTTGTCGCAAGACAGCACGGACTGCGTCAACCTGGAGGCGATCCCGCAGGCCAGCGCACGGTTTGAGTTTGCGGCGCAGCGGCTCATCATCAGTATTCCGCAGGCTGCGATCGCTATGACCGCACGCGGCTATGTCTCGCCCGACCGCTGGGACGACGGGATCACCGCCGCCATGCTGAATTACAGCCTTAGCGGGGCAAAAGGCTGGGCCAGGCAACATACCGGAACGGACGCCAGCAGCCAGTACATTAACCTGCGTCCGGGGCTTAACGTCGGACCGTGGCGTCTGCGAAATTACAGCACCTGGTCGCGAGACGCGTCAGGGCAGAGCAGCACGGATACGGTTTATACCTTTGTTCAGCGCGCCATTATCCCCCTGAAAGCGCAGCTCACGTTAGGCGACAGCGCGTCCCCCTCGGACGTGTTTGACAGTCTGCCGTTTCGCGGCGGCCAGTTGGCCTCGGATGACGATATGCTGCCGGATTCGCAGAAAGGGTACGCCCCGGTGGTCAGAGGGATTGCCCGCACCAATGCCCAGGTGGTCGTGCGCCAGAACGGCTATCAGATTTACCAGACCTACGTGGCGCCCGGGGCCTTTGCGATTACCGATATGTACCCCACCGGCGGTGCGGGGGATCTTGACGTCACCATAGTGGAAAGTGACGGGAGCGAGCAGCACTTTACGCTGCCGTTTGCTTCTCTGCCGGTTTTGCAGCGGGAAGGGCGACTGAAATACGCGCTCACCGCCGGGCAGTACCGCTCGTATGACCGCAGCGTAGAAAACACGCCGTTTGGCGTAGTGACGGCCATTTATGGTTTGCCGCAGGGCTACACCCTTTACGGCGGCGTGCAGGCATCCGGTAAGTATCAGGCCCTGTCGCTGGGGGTCGGAAAAAATATGGGCGGCATTGGTGCCGTGTCTGTGGACGTGACGCGGAGCGAATCATCGCCTCAGGGCGAAGGCCAGGCCCACGGCGAGTCCCTGCGGGCGCGATACGCTAAAAACATGGTCAGCACTGGCACCCATTTTTCAATTGCGGGTTACCGCTATGCCACCCGCGGCTATTACGGCATGCAGGAGACTCTGGATACGTATGGCGATAACCGCATCGTTCAGGAGCGGCGTCGCAACCGGGCGGAGTTGACGATGAGTCAGTCGCTCGGCGGAAACCGTGGGTCGCTGATGCTGAGCGCGGCGCGGGAAGATTACTGGAATTCCGGGCGAACAATGGCGTCCTACAGCCTTGGGTATAACAACTACTGGCGGCATGTCAGCTTCGGGTTGACGTGGACGTACAGCAGAAACGGCACCCCCGACGCCAGTGGCAGCCAAAAGCGGTATGAAAAAGATCAGCTTCTGGCCCTGAACATCAGCGTCCCGCTTGATGCGTTCCTGCCGCAGACGTGGGCCAGTGAAGGGATGAACGTCAGTAAACACAATGGCACAACGCACAACGTCGGCCTGAACGGTGTGGCGCTGGACAACCAGGCCTTGAGCTGGAACCTGCAGCAGGGCTATGGCACCCGTGGCGCAGGCAACTCCGGCACCCTGAGCGGCGATTATAAAGGCGCTTACGGCGATGCGAGCCTGGGATACGGCTACGACAAACAGAGCGCCCGCCTCAACTATGGCCTGCAGGGTGGGATCCTCCTGCATGAGAATGGCCTGACGCTCTCGCAACCGCTTGGCGAGACCAACTCACTGGTCAAAGCGCCGGGCGCGCATGATGTTGCTATCCGCAACCAGCCAGGCGTCAAAACTGACTTTCGCGGCTATACGGTGGTCAGCAATCTGTCGGTATACCGTCAAAACGACATTACCCTCGCGCCCGAAAGCCTGCCTGACGACGTCGAGCTGGAGCTGACCACCCAGACGGTGACACCAACCCGTGGCGCGGTAGTGCGATCGGACTACAGGGCGAAAATTGGTCGCCGCGCCCTGATAACCTTGCTTTACCGGGGGCGCGCCGTGCCTTTTGGTGCCATCGTCACGCTGGCGCGCGTGGAGAGCGACAGCGTGATTGTGGGCGACAGAGGGCAGGCGTATCTCTCCGGTCTGGAGGATCGGGGAACGCTCGACGTGAAGTGGGGGCCTGGCCCGGACCAGCAGTGCCGCGCCGCGTTCACGCTTGCGGACCCGCCTTCTCCGGCGGGCATGACCGAACTGACTATTAACTGCCTTTAGGGTTTAACCGATGCGATTACCGATCTTCATTTTTATGCTTTGTCTCGCGTTAAGCGCACCTGTCGCGGTGGCCGGCACCTGCACGACGATTACGCCCCTGGAGTCGACGCTCTCGGTAGGGACGTTGTCAGTGCAGCGCGATGTCGCGGTGGGGACGGTTATCTTTTCCCGCGCGGCCACCACGACGAAATCGTATTTAAGTGGCTGCAGCAACCCTTTAACGCTTGGGTTCAGCCTGCGCTATCTGAATGCCGTGCCGAGCACCCTGGGCAATCATATTTACGACACCAATATTCCGGGAGTCGGCATTCGTTTCTCTTCGGGCGCGCATTTCGACAATCCGATGAACACCTTTTCGTATAACGCGCAGACATCTTACGTGGAATGGTGGGGCGGGAAAATTGAACTGATTGTCACCGGGCCAGTGATCTCTGGCTCGCTGACGCCGGGCGTTGTCGGCGTCGTCGCCGTGCAGGACGCTGACGGCGTTTTTCGCGACGGCCTGACCACGCGTATTACCGACGGAACCGTTAATGTCGTGGCCTGCACGATCCTCACGCCGCAACTGACCTTTCCGATAGGCGATATCTCCGCCGCGACGTTTGGCTCAACGGTGGGCACCACCCCTTCAGGCGCGCAAAACACCCAGAATCTTGGGCTGAATTGCGACGCGGGTGCCAACGTAACGGCGACCTTAAGCGGCATTCAGAACCCCGATGTGGCGAATAACAGCGTGCTGGCCTTAACCGGACAGGGTAATACCGGCACGGCAAAAGGCGTCGGCGTTCAGCTGTTATATAACGGCACGCCGCTGACGCTGAATAACCGTCTGGTAATGAAGTCAGCTGCGGGAGGGCAGGAGACGTTTCCGTTAACCGCGCGCTATTACCAGACGCTGCCGGTTGTGGAGGCGGGCTCCGCAAACGCATCCGCCACGCTTAATCTCACCTACCAGTAGCGGGAGCCTGTGAAAATGAATATCAAAATGCTGCTGTTGGCGAGCCTGCTGAGCACCAGTGCAGGGGCCGCCGACGGGGTGAACCTGAGCGTCACGGGAAATATTGTCGCGTCACCCTGCGTGTTTAACGCAGGCAATGACAACCTCAATATCAACCTTGGCGATCATCAGGCCACAAACATGGCAACTCCGGGCGCGTCTACCGATCCGGTTTCGTTTAACCTGGCCTTTACCCTGTGCCCGGCGGGCACGCGGAGCGTAACGGTGCTCTTCACCGGCACGCCAGATCCCGACGCTGGGCCGGAGTATTACAAGAACAGCGGCACCGCGACGCATGTGGCTATTGCCATGTCCGAGGCGAGCAGCGGGACATTAAAGGGCAGCGGGTCAACAATTACGCGGGCTATCGGCGCAGACAGAACGGTCACGCTGCCCATGCAGGCCGTGGTCACATCGGTCGACGGCAGGGCAACGCCCGGATCGCTGAGCGCGGTGGTGGTTCTCACCATGCAGTACAACTGAACGGTATGAGCGTAAAGAGAGAAAAATGATCAATATCGTAATAAAAGAATCTAATGCCTTATTCCGCTGTGGACTCACCGCGTTTTTTAGCGATTTCTTTTGGCGTGAACGCGGTCAGACTATCGGCTTTAATTTTACCTTTACACCTGAAAGTGTGAAAAACGCCGATATCATCGTGCTGTCGTTATGCCCAGGGGAATGCTTTACCTGTTTACCGGAACTGCATGCGCGACAGAAGGGGATAATCATTGGCTTTGTCGATGATGACCGGCGCGCCTGCGCATTGCCCTCCTGTTTTGAGGATATTATTTTTATCTCCCGACGCGCATCGCTTTCCAGAATGCGCCAGGAACTCTGCCATCTGTGGCATAACCTCCAGCGCCCGGAATATCATCAGCAGGCCGTATCATGTTTTGATTGCCAGCAAAAATACCTCTCACCCCAGCAGATCCGCATTATGATTGGCTTGCATAAAGGTATGACGGTGCTGCAGATAGCCAATAAGTTACGTATTAGCGGCAAAACCGTGTTTACGCACAAATATATGGCGATGCAGAAATTCAATTTGCGCAGTGATTATGAGTTAGTGCTGTGGATGAATCGGCTGGCAGAAAAAAATAACTGGCCTGCCGTATTTCGCGATGAACTGAGTCACTGAATCGTACAAAGCAGAAGGGAAGAAGGCGTGTCATTCTGGATAAAATGACACGCCGGCATAAATGAGGAAAATGGTGTTAAAGATCGTCCATGGTATAGCCCACGACAATTTCCAGCGTTTTGCGGATAACGTCTGCCTGTACCACATCATGCGTGTTTTCCAGCGTCTGGATGAGCCACAGAATAATGGCTTTATTAGTCAAATGGCCTTCTGAGGCTAAAATACAACGGACTGCAGTAGAAAAAACAGCGGACTCTTCAGCAAAACGCTCGCCTGCGTTACGGAAATACTCCGATAACGCGCTATCTAAAAAGGCGGAATGGTATTCGGGTTGAAGCTGAATATTTTGTCTCATTTGTTCTCACCGTAGCTGTTAGGTTGTAGTCAATGTATTTTCTTTGGATCGGACGGTTTTCCATTACCAAATAAAGGCACTACATTGTCTCTGTTATATTTCAGAGATCCCTCTCTGTTAGATCGTCCTTGAGCGGCTCTGCGACGCATAAACGGGATTGTGGTTTCACCCATTTCGGCAATCACCTTCGCGAGTGTCTCCCGCCGCTGGGGGTTCTTTTCATGTGCTTTCATACTTTGCAGACGCTGAAGCAGCGCTTCGGTTGTAACTGGCCCCCGCTCTTTCAGAAGAGAAAGAACGGCTTCACCGATAAGCTGGTCGATCAGTTTGTCTACATCACTACTGTTCATTATCGTTCAAAGAGCAGTCCAAGCAGCATGTGATAGTGCTGTTCCTCTTCCGGGCCGGAGGCCCTTTCAAGGCGGCTTAAAAGTTTGGTGCAGAGCGATTTGCGATTCAAATTCCGCCCGTCGCTCAGGATCTCAACAACCACCTGGCCCAGCGTCTCTTGCTGAGTGGGAAGCGCGGCTTTTTCGAAGTACTGCGCAATCGCGGCTGCTGAGTCAGCGACGTAACCGTTCTGTTGCATGTTTCGCTCCTGTAAAATTCCGTAATCAGTAACGTTACAAATAAGGTATACACATTTTTTAAATCTGTACATGGAAAATGTACAGTTTTTTAAATATTTTGTAGCGTTTATAATAAATATTGTTATTTAACATGTTGTTATGTGAAATTAATTTTATGCGGCTGTGTCAGGATATATTGTACAATGCGCGTTCTGAATGTTGTGTTGTACAGGATGCTTACGGGGTGTGCAATCGCATGTAACTTATTGAGATGTAAATTATTTGTTAGCGAATTAATGTGCTATAACAGAAGCCTACCCACAATGATTTGTGGCCGACCCTATTAACCCCGGAACAAGCATGCTAACAACCATCATTTACCGCAGTCACATCTGCGAGGACGTTCCAGTGAAAGCACTGGAAGACATGGTAGGGGGTGCAAACAGGAAGAACCAGGACGCGGACGTAACCGGAATTTTGCTGTTCAATGGAACGCATTTTTTCCAGTTACTTGAGGGACCCGAAGCGAGCGTATCGGCAATCTACCAGAATATTTGTCGCGATCCGCGCCATCATAATCTGGTCGAACTGCTTTGTGACCATGGGCCTTCACGCCGATTTGGTAACGTCGGAATGGAGCTTTTCGACCTGCGTAAATATGACAGGGACGAGGTTCTTCAGCAGGTGCTGGACAAAGGCACCACCAAGTACCAGATGACATACAACGACCGCGCGCTGCAGTTCTTCCGCACGTTCGTTGAGGCTACGGAAAAAGCCAACTACTTTGAACTTCCCTCTGCGGATGCCTGGGATTTTGTTCAGGAAGAAACCGCGTTATCCGCACAGCCTGCTGTGGTGCCGAAGGGCGCAGACTGTAGCTTCGCGTTTCAGCCTATCGTTGACCCGTTTATGCAGCAGGTGGTCTCCTGGGAAGCGCTTGTCCGTACGGTGGATGGCGGATCGCCAGCGGACTATTTTTCATCACTCACGGGCAATGCCATCTATGAAGCCGACCTGAAAAGTAAGCAGGTTGCGCTTTCCATGGCCTGCGCGCTGGGGCTTCAGACCCAGACGCTGTCCCTCAATCTGCTGCCGATGACGCTGGTTAATGCGCCGAATGCGGTGGACTTTTTGCTCACGGCAATCGAAGCGAACGGCTTTGTACCGGAGCAAATCGTGGTGGAATTCACTGAAAGCGAAGCCATTTCACGCTTTGAGGAATTTAATCACGCCGTGAGACAGCTTAAAAGCGCCGGTATCAGCGTGACGATCGATCACTTTGGTGCCGGATTTGCCGGGTTGCAGCTTCTGGCTCAGTTTCAGCCGGACAGAATCAAGATAAACCGCGATCTGGTGGCGAACGTTCACAAAAGCGGGCCGCGTCAGGCGATTATCCAGGCGATCATTAAGTGCTGTGCTTCGCTCGAAATCCAGTTTTGTGCCGTCGGCGTGGAGCTGGCTGAAGAGTGGATGTGGCTGGAATCGGCCGGCATTTCTCAGTTCCAGGGGCATCTTTTTGCCAGCCCACGGTTGGGCGGCGTTCCGGCCATCGCCTGGCCTGAGAAAAAGTTCGAAATTTAATCAGGTTGTACACTATGACTCACGCATAACTGTACGAACGGTCAAATTTATACAACAATACATTAACGAGTGGATGGTTTGTACACCATTCACTTGTTCCAGGATGAGGAGTTAGTTATACAAATGCGTTGTACAATCTGATAAGGTAAGACGAGTTAGGTATGGAAGTATTGAGCGTGAGGGAGTTTATGGCCTATTACAGTATCGGCGAAGTCGCCGAACGATGCGGTATTAACCCCGTTACGCTGCGTGCCTGGCAGCGCCGTTATGGATTGTTAAAGCCACAGCGCAGCGAAGGGGGTCATCGGCAGTTTGACGATGAAGATATCCTGCGTATCGAAGAGATCAAGCGCCTGATGAAAAGCGGCGTGTCGGTCGGTAAAGTTAAAGCGTTACTTGAAAACAAAGAAGTATTGACCCAAAGCAGTTGGGTGGTGCTTCAGGAAGAGATGTTAACCGTTCTGCGCTATGCGAACCCTACCAAGCTGCGCGCCAAGATTAGCGAGTTTCGTCGCGATTACGCGATGGATGTGCTGATCGACATGATTATCACTCCCGTACGTCAAAAAATGAATCAGGACCAGAATACGGTACGTCACATGGCGAGCCTGCTCGACGGCGTACTGATTGAACTTGCCATCACGAGCCTGGTTGAGTCGCGCAAGAAAGTCGGCAAAGACGCGCTACTGATTGGCTGGGAGTGTGATGACCGAACCCATCTCTGGCTCGAAGCTGCACGCCTGGCGTGGAAGGGATGGCATATTGACGTCCTGTCTGAACCCATTGATTCACCGCGCCCCGAGCTTTTCCCGGGACAAAAAATCTTCGTCTGGACGGGAAAAACGCCTACGGCACGCCAGCAGGAGCAGCTGGATCACTGGCGGGAACAGGGTTTTGCCGTGTCATTCCACGGGGCAGAATAGTTGGTATAACGCGGCCACGCGCTGATAATGTGATTGACGATGAGAACCCCGCCGATGCGGGGTTTATGGTTTCTGGTGAGACGATGTTTTCACGGATGAATTCCATTCATGATCCGTTGTAACGTGGTTCAGTTATTATCTCGTGCAGCGACGGATTGAATTTTCCATACACCATTCTCCTTAACCATACAGTCGATAACAGTGTGGGGATTTTTTTTGCCGTAAGTGATGCTCACGTTAACGCAAACCGGATCGGTATCATAAGAAGCTATCGACACATTTTGCGCCCAGTCGTCACCGATATATTGCGATTTGGTGAAAAAATCTGCGTCATAATATTCTTTATCGGCGTAGCGCGGATCCTGCGCATGACGCAATTTCTGCATAGTGCTTGCGGTGACGTAGGTATCAATTCGTCCGCTATCACTAATGGGAAAATGGTCGGCATTAATCTGGTTCACGTACCAGCGATTAAATTCAAGCGCTCGCTGCATGGGAATTTGCATATCATCCGCTGCTGATGCGGTGGCGCTGAGGATGAGAAGAACGGCTACTTTTTTCATATTAATAATGCCTGTAAAGCGTCACGGCAGGCTGTAACTTTCTGTACCGTGGTCCTGGATATAAGCTGTTTTGTCTGAAATCGGAATACCACGTTCCTGCGCCGTCGTATATGCATGCATGACCATATTCACCTGGGCCCGGCAGTGCATCAATGACTGCAACATCTCCAGCAACGGGGGTTCCGTACACTTTAACAAAGCCCGCGTTTTCGAGCGACCGCCAGAAGTCTTTAGCATTAGCGCCTTCGATTTTGACTCCGCCCGCGCGAATGGCGGCAGCGACGGCACGCGCGCAATAATGGCCGGTATGAGCCTGAGCGTGGGTGCGGGCATAAGAAACGGCTTCTGATTTATTCCATGACATAAATTTTCCCTTTGTATGAACAATTAACAGGGGAAACATTACGCCGAATATATTGAGCAAGATGTAAATAATGACGAAGCGATATTAACCAAAATAGATCGCATCCATACTTAAACAAGGGTAAATAACCTCACTCAATACCTTTCGCGATTAAGCTTGTTCTTTAAGGGGATAAAAGCCTTCCAGACCCAGGCGTTGAGAAATAGGGGTGATGCTTCACAAACCTTGCCGTTCAAACTCCGTCAGGCAATCAGGGCATAACCCAGCGGCAGGTTCCTGCAGAAACCCTTTAGCGGCAACCCGTTGATTTAGCTTAAATTGCTGAAAACCGCAGAATCCAGAAAATCTATCTTAATAATAGGCATTTCCGATGCATATTTTACTTTTGCCGATTTTAATTCTCTCTTATTGAAAAATGCGCCATTTATCAATGCATTGAACAATTCAAACCCTCCCTCCTGCAACCTGCTACAGGGTCTATGCTTAAGGAAAGTCGCCAAAAAGGGCGATTAAGCCGAAAGCCCCTGCTCGCAAGGGGTTGAAGTGATAATCGTTATCACTAACATGGTGTTATGTCCTGGTGGCTTATTAGATGAGGTGGACCTATGGAACTGCATTCAGAAACCTTCAATCCTGCCGATTTTGCCTGGCGTGGGCTAACGCTTACGCCCGCCGCTGCAGCGCATATCCATGAGCTGGTGGCGAAAAAGCCCGAGATTCTCGGCGTGCGCTTAGGCGTAAAACAGACCGGCTGCGCTGGCTTCGGCTATGTGCTGGATACCGTCACAGAACCTGCGAAAGATGATCTGGTGTTTGAAACTGACGGCGCGAAGCTGTACGTCGCGCTGCAGGCGATGCCCTTTATCGACGGCACCGAGGTTGACTACGTTCGTGAAGGTTTAAATCAGCTGTTTAAATTTCATAACCCGAAAGCCCAGAACGAATGTGGCTGCGGCGAAAGCTTTGGGGTATAGGCGGTACTATGTCTCGTAATACTGAAGCAACGAGTGATGTTAACACCTGGAGTGGCGGGCACCTCAACTATAAAGAGGGGTTCTTCACGCAGTTGCAGACCGATGAGCTGGCGAAAGGCATCAACGAAGAGGTTGTGCGTGCCATTTCGGCCAAGCGTAATGAGCCGGAGTGGATGCTCGAATTCCGCCTGAGCGCGTTTCGCGCCTGGCTGGAGATGGAGGAGCCGCACTGGCTGAAAGCGCACTACGATAAGCTGAACTATCAGGATTACAGCTACTACTCTGCGCCATCCTGCGGCAGCTGTGATGACACCTGTGCTTCTCAGCCCGGCGCGGTCCAGCAAACCGGCGCTGACAATGGCTTCCTCAGTAAAGAGGTAGAAGACGCCTTTAACCAGCTCGGCGTACCGGTACGCGAAGGCAAAGAGGTAGCGGTGGACGCCATCTTTGACTCCGTCTCCGTCGCGACGACCTACCGTGAAAAACTGGGCGAACAGGGGATTATCTTCTGCTCGTTTGGCGAGGCGATCCACGATCACCCCGAGCTGGTGAAAAAGTACATCGGTACCGTGGTGCCGAGTAACGACAACTTCTTTGCGGCCCTGAACGCCGCAGTAGCTTCCGACGGCACCTTTATTTACGTGCCGAAAGGGGTGCGCTGCCCGATGGAGCTGTCGACCTATTTCCGTATCAACGCGGAGAAAACCGGTCAGTTCGAACGAACTATCCTGGTCGCCGATGAAGGCAGTTACGTCAGCTATATCGAAGGGTGCTCAGCGCCAGTGCGTGACAGCTATCAGCTACATGCCGCCGTCGTGGAAGTGATCATCCACAAAGACGCGGAAGTGAAATACTCCACGGTGCAAAACTGGTTCCCGGGGGACGGCAATACCGGCGGCATTCTGAACTTCGTCACCAAGCGTGCGCTGTGCGAAGGTGAGAACAGCAAAATGTCCTGGACCCAGTCGGAAACCGGCTCGGCCATCACCTGGAAATACCCAAGCTGCATTTTGCGCGGGGACAACTCCATCGGCGAGTTCTACTCGGTGGCGCTCACCAGCGGTCATCAGCAGGCGGATACTGGCACCAAGATGATCCATATCGGCAAAAATACCAAATCGACGATCATCTCGAAAGGCATCTCTGCCGGGCACAGCCAGAACAGCTATCGCGGGCTGGTGAAAATCATGCCGACGGCGACCAACGCCCGTAATTTTACCCAGTGTGACTCCATGCTGATCGGTGCCGACTGCGGGGCGCACACCTTCCCGTACGTCGAGTGCCGGAACAACAGCGCGCAGCTTGAGCACGAGGCGACAACCTCGCGCATCGGGGAAGATCAGCTCTTCTACTGCCTGCAGCGCGGGATCAGCGAAGAAGATGCCATTTCGATGATTGTGAACGGCTTCTGCAAGGATGTGTTCTCTGAACTGCCGCTGGAATTTGCCGTTGAAGCCCAGAAACTCCTCGCCATTAGTCTTGAACACAGCGTCGGTTAAGGAAAGCACATGTTAAGCATTAAAGATTTACAGGTCAGTGTGGAAGATAAAGAGATCCTTCGCGGTCTCAACTTTAACGTCAAACCGGGCGAAGTCCACGCCATCATGGGGCCAAACGGCTCCGGGAAAAGTACGCTTTCTGCGACGCTGGCAGGACGAGAAGATTACGAAGTCACTCACGGCGCGGTTGAGTTTAACGGCAAAGATCTTCTGGCGATGTCGCCGGAAGAGCGGGCGGGCGAGGGCATTTTTATGGCCTTCCAGTATCCGGTGGAAATCCCCGGCGTCAGCAACCAGTTCTTCCTGCAAACCGCGCTCAACGCGGTACGCAAGTATCGCGGCCTCGACGCGCTGGACCGCTTTGACTTCCAGGATCTGATGGAAGAGAAGATCAAGCTGCTGAAAATGCCGGAAGATCTGCTGACCCGCTCGGTCAACGTCGGTTTCTCCGGCGGCGAGAAAAAGCGTAACGATATCCTGCAGATGGCGGTGCTCGAACCGGAACTTTGCATTCTGGATGAGACCGACTCCGGCCTGGATATCGATGCCCTGAAAATTGTGGCGGACGGGGTTAACTCCCTGCGCGATGGCAACCGCTCGTTCATCATCGTGACCCACTATCAGCGCATTCTTGACTACATCAAACCGGATTTTGTGCACGTGCTCTATCAGGGCCGTATTGTGAAATCCGGAGATTTTACGCTGGTCAAACAACTGGAGGAGCAAGGTTATGGCTGGCTTACCGAACAGCAGTAATGTTCTCCAGCAGTGGCACCGCCTGTTTGAAGCGCAGGGCAATACCCGGTCTGAACAGGCTGAGCACCATTTGCAGCAGCTGCTGCGCCTCGGCCTGCCGACGCGTAAGCAGGAGAACTGGAAATACACCCCGCTCGATGGTCTGCTGAAGGGCGAATTTGTCACGCGCCTGGCTGACGTTAACCCGGCGCAGCGCGACGCGCTGGCGCTCACCCTGGATGCGGTGCGTCTGGTCTTTGTTGACGGGCAGTTCCGGCCTGAACTGAGCGATAGCACCCAGGAGAGCGGATTTGAGGTGGCGATCAATAACGATCGGCAGAACCTGCATGCGCCCGTGCAGCCTGAGGTTTTCCTGCACCTGACCGAAAGCCTGGCGCAGAGCGTGACGCATATTTCCGTCAGGCGTAACCAGCGTCCTGACAAACCGCTACTGCTAATGCACATCACCCAGGGGCTGGACGGCGATGAGATCAACACGGCGCACTATCGTCACCACGTTGAGCTGGCGGAAGGGGCGGAGGCGACGGTCATCGAGCATTATGTCAGCCTGAACGATACCCGCCATTTCACCGGGGCGCGCCTGACCATGAACGTGGCCGCGAACGCCCAGCTTCACCACATCAAGCTGGCGTTTGAAAACCCGGTGAGCCATCACTTTGCTCATAACGACATTGCGCTGGGGTCAGACGGCGCGGCCGACAGCCACAGCTTCCTGCTCGGCGGCGCGGTGCTAAGACACAACACCAGCACGCAGCTTAACGGTGAAAACACCACCCTGCGCATCAACAGCCTGGCGATGCCGGTGAAATCAGAAGTGTGCGACACGCGTACCTGGCTTGAGCACAACAAAGGCTACTGTAACAGCCGCCAGCTGCATAAAACCATCGTCAGCGATAAAGGGCGTGCGGTGTTTAATGGCCTGATCAACGTGGCACAACACGCGATCAAGACCGACGGGCAGATGACCAACAACAACCTGCTGATGGGCCGTCTGGCGGAGGTGGATACCAAGCCGCAGCTGGAGATCTACGCCGATGACGTCAAATGCAGCCACGGCGCAACGGTCGGGCGGATTGACGACGAGCAGATGTTCTATCTGCGCTCGCGCGGCATTGACCAGCAGGCCGCGCAGAAGATGATTATCTATGCCTTTGCCGCGGAGCTGACGGAAGCCCTGCGCGACGGCATACTCAAACAGCAGGTTCTGACTCGTATTGGCCAGCGTCTGCCTGGAGGCGAGGCATGAGTTTTCCCGTAGAAAAAATCCGGGCTGATTTCCCGGTCCTGACCCGTGAAGTTAACGGTCTGCCGCTGGCCTATCTCGACAGCGCGGCCAGCGCCCAGAAGCCCAATCAGGTCATTGACGCTGAAGCCGGGTTCTACCGCCACGGCTATGCCGCCGTGCATCGTGGCATTCACACGCTCAGCGCCGAAGCCACTCAAAGCATGGAAAACGTGCGTACTCAGGCCGCTGCGTTCCTCAACGCCCGCTCGCCGGAAGAGCTGGTATTTGTGCGCGGCACCACCGAAGGGATCAACCTGGTGGCCAATAGCTGGGGCAGCGCGCAGGTGCACGCGGGTGATAACATCATCATCACCCGGATGGAGCACCATGCCAATATCGTGCCGTGGCAGATGCTCTGCGAGCGCGTCGGTGCAGAGCTGCGCGTGGTCCCGCTGCATGACGATGGCACGCTCCAGCTGGCGCAGCTCGACGCGCTGCTGGACGTGCGCACGCGGCTGGTGGCGGTGACGCAGGTCTCTAACGTGCTGGGCACCGAGAACCCGGTAGCGGAGATCGTTGCGAAGGCGCATCAGGTGGGCGCGAAGGTGCTGATAGATGGTGCCCAGGCGGTGATGCACCACGCGGTGGATGTGCAGGCGCTGGATTGCGATTTCTACGTCTTCTCCGCCCATAAGCTTTACGGGCCTACCGGTATTGGCGTGCTGTACGTCAAAGAAGATATTTTGCAGGCCATGCCGCCGTGGGAAGGGGGCGGGTCGATGATCGCCACCGTCAGCCTGACGCAGGGCACCACCTACGCCCGTGCGCCGTGGCGCTTTGAGGCGGGGACGCCCAACACCGGCGGGATTATCGGCCTGGGGGCGGCGTTATCTTACGTCTCGGCCATCGGCCTTGAGGCAATTCATGAATATGAACAGCTGCTGATGCATTATGCGTTACAGGAGCTTGCCAGCGTGCCGGACCTGACGTTATACGGCCCAGCCAACCGCCAGGGCGTTATCGCCTTTAATCTGGGGAAACACCACGCCTATGATGTGGGGAGCTTCCTTGATAATTACGGCGTGGCGGTACGTACCGGACATCACTGCGCCATGCCGCTGATGGAGTGGTACCAGGTGCCGGCAATGTGCCGGGCATCGCTGGTAATGTATAACACCATGGAAGAGGTCGACAGACTGGTGGCTGGGCTGAAGCGCATTCATCAGCTGCTGGGTTAACAAAGAGGCGAAACATGGCAGAACTGCCGGACAAAGAAAAACTGCTGCGTAACTTCGGGCGTTGCGCAAACTGGGAAGAGAAGTATCTCTATATTATTGAGCTGGGACAGCGTTTGCCGCCGCTCGGTGAAGAGGCCCATAACCCGGATAATATTATTCAGGGCTGTCAGAGCCAGGTGTGGATTGTGATGCACCAGAATAGCGACGGCGTTATTGAGCTACAGGGTGACAGCGATGCCGCCATTGTAAAAGGGCTTATCGCCGTCGTGTTTATTCTCTATCACCAGATGTCTCCTCAGGATATCGTCGCCTTTGACGTGCGCCCGTGGTTTGAAAAAATGGCGCTCACGCAGCATCTCACCCCGTCACGCTCCCAGGGTCTGGAAGCGATGATCCGCGCCATCCGCGCTAAAGCCGCAATCATTAGCTAGACTTACAGGACAGCATTCATTCTGTTTCGCGAGGTGGTTCCCGCCTCGCTGGTTTTTCAGCTTTCTGGCGTTCTGTCAGTGAATAAGGAATCTCAGCATGAAGCGCGCGTCTTTCATTACTCTTATACTTTTAGGTTCGCTCGGTGCCCTTAATACGGCCCGTGCGGTGGATTACCCTTTGCCGCCCGTCGGCAGCAGGCTTATTGGCCAAAATCAGACGTACACCATTCAGGAGGGCGATAATAAACTGCAGGACATTGCGCGACGGTTTAACACCGCCGCACAGCTGATCCTCGAGACCAATAACACCATTGCACCGGTGAACCCCGCGCCGGGCACGGTCATCACTATCCCGTCTCAAATGCTGCTACCGGACACCCCGCGCGAGGGGATTGTGGTGAACCTGGCAGAGCTGCGACTCTATTACTTCCCGCCGGGTGAAAACAGGGTTGAGGTCTATCCGCTTGGCATCGGCCAGCTGGGACTGGAAACGCCGGTCAGTACCACGCGCGTGAGCCAGAAAATCCCCAATCCTACCTGGACGCCAACGGCGGGCATCAGAGCACGCTCACTGGCGCAGGGCATTAAACTGCCGCCTGTCGTACCCGCAGGGCCGAATAACCCGCTAGGACGCTTTGCACTGCGTTTAGGCATCGGTAACGGTGAATATCTCATCCACGGTACCAGCGCGCCAAATAGCGTCGGTCTGCGCGTCAGTTCCGGCTGTATGCGCATGAATGCCCCGGATATTAAAGCGCTGTTCGAACAGGTGCGCGTCGGTACGCGGGTCCAGATTATCAACGAGCCGGTCAAATTCGCCGTGGAGCCAGACGGCAGGCGCTACATAGAGGTTCACCGTCCGCTGGCGCAGCAGGAAGGGGAGAACCCGCAAACCGTGGCGATAAGCCACTCAGCGGATTTTGCGACCTTTGTGGCGCAGGCGGGCAATGATAAAGCGCTTATTGATAAAGCGTTGTCGCGCCGGGCCGGGATACCGGTTGCCGTGTCAACGGCGAGCGGCACGTCCGCGAGCACAAACGTGTTATCGGTGCAAAATAGCCGGGGGGCAGATGCGGTTGCAGAGAGCGAGGGAGAGAAGGTGACGCAGTAGTCTGGAACAGGCAAAAAAAATGGCGCACAATGAATGTGCGCCATTTTATTAACAGGTACTATTACTTACGGTATTTAGTAGCCTGGTTGTCCAGACGCTGGTTAGCGCGAGCTGCGTCGTCTTTAGCAGCCTGAACGTCAGAACGCATTGCGTTCACGTCGTTGCTCAGCTGGTCAACTTTAGCGTTCAGAGTCTGAACGTCAGAAGACAGCTGATCGATTTTAGCGTTGCTGGAGCAACCTGCCAGCAGAGTAGAACCCAGGATTACCGCGCCCAGTACCAGTTTAGTACGATTCATTATTAATACCCTCTAGATTGAGTTAATCTCCATGTAGCGTTACAAGTATTACACAAACTTTTTTAGGTTGAGAATATTTTTTTGTTGGGAATGCGCCTATTTTTGATCGTTCGCTCAAAGAAGCATCGTATTTGGCATTTTTGTCGAAAAAGCTATGTTAAAAAAGGCATTTTTCATCGGATTCATCTTAGATAATTGGCGATTAAATAGAAAAACCCGATTTGCTTTTTGATTGGACAGGGCTAAAGACAGGAATAAAAAAAGCGCCCCGTGGGGCGCTTTAATCAAAATTAATTCGTTCGGGAATTATTACAGCACGTGAACAGATGCGGTGTTAGTGGTACCAGCTGGAACCAGCGCACCAGAAACCATTACCACAACGTCGCCTTTCTGTGCCAGACCGCTTTCCAGCGCCAGTTCTTTACCCTGGATGTAGAAATCGTCAGTTGATGCAATTTCTTCTACCAGATGCGCCACAACGCCTTTGCTCAGCACCAGCTGACGCGCAGTCGTTTCGTTAGTGGTCAGCGCCAGGATGGTGGCGTCCGGGAAGTATTTACGCACTGCACGAGCGGATTTACCGCCCTGGGTTGCCACAACGATCAGCGGCGCGTCCAGTTTTTCGGCGGTTTCTACCGCACCGCGGCACACTGCTTCGGTGATGCGCAGTTTACGGCTGTCGTTGTTGAAGTCCAGACGGCTGGTCATCACGCGGTCAGTACGCTCGCAGATGGTCGCCATGATGCTAACGGCTTCCAGCGGGTATTTCCCTTTTGCAGACTCACCGGACAGCATGACTGCGTCGGTACCGTCGAGGATGGCGTTCGCCACGTCGCCTGCTTCTGCGCGGGTAGGGCGTGGGTTTTTGATCATGGAGTCCAGCATCTGCGTCGCGGTGATAACCACTTTACGCGCGCGAACGCATTTCTCGATCATCATCTTCTGCGCGAAGATAACTTCTTCAACCGGGATTTCAACGCCCAGGTCACCACGTGCAACCATGATGCCGTCAGACGCTTCGAGGATTTCGTCGAAGTTGTTCAGGCCTTCCTGGTTTTCAATTTTGGAGATGATTTGGATCTTCTCGCCGCCGTGCGCTTTCAGGTGCTCACGGATTTCCACCACGTCGGAACGCTTACGGATAAAGGACGCTGCCACAAAGTCAACGCCTTGCTCGCAGCCGAAGATCAGGTCTTGCTTGTCTTTTTCAGCCAGTGCTGGCAGCGCGATGGAAACGCCCGGCAGGTTAACGCCTTTGTTTTCGCCCAGGTCGCCATTGTTCAGCACTTTACAGATAACTTTGTTGCCTTCGATAGCGGTCACTTCCATGCCGATCAGGCCGTCATCCACCAGGACGGTGTTGCCAACGGACAGATCGCTGGTGAAGCCTTCATAGGTCACCGCAACGGTTTCGCTGTTGCCGACAACAGACTTGTCGGTGGTAAAGGTGAAGGTCTGACCCGCTTTCAGGGAAACGTCGTTACCGCCCTCCAGCTTGATAGTACGGATTTCAGGACCTTTGGTGTCCAGCAGGATCGCGGCTTTTTTGCCAGTCTTGCTCATCACGTTGCGCAAGTTCTGGATACGCTGACCGTGCTCAGCATAGTCACCGTGAGAGAAGTTCAGACGCATAACGTTCATGCCGGCGTCCAGCATTTTGCTCAGCATCTCTTCAGATTCGGTTTTTGGGCCGATGGTGCAAACAATTTTCGTCTTTTTCATGACAGTCTTAGTCTTTAAGTTGGGAAGGATATGGAAATCTCGCTCCGGGGGCGCACCGCCGCAGAGTCAAACCTGTGTTGCAAAAGAGTATATGACACGCACTAAGGATAGGAGACATCAAATGAGCGTGCAGAAGAAAGTGTGCCTGTGTGACAGCCCAACGGGAGAGAGGAAAAGTTGTACGTGGTTTTTTGTCTTCCAAGCGCTGAAACCATTCACCAGGGATTTGGCGCGCATTATACGCTGAAAGGGAGGCAAAAGGAAAATGGAAACAGCGTTTCAAAAACAATCTGTGCAGTTTCACATAAGATTGTTATCAATGCGTTAAGGTGAAATGACATCTTATGGCGGCAGGTGCAACACCTGCCGCGTATTGCTTAAAGAGTCAGCGCCTGGTCGAGGTCGGCGATTAAATCCTGCGCGTCCTCTATCCCCACCGACAGGCGGATAAGCTGCGGCACGATACCGTTAGCCAGACGCTGCTCAAGAGGGATAGAGGCGTGCGTCATGCTGTAGGGCTGGCTGACCAGACTCTCCACGCCGCCCAAACTTTCGGCAAGCGTAAACAGTTTCAGTTTGCGGATGACCTCTGTCGCGCGTTGCGCATCGCCTTTAACCACCAGCGAAATCATGCCGCCGGGCAGCGCCATCTGGCGACGGGCAAGTTCATACTGCGGGTGTGACGCCAGCCCCGGGTAAAATACGCTCTCAACCTGCGAGTGCTGCTCAAGCCATTGGGCCACGGCCAACGCGTTGGTTGAGTGGCGCTCGACGCGCAGCGAAAGGGTGCGGATGCCGCGCAGGGTCAGGAAACTGCTGAACGGATCCAGAACGCCGCCAACGGCATTTTGCAGGTAGCCCAGCTGTTCGGCCAGCGCCGGGTTATCGCCCACCACCGCCAGCCCGGCCACCACGTCCGAATGGCCGTTAAGATATTTGGTGGCGGAGTGCACCACGATATCAAATCCGGACGCCAGCGGACGATGGATCACCGGTGAGGCAAAGGTGTTATCCGCCACGCTGATAACGTCATGACGACGCGCAATGTCCGCTATCGCTGCCAGATCGGCCAGCTTTAACAGCGGATTGGTCGGTGTTTCTACCCAGACCATGCGCGTCTGGGGCCGGATCGCGGCTTCGATAGCCGCCAGGTCGCCGGGTTTTACCCAGCTCACCTGCAGCCCGGCGCTGCGCTTGCGCACGTTTTCTATCAGACGCCAGGTGCCGCCGTAAACGTCATCAATGGCGACGATATGGCTGTCTTTATCCAGAAGCTCAAGCACGGTCGAAATCGCCGCGAGGCCGGACGCAAACGCGTAGCCCCGCGAACCGCCTTCAAGCCCGGCAATCGCGGTTTCCAGCGCGTGGCGGGTCGGGTTACCGCTGCGGGAATATTCATAGCCGGTGTGCTCGCCCGGCGACGGTTGCGCAAACGTGGACGTGGCGTAAATCGGCGGCATGACCGCGCCGTGCTCGTCGCGGAACTCGCCGCTGTGAACGCTGAGGGTGGCCAGATTTTTCATCGTTTATTCCTTTATTGTGACAGGCGGTTGCGCCAGGTGGTCAGAACGTCGCTGCGCGTGATCAGCCCTAAAAAACGGTCGTTGTCGGTAACGACAGCGACCAGACCGCGGTCGAAGATGTTGAACAGGGCGCTGTCAGGGGCGTGTTTATCGAGAAACTCAACCTGTCGCGTCATGGCCCGGGTGACGGGTAGCGCGAAACGATCGCCATCCCCTCCGATATGGCGCAGCAGATCCCACTCATCAATGATGCCAACGACCCGGCCGTTCTCCATAACCGGAAGCTGGGAAATGTCATACAGACGCATTCGCGCCAGCACGGTGGAGAGCGTGTCATCCGGTGCGGCAGTCACCGTTGCACCCTCGTCGTGCCGCAGGGCAATGTAGTCGGACAGGTCGCCAGCCGCAGGGCGAGAGATTAACCCCTGCTGGCGCAGCCAGTCGTCGTTAAACATTTTTGAGAGATATTTATTGCCGCTGTCGCAGGCGAAGGTCACCACGCGTTTGGGCGAGGACTGTGCCTGACAATATTTCAGCGCGGCGGCGAGCAGCGTGCCGCTGGAGGAGCCGGCCAGAATGCCCTCTGTTTTCAGTAGCTCGCGCGCGGTGGCAAAAGCCTCGCGATCGCTGATGCGCCAGGCGCGGTTCACCCCCTCAATGTGGGCCAGCGGGGGAATAAAGTCTTCGCCAATCCCCTCGACCAGCCAGGCGCCGGCATCCTGATAGCGCCCGGTCTCAACCTGATCGGCCAGAACCGACCCGGCGGGATCCGCCAGCACGAACTCAGTGTGAGGAGAGTGTTCGGCAAACCATGCCTGCAGGCCACCCAGCGTTCCGCCGGAGCCAACGCCAACGACAATGGCGTCGATGTTGCCATTAAGCTGCTCAAACAGCTCCGGTGCGGTCGTGGTGCGGTGCGCCAGCGGGTTGGCTGGATTATTAAACTGGTCGATATAAAACGCACCGGGCAATTCGTCCGCCAGACGTTGGGCGTAATCCTGATAGTAGGCCGGGTGGCCTTTATTCACGTCTGAACGGGTGAGCACCACCTGTGCGCCCAGCGCACGCAGGTGGAATATCTTTTCACGACTCATTTTGTCCGGCACAACCAGAATCAGCGCATAGCCTTTTTGCGCCGCAATCAGCGCCAGGCCCAGCCCCGTATTCCCGGCAGTGGCCTCAATAATCGTGCCGCCGGGCTGCAACAGGCCGCTGCGCTCGGCTTCCGCGATCATCGACAGCGCCACGCGATCTTTAATCGAGCCGCCGGGGTTCTGGTTTTCCAGCTTGAGAAACAGCGAGCAGGGGCCGGTATCGAGTTTGTGCAGCTGGATGACGGGCGTCTGGCCAATCAGGTCGGTAACGGAATGGTAAATCGTCATGGTCATGTCCTTTCAGGATTTCATGACCGGATGATAGGACCCTGAAATTTTCTCAATAAAGAACCTTTCACTGCCGTTTATAACAGAAAGGAATATTCATACCGTTTCGGGAGGGAAAGACAGCAAGACGTAAAGTGCTCTGGAAGTGAGGACGGCTAAATGGCCCTGTATTGCGCTAAAAATAGCCGATTTTGCCGGCTGAGCGCGGCGGGGTATGCATTCGCCAGAAATCAATTTCTGAAATTCATCTAACAGGCTCGCAGCCCGTAGTAGTACCTCTTATTTCACAAGGTTATAAGACATTCCATTTTGGTCATTTCAAAGTTGATAACGGCTGTTTACTCTCTTTTGGACATCCATACTGCTAAACCGCTAATCGCGGAACGGATCAGAATAAGAATGATAGTACTCAGGAACATTTCGAAAATTTTTGACAACGGAAAGGTGGCGCTCACGGCGGTTGATAACGTCAATCTGACGGTGGAGCAGGGCCAAATTTACGGCATTATCGGCTACAGCGGCGCGGGGAAAAGTACCCTGATCCGCCTGCTCAATGGACTTGAAAAGCCAAGCGTTGGTAGCGTGACCATCAACGGGCAGGATATTTCCGCCGCAAAAGGCGAAGCGCTGCGCCAGGCACGCCTGAAAATCAGCATGGTTTTCCAGCACTTCAACCTGCTGTGGTCGCGCACGGTGAATGAGAATATCGCCTTTTCGATGCAAATTGCGGGCGTCCCTAAAGCCCGGATCAAGGCTCGCGTGGCCGAACTGGTGGAGCTGGTGGGGTTGAAGGGGCGCGAAAATGCCTATCCGTCTCAGCTGAGCGGCGGTCAAAAACAGCGTGTCGGCATCGCCCGTGCGCTGGCGAATAACCCTGACGTGCTCTTGTGCGATGAGGCCACGTCTGCGCTTGATCCGCAGACCACCGATCAGATCCTCGATCTGCTTTCGGACATTAACCGTCGCTTTAAGCTGACCATCGTGCTGATCACCCACGAAATGCACGTGGTGCGCAAAATTTGCGACCGCGTGGCGGTGATGGAAAACGGCAAAGTGGTGGAGGAGGGAGAGGTCCTGAGCGTCTTTACGCATCCGCAGCAGCCGATTACTCAACAGTTTGTCCGTCAGGTGAGCCAGTACGCCGAGGATGAAAGCTTTAATGCCGAACTGGCGAACGCGCTGGAGGGCACGGTGATCAGGCTGACCTTCACCGGGCACAGCACGCACCGTCCGGTTGTGGGCGAACTGACCCTGCGCTACGGCCTGCCGTTTAATATTCTGCACGGAAAAATGACCCAAACCGCCCACGGGGTGTTTGGACAACTGTGGGTGCACGTGGTGGCATCCGATGAACAACTGAACAATATCCTCGCCGATTTGCAGCACAGCGATATTGAAGGCGAGGTCGTAAAGCATGGCTGAGAATCTCTTTCCGCATCTGAAGTGGGACCAGCTCTGGTCTGCAACCCAGGAGACCCTGTACATGACGGCGCTGTCCGGGGTGGCGACGTTTGTGCTGGGCATCGTGCTCGGCCTGGCGCTGTTTTTAACCGCGCGCGGCGGGCTGTTTCAGAACCGTACGGTCTACAGCGTGATCTCGATTGTGGTGAACGTGTTCCGCTCTATCCCGTTCATCATTCTGATCGTACTGCTGATCCCGTTCACGAAAACGATTGTCGGCACCATTCTCGGGGCCAACGCGGCGCTGCCTGCTCTGATTGTTGGCGCGGCACCTTTCTATGCGCGTCTGGTTGAGATTGCCCTGCGTGAAGTGGACAAAGGGGTAATCGAAGCCACTCGTTCCATGGGCGCCCGGCTGAGCACGTTAGTGTTTCGGGTTCTACTCCCGGAATCATCACCCGCACTGGTTTCAGGTATCACGGTGACGCTCATCGCGCTGGTGAGCTACAGCGCGATGGCAGGGGTGATTGGTGCCGGCGGGCTGGGAAATCTGGCCTATCTGGAAGGATTCCAGCGCAACCACGGTGACGTCACGCTGGTGGCAACGGTGACCATTCTGATCATCGTTTTCATTATCCAGTTCTGCGGCGATGTCATTACTTCACTGTTAGACAAAAGATAATCTCTAATAACACACAGGAACCATCATCATGAAAAAAACGCTGACGCTGATCGCCGCCGCCACCCTGAGCGCCCTGAGCTTCGCCTCATGGGCAGATACGCTGACCGTGGGCGCATCCAACACGCCGCACGCTGAAATTCTGGAGCAGGCGAAGCCGATCCTGGCGAAGCAGGGTATCGATCTGGAGATCAAGCCGTTCCAGGACTACATTCTGCCTAACACCGCGCTGGCGGGGCGCGACATCGATGCCAACTACTTCCAGCACATTCCCTATCTTAACAGCGTGCTGAAAGATCACGCGGGCGACAAGGATTACGATTTTGTCAGCGCGGGCGCAATCCACATTGAGCCGATCGGCATCTACTCGAAAAAATACAAATCGCTGAAGGATCTGCCGGAAGGCGGCAAAATCATCATGCGTGATGCGGTGTCCGAAGAGGGGCGTATTCTCTCTATCTTTGAAAAAGAGGGCGTGATTAAGCTCAAGCCGGGCATCGACAAAGTCACGGCGCGCATCAGCGATATCGTGGAGAACCCGAAAAAGCTGCAGTTTACGCCTAACGTAGAAGCTTCTCTGCTGCCGCAGATGTACAACAACGACGAAGGTGCGGCGGTGGTGATTAACGCCAACTACGCCATCGACGCTGGCCTTGATCCGGTTCACGACCCGATTGCAGTCGAGAGCGGTGAGAACAACCCGTACGCCAATATCATCACCGTGCATCGCGGTGACGAGAAGAAAAAAGATATCGTTGCGCTGGTGGACGTGCTGCACTCCAAAGAGATTCAGGACTGGATCCGCACCAAATATAAAGGCGCGGTGATCCCCGTTAATAACTGATGCGTTGATTAAACAGATGAAGCCCGGTGAACGTCTCGCCGGGCTTTTTTTGTATCCAGCCGATGAATCATTTAAGCTGGCCGTTTAGGGCTACGGAGTGATGACGATGGGCAATGTGACCAAAGACGAAGCGCTGTATCAGGAGATGTGCCGGGTGGTGGGGAAGGTCGTTCTTGAGATGCGCGATCTGGGCCAGGAGCCGAAGCATATTGTGATTGCCGGCGTGCTGCGTACCGCACTCGCAAACCAGCGCGTGAAACGCAGCGAACTGACCACCCAGGCGATGGAAACAGTGGCGAAAGCCCTGGCCGGCTGAGGTTTGTCCCGGCGTGGTTCCCGCACGCTGAACAGCGCCGCGCGCAACCTGGCCCTGAACTGGGCTAAAACGCCCGTGTAAAGCATTTTGGCGCGGAAAAACGGGCGGTGAATCGCTCGGTGAATCAGGCGGCTTTTGTTACCAATAGGTCCTTTCATTTCATGGAGAAAATGATGAAACGGACCACGCTCACTACAGCCCTTTCTGCCCCCGCTTTACTGTTTGCCATGCACGCCGCTCATGCTGCCCCCCAGGCGCACGTGGTGTGCAGTTATTCCCACACGCTCGGCGACGATGCGATCATGATGTACGGCATGCCCAACCAGGCCATGCTGCACGACTTCTTTGGCAACAGGCAAACCGACGCGGCCTCTACCCGTGAAACGCTGCGCCAGCACGAAGAGACAACCTGCGATAACAAAGCCGACAGCTCGGCCTACTGGGTGCCGTCGCTGCGCCTGCCGGACGGCACGGTGGTGAAACCGGCCTACCAGAAAACCTACTATCAGGCCTCACACGTCGATACCTGGCCGCTATCACCTTTCCCGGCGGGGCTGTCGCTGCTGGCGGGAGACCACCACGGCGCGGCGCCCAATCCACACATCACGTTCCTTTGCGCGAACGGCAAAGGCTATAGCAACAAGGTGGGGGAAACGTGCGGCCTGCGTAAAGCGAAGGATGCGGTACAGTTTAATATTGGCATACAGTTTCCGAACTGCTGGGATGGCGTCAACCTGAAGCCGGTTCACGGTCTCGCGAATGCCACCTACGACATCAAAGGCGCCTGCCCGAGCGGGTTCCCGGTGAAGATCCCCACCGTCAATATGAACGTGGCCTGGGTGCTCCCGACCATCACCTCCCTGGACACCACAAAAGTGCAACTGTCTATGGATCCGATCATGCACGGTAACGAGCGTGAGGAGCGCTGGGGCAACCTGTACACGGCCCATGCCGATTTTATGAACGGCTGGACCGAAGAGGGGGCGCGCTTTATGACTGACCGGTGTATGAACCGGGGAATGGACTGCGGTACCACCGTGCCTTACGGCTATTCCATACCGAAAGCGAACGTCTGGCTTAGCAGCCAGGAGCCTGACGCGTCCCAGCCTGCGCCGCAGGTGCTACTGGTTCAGGATAACTGGCAGAACGGCGGGCGCACCCGCAACGCCGAAACCCTGTCGCTGGTGAAATTTAAAATCCCACCGCTGCCAGCGGGCCAGGACGCCTCGCAGTTCAAGTATCGCGTGCGGATCTTCGGCGGGAAGGTTGAGACCAACGGTGCCGATCAGATCTTCTTCTACCCGGCCAGCAACGACTGGGATCCGGCTACCGTGCGCTGGACCTCGCGCCCGGCGTGTAACTACCGGTCTGACGCCGTGCTCTATCTCAACCATTCGCGCGAGTATCGCATGGTCGATGTGGACAAAGCCGTACGCAAGGCGCTGGCCGAAGGCAAAACGGAAATTTCATGGTATATCGGGGGCGATCGGCAGGGGAATCACTATCAGTTCCAGCCGGCCTCGTCGGACGAGAGCATCATGTTAATGCTGAGCGGATTCAAGCATGTCCCTGAAAATTAAGGGATGAAACGACAATAAAAAAAGCACCGGGTCACCGGTGCTTTCTCATCAGATCTTGCAGGCGTCGCCGCAGTCATCGTCGGCGACAATCGCCTGGGCCTTTTTGTCCGCGTCATCAAGACGTTCCGCGTTACGCTCTTCTGCTTCATCCAGCCCGTTAAACACTAAGTTATCGAGATCAATTTCCATAGGACACCTGCCTGGTTCAGTTTTTGATACTGGCAGAGTATAGGGCAAAATGCGCCTGCAATGTACCGTGCAGCACATAAGGATAATCCCTGCCATACTCAGTGGTTTATCGCTGAGGAAACCTGATGATTACGCTCTGTAAAACCTGCGGCACCTCTTACGATCGCCAGCCTGACAGATGCCCGATTTGCGAAGATGAACGCCAGTACGTTCCGGCTACCGGGCAGGCGTGGATAGATTTTGACAGCGTAACCGCAGCGCATACTAACAAATGGCAGCAGCTGGAGCCGCAGTTGCTGGCCCTGAAAACCGTTCCGGCATTTGCCATCAGCCAGCGGGCATTCCTGCTGCGGACCGCCCACGGCAATATTCTCTGGGATTGCATCGCGAACCTTGATCCGGCTACCCGGTCGCTGGTCGCGGCACTCGGTGGCATCAGCGCCATCGCGATCTCGCATCCTCATTACTACACGACGATGCAGGACTGGGCCGAGGCCTTTGATGCCCCGGTTTATCTCCATGCCAGCGACCGCGAATGGGTAATGCGCGACAGCCCGGCGCTCCACTTCTGGGAAGGCGACGCGCTGGAGATCGCGCCGTCGGTCACGCTTCTGCGCCTTGGCGGACACTTTGCCGGGGGCACGGTGCTGCACTGGCAGGACGGCGACGGGGTTTTACTGGCCGGAGACATTCTTCAGGTCACCCCGGGTCAAACCGCCGTCTCGTTTATGTGGAGCTACCCCAACATGCTTCCGCTGCCTGCCGCAACCGTAGCGCAGGTGACGGACAGGCTGAAGGGCAAACGTTATCAGCGTCTTTATGGCGCGTTTGAAGGGCAGAACGTACTGGCGAAAGCGGATGAGATTGTGCAGCGGTCGGGCCAGAAATATATTGCTTGTCTGAACTAAAGCGCGGTGGTTAACTTTACGCGTGTGATCGCGATCATACCTAAACTAAAACAGATAAAAGAGAAATGGCTATGCAACATATCATTGAAGGTTTTCTCAGCTTTCAAAAAGAGATTTTCCCGCAACGTAAAGAGCTCTTCCGCAGTTTAGCGTCCAGTCAGAATCCCAAAGCGCTGTTCATCTCTTGCTCCGACAGCCGTCTGGTCCCGGAACTGGTTACGCAGCAAGAGCCGGGACAGCTTTTTGTCATTCGTAATGCTGGCAACATCGTGCCGCCGTTCGGGCCAGAGCCTGGCGGCGTGTCTGCCACGATTGAGTATGCGGTTGTGGCGCTGGGCGTAACCGACATCGTGATCTGCGGTCATTCCAACTGTGGTGCAATGAAGGCGATTGCCGATAACGCCAATCTGGAGCCAATGCCTGCCGTTTCGCACTGGCTGCGCTATTCCGATGCCGCCAAAGCGGTCGTCGAGAAGAAAAGCTGGGAGCATCCGATCGATAAAGTGAACGCGATGGTGCAGGAAAACGTCTTTGCCCAGCTGAGCAACATCAAAACCCACCCGTCGGTGGCGGTCGGTCTGCGCAACAACGCCATTCGCCTGCACGGCTGGGTGTATGATATCGAGAGCGGCGACATTCGTGCCCTTGATAAAGACACCAAAACCTTCGTGTCATTGTCTGAAAACCCGAGCGTGTTCTTCGAGTAATCAGCCATCAAAGGGCACGGAAGCCCTGTTAGTTCTCTACAAACTGCAGTTTCTTGCGCGATCGCACTGCCGGTTGCGACACCGCTTTTGCCATCGCTTCACCCATCTCTGCGCTTTCTGCCAGCCCCTGAACAAAGGGATGGTCGTGCATGAGCCAGGGTATCGCTCCAAACGCAATCCGCCCGCGAAGTGCCTCGGGCGCGCGCAGGGTATAGTCCTCTCCGACGTCCGGTATCTCATCTCCCGTTGCCAGCAGCTGTTTGCGCAGCGAAGGGAAGGGCAGATCCTTCGTTTTGAGTGGCTTTTGCCCGCGAGCATCAATGAACACGTCGAAGCGGTAGGTGGTCTCGCCGGTTCTGATGGCGGTTTGATCGCTCCCGATATCCAGGTCGTAATCCTCGCCAAGCGCCAGCACGCTGATGATCCCCGCTTCCCGAAGGGCCAGCAGCCTGCGAATCGACTGAGAGGGGATGGCCGCATAATTATCAATAAACACCCGCGCCAGCCCCCGCTTGAATCGTTCTGCGTCCCGGTCATCCAGATGATGCACCACTTCCTGAACCACCTCATGCAGCCGCAGGACGGTGTAGCGCCAGGCAACGGTGCGTTTATCGCGTTTGTTTCGCTCCACCTCGCGTAAGTTATCCTCCGCCCACGAGAAGGGATCGTGACGTTTGCGATCGGCGAACCAGGCATCAAAAACAGTATCGGGATCCAGCGTATTGAGGGCAATCGCCTCGCTCCACTGCGGGTCGGCCTGTTCAAGCTCCCTGACCATCAGAGCAAAAATCCGGTCGAGTAATCCCTCCGGGCCTTTTGCGATTTCGGCTTCGGCAGCCGCGTCGGTCAGGATCGACAGCGGTTCATAGGGGATAGGGCAGTAAAAATCGGCCTCTGGCAGAATGCCCGTGCGCGACATCAGCACAATTCTCAGATCCTGGCTTTTGTCGTCCAGCTCAAACCTGTCGTCAACGAAGCGTCCATGCTGGATCACCACCGCCATGGCCGCGTCCAGCCCGCTGAGCGAGGTGCCCATAATCCCGACACGGCAGGGCGGAATTTTGGCGTCCATCAGGCCCGACCACGGGCTCGGGAAGAATGTTTTTGATGCTTCATCGTCTTCGGGCCAGACGTGGCCGGTGGCGATAACCGCGAGATCAAATTTTTCCTCAAAGGGGGCGTCATTGACGCAGAGGGTCACGCCGTCTTCCCGGGCATCAAGGTCGGTAACCGGGGCGGATTCATGCACCTGAACGGCGAATCCGCGGCGCTGCGCTTCTTGCACAATGGCTAAAAAGCGGTCGCGAAAATACTCGCCCAGCAGAATGCGCGGCAAGAACTGCCGTTCGTGCAGCGTCGATTTGTCCACGCCGTAGCGTGCGAGGTGCGTCTGGCTTTGCGTCCTGAGCCAGTCCAGGTAGGTTATAAAGAGCGGCGGGATCTCAATACTGGCGATATTAGCCAGCATCAGCCGCGAATTGTCCTCGTCGCTGTAGGGCATGCCCACACCGGCCTGGTCTGCTTTTTCAAACACGGTGACAGCGAGAGGGGTTTGACTCTTGAGAAGTGAATAAAAGGTGTAAATACCGGTAGGCCCCGCGCCTATAATCGCGATCTTCTTCATCGACATCCTTCCTGCGTTTTTTTGTTATAGGAAAAGCGTAGCAGGAGAAAGGGAGAAAAATGAGAGAGACGTATTATTCCGAACAGCATGCGTGTCGATAGCCTTTGTAAAACATTCTGGAAATGAGAGGGCGGACAAGCAAAGGCGCACGTATTGCTCAAAAAACGATCTTTTCCAGGCGGATACTGAAATCAGAAAAGCATATGACCTTGAACAGCAAATTCAATGACTGGAGGGATATGCGATGAACCGACAAGAAATACACGCACTGAAGAATTTTGATTTTCTGGCGCGCAGTTTTGCCCGTATGCACGCCCTGGGCCAGCAGATTGATGTGGCTGCCGTGACCGGCAATATGAGTGATGAGCAACAAGCATGGTTCCGGGAGCGATACGAACTCTATCGAATGCAGGCCGAGCGGGCGAGGATAAAAGAACTGCGATAACTTTGACGGCAACGGGCTTAATGGCCCGTTGTGCTTTTCAGGATCTGATGGACTAAACCTGGCCCTTCTCCGGCGCTACGGATAACCCCGACCACGCCTGTTTCACCCCGTTCGGCAACAGAGATTTCGTCTGCCAGACGCGGCATTTTGTCATGACGTTCACTGCATAAACAGTCGGCTGCTCGTAAAAAATGTTGAGTTCTGCGTCATCACCCGATTAGCGATTCTGATGGTATTCTCTGGCTCAGGCCAGGACTGTGAAGGCAGTTCTGGCCTGTTTTTTTTCATTATTATTTTAATAAGGAGCAAAGGCGAATGCCTGAAAAACGAAAGCATCTCACTCGCCATGAAGTGGGACAGATACTGCTTGCAGCGGACAGAGGGATACATTTTGAGCGCGATTATTGCCTTATTCAGATGTGCTATTTACACGGCCTGCGGGTCAGCGAGCTGTGCGGAATGCGCCTGTCCGATCTCGATCTGGTTGGGCGTTCGGTCTATGTCCGGCGACTGAAAAATAGCCTCTCGACGCAGCACCCGCTGTTCGATACCGAACTGCCTGCGCTTATGCGCTGGCTGGCAGTCCGTAACCGCTGGCGGGATGCAGATTCAGACTGGCTGTTCCTGTCGCAAAAGGGCGGCGCGCTGTCACGTCATCAGGTGAGATTGTTACTTAAACGTTATGGTGAACTGGCGGGAGTCAGTATTGCCGCCTATCCGCATATGCTAAGACACGGTTGCGGTTATGCGCTGGCAGACTTAGGGCGGGATACCCGATTAATACAGGATTATCTGGGGCACCGGAACATCCGGCATACGGTGATTTATACGGCGACGAATACACAAAGATTTATGAATGTCTGGGGGACGTTGAGAGAAAACCCCACAATTAGTGCCAGAATGTAAAGTAGTATCAGAAAAATTTAGCGCAGTGTCAAAATTTTTCTGAGGCCCCTTTCGATAACGGACTATCTTGCTGATTTTAAACCAACATTAAATGTAAAGCCTATGTTGCTTCCTCTGGTTACCGCTGGCAACGTGCTTGCGTTATTCACGTTGCCAGTTTTCACATGCTCACCGCCTTACGGTTTTATGCCGTGGCAAAAGTCAGAACGCCCGCCTGCTGATATTTTATTTCCCCTTTTCATCCTTCTCCACATTTTCTCCTGAACTCACCACTCTGGCACTAACGGGAAAGTCTTATGGTGATTTTTTCGCCGCCGGAGTGAAGCAGGGTCGAGACCTGCGTGATCGTTCACCAAGGAGAAATGTATGAAAAAAACGATGTTAAGCGCGTGTTTATTACTGGTGGCCGCAGGTGCGGTCGCTGCCGATGGCACCATCCACTTTACCGGCAGCATCACTGACCAGACCTGTACCGTGGACAGCAGTTCGCAAAATATGAACGTCGATTTGGGCAATGTGGCGCAAACCGCACTGAACGGTGCGGCCGGCATGAAAGCCTCCCCGACGCGCTTTACCCTCAGCCTGAGCGACTGCCCGGACACCGTTACCGGGGCGAACGTGAAGTTTGACGGGACGTCAGATGGCGTTAATCAGAACCTGCTGGCGCTGGACAGCGGTACCGGGATCGCGACCGGCGTCGGGATTGAAATCGCTGATAAAAACGGGACCGCCATTCCCCTGCACTCGGCATCAGCGGACTACACCCTCGCAGAGGGCACCAATTCCCTGGACTTCGTCGCCCGCTATGTTTCCACCGGCACCGCGGTGACCACCGGGACAGCCAACGGTACCTCGCAGTTCACCATTAATTACAAATAAGGCTGTGACGTCGCGGGGCGCATCCACTCCTACCCATGCGCCGCCGCATAACAGGGAACGTTTCGCAGGGATGCGTATTTTTTGTCCGGAGAATAAGAAGATGAACAGGTATGCAGACGTGATGCTGGCGCTGGTGCTCGCTCTCCTGAGCGTGCAGGCGCAGGCCGGGATTGTAATTGGCGGGACGCGCGTGATTTATAACGGGGATAAAAAAGAGTCGGCCGCTTCGGTGCGTAACCCGGAGAAATCGGGCGTCTATCTGGTGCAAAGCTGGGTGGACAGCGGCGAACAGGGCGGCAACACGCCGTTCATCGTCACCCCACCGCTGTTTCGCATCAATCCCGATGAAGAGAACATGCTGCGCATTGTGCGCACCGGGGGCAACCTGCCGCAGGACCGGGAATCGGTGTTCTGGCTGAACGTGAAATCGATCCCCGCCACCGACGACAGCACGCCGCGCACCAACGTGCTGCAGGTGGTGGTCAAGTCGCGCATGAAGCTGTTTTACCGCCCGGCCGGGCTGGAAGGGCAACCCGAGAGCGCGTATCACCAGTTGAGCGTCGCCCGCAGCGGCAACCGTCTTACCGTCACTAACCCCACGCCGTATTACGTCACGCTGTTCACCCTCAAAGTCGACGGGCAGGAGATCAAAGAGGCGGATATGGTGCCGCCGAAGGGCAATGCCAGCTTCACGTTGCCGTCCGCGCGCGCATCCAATGTGACCTGGCAGGCCATCAGCGACTACGGCGGCATCAGCCAGACCGAAAGTCGTACGCTGTGAAGGAGGACGTGATGAATAACACGACGCCACGTCTGACGTTGCTATTGATGATGATCCTGTTGCCAGGCTATCTTCGCAACGCCGAGGCCCGCGAGGCTTTTAACACCCACGCGCTGGAAATTGATAACCCCGGCCAGCCGGTGGCGGATTTATCGGCTTTTGCCGAGTCCGACGGCCAGCTTCCCGGCACCTACCGGGTGACGGTGTATGTGAACAGCGAAAAACAGGGCGACGCGCAGGACATTGCCTTTGTCGCCGGGCCGGATAAAAAACTCACCGCGCAGATAACGCCCGCGATGCTTAAAGCCTGGGGCGTGAAAACCGACGTCTTCCCCGCGCTGGCGGCGTTGCCGCCGGATAAACCGCTGGACGACATTGGCCGCTATATCCCGATGGCCGCCACCGATCTGCGCTTCAGCAAACTCCAGCTTAACGTCAGTATTCCGCAGGCGGCGATGAATGCCAGCGCGCGTGGCTGGGTGGACCCGTCCGAGTGGGACGAAGGCGTGCCCGCCGCGCTGCTGAACTACAACCTCAGCGGCAGCAATACCTGGCGTGACGGAGAAAACGGTTCGGACGATAACTACTACGCCAACCTGCAAAGCGGCATCAACCTTGGCGCGTGGCGGCTGCGCAACTACTCGACCTGGAACTACGACGAGGACAACGGCAGCCACTGGGACTCGGTGAACACATACCTTCAGCGGGATATCCAGCGCCTGAAGGGGCAACTGACGCTCGGCGACAGCTACACGCCGTCGGATATCTTCGACAGCGTCCAGTTTCGCGGCGCGCAGCTGGCTTCCGACGACAACATGCTGCCGGACAGCCTGCGCGGGTTCGCCCCGGTCATCCGCGGCATCGCCCAGTCCAGTGCCCAGGTGACCATTAAGCAAAACGGCTACATTATCTACCAGAGCTACGTTGCGCCGGGCGCGTTCACCATCAGCGACCTCTACCCGACCTCCGGCAGCGGCGACCTGGAAGTGACCATCAAAGAGGCCGACGGCAGCGAGCGCACCTTCGTCCAGCCTTTCTCGGCGGTGCCGATCATGCAGCGTGAAGGCCGCCTGAAATATGCACTCACCGCCGGGAAATACCGCAGCGGCAACGACGACAGCGATGAACCGGAGTTCGGCCAGGTCACGGCGATTTACGGCCTGCCGTATGCCATCACCCTTTATGGCGGCACACTCTATTCACAGGACTATCAGTCCGGGGCGGCGGGGCTGGGTTTTGGCCTCGGTGAACTCGGCTCGCTTTCCGCCGATATCACCGCCGCGCATACCACGCTGAATAACAACGACAGCCACAACGGCCAGTCGTACCGGGTGCAGTACTCGAAAGATTTTCAGACCACCGACACCAGCTTTACGCTGGCGGCCTACCGCTACTCCACCGCCGGGTTTTACACCTTCCAGGAGGCGAACGACCTGCGGGCAGACAGCGACGACGGCTGGCGGATGACGTACAACAAACGCCAGCGCCTGCAGCTTGACCTCAGCCAGAGTATCGGCAGCTACGGCTCGTTTTTTGTCTCCGGCTACCAGCAGGATTACTGGCAGGAGGACGGCTATGAACGCACCCTGAGCACCGGCTGGAACGGCAACATCGACGGCATCAGCTACAGCGTGACGTACAGCTACAGCGACTACCCGGAGAGCACCCAGCCCGCCGACCAGCAGCTGGCGTTCAACGTCCAGGTGCCGCTCAGCCGCTTTATGCCGAATGCCTGGGCGAGCTACAGCGTCAACACCGCGAAACATGGCGACACCCGCCAGCAGGTGGGGCTCAACGGCACGGCGCTTGCCGATAACAACCTGAGCTACAGCCTCCAGCAGAGCTACACCAACCACGGCGTGGGCGGCTCCGGCAATATGAGCGCCGACTATAAAGGCGGGCAGGGCGAAATCACCGGCGGCTACAACTACGACGACGATACGCAGCAGATCAACTACGGCCTGAGAGGCGGCATTGTCGCCCATCCGCACGGCATCACACTGTCCCAGCCGCTCGGCCAGTCGCTGGCAATTGTCAACGCGCCCGGCGCGGATGACACGAAGGTGCAGAACAACACCGGGGTCTATACCGACGGGCGCGGCTATGCGGTGGTGCCATACGTCAACCCGTACAAGAAAAACCGTATTGCGCTGGATACCAGCACGCTCGGCGACGAGGTGGATATCGACACCGCCGTGCAGACGGTAACGCCAACGCAGGGCGCGGTGGTGATGGCTGACTTCAACACCCGCCTCGGACGACGCGTGCTGATGACGCTGTATTACCGCGGGCTGCCGGTGCCGTTTGGCGCACAGGCGAAGCTGAAAGAGGGCGGCAGCGGCATCGTCGGTGATGACGGCCAGGTGTATCTCACCGGTGTACCGCAGGAAGGAGAGATTGCGGTGAACTGGAACGGCGCGCAGCAGTGCGTGGTGCATTACCGGTTGCCGGAACAGGAAAATCAGCCACCGGTGATCACGGTGACCCAGGAATGCCAGGAGACAGTGAAATGAGGGTATGGCGCGTAATTATTCTGCTGGCGGGCATCGCTTTCTGCCAGACATCGTGGGCGTTTTGTACGGCTACAGGAAGTTTTTCAATCAGCCCCGGCACGGTGATTGTCCAGCGGGACGCGACGGTGGGGCAGCCCATCAGCGACTGGCTGATGTCCAACCAGGGCGTGGCCTATCAGGACTGTAATTATGATGGCACCCCGCAATACGCCATCGTTGCCGGTATCAAAAACACGGGCGCGAAAGCCAGCATTAGCTGGAACGGTGAGGCGGTTTTCAATACCAACGTGCCGGGCGTGGGGTATGTGTTTGAAGGCCGCACCTCCGTGGACAGCACGCCGTTACCGGAGAGCTGGAGTGGTATTGCCAGCGGACAGTCGCAGGTGTTCACCCTCCAGATTAGCCACAGTGCGGGTTACCATCCCTCGATCAACGATCAGGCGCGGGTCCGTCTGATTAAAACCGGTGACATTACCCCCGGTGCGCTGAGTGGTTCACCCGGGCGTTTTATTGCCGGTACCCGGGAGAACGGGCAGTGGTCAACGGAACTGCCGATCACCTTTTCCGGCGGGCAAATTAATACGATTGCCTGTGCAGTCACGACGCCCGATGTCAGCGTGGAGTTAGGCCAGCATAAAAAGGCTGAGTTTTCAGGGCCGGGCTCAGCCACCGGCTGGCAGACGTTCGTGATCAGACTGGACTGCGACAAAAGTGCCCGTATCAACGTCCAGATTGACGCCACTCCGGATCCGTCCAGTGCTGCGGGCGTGATGAAACTGGACAGCGCGCCGGGTGATATGGCCGCAACCGGGGTGGGCGTGCAGCTCTACTTTACACCGGATGACAGCGCGGTGCAGTTTGGTCAGAGCAGGTACTATTACACCTCGTCGTACGGAGGGGCTGAGACGGTACAGCTTAAGGCGCGCTACTACCAGACCACGTCGGCGATAACGGCAGGCACGGCCAACGCCACGGCGACCTTTACGCTGACCTATAAATAGCGCAGGACCCCGGTATCATGCACCATGATAGAAGAGGGCGCCCCTCGCGCTCTCTTTCTACCCGTCATACTTCAACATGCATATGCGTTGGCTGCACTGTCTCACCCCAGTCACTTACGTTAGTACGTTGCCGGGGATTCGCTCCTTTGCCGCATTACCCGGCCTGTGGCCTCACCCATTTGGAGCCAGATCATCGGCCCGGAATCGTGACGGCTTTACCACGTCGTACACCTGTAACCAGCTGAAATAGTGATGATTCGCTGGGACGTTGATGCAACAATATGTTGAGCGACTGCGAGATTAAAAGGAGTTGAGAAGTGACGATGGCATAGCGAAACATGATGCCTGAAATGCTCTTGGGCACAGAAAAGTCAGATGAAAGAATGAGGAACTACAGAGGGATAATAGAATGGTGCGTCTGAATGGACTCGAACCATCGACCCCCACCATGTCAAGGTGGTGCTCTAACCAACTGAGCTACAGACGCAGAATGGTGCGTTCAATTGGACTCGAACCAACGACCCCCACCATGTCAAGGTGGTGCTCTAACCAACTGAGCTATGAACGCAACGTGTTGTCGGTGACAACGGGGACGAATATTAGCGGCACAGCCCCAAGGTGGCAAGAGGGAAAATGCATTTTTCTCTCTGATTTCACGCGATTGCTTCATTACCGCGCAAAGTGAAGAGAAAGTAGCCGCCGGCGGGCGGCTACCGGAGATTTATCGTGCAGCGCGCTGCAAAATGACCGTAGAAGGCTGACGCTGCAGAAAGCGCATACGCAACATCATCATGATGGCTGCGGAGGTCAGACCGATGATAAAGCCCATCCAGAACCCGGCAGGCCCCATACGATCCACCACCAGATCGGTTAACGCCAGCACGTAGCCGCACGGCAGACCCAGCACCCAGTAGGCGATAAAGGTGATAAAGAAGATCGAACGCGTGTCTTTATATCCGCGCAGTACGCCGCTGCCGATCACCTGAATGGAGTCGGATATTTGATAAATCGCCGCGAGCAGCATCAGGTGAGACGCAAGCATAACCACTTCAGGGTTGTCGTTATAGAGCAGGGCGATTTGCTCACGCAGCGCCACGGTAAAGAGTGCCGTACAGGTGGCCATACAAACGCCAACGCCCAGCCCGGTCCGCGCGGCGGTTTGCGCATCAAGCGTGGATCCTTGCCCCAGACGGAACCCTACCCGAATGGTCACGGCGGCGGCCAGCGACATAGGCAGAACGAACATCAGGGAGCTGAAGTTCAGCGCAATCTGGTGCCCGGCAACGTCTACGATCCCAAGCGGTGAAACCAGCAGGGCAACGACCGCAAAGAGGGTGACTTCGAAGAACAACGCCAGGGCAATGGGCATGCCGAGCTGGATGAGGCGTTTCACCACGTGCCAGTCCGGCGTGCTGAACGCCTGTTCGTTGCGGATATCACGCATCGATCGCGCCCGCTTAATAAAGGTGAGCATGCTAAAGAACATCACCCAATACACCGCTGCGGTTGCGACGCCACAGCCGACGCCGCCGAGTTCAGGCATCCCGAAGTGACCATAAATAAAGATGTAGTTCACCGGAATATTCACCAGCAGGCCGATAAAGCCCATCACCATGCCGGGCTTGGTTTTCGCCAGCCCTTCACACTGGTTACGCGCGACCTGGAAAAAGAGATAGCCTGGAGCCCCCCAGAGTAACGCGCGCAGATATCCGACGGCTTTATCGGCCAGAGCGGGGTCAATATTCTGCATCGCGCGAATGATATGCCCCGCGTTCCAGAGCACCACCATGATCAGCACCGAGACGAAACCGGCCAGCCAGAACCCCTGGCGGACCTGGTGCGCCACACGGTCGCGGCGGCCTGAACCGTTAAGCTGCGCGATCACCGGGGTCAGTGCAAGCAGCAGCCCGTGGCCGAAAAGGATCGCGGGAAGCCAAATTGAGGTCCCGATAGCCACGGCGGCCATATCGGTGGCGCTATAGCCTCCGGCCATCACCGTATCGACAAATCCCATTGCTGTCTGGGCAACCTGCGCAATGATCACCGGGATAGCCAGCGCCAATAACTGACGCGCTTCAATCATGTACTTCTGCACGTGAACACCTTTGAATTGTTGTTATTTGAGAGACTAAAAAAGCCGCCATTACGGGCAGCAAAAAGAAAATGAAGGGGGATGCCAGCTATTGTAGCGGGGTTTACCTAATTATCTAGTGAAAAAATAGCCAGAAAATGCACGCTACTGGCAACCTGTTTTTCCAACTGTTATTGTGTTGGCATTAAAACGGTGTCACCACCGTCCGGAAAAAACAGGAGTTACAGGCATGTTTACTGGTATTGTCCAGGGCACCGCTAAAGTGGTGTCTATTGATGAAAAACCCAATTTTCGTACTCACGTTGTTGAGCTGCCGGAATATATGCTCGACGGCATCGAAACCGGTGCGTCGATTGCGCATAACGGCTGCTGCCTGACCGTCACAGAAATTAACGGTAATCACATCAGCTTTGATTTAATGAAAGAAACATTGCGGATTACCAATCTGGGCGAGCTGGCGGTAGGGGATACCGTAAACGTTGAGCGTGCCGCGAAGTTCAGCGATGAGATTGGCGGGCACCTGATGTCAGGCCACATCATGACCACGGCCGAGGTCGCCAAAATCATTACCTCGGAAAATAACCGTCAAATCTGGTTTAAAGTTCAGGACCCGGCATTAATGAAATACATCCTGTACAAAGGGTTTATTGGCATTGATGGGATCAGTCTGACGGTGGGTGAGGTCACGCCGACGCGTTTTTGCGTGCATTTAATTCCGGAGACGCTGCAGCGTACGACGCTGGGCGCAAAAAAACTGGGACATCGCGTGAATATCGAAATTGATCCGCAAACCCAGGCGGTCGTCGATACCGTTGAACGCGTGCTGGCGGCAAAGGAAGCGGCGATAATAAAAGCGATTGACGAAGAATAAAAATAACCCCGGGCTTCCGGGGTTATTTTTTTAGCGAGCCACCCGCAGGCCGTGTTCAATACCGCGGCTAAAGACCACCTGCCACAGTTGAATATCACGCGCCCGGAATGCCCCTGCGCAGGCATTCAGATAATAACTGAACATCCTTTTGAACCGTTCGGAATAGTTGTCGGCAATCTCCGGCCAGGCCGCCTGGAAGCGTTCGTGCCATGCCATTAACGTGGTGTCGTAATCTGCGCCAAAGTTGTGCCAGTCTTCCACGATAAAGTGAGATTCACTGGCATTGGCTATCTGGCGTACAGAGGGCAAACAGCCATTCGGGAAGATGTATTTATTGATCCACGGGTCAACGTTGTTGTCGGTCCGCTTCGAGCCAATGGTATGCAGCAGGAAGATACCGTCCGGCTTCAGGTTACGATCGGCCACCGTAAAGTAGGTCTTGTAGTTTTTCGGCCCTACGTGCTCAAACATCCCGACCGAGACGATTCGATCGAATTGCTCATTAAGATCGCGATAATCCTGCAGACGAATATCGACATCCAGACCCTGGCAGCGTTCCTGCGCCATCTTTTGCTGTTCGGCAGAGATGGTGACGCCGACAACGCTAACGCCATAATGCTTCGCCATAAAGTACGCCAGACCACCCCAGCCGCAGCCAATATCCAGTACGCGCATGCCGGGTTCAAGCTGCAGTTTTTCACAGATTAAGCGCAATTTGTCCTGCTGCGCCTCTTCAAGCGTGGTCGCCTTTTTCCAGTAGCCGCAGGAATATTGCATGAAGGGGTCGAGCATACGGCTGAACAGATCGTTGCCGAGATCGTAGTGTTCTTTGCCAACGATCCATGCCCGTTTTTTACTCTGGAGGTTGAACAGGCGGGCGGAGGCGATGCGCAGCGTGTCTTTAACGTGTCGAGGAAGCTGGTTTTCAAGCCCCGCGCGTAAAACGCGGGTGAAAAAGATATCCAGCCGCTCGCAATCCCACCATCCATCCATATAGCTTTCGCCCAGGCCTAACGATCCCTCCTGCAGGACGCGTTTAAAAAAGTCGGGATTTTTGACCTGAGGGTCGTAAGGGGAGGACCCGTTAATAGTGATGCCCGCACGACTCAACAGTTCACTGACGATCCGGGACCAGTGGTCGTCCGGAACGCTGACTTCTTCTATACACGATGAACTCATAGCTTCTCCATCACCTTGCTGTGATCAGAACCTTCAAACAGCGTAGACGCTTTTTATGGTTTGTGAGAAATCTCACGGTAAACGCCCGCGAGGCTAGTATCCGACGTAGAACAGAGGAAGGGAGATAACCCTTGCCGAAAAGCCTTCCATGGTAAAACGGGAGCACTCCGGCTCCCGTTAACACTTAATATTTATCGTATTTAATCGAACCAAATTTAGTATAGGCCTCAAAATTTGGTGATTCAATAGAAAATTCTTAGCAACCTAATCACTGATATGCAACATAATTTCCCACGCGATTATGCCTGGGATGTTTCTGTTTGTGCACGGCTGGCCTGCTCACGGTAGGCAGACGACTGTATGCGATACCCGATAACAGCCAGCACAGCGGTAAACAGCATCACGCTGGTGGTAGTGAGCAGCGGGGTGACAATCAGCGCGGATACCACGAGGCTTGCGAGGAAGCATAACCCCAGCTGCAGGGTATTTTGCAGCGCCGCCGCACGGCCGGTGGCCTGCGGGAACGGACGCAACGCCTGCGCCACCACGATTGGATAGATTGCGCCGTTGGCAACGGCCATCACGCAGAAAGGAATCAAAATTTCTGCAAGCCCCACGCCCGGAATGAAACCGACAGCCCAGGTGCCTATTACGCTCAGAGTGTACAGCGCCAGCAGCCAGGGCAGCATCTGCTGTCCGTCCCATTTCTGCAGGGCCGCACGACAGCCGTAGCCGCCCACCAGGAAGGCGATAGTTTGCGGAACGTAGCTCAGACCGATGGCCGCCGGGCTATAGCCCATATCGTGGAGGATAAAAGGTGAGCCGGTGAGCCAGGCGAAGAAGCTCGCAGAGCAGGCGGCATAAATCAGAACGTTACCGCGATACGCTTTGGTGCGCAGCAGGGAGATAAAGGTGATGGGCTTCGCATCGGCGTGCGTGGCTTTTTTATGGGCCGGCTTAAGCGCAAAGGCGGGCAGCATCAGCACCAGCGTAATGGCAAACAGCGTGGCGAAAATCGCCTGCCAGTCGAAATGGGCGAGGATCCAGCTGCCCAGCAGCGGAGCAAGGGCCGGCGACAGGCCGACCAGCGGCATGATGGTAGCGAAGATCCGGTTTGTACGCGAGGCCGGGTAGTAGTCGGTCACCAGCGCCTGCCAGGTGACCGCCGCCGCGCACACGCCCACCGCCTGAATAAAGCGCAGCACCAGCAGCCAGGTGGCATCACGTACCCACAGCATCCCCAGACAGCCTACGGCAAAAATCGCCAGGCCGAGTAACAGCACCGGCTTGCGGCCAAAGCGGTCAGAGAGCGGCCCCCACATCAGCTGTGCGATGGCGAAGCCCGCAAGGAATAAGCTCAGGCTGGCGCTGATGGCGGCGGCAGGCGTCTGCAAATCTTCCTGCATTGCGGCGAAAGCAGGGAGGTACATATCGGTTGCCAGAAAGCCAAGCACGCTTAAGCCGCCGAGCCAGACTAAAAATCCGTTCCTGGGTTGCATTGTTTTTTTCTCCTGAGGAGGCAGGTGTTAACTGGCGCAGAGTGTAGGGAGTGCAAAGCGGCTTGTGAAACGCTAATATTTGGTAAGTGCATTCAAATTTTTTGCAGGCAGAAAATGTGGTCCGATTATTCTCTTGAAGTGGTAGACGCCGTGGCGCGTAACGGCAGTTTTACCGGAGCCGCGCAGGAACTGCATCGGGTTCCCTCTGCGGTCAGTTATACCGTGCGCCAGCTGGAGGAGTGGCTGGCGGTGCCGCTGTTTGAACGTCGGCACCGCGACGTGGTGTTAACGCCTGCGGGGGCGTGGTTTCTCAAGGAAGGGCGTTCTGTCATCAAAAAAATGCAGATCACCCGCGAGCAGTGTCAACAGATCGCCAACGGCTGGCGGGGCCATCTCTCCATTGCGGTAGACAACATTGTGAAGCCCGAACGCACACGGCAGATGATCGTGGATTTCTATCGCCATTTCTCGGACGTTGAGCTGCGGGTATCGCAGGAGGTGTTCAACGGCGTCTGGGATGCGCTGGCGGACGGCAGGGTTGAGATGGCTATCGGCGCGACGCAGGCTATTCCCGTTGGGGGACGTTACGCTTTTCGGGATATGGGCATGCTGAGCTGGACCTGCGTGGTCGCCAGCCATCATCCTCTGGCCGCGCTGGAAGGGCCGCTGAGTGACGACACGCTGCGCAACTGGCCGTCGCTGGTGCTGGAAGATACCTCGCGCTCGCTGCCCAAGCGCATCACCTGGCTGCTGGACAACCAGCGGCGCGTGGTGGCGCCTGACTGGGAGTCGTCAGCCACCTGCCTGACAGCGGGCCTGTGCGTGGCGATGGTGCCCGTCCACTTTGCACGACCGAGGATCGACAGCGGTGAATGGGTTGCCCTGGAGCTGGAAAACCCGTTCCCGGATGCAGCCTGTTGCCTGACCTGGCAGCAGAACGACATATCGCCTGCCATGGCCTGGCTGCTGGATTATCTGGGAGACAGCGAAACGCTGAACCGGGAGTGGCTACGGGCGCCAGCGTAGCTGGCCCCGTTAACCATTAGCGACGGTAGTCGCGGAAAGGGCCATCCGCAACGGAACGGCGCTCAACAAGACGCGGGTGGACTTCAATAGACTGCGATTCTTCACGCTTGTTAACGATCCTGTCCATCAGCATGTTGAAAGCGGTTTCGCCCAGCGAATCTTTCGGCTGATGGATGGTGGTCAGCGCCGGGGTGAAGAAACGGGCGTTACGCACGTTGTCATACCCGATCACGGAAATGTCCTGTGGCACGCGCAGACCCAGTTCGTCCGCGGCACAGAGCGCACCCATTGCCATAATATCGCCCCCGCAGAAGACAGCGGTAGGGCGAGGCTGCTGGGAGACGATCTGCTGCATGGCGCGATAGCCTGATTCTGGCTCGAAGTCGCCCTGCACAATCCAGTTTTCCGGCACGGTGATCAGCGCTTCTTCCATCGCTTTCATAAAGCCAGCCAGACGCCCTGCGCCGGTGTTGCGCTCAAGCGGACCGGGAATAACGCCAATCTCGCGATGCCCGCGTTCTACCAGATAACGACCCGCCATATAGCCGCCTTCAAAAGCGTTATCAATCACGGAGTCGGTGAAATCGGCGCGCGCTTCGCCCCAGTCCATCACCACCATCGGGATGTGACGGTACTCTTCCAGCATGGAAAGCACCGATTCCGGGTATTCTGAACACATCACCAGCAGGCCGTCGACGCGCTTTTGCGCCATCATCGAAAGATAGGCACGCTGTTTTTCAATGTTGTTCCAGGCGTTGCCCAGAATCAGGGTATAGCCTTTCTGGAAGCAGTTTTTTTCCACCGCTTCGATAATTTCTGCGAAATAGGCCGCTTCGCTACTGGTCGCCAGCAAACCGATCGATTTGGTGTGATTCACTTTGAGGCTACGCGCTACCGCACTCGGGGAGTAGTGCAGCTCTTTGATCGCCGCCCAGACGGCATTGCGCGTCTCTTCAGCAACAAAGCGAGTTTTGTTAATAACATGTGATACGGTTGTAGTGGAAACGTTTGCGCGTTTTGCTACGTCTTTTATTGTTGCCATTAAATGTCACTCCAGACCATATCCTAAGCTCCTGATAAACATGAAGGTAAACGTTTGCCTTCTCTCACCCTTATTACGCAATCTTGAATTGCGACACGCCGGGAAAACGACACAGGACGTCAGGAGGGGGTCAATGGCCGGTACGCTAATAAATTTAGCGTGGAATTTTGTCCTATCTTGATGAAAAGGGGAAGAGCAAAAGTGGATATCAGGTTAAAACCAGGAAGATTTTTGACCTGAACTGTGTAAAAATGAGCAAGCTCACTTTTCGTGGGGTGATTAAAAGGAGAAAAATTGATGAGTTCCGATCTGAAGTTTTCGCTGGTTACCACCGTTATTGTGCTGGCATTGATTGTGGCCGGTGGTTTAACGGCTGCGCTGCACTGATTCACGCGGAGGGAGAGGCGTCTCCCTCCACATCCTCGCCTGATTGTTACCCTTCTGGCAAAAATCTTTTGCCAAAATGTTAACTTCTCATTTTTTGTGATTGATGTCATGCTTTTGGCTTCATTGTTCTGTGTCACGACGCGACACGGCATCCGGAGTTAACGCATGAAAATCAATTTCCCCTTGCTGGCCCTGGCGATTGGCGCTTTTGGGATTGGCACCACTGAATTCTCCCCGATGGGCTTGCTGCCCGTTATCGCGCGGGGCGTAGACGTCTCAATACCGGCGGCCGGTATGCTGATCAGCGCCTATGCGATCGGCGTGATGGTGGGGGCACCTCTGATGACACTGCTGCTCTCGCACCGCGCGCGTCGCAATGCGCTGATTTTCCTGATGGCGATCTTCACGCTTGGCAATGTGCTCTCCGCAATTTCGCCTGACTACACCACCCTGATGCTGTCGCGTATTCTGACCAGCCTCAACCACGGTGCTTTCTTCGGGCTGGGATCAGTCGTTGCCGCCAGCGTGGTTCCCAAACACAAACAGGCCAGCGCGGTCGCCACCATGTTTATGGGCCTGACGATCGCCAATATTGGCGGCGTACCGGCGGCGACCTGGCTCGGTGAAGTCATCGGCTGGCGCATGTCGTTCCTCGCCACCGCCGCACTTGGGGTTGTGGCGATGGTCGCCCTGTTCTTCTCCCTGCCGAAGGGCAGCGCCGGAGAACGCCCTGATGTACGCAAAGAGCTGTCGGTGCTGGTGCGCCCTCAGGTTCTTTCCGCGCTATTGACCACCGTGCTGGGCGCCGGGGCGATGTTTACCCTCTATACCTATATTTCACCGGTGCTGCATGAGATCACTCACGCTACGCCGATCTTTATTACCGCGATGCTGGTGCTGATTGGCGTGGGCTTTTCGATTGGCAATTACCTTGGCGGGAAGCTGGCAGACCGTTCCGTTACCGGCACGCTGAAAGGCTTTTTAACCCTGCTGATTGTGATTATGGTGGCCATCCCGTGGCTGGCGCGCACTGAAGTGGGGGCGGCGATTGCGATGGTGGTCTGGGGGGCGGCGACCTTTGCCGTGGTACCGCCACTGCAAATGCGCGTGATGCGTGTTGCTCATGAGGCGCCGGGGCTCTCATCTTCCGTCAATATCGGGGCATTCAACCTGGGGAATGCGCTGGGCGCTGCGGCGGGCGGTGCGGTGATCTCGGGTGGTCTGGGTTACGGCTTTGTACCCGTGATGGGGGCGATTGTAGCCGGGCTTGGCCTGCTGCTTGTACTGATGTCCGGGCGAAAACAGCCTGAAGCGGCCTGCGCTGCGAAATAGAAAAAAAACGCAGAAGGGCGAACCCTTCTGCGTGTCTCTTACCCGGCGAAGTTCTTCGCCACGAATTCCCAGTTAACCAGCGCCCAGAAGTGCTCCAGATAGTGAGGGCGCGCGTTACGGTAGTCGATGTAGTAGGCGTGTTCCCACACGTCCACCGTCATCAGCGGCGTGGCGCTGGTGGTCAGCGGTGTACCAGCGTTAGACGTCGACACGATAGCCAGCTTACCGTTGGCCTCTTTCACCAGCCATGTCCAGCCGGAACCAAAGTTTTTCACCGCTGCGTCGGTAAATTTCGCTTTAAAGTCCGCGAAGCTGCCAAACGCCGCGTTGATCGCCTCGGCCAGTTCACCAACAGGTTCTCCGCCCGCATTTGGTGCCAGGCAGTGCCAGTAGAAGGTGTGGTTCCACACCTGCGCGGCATTGTTGAACACGCCACCCTCTGAGCTACGCACGATCTCTTCCAGGGTTTTGCCTTCAAACTCGGTGCCTTTGATCAGGTTGTTGAGGTTGGTGACGTAGGTCTGGTGGTGTTTGCCGTAATGGTACTCCAGGGTTTCCGCAGAAATGTGCGGTGCCAGGGCGTCTTTTGCATACGGTAGTGCAGGTAATTCGAACGACATTGCTTCTCTCCTTATTGTTTTATACGTTGCCAATAACCCTACAGACAACAAGGATAGAGTAGCAGATTAAAAGGGTATGCAAAAGAGGAGCTTACCCTGCTACGACGGTAGCAGGGCAGGGGTTAGCGGACGGTTTTCGGCGTCATGACCCGGCGCGCGCCAACGTAGTGGCGTACCCAGTAGTCTTCGCTGAGAGAGGTGATCTGAATATCCTGGCCGCTACGCGGAGACTGAATGAATTTTCCATTGCCGACGTACACGCCAACGTGATCAGCCGTGCCGCGGCCCTGGGTGCGGAAGAATACCAGGTCGCCGTTCTGGAGTTCGCCACGGTTTACCGGAGCCGCATCGCGCAGGTGGTACATTTCATTCGCGGTGCGGGGAATACGAAACTTCACCAGATCCTTATACGCGTAATAGACCAGGCCGCTGCAGTCGAAACCGGTACGCGGAGAGGAACCTCCCCAGTGATAGGGTTTACCAATTTGCCCCATCAGTTTATTCATCGCCGTCTTTTGCGCTTTTTGCATGCGCACCTTATGTACTTCCGCGAGTTTGGTGGCTTTGGTGCACGTCGATTTATGCCCCTTGCGCACCGTGCATTTTTCGCTCACGAGCCTGGCGGCTGTCTGGGTAGTTTTACGCGTGTGGGTGCGGGAGGTTTTGGTTTTCGATTTGGTCTTGCTGGAGGCGGTCTGTTTGGTCTGAGCGGTGGTTTTTTTCTTAACGGTCTTGCCGGGAGTTTTTTTCTTACGTTCTGTGGTTTTCGCCAGATGCGTTTTTTGTACAGCAGAATGCCGCGCCTGTTCAGAGGCGTTCGCCGCTGGCGTGAATGAGAGTGATGTAAACAGTAAGGCACAGAGCGTGATCGAGATTTTATTTATCCGCGCCACTGGGCAGTCCCCTGATAATTGCAGGCCATCAATAATGCCCGCGTGTGATTTACAAAGCCCGTCGATTCTAATCTATAAAAACCCGGGAAGTTAATAGCATTTTTCAATCTAAAAACGTGTTTCGTTAGCAAGTGCAAAAAAATTCATCGTTCTGTAGCACTATTGTTCACTCCCTAAGCAAAACCTTAGAGTGAGAAAGGGTAAGCACCATTTTCAATGCAACTTATAGCCACACACGTTAAAATATATAAACGTGACTAAAATGTTATTTTCCGATGTCTGTCTGAACCGCTACAATGTCAGACAATTGCCGTAACAGAAGTTAAAGGAAGCAAAACATGAGCACCACTATTGAAAAAATCCAGCGCCAGATCGCTGAAAACCCGATTCTCCTGTACATGAAAGGTTCTCCGAAGCTGCCTAGCTGCGGTTTCTCCGCGCAAGCGGTTCAGGCGCTGTCTGCCTGTGGTGAGCGTTTTGCTTACGTTGATATCCTGCAAAACCCTGACATCCGTGCTGAACTGCCAAAATACGCAAACTGGCCGACCTTCCCACAACTGTGGATTGATGGCGAGCTGGTTGGCGGCTGCGACATCCTGATCGAAATGTATCAGCGTGGCGAACTGCAGCAGCTGATTAAAGAGACTGCGGCGAAGTACAAAACCGAAGAGCCGGGCGCAGAATAATTTTGCTGCCCCTGTAAAAAAGCGACCTTTCGGTCGCTTTTTTTATGCGTCGTTCTCGCCCATCGGCAGCGGCCAGCCGCCTAACCGCTTCCAGCGGTTCACGATTTCGCAGAACAACTCGGCTGTGCGCTCGGTATCATAGAGCGCGGAGTGCGCCTGCGTGCCGTCAAATTCGATTCCTGCGGTGATGCAGGCTTTTGACAACACCGTCTGACCGAGCGCCAGACCGCTCAGCGCCGCTGTGTCAAAGGTTACGAAAGGGTGGAAAGGGTTGCGCTTAAGTGAGGCGCGCTCGGCGGCAGCCATCGTAAAACTGTGGTCGAAGGTGGCGTTGTGCGCCACCATAATGGCGCGGCTACAGTCGTTATCTTTCATGCCTTTACGCACCATTTTAAAAATGGCGTGAAGCGCGTCGTACTCGCTCACCGCGCCGCGCAGCGGGTTTTTCGGATCGATGCCGTTAAACGCCAGCGCCTCGGGCTGCAGATTCGCCCCTTCGAAGGGTTCAACGTGGAAATGCAGCGTGGTGTCCGGTGTAAGCCAGCCCTGTTCATCCATTTTCAGCGTTATGGCGGCAATCTCAAGCAGCGCATCGGTTTTAGCGTTAAATCCGGCTGTTTCTACATCAATGACAACGGGATAAAAACCACGAAAACGGTCGCACAGACCGGTAAATTGAGCGTTATCGGACATCAGGGTCTCTTACATGGGGAAAAAAGCAGTGCGCATTATGGCAAATTTTGGCAGGGGATGCAGTAAAACAACAGGGCGCAAATGCGCCCTGGGGGATCAGTTGCCCAGACCGCGACCGGCGTCTTTGGCTTCAATCAGTTCGATTTTGTAGCCGTCCGGATCTTCAACGAAGGCAATCACGGTTGTGCCGCCTTTAACCGGGCCCGCTTCACGCGTGACGTTGCCGCCGTTGCTGCGGATGCGTTCACAGGCTTCGGCTGCGTTATCCACTTCCAGCGCGATATGGCCGTAGGCGTTGCCCAGGTCATAGCTCTCCACGCCCCAGTTATAGGTCAGTTCGATAACCGCCTCATCGGATTCCGGGCCATAGCCCACAAAGGCCAGCGAGTATTTGTATTCCGGGTTTTCGCTGGTGCGCAGCAGTTTCATGCCCAGTACGTTAGTGTAGAAATCGATAGAACGTTGCAGGTCGCCAACGCGCAGCATGGTGTGAAGTAGGCGCATAATTTCCTCATTAACCAATGGAAAGGATTATCTTTTTTAACAGAAACGATGTTTTAGTATAGCGGCGATATGTCGCCGCTATCAATGCACAATGACGGGATTAGAGCGTAGGGTAGTCGGTGTAGCCTTCCGCGCCGCCGCCGTAGAAGCTTTCCGGACGCTGAGGGTTAAGCTCTGCTTTATGTTTAAGACGTGCGACCAGATCCGGGTTAGCGATGAAATCGCGACCAAACGCAACGGCATCGATCAGGCCTTTGTTGATCAAATCTTCTGCTTTCTCAGGCGTGTACGCGCCCGCACCGATGATCACCCCGTGGAAACGATCGCGCACTTTCTGACGGAACGCTTCGGTGTATGGCTGACCGCCCGCCCAGTCTGGCTCGGACATGTGCAGGTAGGCAATGCCGCGTTTGGCCAGTTCTTCAATCAGATACAGCGCGTCTGCTTCTTCATTCGGGCCGTTGTCCACGTTCTGGAACGTACCGATCGGGGAGACGCGGATACCGATACGGTCAGCGCTCCACTCTTTACACACTGCGTCCACCACTTCCAGTACCAGACGCGCGCGGTTCTCAACGCTGCCGCCGTATTGGTCGGTACGGTGGTTAGAAGACGGGGAGAGGAACTGGTGCAGCAGGTAGCCGTGGGCCGAGTGCAGTTCAACCATGTCGAAACCGGCTTCACGCGCATTCGCGACCGCCTGACGGAAATCATTGACGATACCCGGGATCTCGTCCAGCTCCAGCGCACGCGGCATGGACGTATCAACGCGAATGGCGTTGCCGTTTTCATCGCGCAGGGAGGTGCGGGTATTGGCGCTCAGGGCCGAGGCGGAAACCGGTGCCTGGCCGCCAGGCTGGATGCTGCTGTGTGAGATACGCCCGGTGTGCCACAGCTGCACCGCGATGCGGCCATCGTCAGCGTGCACGCCAGCGGTGATTTTCTTCCACGCGGCAATCTGCTCCGGGCTGTGCAGGCCAGGTGCGCCCGCGTAGCCTTTCGCCTGAGCGGAAATCTGGGTTGCTTCGGAGATGATCAGGCCAGAGCTTGCGCGCTGACGATAGTATTCACCCATCAGTGGAGTCGGAATATCACCCGGCTCAATGCTGCGCAGACGGGTCAGCGGGGCCATGAACACGCGGTTCGGTGCAGTAACAGCACCCACTTTCAGTGGGGTAAATAATTTTTCATCGGACATAAAGGCTCCTGAGTAGACCAGTCGACTAGTAACGAAGTAAATAAAAAACGCCTGCTAAACGCCAGGCGCTGTAATTGTGTATTTCACATGCGCCAGGGCGCTTTCAAGCGGTGCGGCACTGCGAGAAATTTTGGCCTGCAGATTGGCGCCTAACCACAGGGCATAAAGAACCTGCGCCTGGGTTAACGGCTCCCCGGAGAAGGCCAGCGTTTTTTCGTCGCGACCTTTCTCCAGCGCCTGCGCAAGCAGGGCGATAACACCCGTGGCGCCTTTATCCATGGCTGCGCGCATATCTTCGGAAAGATCGCACACCTCGGCAGAAAGTTTTACCGTCAGGCAGCCGCTGATAATGCCCTGCTGACAGAACTGGGTCAGCGTTTCCTGATAGTAGTTCAGCACACGATCCCGATAGCTGCCTTCACCCTGGGCAAAATGGGTGGCGAGGCGCTGATGATAGCTGGCATAGTGCCGCTCAAGCATCGCCACGCCGAAGGCTTCTTTGGATCGAAAATAGTGATAAAACGATCCCTTCGGCACTTCGGCGGTTTTTAACAGCTCGCTCAGCCCCATTCCGGTAAACCCGCGATGCATGCAAAGACGCTCGCCGGTAGCCAGTAGATGTTCGCGCGTATCGTGTTCAGTGTGTCTGCTCATCGTTGCACTGTATTAGACCATTCGGTCTAATGCAAGCCGATTTCGTGTCTGCATGCGTTGACAATATCCAGCTGCTGCTGATAAACCGTTGATTTTACGTCCATCATCCCCAGCACCGTTGAGAACAAGTTGTCCTGTGACACCGCATTTTTTGCTGCATAATCACTTAAGCACTGCTCATCAACGCCAAAGTTTTTCGCATAGTCCGGGGAGAGCCAGAACACGAACGGAATGTGCGTCTGCTGTTCCGGCGCCAGCATGTAAGGCGTGCCGTGCAGATAAATTCCGCTTTCACCCAGCGATTCACCGTGATCAGACAGGTAGATCAGCGCCGTATTCATGCTGCTCTGGCGCGCTTTCAGCGCGTCGATGGTTTTACTGACCACGCTGTCGGTGTACAGAATCGTGTTGTCGTAGGTGTTAATCAGCGCCTGATGATCGCAGTCCTGAATTTCATTGGTATCACAGGTCGGGGTGAATTTCCGGAAACTGCTGGGATAGCGGTTGTAATAGGCCGGTCCGTGGCTGCCCATCAGGTGTATGACCAGAACGCTGTCCTGTTTCAGCCCGTCCAGCACGTTATCAAGACGGTAGAGGTTGACGTCGTCGATGCAGGACTGGTCTTTACAGAACGTATCCAGCTTCCACTGCGTCATGTCCGTGTGCGGCACGCGATCGCAGGCGCCTTTACAACCGCCGTCATTATCACGCCACAGCAGATTGATGCCCGCATGGCGGAGCACGTCGAGCAGGCCTTCCTGGTGATGGGCCAGATCGGCATCATAATTTTTTCGGGTCATACCGGAGAACATGCAGGGAACCGACACCGCGGTCTCGGTACCGCAGGACGAGGCCTGAGGGAAGGAAATCACCTTTTGCTTTTCCAGTTCCGGAGTCGTTTCGCGACCATAGCCATTTAGCGAGTAGTTCGCCGCGCGTGAGGCTTCACCGACGACCACGACCAGAACCGTTTTCTTCTGTTGGCCGGAAATCAGCGCCCCTTTATGGGCATCCTCCCCGATGCGCACCAGCGTTTGATCGCCTGCAAACCAGCGGGTTTTGCTGTATTTGATAACCGCGCTGACGTAGTTCGCCGGGGTGACCATTTTCACAATGCTTTTGTTATTACGAAATAACGAGGCGTAGTCCTTATAAAACACGGAGGCGATCAGCACGATCACCAGCAGCGCGCCCAGCATGGCCGCGACCCGCATGAGCAGGGCGTACCACCATTTCCCCGCGCGGATCGTTGTCAGAGCCAGCACCACCGACGGCACCACCCCTGCAATGACAATCCACAACACGATTTGCGGCGTCAGCAGCGCGGTAGCTTCCTGGGAATTGGTTTCGAATACGTTGACGATCATGTTCTGGTCGATAACCGCACCGTAGGTATACATAAAGTAGGTGGCAGCGGCGCATCCCATGGTCAGGATGATCATCAGCGGCTTGCGGATAAACGGGATATTCAGCAGGCTGAAGACAATGACCCAGCCGCAAAACAGCACCAGCGGAACAGACGCTGCGAACAGCATGTCGTGCAGATGAGCAGGGGCAATAATCTGCCAGCTGCGGTGAATGAACAGCGCGTTTAGCGCGGTGAAGAAGAGAGCACAACCGAGCGTGAACTTCATGTCGTTACAGTGTAACTTTTTGGCAAACCACATCATTAACAAACCATTCTTTATAGTGATGTGTTGAGTATAAGGCGGGAAGATTAGTGAAACCTTAATGCCACATTTCTGTGGTAAAGCCCTTGCAGACGCCGTGTTTAGCGTCTTCACTGTAGGTGATAAACGGTTTGCGGAGGTGTGTGTGGCAGAGCAGCTGGAGTTTTTCCCCGTCCAGAGCCCTTGCCGGGGGATTTGCCAGTCGGATGAACGCGGATTTTGTCGCGGCTGTATGCGTACCCGCGATGAACGGTTCAACTGGCAACATTTAAGCGATCCGCAAAAGCAGGAGGTGCTTCGCCTGTGCCGGCAGCGTCTCCTGCGCAAATTACGCGCAAACAAAGCGGTTGAAAGCGAAGAACCCCAGCAACCTTCACTGTTTTAGCAAGGTAATTGCGTATACTGATGACATAACTTCTCTGAGGAAATTGTTATGGTTCAGCGTATTACTCTTGCCCCGCAGGGCCCGGAATTTTCCCGCTTTGTGATGGGTTACTGGCGTTTGATGGACTGGAATATGTCCGCTCCCCAGCTGGCGAGCTTTATTGAAGAACACCTCGATCTTGGCATCACCACCGTCGACCATGCTGATATATATGGCGGCTATGCGTGTGAAGCGGCCTTTGGCGAGGCGCTGAAACGTGTGCCTGCGCTGCGTGCCAGAATGGAGATCGTAACGAAATGCGGTATCGCCACCACGGCAAAACCTGAACATGCCCTCGGCCATTACATCACCGACAGCGCACACATCGTTAAGAGCGCCGAGCAGTCGCTGGTGAATCTGGCCACAGACCATATCGACCTGCTGTTAATTCACCGCCCCGATCCGCTGATGGATGCCGATGAGGTGGCTGAAGCGTTCCTCAATCTTCATCAGAGCGGCAAAGTGCGCCACTTCGGCGTCTCGAACTTTACGCCAGCCCAGTTCGCGCTGCTGCAGTCACGTCTGCCGTTCACGCTGGCGACTAATCAGGTTGAGATTTCACCGGTTCACCAGCCGCTGCTGCTGGATGGCACGCTCGACCAGCTGCAACAGCTGCGCATTCGTCCTATGGCGTGGTCTTGCCTTGGCGGCGGACGGCTGTTCAATGATGAAGCCTTCCAGCCGCTGCGTGATGAGCTGGAAACCGTTGCCCGTGAACTCAACGCTGAGAGCATTGAGCAGGTGGTGTATGCGTGGATCCTGCGTCTGCCGTCAAAACCGCTGCCCATTATTGGTTCCGGCAAGATTGAACGCGTGCGCGCCGCGCTGGGCGCTGAAGAACTGCAGATGACCCGCCAGCAGTGGTTCCGCATTCGCAAGGCGGCGCTCGGTTACGACGTTCCGTGATCGGGTAACGCGGTGACTTTCCGGTGATTTCTCTGCTCCTGGTTTAAACTTAAGGAGCAAAAAATAATCAACGGAGGTTACATGAAACGTTTTGCTCTGGCATTAGTGGCACTGGCTGTTTGCGCAGGCGCGCAGGCAGCCAGCGATGAAGTAGAAATGAATCTCGTCACCTCTCAGGGGGTTGGCCAGTCCATCGGGACGGTGACCATCACCGAAACGGACAAAGGGCTTGAGTTTGCCCCCAATCTCAAAGCGCTTCCTCCCGGTGAACATGGCTTCCATGTTCATGCCAACGGCAGTTGTCAGCCCGCGATAAAAGAGGGTAAAGCGTCGGCGGCAGAAGCGGCGGGCGGCCACCTCGATCCTGAGCACACCGGTAAACATGAAGGCCCGGAAGGAATGGGGCACTTAGGGGACCTGCCGGTGCTGGTCGTGAATAACGATGGCAAAGCCACGGACCCCGTTACCGCGCCACGGCTGAAAAAGCTGGACGAGGTAAAGGGTAAGTCGCTGATGATCCACGTTGGTGGCGATAACATGTCCGATCAGCCTAAACCGCTTGGCGGCGGGGGAGCACGCTACGCCTGCGGGGTGATCTGATCGCCAATCGTACCCGGCGGCGGCGCTTGTTCGAGCTGCGAAAGCGAACAGTGCAGCCGCCAGATTATCGACGCTAAATCCCGCGCCGCAGGCAAATGATGGCGCGCCAGGGTATCGCAAATGCGCTGCAGTTCGCCGAGCGTGACGCTAAGTGACCGCTGCTGAACGCCACGCTCGCTCATGACATCCCGCAGCAGAGAGATACAGACATCCCGAACCTGCGACAACGGATCGGAACGCGTCTCCCAGGCACGCAGCTGCCAGACCACATGCGAACAGTTCAGCAATACCACGCCCCAGCGAAGCAGCCAGCGGCGCGCAAGGGAGTCCTGACTGTTATTGAGCTGGCTGACGTGGTGATACACCAGCGACTCATACTCACTCTCGCGCAGATGCGGCCTGCGGCTGAGCTGATCGACGAACCCCCTGCGTAACTCCCGAATATGACGGCGGCTTTTACGGGCATCGGACCCTGGACGCAGCACGGCGAACGCTAACCACGCCAGCCCCACGCCTAAAATTTTGGCCAGATTGTCATTGAGGAAGTCGGCGTAATCATAGACCGGTGGATTTGTGACCGAGATAAATGACCCCATAAAGACGATCAGCTGTCCCCACAGGCCTGCCAGCTTCGGCATTTGCAGCTTCAGCAACTGCATGGTGATTAATAGCGGAAAGAGAAACAGCAGAAACTGCCAGAGATCGCTTATCTGCACCATCAACCCAAACTTGACGACAAAACTGAATAAGGACAGCAGCACCAGCGTGCGAAGCAGCAGCGTCAGCGAGTTGAACGGCGAGGCGACGACGGAATAGAGCACGCAGCTGATGGCGGCCAGGGTGAGGGCGGCGCTGCCGGATTCCCATTGGGTGGTGATGCTCCATGCGCCAACCAGCGTCAGCGCACAGAAGGTGCGAAACCCGCTCCACAAGGCTTCCATATAGTCGGTATGGCGCGCCAGCGCCGGGCTGCCCGGTACGGCGAATTCTGTTATCGGGGTGGCATTCTCAATCGCCCGGATCCAGCGGCTGCTGCGCAGATAGAGCCGGCAAAAATAGTTCAGGCGCTGCCAGAAGGCCCGGTGGCGATAGTCATATTCATCCGTTGGGGCGAGCGGGGCGATAATCCGTGCCACGGTATAGATATCCGCATCCGGTCGGGCGAGGGCGGCGAGCAGCGTATCGATAACCTCTCGGGTATGCACAGGCGAGTCGGGCCAGTTCAGCAGCATCCTGCGCAGGCTGGAGATGGCGCTGGTCATCCGCAACTGCTGATGCAGAAGATAGTTCAGGAGCGTGTTCTGGCGGCGGAAGCGGTAATGGCTCCAGAACGCCTGAATGCGCAGCAGATTCATGGTCAGGATCTGCCCGATGACCTTTTCATGTGCCAGGCGAATATCATCGTTGGTGTCGGGCTGCCACAGCAGACTGGCGTGTTCCAGCAGGCGCGCGTGCATCGTCTTCAGGGCGGTGATAAGCGCGGTACCGTCTGAGGTACTGGGCAGGATCATCATCATCACCCCGCCACACAAGATCCCAACGATAACTTCACAGACGCGCGCCTGGGCAATGTCCCACAACTCGGTGGTGTCCAGCACGTTGACGACCGGGAAGGCGATGATCGCCGCCGTATAGCCCGCCAGCTGGAAAGCGTAGGCGACGTTGTTGGTAAAGTGCGCGCAGGCCCAGGTGCAAAACCCAAGCCATCCGGCCATGCTCAGTAAAAAGAGCCACGGATCGTTCAGGGTATGTCCGGCGATAATCAGTGCGGCCGTAGCCCCGAGTAAACTCCCCGCGACGCGGCCCAGACTTTTGCTGATCACGCCGCCGACGGTCGGGAAGCTGACCACTGCCGCCGAGGTCATTGCCCAGTAGGGTTGATCCAGATTGAGATAATACGCAACGGTAAGCGCCAGACACATCGCAATGCCGTTGCGCAAGGCGTAGCGCCACTGCGGGCGCGTCGCTTTGATCCACGGCGTATTGCGCCAGGAGAACGCCCGCAGGTTCATCAGTGTGACCCGATTGAGACAGTGCAGGTGGTACCGGATACCAACGTTATGCCTTGCGGAAGGGTATCGAACTCCACCCGGACCGGCACGCGCTGCGCAAGACGCACCCAGGGCACGTTAGGTTTGATGTCCGGCACCAGGCCTGAATCGGCCTCAACGCTCTGATCGTAGATGGCGCGGCCGATACTGGAGACGTGACCCTGTAACGTTTGCGAGCCGCTGTAGAGCGTTATGGTCGCTGGCGCGCCGTTCTGAATGTGGCGCAGCTTGGTTTCCTCGAAGTAGCCGACCACATAAAACGAGTGGCTGTCGACTAACGCAAAGACCGGCTGTCCGGTGGTGGCATAATCGCCCACGCGGGTGGAGAGGTTTGTTATCCAGCCGTCGACGGGCGCTTTTACCACGGTCTGGGTAAGCTGCCACTGCGCCTGTTTCAGCGTGGCCTGTGCCACCTCAACGCTGGCCTGCATTGCTTTTACGTTGAGGTTAGCGGTGTCCAGATCCTCCGCCGAAATATAGTTCTGCGACAGATGGCGACGGCGGTTGGCTTCATTGTTGGCTTTCGCCAGATCGGACTGGGCTTTAGCAAGTTGCGCCTGCGCATTGAGGACCGCAATGTGGAAAGGCGTCTCATCAATGCGGAACAACACATCACCCTGTTTAACGAACTGATTATCCTTCACCATCAGCGCGGTGATCGTGCCCGATACCTGGGGGGTAATACTGACCTGTTCCGCACGGACCTTGCCGTCTCGCGTCCAGGGCGATTGCATGTAGTAGTTCCACATCCACCAACCCGCGATGAGTGCCAGCGCCAGAACCAAAAGAGTGGAAAAGTATTTAAGCGTTTTCAGGGACATATTCACCACACAACCAATACGGCAAGGCCAAGACACACGGAGAGAGCAAAGAGGGAGAGATCCATCAGCATCGGATGCCAGATTTCGCCGGAGTACATCCAGTCGCGCAGCACGCGGTGTGCCACAAGCCAGATCAAAAAGCCCAGCAGGACAGCTTTAAACAGCGGCGGAAAATAGACGGATGCTCCGACAACCAGGTCCTGGAGGGGTAATCCCGCGGAGCTTAACGAGAACGTCACGAGCAGAGATCCTTTGCAGTGAGGAGAATGCCACGATGGCCTGTTTTTACATGACGACGCATGAATATTCAGTGTAAATCATACTGACAACATCGGCTGTATGCAGTATTGCATTTGTTTTGGCAATACAAATGCTGCACACTATTCTAAAATCAGTATAATAACTTAGCAAGCTAATTATAAGGAGATGAAATTGGAATCGCCATTAGGTTCTGATCTGGCAAGGTTGGTACGCGTCTGGCGTGCTCTGATTGACCATCGCCTGAAACCTCTGGAATTGACACAGACGCATTGGGTTACGCTGCATAACATCCATCAGCTTCCTCCCGACCAGTCACAAATTCAACTGGCAAAGGCGATCGGCATTGAACAGCCTTCGCTGGTACGTACGCTCGATCAGTTGGAGGAGAAGGGACTGATATCCCGTCAAACCTGCGCCAGCGACCGACGCGCTAAGCGGATTAAACTGACTGAAAAAGCCGCGCCAATCATCACCGAGATGGAGGCCGTCATCAGCAAGACGCGGGGGGAGATCCTCTCCGGGATTTCACCTGAGGAACTGGAGATGCTCATCGGGCTTGTTGCTCGCCTCGAGCAAAACATCCACGAACTGCAGTCGCGCGACTGATCCTGTAAAAAGGCCTTGCATCAGCAAGGCCTTTTTTTCACAGGTAAACCACCACCCGGTTGCGACCCGTCTCTTTCGCTTCATACATCGCCTTATCGGCGCACTCCACACACGTTTCCGCCGTCGTTTCGGCTGACGTCGCCGTAAAGACACCCATGCTGATAGTAATGGGTTCAGGCAGTTGCCCCTCGCTGCTGTTTTTATCGAAACTGCTGAGCTTCTCGCGGATCCGCTCCGCCACCAGGCGAGCCGTCTCCGGGGGGGTATTCGCCAGCATCAGAACGAACTCTTCGCCCCCGATGCGCGCAGCAATGTCATGCGGTCGCACCGAGTCCATCAGCAGGTTAGCGACAAACTGCAATACTTTATCACCCTGCAGGTGCCCGTAGCAGTCGTTGATACGCTTAAAGCGATCGAGATCGCTTACGACAACGGAAACCGGATGGGTACGGCTCGCACTGCGCAGCGAATGGTTGAGGGCGTCGTAAAAGTAACTGCGGTTATACAGACGCGTAAGCGGATCGCGAATGGAGTTTTGATAAGACTGCTGATACTTCAAATGTGATTCACGATAGAGGTTAAATACATCATAAAGCAGAACGAATATAATCAGCAGCGTGGCTACTGTCTCAAATAAACGTACCCGATACCAGGAAATATCTTCAGCTTGCCCGGCTATCAGCATCATCAAAAGCGTCACGATATAACACACGGATAAAAAATTACCGCTGACCCAGAAGAGATTACGTATGCGGGTAATAATCATCAGCGTGACAAACGTCGCGACCCACAGCACGATTAAGATAATGTTAATAACCTGGTTCCAGAGAACCATAAAATGTCGGGTTTCATTATCAATCAAATCGACGGATAAAAGCGACGAATGGCTGGAGTAGAACCAGGCGAGGGTGATTATCACTGCGGTAAAAAGAAGCATGCCAAAAAAAAGAAAAATATGCGTCATGCGGGAAAGGGGAACATCACGCACGACATACAACAGGGCAGAAACAATAAACAACACCGCCATCAGGATATGGCGAAACATGTAGTAAATCATCGCATCGTTATAGTTAATAGTACTGAACTGATAGAGGTTCAGCCATGCCGGAAAGCTGGTGAGCGTCCCGATCATCAGCAGCGCTGAGCCGGTAAAGGCAAGAGCGATAGCGATAAGATATAACCGCCGTTTGTCACACCAGTATTTCATCACCATAAAGCAGGCGATAACCGAATGAAAGACCAGCAAAAAAATGGTCAGCGTGGGGAATAACAAAGGTGAAAACGAGGGGACGTGATTAACCAGCTGCAAAAACAGGAAATGCAATATCCCTATAACAAAAAAGCTCCCCAAAAAGAAAGGGATGTATCTATTATTTACATATCGACCAATCGCAAGCATAATAATCTTAACAAAATAAAAATGAATAATGGCGGGGAGTTTAGCGATGATATGCAAAAATTACTTTGCGCAGGAGCAAGGTATTAGAGGAAGTAATTATGAATAAGATGAATGTGTTTTAGCAATTAAAACGGATGGGAGATATTCATGTGAGATAAAGGATACGGCCTGTAGACCGTATCCTTTATTAAATTAACGTGGAGAAACGGTCACCTGGCTGCCGTTGCTGGCAATCACGACACGCTGGCCAGCAGAGAAGCGGGTGTTGCCTTGCTTCTGCACAACCATGATGGTGTTACCGTCATCTTTACGGATTTCCAGTTCAACACCCTGAGTTTTGTTCATGGCACCCTGTACGCCCTGGCCTGCTACGCCACCGGCAACAGCACCCGCCGCGGTAGCCAGTGAACGACCTGTCCCGCCACCGATGGTGTTACCCAGGAAGCCACCCAGAACGGCACCGCCGATTGCACCGACGACATTGCTGTCATCACCACCCTGGATTTGTACAGGACGTGCATTGACAATCGTACCGTAGGTGACGTTCTGCACCTGTTTGGCTTCAGACGCGCTATAAACGTCGCCAGAGAGTGAACTGTCATTCACACAACCAGCCAGTGTTAAACCAATCAGCGAAACGCTCAGTACACGTAAAATCATTTGAATCTCCTGTTCACCAACAACGCCCGGTTGGGGCATCCGTAATGGCTAAATTATATGGCATAAGAGGCCAACGTTCATAACTTTGTAAGCACAATAAGAAAAGTGTACTTGAAATTGGCTTAACGAGACATAAACAAAAATCTCTGTGGTACGTGTCTGACATTGTTAAAAAATATTATCGCCGCATAGAAAAGCCCCCCGGATTGTGGTTGAGTATTTATCCTAAGACCACGCAACCTAAGGAAAGCGCATGAAATCGGGTCGATACATAGGCGTGATGTCAGGCACCAGTCTTGATGGTGTTGATGTCGTTCTGGCAGCGATAGATGAAAACATGGTGGCCCAGCAGGCAAGCCTGACCTGGCCGATCCCCGTCTCGCTGAAAGAGGACATCCTGAACATCTGTCAGGGTCAGCAGCTGACGCTGTCACAGCTTGGGCAACTGGACGTCCGCCTGGGATCGCTGTTCGCGGATGCCGTTCTGGCGCTTATGCACAGGGAAAAACTGCAGCCGCAGGATATTGTGGCGATTGGCTGTCACGGGCAAACGGTGTGGCATGAACCGACCGGCGACGCGCCGCATACCCTGCAAATTGGCGATAACAACCAGATCGTAGCGAAAACCGGCGTAACGGTTGTGGGCGATTTTCGTCGACGGGATATTGCCCTTGGCGGGCAGGGCGCGCCGCTGGTTCCAGCTTTCCATCAGGCGCTGCTGGCACACCCCAGCGAACGACGGATGGTGCTCAACATTGGCGGGATCGCCAACCTGTCGATGCTGATCCCGGGCCAGCCGGTGCGCGGGTACGATACGGGGCCGGGCAATATGCTGATGGATGCCTGGATCTGGCGTCAGTGCGGCAAACCCTACGACAAGGACGCGCAGTGGGCGAGCGAAGGTAAAGTTGTCCTGCCGCTCCTGCAATCCATGTTAAGCGATCCCTATTTTTCGCTTCCTGCGCCTAAAAGCACCGGCCGTGAATATTTCAACTATGGCTGGCTGGAGCGCCAGCTGGCGCCGTTTCCGGCGCTGGCCGCGCAGGACGTCCAGACCACGCTGGTGGAGTTAACCGCTGTCTCGATATCCGAACAGGTCATGCTCAGCGGCGGATGCGAGCGACTGCTGGTGTGTGGCGGCGGCAGCCGTAACCCGCTGGTGATGGCACGTCTCGCCGGGTTGTTGCCAGGCACCGAAGTCTCGACCACAGATGAGGCCGGGATCAGCGGGGATGATATGGAAGCACTGGCCTTCGCCTGGCTTGCGTGGCGTACCGTTGCCGGCCTGCCGGGCAATTTACCGTCCGTCACCGGCGCGCGTGAAGCCAGCGTGCTGGGGGCGATTTTCCCCGCAAATCCTCGTCATAATCAGAGTTAACTGAATTTCAGTGCCGCGGCCAGCCGTTAGAATGTGATGAAAAGCCGGAGGGTGATAACGCCCTCCGGGATCAGAAAAGTCGACGGAACACGCCATGAAAAAACTTCTTCTTATTACTCTGCCTTTTTTACTTGCAGGATGCAGCGCCTATAACCAGTTCGTTGAACGCATGCAGACCGATACGCTGGAGTATCGCTGCGATGAAAAACCGCTCACCGTGAAGCTGAACAACCCGCGTCAGGAAGCGAGCTTTATTTATGACAATAAACTCCTGACCCTCAAGCAGGGCATGTCGGCCTCTGGCGCCCGCTATACCGACGGGATTTATGTCTTCTGGTCGAAAGGTGACAGCGCCACGGTCTATAAACGCGACCGTATCGTGCTGAACAATTGCCAGTTAGAAAATCCGAAGCGTTGAGATTTTCACAGGGGCGGCGCACAATAGCGCCACCCTAAGTCTATTTCAGCTAACGCCATGTCAGATAACGACGAACTGCAGCAAATTGCGCACCTGCGCCGTGAATACACCAAAGGCGGTCTTCGCCGCCAGGATCTTCCCGCTGAACCGCTGGCGCTTTTTGAGCGCTGGCTGAAACAGGCCTGCGAGGCTAAGCTCGCTGACCCCACGGCCATGGTTGTTGCCACGGTTGATGAAAACGGCCAGCCTTACCAGCGCATCGTGTTGCTCAAGCATTATGATGAAAAAGGGCTGGTGTTCTATACCAATCTTGGCAGCCGCAAGGCGCACCATCTCGAACACAATCCCCGTATTAGCCTGCTGTTCCCCTGGCACATGCTGGAGCGTCAGGTCATGGTCACCGGTAAAGTCGAACGCCTCTCGACGCTGGAGGTGGTGAAGTATTTCCACAGCCGTCCGCGCGACAGCCAGATTGGCGCGTGGGTCTCTAAGCAGTCCAGCCGTATTTCGGCGCGCGGCGTGCTTGAAAGCAAATTCCTCGAGTTAAAACAGAAATTCCAGCAGGGCGAAGTGCCGTTACCGAGTTTCTGGGGCGGGTTCCGCATCCCCATCGAACAGATGGAATTCTGGCAGGGGGGCGAGCATCGCCTGCACGACCGCTTTTTATACCAGCGCGAGAGCAACGGCTGGAAAATTGACAGACTGGCACCCTAAACCCCGAAATTTGTTGTTTTAAGCGCTAGCGCAACGTGCGCCAGCGCTTTATTCTATGTTCCTTTCGCACCAGGCGAAAAGTCGTGTACCGGCAAAGGTGCAGTCGTTTATACATGGAGAATTTGATGGCAAGCAGTAACTTGATTAAACAATTGCAAGAGCGGGGCCTCGTGGCCCAGGTGACGGACGAAGAAGCGTTAGCAGAGCGACTGGCGCAAGGCCCGATCGCGCTCTATTGCGGCTTCGATCCCACCGCCGACAGCTTGCATTTGGGGCATCTTGTTCCCTTGTTATGCCTGAAACGCTTCCAGATGGCGGGCCACAAGCCGGTCGCACTGGTGGGCGGCGCGACCGGTCTGATTGGCGACCCAAGCTTTAAAGCCGCTGAGCGTAAACTGAACACTGAAGACACGGTGCAGGAGTGGGTGGATAAAATCCGCAAACAGGTTGCCCCTTTCCTCGACTTCAACTGTGGTGACAACGCCGCTATTGCCGCGAATAACTATGACTGGTTTGGTGGCATGAACGTGCTGACCTTCCTGCGCGACATCGGCAAACACTTCTCTGTTAACCAGATGATTAACAAAGAAGCGGTGAAGCAGCGTCTGAATCGTGACGATCAGGGCATCTCCTTTACCGAGTTTTCCTACAACTTGCTGCAGGGCTATGACTTTGCCTGCCTGAACAAACTGCACGGCGTGGCATTGCAAATTGGCGGTTCTGACCAGTGGGGGAACATCACCTCTGGTATCGATTTGACCCGTCGTCTGCATCAGAATCAGGTCTTTGGCCTGACCGTACCGCTGATCACTAAAGCCGACGGCACCAAATTTGGTAAAACCGAAGGCGGCGCGGTATGGCTCGATCCGAAGAAAACCAGCCCGTACAAGTTCTATCAGTTCTGGATCAACACCGCCGACGCCGACGTGTATCGTTTCCTGAAATTCTTCACCTTCATGGATATTGAGGCGATCAATGCGCTTGAAGAAGAAGACAAAAACAGCGGTAAAGCGCCACGCGCTCAGTACGTGCTGGCGGACGAAGTGACCAAACTGGTTCATGGCGAAGAAGGTCTGGCGGCCGCAAAACGCATTACGGCAAGCCTGTTCAACGGCACGCTGAGCGATTTAAGCGAAGCGGACTTCGAACAGCTGGCGCAGGACGGCGTGCCGATGGTTGAGATGGAAAAAGGTGCAGACCTGATGCAGGCGCTGGTGGATTCCGAGCTGCAGCCGTCCCGCGGCCAGGCACGTAAAACCATCGCCTCTAACGCCATCACCATTAACGGCGAAAAACAGGCCGACCCGGAATACACCTTCGTTGAAGGGGACCGTCTGTATGGCCGCTACACGCTGCTGCGTCGCGGTAAGAAAAACTACTGTCTGGTGTGCTGGAAGTAATTAAAAAATGTCGCCAGGGGCGTGGGAAACCACGCCCCTTTTGTTTGTTCAGGGTAGTGGTAAGCAAAAAATGAAGAATATCCTCGCCATTCAGTCCCACGTTGTTTTTGGCCATGCGGGTAACAGCGCTGCGGAATTCCCCATGCGCCGCCTCGGTGCCAACGTCTGGCCCCTTAATACCGTTCAGTTTTCGAATCATACGCAATACGGTAAATGGACCGGCTGCGTGATGCCGCCTTCCCATCTGACGGAGATCGTGCAGGGCATTGCTGATATCGACCAGCTCAAGCGCTGTGACGCCGTGCTGAGCGGCTATCTTGGCTCCGCAGAGCAGGGTGAGCACATCCTTGGCATCGTACGCCAGGTCAAAGCTGCGAACCCGTCAGCAAAGTATTTCTGCGATCCGGTGATGGGGCATCCTGAGAAAGGCTGCATCGTCGCGCCCGGCGTGGCGGAGTTTCACGTGCGCCACGCGTTACCGGCGAGTGATATCATCGCCCCAAACCTGATCGAACTGGAGATCCTCTGCGAACACCCGGTCAATAGCGTCGACGAGGCGGTAAGTGCGTCCCGCGAGCTGATTGCTCAGGGGCCGGAGATTGTCCTGGTGAAGCACCTCGCGCGCGCAGGGATAAGCCATGACCGTTTTGAAATGCTGCTGGTGACCAGGGATGACGCCTGGCACATCAGCCGACCGCTGGTGGATTTCGGCGCGCGTCAGCCGGTTGGGGTGGGGGACGTGACCAGCGGTTTACTGCTGGTGAAACTGCTGCAGGGCGCAACCCTGCGCGATGCGCTTGAGCATGTCACTGCAGCCGTGTATGAAATTATGATTGCCACCAAAGACATGCATGAGTACGAATTACAGGTTGTGGCGGCGCAGGAGCGTATTGCGAAGCCTGAGCACTACTTCAGCGCCACTCGCTTATAATCATCGCCCGGCGGCGCTGCGCATGAAGGTGTAGGCCGGGTGAGCGTGAGCGCCACCCGGCAACACAAACCGCCCGGTCAGTTCAACCCTTCTGCTTTCAGCGCCGCGGCAACCGCCGGACGCTCCGCCACGCGCGTCATATACGCCGCAACATGGTCTAAGCCATCCATATTCAGCTTCACCGCGCGCGCCCAGCGCAGAACGGTGAACAGATACGCATCGGCAATGGTGAAACGGGCACCGGAAATCCACTGATCGTCTTTTAGCGAGTCGTTAATGTACTGCAGCTTTTTCTCCAGCAGTGCGCGCACGGTAGGTTTGTACTCTTCCGGCGTATCCGGGCGGAACAGCGGAGTAAAGCCTTTGTGCAGCTCGGTAGCGATATAGTTTAGCCACTCCAGCGTCTTATAACGGGCGATGCTGCCGGTCGGAGCAAGGAGCTGGCGGTCGGGCACGTTGTCCGCGAGGAACTGCATAATCGCCACGCCCTCGGTGAGCAGCGTACCGTCATCCAGCAGCAGAGCCGGAACTTGTCCCTTCGGGTTAATGGCAAAATAGTCATCGCCATTTTCCAGGCGCTTCTTCATCAGGTCGACGCCATCCAGCGTGAAATCCTTGCCGCTTTCGCGCAGGGTGATATGGGAAGCAAGAGAGCAGGCGCCCGGTTTGTAGAACAGTTTCATCGGTAACTCCTTTTCGCTGAGGTTTCAGCTATGTTAGTGCGCGATTGGATAAAAAAAAAGCCGCTAATGCATTAGCGGCTTTTATTCAGTCGTTTCCCGATGACATTACACGGCAGCGGTTTTGCTCGCTTTAGTGTCGTTGTCGTCGTCCTGAGTCATACGATTCAGCTTAGGCGCTGTCAGCAGCATCAGCACGGCGATAACGCCCGTGGCGATACCAATCTGCATGAACACGGTGCCATAGACGTTCAGAGACATCAGCGGGTCGGTCACGTTCTCCGGCACAGCCATCAGGTTAGCAATCTTACCGGCGATCAGTGCCGCACCGGCGGTGGTCAGGAACCAGCTGCCCATGATGAAGCCCATCAGACGCTGTGGAACCAGCTGTGCAACCATTGCCAGGCCCAGACCGGAGATCATCAGCTCACCCACAGACTGCAGCGCGTAGCTCAGGATCAGCCAGCTGACAGAGACGATACCCGCGTCGGTGGCAAACTTGGTACCCAGCGGCAGCACCAGGAAGGCACCGGAGCACAGCAGCATACCGATGGCGAACTTGTGCGGCATTGGCAGACGGTCGCCCATCTTGTTATAGATGGCAGCCAGAATTGGGGAACCAATCATGATCCAGAACGGGTTCAGCGCCTGGAACTGCTCCGGCTCGAACGCGATGCCCAGAATAGCGTGCTCAACGTTACGGATGGCGAAGAAGTTCAGAGAGGTTGGCATCTGCATGTACAGAACGAAGAAGATAATCGCCTGCAGCATCAGAATGAAGGCCACAATCATCTTACGACGCGCAGCACCGTGCATAGCAAAGGCTTCTTTCGCGAAGATACAGACGATACCCAGCGCAACTAATCCCAGAACGCCACGAGCGATGGTCTGGTTATGCAGCAGCCAGGTTGCGATCGCCACGAGGATCACAACACCTACGATGGTCGCCAGCAGTTTGCCCATGTGCACAGGTTCGAAGTCAGGTTTGGAGCCGTTGTTTTTAACCCAGCTGCGGCAGAACAGGAAGTTCACCACGGTGATCAGCATACCCACGAAGCTCAATGCGAACGCGACGCTCCAGCCAAACTTAGCAGCCAGCCACGGTGTTGCCAGCATAGAGAAGAAGGAACCGATGTTGATGGACATGTAGTACATGGTGAATGCACCGTCCAGACGCGGATCTTCTTTGTTATAGCAGGTTGAGAGCAGGGAAGACGGGTTCGCTTTGAACAAGCCGTTACCCACGGCGATGGTCGCCATACCCATGTACACAATCGCGGCGTCATGGCCAGACCATGCAACCAGCCCATAGCCAATCGCCAGAACGATGGCGCCCAGCATGATGACACGTTTGGTGCCAAGCACTTTATCACCCAGCCAGCCGCCTACCGCGACCAGACCGTACACCAGTGCGCTGAATGAAGAGAACAGCGTGATGGAATCGGCTTCTGACATACCCAGCTGTTTAACCAGGTAGACCGCCATGATCCCTTGCAGGCCGTAGAAACCAAAACGCTCCCATAACTCAATGGAGAAGATGAGATAGAACGCTTTAGGTTGTTTAAAAGCGTTCAGGCTCACGCTTTCTTCAGTTGGTTTATTGTTTGCAGTCGACACATATACCTCTTTTTTTACATCCCATATTAACGGGGGTGTTCATAGCGTGATGACCGTGGTCCATCCGCTTTATAGTTATATTGGGAGGGGAAACGGCGGGTAATGTTCACTATCCGCGGCCTTCTGGCAATACGTTTGTAATACTCTGTTACATATAACTGAAGCCCTATAATCAGCGGGTCAGGCAAATGTTATTCAGCGTTAAATTTCATTCGATGAGTTTTGTTGGTTTTTTTCACTACCTTTAGCCCCAGAAATCAGCTGTATGGCGATATGTTCTGCTATTTGCCCTTTCAGGCAGTGATATAGCCCATATTCTGAAAAATGACTGGTCTTATCTGCGGTGTTGGGGTGGTTAAATCTTGTCTGGCTAAGGGTTTGCCGGGCTTTTAACAACAAAAATCCAACATGACGTTATCAGAGTGATCCCGATCACAGATGTATAGAAATTTTTGGTGATGAAAAAACAATTAACCTGTTTGAGTGTTAAATCACCGAAGGATCGCCCGGTACGTTGCGGTCAACGGCGAACAAATTTCGGTCAAAAGGAAGGTTATTAGTACGCCTTCCTTTTATAAGGTATTGAATGGCTGAAGAATGCGGTGAGCGCGTCAGGCGTAGACTTTTTCTTTGTATTCGCAAAGATCTTCAATGATGCACGAGCCGCAGCGGGGCTTACGGGCAATGCAGGTATAGCGCCCATGCAAAATTAACCAGTGGTGGCAGTCCACCTTAAATTCTGCCGGTACCACTTTGAGCAATTTCTCTTCGACCTGCTCAACGTTCTTACCGGGCGCGAAGTTGGTGCGGTTTGAGACGCGGAAAATATGGGTATCCACGGCGATAGTCGGCCAGCCAAACGCCGTATTAAGCACCACGTTTGCCGTCTTGCGCCCGACGCCCGGCAGGGCTTCCAGCGCAGCGCGATCTTCCGGGACTTCACCACCGTGTTGTTCCAGTAAAATCCGGCAGGTTTTAATTACGTTCTCGGCTTTGCTGTTAAACAGCCCGATTGTCTTGATATAGGATTTAACCCCCTCGACGCCGAGCGCAAGCATGGCGTCAGGCGTATTAGCGACGGGGTAGAGCAGGGCCGTGGCTTTGTTGACGCTCACGTCGGTGGCCTGCGCAGAGAGCAGTACGGCGATCAGCAGCTCAAAGGGTGAGGTAAAGTTAAGCTCCGTCGTCGGATGAGGGTTTTCATTCCGCAGACGGGTCAGGATCGCAATGCGTTTCTCTTTATTCATGAAGCCTTCTCGGGTATCCCTTCCTGCACGCTGCGCTCGGCCGCGCGGCGTTTACGTTTTTCATCAATCAGGTATTTTATCGCCAGCATCATGCCAAGGCCAATAAAAGCACCCGGTGGCAGCATCGCCAGCAGGAAGGGGGTGTCCGTATGGAAGACCTCAATGCGTAGCGCTTTCGCCCAGCCGCCCAGCAGCGCATCCGCACCGTCGAACAGCGTTCCGTTGCCCAGAATTTCACGCAGGGAGCCCAGGACGAACATCGCGCCGGTCGCGCCCATGCCGATGGCAAAGCCATCCAGGGCAGACATCGCCGGGGTGTTTTTCACGGCAAAGGCTTCTGCGCGGCCCACAACGATGCAGTTGGTGACGATAAGCGGAATGAAGATCCCCAGGGACTGGTACAGTCCAAAGGCATAAGCGTTAATCAGCATCTGCACAATGCTCACCACCGAGGCGATGATCATCACGTAAATCGGAATGCGAATTTCCGTGGGCGTCCAGCGGCGCAGCGCAGAGATGGACAGGTTGGTCAGGGTCAGCACCAGCGTGGTCGCCAGCCCCAGGCCAAGGGCGTTGGTTGCGGTGGATGTCACCGCCAGCAGCGGGCACATCCCCAGCAGCTGAACCAATGCGGAGTTGTTCTTCCAGAGACCCTGGACGATAACCTCTTTAACCTGACTCATGATTACTCCTCACAGGCCGGAAGATTGTCAAGTTGCGCAGGCAGCGTTTCCGCGTACAGCCCGGCGCGTTTTACGGCGTTGACCACGGCGCGGGGGGTGATGGTCGCGCCCGTAAACTGGTCAAATTCGCCGCCGTCTTTCTTCACCGCAAAGGCAGTGTCATTCTCGCCATGAATCACTTTACCGGCAAAATGCAGTATCCAGTCGCTCAGGCGAGGCTCGATTTTATCCCCCAGGCCCGGCGTTTCGTGATGTTCCGTCACGCGCGTCCCCAGCACGGTGCCCGTGAAGTCGGTACCGACCAGCAGCTGTATCGCGCCAGAATAACCGTCCGGCGCCGTGGCTTCCATCACCGCGCCCACCGGTTTGTCACCTTTTCGGGCGATAAAGACGCGATGCGTCCCTTTGCCGAGCTGCGGAGCCTGCACCAGGAAGCAGCTTTGCTGCAGGTTATTATCATAGAGGTCAGAGGGGATCACCTGGTCAAAAAGCGCTTTCTGCTGCTTCGTCGACTGCTCATCAATGGTGGTTTTGGTCAGGGTATTGACCAGCGCGGTCAGGCCTGTCAGCACGGCGGCGAAAATAGCAAGCGTAACGCCGTGTTTTTGCATTGTTTTCAGCATGGCGAAACCCTTAACGATGGCCGTACACGCGAGGACGCGTGTAATAGTCGATGAGCGGAACGGTGATATTGGCTAACAGCACGGCGAAGGCGACACCGTCCGGATAGCCGCCAAAACTGCGGATCAGCCAGACCAGCAGCCCGGCCAGCGCGCCGAAGATCAGGCGGCCACGGTTGGTGGTGGAGGCGGTGACCGGATCGGTCAGGATGAAAAACGCACCCAACATAGTCGCGCCGGAGAGCAGATGCATCTGCGGGCTTGCCAGCGACTCAGGAGAGAACACCCAGCCCAGGGTCGCACAGACCGCCAGCGTCACGAGGAAGCTGACCGGAATATGCCAGCGAATGGCTTTTTGCTGCAGCAGGAACAGTCCACCCAGCAGGTACGCAAGGTTGACCCACTGCCAGCCCGCGCCAGCCAGCATACCGCTGAAAATGGCGGACTTCATAATTTGATCCACGCTGTGCCCGGCGTGCAGGGACGTTTTGAAGGTGTCGAGCGGCGTCGCCTGGCTAATGCCGTCCACGCCGATGCGCAACGCGTTCATGTCCGCGCCGAGGGCGGTGTGTCCGGTAAAGATAACGTGCAGGGCATCCATAAAGCCGGGCACCGTGGCCGCGATCTCCTGCGGCGGCAGCCAGCTCGTCATCTGCACCGGGAAGGAGATCAGCAGAACCACATAGCCGATCATCGCCGGGTTAAACGGGTTATGGCCTAGCCCGCCATAGAGCTGTTTAGCAATAATCACGGCGAAGACCGTGCCCAGCACTACCATCCACCACGGTGCAAACGGCGGAATACTGATCGCAAGCAGCAGGCCGGTTAAAAGCGCCGAGTTGTCGGCCAGAATGCGGCTCACCTCTTTTTTACGCAGCTTCAGCACCAGGCCTTCAGCCGCCAGGGCACTGGCACAGCCGAGCGCTAACTGAATAAGCGTTCCCCAGCCGAAAAACCACAGCTGGAAGGCGATACCCGGCAGTGCCGCCAGGCACACCAGCATCATGATGCGCGAGGTCTGGCGCTGGTTGTGGGTATAGGGGGAACTTGCGATTCTGAAAACCATTTAATCCTCGTTAACTGCTTGCTGTGCGGCTTTCTTCGCCTGAACGCGGGCAATCGCGGCGGCGACTGCGGCTTTGCGTGGATCGTCATTTGCAGCGACGGTCTGTTCTTCCTGTTGTGCGGCCTGTTGTGCGGCTTTGCGCGCCTTAGCACGCGCGATAGCTGCTTCAACCGCCGCCTTACGCGGATCGACCGCCTCTGGCTCAATCACGACGCTGGACTGGGCTGCTTTACGGGCTTTTGCTCGCGCAATAGCGGCTTCGACCGCGGCTTTACGCGGATCAACCTCAACCGCAGGTTCTGCCGGTTGCACGTTCTCAGCCTGACGCGCACGGGCTTTTGCTCGCGTAATAGCGGCCTCAACCGCGGCTTTACGCGGGTCGATTTCACCAGCGGGCTCTGCCTGCTGCGCTTTTTCAGCCTGACGCGCGCGGGCTTCGGCTTTACGCGCTTCACGGGCGGCAATCGCATCGCTGTTATCCGGTTTTGCACCTGCCGGGATTTCTATCGTCTCGGCGGCGTTAGCTTTTTTCTCCCGCACGCGGGCCAGCGCGGCGGCGATTGCGTCCCGATCCGTCTCAGCGGGCTGCACGGCGGCTTGTTTATGACGTTCCTGGCGCGCAGCTTTTTCACGTTCCAGACGTGCCTGGCGAGCCTCGAAGCGCGCTTTGGCTTCAGCGGCGCGTTTGTCTTCCATGGAGATGGCGTAGATCTCGGCCTTCTCCTGACGGAAATATTGCACCAGCGGGATATTGCTCGGGCAGACCCAGGCGCAGGCACCGCACTCAATGCAGTCTGCCAGATTGTGGGCTTTGGCTTTATCGTGCAGTTGGCCTTTGCTGTACCAGTACAGCTGCTGCGGCAGCAGATCGGCCGGACAGGCATCGGCACAGGCGCTACAGCGAATGCAGCCTTTTTCTTCCTGCTCCTCGCCCATCTCGGTGGAGGAGGGCGCCAGCAGGCAGTTGGTAATTTTGACCACCGGGACGTCCAGCCACGGCAGAGTAAAGCCCATCAGCGGGCCGCCCATGATCACCATCTGATCGCTACCCGGACAGAAGCCGGCATGGTCAAGCAAATGGCGTACCGGTGTGCCCAGACGCGCCCAGACGTTGCCCGGACGGGAGACGGATTCACCGGTCAGGGTGACCACGCGTTCGGTCAATGGCTCACCGTCAATCACCGCGCGTTTAACCGCGTAGGCCGTGCCGACGTTCTGCATCAACACGCCGATGTCCGATGAACGTCCGCCGTGGGGAACCTGTTTGCCGGTCAGGATCTGGGTGAGCTGCTTAGCCCCGCCAGAAGGATATTTGGTCGGGATAACGCGAAGGCCGATGTCGTGGCTTCCCGCCAGCACCGCCCGCAGCATGGAAATGGCCTGCGGTTTGTTATCTTCAATGCCAATTAAGACGTCGCGCGGCTGCAGGATATGCGCAAGGATGCGAATGCCTTCCACAACCTGCGCGGCACAGTCCTGCATCAGACGATCGTCGGCGGTAATGTAGGGTTCACACTCTGCGGCGTTAATAATCAGCGTGTCGATTTTGTCGCCGCCGCCGCGCAGTTTGGTCCCCGTCGGGAAACCCGCGCCGCCCAGCCCGGCCACGCCGAACTGATGGATTCGCTCAATCAGCGCCTCCCGGCTCTGGGCGCGGTAGTCGCTCCAGCCGTCACGGTCGATCCAGCGATCTTCCCCGTCAGCGTAGATGGTTACGCTCAGCTCAGACAAGGCAGAAGGATGCGCAACGGTATGCGGAGCAATCGACACCACGGTTCCGGAGGTCGGGGCGTGAACGGGTAGCATGCGCCTGCGTCCAAAGGTCAGCGGCTGGCCGCGCAGGACGCGATCGCCCTCTTTGACGCAGAGTTCACCCTCAGCGCCGATATGTTGTTTCAGCGGCATGACGTATCGCGTCGCCAGCGGAATTTGACGCAGCGGCGTGCCGTTAGACTGGGTTTTCATTTCTGGCGGATGGATACCGCCATCAAAGTCCCAAATCTTCTCTTTTCTGAACGCGGAGAATAACTTAAGCATGGTGTTCCACAGGAATAATGCGAACCGGAATGGTTTGAAGATCCCATTTCCAGTTTTCGGTAGTCGTTTCAACCGGACGTAATTCTATGCACTGCGTCGGGCAGGGGGCCACGCAGAGGTTGCAGCCGGTGCAGAGATCCGCTACCACGGTGTGCATGGCGCGGGTGGCACCGACAATGGCGTCCACAGGACAGGCCTGAATACATTTGGTGCAGCCGATGCAGTTGGCTTCATCAATCACCGCCAGGGCACGCACTGGCTCCTGCACGTCGGCATCGCCGTCCACCGGTTGCGGATCGACGTTAAGCAGGGCAGCGATTTTCAGCATCACGGCTTCGCCACCCGGCGCGCAGCGGTTAATCTTTTCACCCTGAACGCCAACCGCCTCAGCATACGGGCGGCAGCCGGGATAGCCGCATTGCCCGCACTGACTCTGCGGCAGCAGCTCATCAATTTTTTCGACAACCGGGTCGTCCTCCACCGCAAAACGGCGGGAGGCATACCCCAGAATGACGCCAAACACCAGTCCCAGCACGCTGATTGAGGCGATGGCAATCCAGATTGCATTCATTACAACTTCACCAGACCACTGAAGCCCATAAAGGCTAAAGACATTAAACCCGCTGTGACCAGCGCAATCGAGTTACCGCGAAAAGGCGCGGGAATATCTGCGGCTGCCAGGCGCTCGCGAATGGACGCGAATAACACCATCACCAGGGAGAAACCGACCGCGGCAGAGAAACCATACAGCGCCGATTGCATAAAGTTATGACCGAGGTTGATGTTCAGCAACGCCACGCCGAGCACCGCGCAGTTCGTGGTGATCAGCGGCAGGAAGATGCCCAGCAGGCGATACAGCGCGGGGCTGGTTTTACGCACCACCATTTCGGTAAATTGCACCACCACCGCGATGACCAGAATAAAGGCCAGGGTGCGCAGATAGGTCAGGCCCAGCGGAATGAGGATCCAGGTGTCAATCCACCAGGCGCAAATCGACGCCAGGGTCATGACGAAGGTGGTCGCCAGCCCCATACCCATTGCGGTCTCCAGTTTTTTGGAAACCCCCATAAACGGACACAGGCCCAGAAACTTCACCAGGACGAAGTTGTTAACCAGCACAGTGCCGACAAAGAGCAGTAAGTAATCGGTCATTATTTAGCCTGAAATAAAAAAGCCGCCTATTATCGAATAATCCACAACGGGCGACAACAGGTTAACTGTAAGGTTATTACGGGTTAACGAAGGTTTTTTTCACACGGGCTGAACGCTTGAAATAGGGAACCAGAAGCGCCGCCGCCAATAACGGAAAGAGCAACTGGCGAACCGCCAGCGCGTCAGAAACCGGTGAAAAAGCAAAGGCTTTGATCGCCAGCAGCACGGAAATGAGCAGCCAGATAATGTAGTGTTTGGGCACACTCTGACGACGCTTAAAGAAGGCAATGGTCAGCCACAGCGTGTAGTACCACATGGCAATTGCGAAAACGAACGACACGAACCACAGGGTAATATTAAGCACACTTTGCGACATCAGGGTCTGAATGGCATGAGGCGTAATCAGTGCCGTGGTATAAAGCAGCAGCGCCAGCGAGGCGCTTAATAAGGCAACCAGCAGCCATGCCAGGGGGGCGATTAACCAGCCTCCAATTTTTTCACCAGCCGATGCGGTCATGTTCTCTCCGATGAGTTTGCGCGAAATGTTCTACAGAGATTTGCAGGGCGGAGAGTATATAACATTTCGCGCGGATGGCTACCTTCTTATAGTACGTAACGCCATACCGACTTAGGCACTTCGCCGACGTTAAAGAGACGGCCGCCGGAGACCAGTTCAGCACGACGGTGATCGGCAGCGCGGTACATATTGATGATTTCCTGATTATCTGACAGCGTGTAGTTCAAATGGTCAAACAGTTTTTCCAGGCTCTCAAGCGAATTGATTTTGCGAAATTTTAATAAATAGTCCTGAACTGTCATTTTTAATAAGTTTCCATATAAAAGTGAGTAATACCTCTGAAGGTAATTCGTTTGGATAATAAACGGATTAATAAAGACGTAAACTGCCCACTCAGGTAATGCGACGAAATTAGGAGTTTTCTTTAAAGAAAGAATCAGGCATCAGATGATGCCTGGAAGAGAGGTTAACCTTGTTCACCACGGCTGGCAATATGCCACTGACACATTATGTCACTCACCGGCGGGCGGGCAGGCTACTTCGGTTGCACGGCAGCGACAGGCTCCGGAGGCTGGTAGTTATCAATGTGGCTGGCAACGCCGAGCAAAATGACCGAAACCCCCAGGACAATCCATCCTGCTAATTCAATGATTCGATTAATAATTGACGTCATAATTTGCGTTTGTAATTTATCCTTAAATACAGATGACGAATGTTACAGCGCGCCATGCGAGTCGGCAAGGGGTTTGGGTATCGTTCCCGTATCCGCTCTCATGAGGTTACATTTATTTAACAAAGACTACCGGCACAGGATGCTATTTTTAGTGAAGGGATACGGAATTACGCTGCCGGACGCGCATAAAGCCAGTGTGAAATACGTTCATGACGTGAGAGGGTAGCATTATGAGTGAAAATATCCGTGTCGGCCTTATTGGGTATGGGTACGCGAGTAAAACATTTCACGCGCCGCTGATTGCCGGTACGCCCGGCATGTCCCTGGCGGCAATCTCAAGCAGCGATGCAGCCAAAGTGAATGCCGACTGGCCTGTGGTGCCGGTGGTTTCTGAGCCTAAGCATCTGTTCAACGATCCCAATATCGATTTAATCGTGATACCCACGCCAAACGATACCCACTTCCCACTGGCTAAAGCCGCGCTCGACGCGGGTAAGCACGTGGTGGTGGATAAACCCTTCACCGTGACGTTGTCACAGGCGCGAGAACTGGACGCGCTTGCGCGCAGCCTCGGGCGGCTACTGTCGGTGTTTCATAACCGCCGCTGGGACAGTGATTTCCTCACCGTCAAAGCGCTGATCGCGGAAGGCACGCTTGGGGAAATCGCCTCGTTTGAATCCCACTTCGATCGTTTTCGCCCTCAGGTGCGCGACCGCTGGCGCGAGCAGGCGGGGCCGGGGAGCGGCATCTGGTACGATCTGGCTCCGCACCTGCTCGATCAGGCGGTGAATCTCTTTGGCCTGCCCGTGAGCATGACCGTCGATCTGGCGCAGCTCCGGCCCGGCGCGCAGACCACGGATTACTTTCATGCCATTCTTAGCTACCCGCAGCGCCGTGTCATTCTTCACGCCACTATGCTGGCGGCGGCGGAGTCTGCTCGCTATATCGTTCATGGCACGCGGGGAAGCTACGTTAAATTTGGTCTGGATCCGCAGGAAGAACGCCTCAAAAACGGCGAGCGGTTACCGCAGGAGGACTGGGGCTACGATATGCGCGATGGTGTGCTGAGCCGCGTGGAAGGGGAAGCGCTGGTGGAAGAGACCCTGCTGACGCTGCCCGGTAACTATCCGGCATATTACGCGGCCATCCGCGATGCGTTAAACGGTGACGGCGAGAATCCGGTGCCGGCGAGCCAGGCGATACAGATTATGGAGCTTATCGAGCTGGGAATGGAATCCGCCAAACATCGCGCAACGCTCTGTCTGGCATGATGTTTTGTTGGCCGGGCACGCGTCAACGCTGCCCGGCAGAGGGCTTACGCGTGCGCCACTTTATCGCGCAGCGCCTGCTTCTCTTCCTGCGTCAGGAAGGCCATTTCCAGTCCGTTAATCTGGGCCTGACGGATCTGGTCGCGGCTGAGGCCAGCCTGTGGGGCGGCGACCGAGTATTCGTGAATGATATCGACACCCTGTACCGCCGGGTCATCGGTGTTCAGCGAGGCCAGTACGCCGTGCTCAAGGAAGGTTTTCAGCGGATGGTGCGCCAGCGTCGCCACGGTGCTGGTCTGGATGTTGGACGTCAGACAGGATTCAATCCCGATGCGCTGCTCAGCAAGGAAATCCATCAGAGCACGGTCTTCAACGGCTTTCACACCATGACCAATACGCTCTGCGCCCAGCTCGCGAATAGCCTGCCAGATACTTTCCGGGCCCGCTGCTTCACCCGCGTGAACCGTAATGTGCCAGCCCGCATCGCGCGCACGGTTAAAGTGGGAGAGGAACAGGCTGCCGGGGAAGCCCAGCTCATCACCGGCCAGATCGATGGCGGTGATCTGGTCACGATGCGCCAGCAACGCGTCCAGTTCCTGCAGACAGGCGGCTTCCCCAAAGGTACGGCTCATGATGCCAATCAGACGAGCCTGAACATCAAAGGCTTTACAGCCTTCCTGGACGCCAGCAATAACGGCTTCAACCACACCGTCAACGGGCAGGCCGTGGGTCATGGCCATATAGCCCGGCGAAAAGCGCAGTTCGACATAGTGCAGGCCGTTGCGGGCGGCGTCTTCAATGTTTTCAAATGCCACACGGCGACAGGCGTCCAGCGAGGCCAGCATTTTCACCCCCCAGTCCAGTTTGCTCAGGAAGCTCACCAGGTCAGGTTCGTTTGAGGTGACCTGCACGTGCGGGATCAACGCGTCAAGCGTGTGGGCGGGAAGGGTTAAATTGTACTGGCGGCCAAGATCGAGGATGGTTTGGGCACGAATGTTACCGTCAAGGTGACGATGAATATCAGTTAATGGCAGGCGTGTATCAATCATGGTCGCACTCTTTTTCTGGTTAAAGTGCGACACATTATAAAAACAAAACGGGGTAAAAAGCTATTTGCGCAAGGGAAAATTCCGTTGCGCAAACAAATTACCGTAGAGATTGGATGCCGTTGATCAGCCGCTGAACGCCTTGCTCCAGCTTGCTGCGTGTACACCCGGCATTGAGGCGCACAAATCCTTTACCCTCTTCGCCATAGGTATATCCGGGCATGATGGCGACTTTTTGCTGCTCGATCAGCACCTTTTGCAGTGCGTGTTCATCAATAGCCAGTGGACGCAAGTCGATCCAGGCGAGATAGGTCGCGTCGGGCGGCTGCCAGCCTAAATTCGGAAATGCGCGGTGCAATTCCTGCGCGACATAGTGCAGGTTTTGCTCAAGATAGCTGCGCAACGCGTCAAGCCAGGGTTCACCCTGCTGGTACGCTGCAATGTGCGCGGTCAGGGCCAGCACCGAAGGGGAAGAGAGTCCATCCCGGCCTTTTAGCGCGCTGAGATAAGCCTCCCGGCTGAAATCGTCACCTATCAGGCCGTAAGCGCCGGTCAGTGCCGGAATGTTGAAGCTTTTCGAGCCTGAGGTCAGCAATGCCCATTTTCCGCGAGCGACTTCGTTCCACGGCGTATGACGATTTTCGCCCCAGACCATATCCATGTGGATTTCATCGCTGATCACCGCCACGTCATAGCGCGCGCAGAGATCAGCCATGTGGGCCAGCTCGTCGCGCGTCCACACCTTACCGGTCGGGTTCTGCGGGCTGCACAGCAGCAGTATTTTGTTTTGCGGCTGGGACAGCGCCGCTTCCAGCGCAGCCATATCGCCCTGCCAGCCCTCTGGCGTTTTTTGCATGGCGACAGGCACAACGCGGCGCTGGTTACCTTCAATTGCTTTATAAAACGCATCGTAGGCGGGGGTATGTACAACCACGCCGTCTCCGGCGTGAGACCAGATACGAATCAGCTCCGACACCATGTAAATGACCGACGGGCCATACACAAGGGTATCGATGTCGATCTGGCTGTTGAAACGCTGCCGGAACCAGTGAGCCACGGCGGCCAGAAATTCATCATTCTTCCAGCGGCTGTAGCCAAACACGCCATGGTTGATGCGCTGATGCAGTGCGTCGGTAATGCAGGGCGCCGTGGCGAAATCCATATCCGAGATGGTGAACGGCAGCAGGTCCGCGGCCCCGAAACGGTCGGCAACGTAATCCCACTGAGTACACCAGGTGCCGTGGCGATCCACGACGGTAGAAAAATCAAACATAACGTCGATCCTTAAAGTAAAACCCCCTCACGCAGAGGGGGTTGGCATTACGCTTCGACTGTCCGCATCAGGGTAGCCAGTTCGTCTTTCACGGACTGAACCTGCGGGCCGATAACCACCTGCAAATTGTGCTGATTTAACTGTACCACGCCAATCGCCCGGTTGGCTTTCAATGCGTTGGTGTCGACTTTGGACATATCCGCCACCGACAAACGCAGACGGGTGATGCAGTTATCCAACGAGGTGACGTTATCCGCACCGCCCAGCGCCGCCAGAATGGCAGGGGTGTTGTAGCCGGATTTGCCCACGGTGCCCGCGACCGCCTGTTCAACGCTGGTGGCGTTATCCGTATCGCGGCCCGGCGTTTTCAGGTTAAAGCGGGTGATGGCGAAGCGGAAGATACCGTAGTACACCGCAAACCAGATGGCTGCCACCACCGGTACCAGATACCACTTGGTGGACAGACCGTGCAGAATACCGAACACCACGAAATCAATAACGTTGCCGTCGGTGTTACCAATGGTCACGCCCAGCACGGCCATCACGGTGAAGCCAAGACCCGTCAGCACGGCGTGAATGAGATACAGCACCGGCGCGACGAACAGGAACAGGAATTCGAGTGGCTCGGTGGTACCACCAACAACACAGGCGATCACGCCGGAGATCAGCAGGCCTTTAATTTTATGACGATTTTCCGGGCGTGCACAGTGGTACATCGCCAGCGCAGCACCAGGCAGGCCGCCCAGGAAGGCAGGCATTTTACCCTGTGACAGGAAGCGCGTGGCGCTCTCAGAAAAACCGTGCGTCGTCGGGCAGCTCAGCTGCGCCTGGAAGATGGTCAGCGCGCCGCTAACGTCATGTCCGCACACGTCCATGGTGCCGCCCGCTTCGGTAAAGCGAATCAGAGCCACCAGGATGTGCTGCAGGCCAAACGGCAGCAGCAGGCGTTCACCGGTACCGAAGATCATCGGTCCAAAATCACCCGCGCCGTTAATGATGCGGCCAATGCCGGTGATGCCCATCGCGAAGACCGGCCAAATCAGCGGAATAATCAGGCCAAACAGACCCATGACGACGAGGGTGATAATCGGAACAAAGCGCGTACCGCCGAAGAACGCCAGGGCATCAGGCAGACGGATATTGTGGAAGCGTTCATGCAGCATCCAGATGATCACGCCCGCAATGACCGCACCGAGGATCCCGGTATCGATGGACTGAATGCCGATCACGCTCTGAATGTTGTTCGCTTTCAATACCGCAGCGTCGGTGGTAGGCAGAATGTCTTTTGCGGTCAGCCAGAAGTTAACCGCAAGGTTCATCACCGCATAGCCGACAAAGCCTGCGAATGCCGCAACGCCTTTATTTTCACGCGCCAGGCCGAGAGGGATGGCAATACAGAACATCACCGGCAGGAAGCTGAACGCGAAGGAGCCGACCTTGCTCATCCAGATGAAGATCGCCTGCAGCACAGGATTGCCAAGGAAGGGGATCAGCGTGATCACATCGTGACTGCTGAGCGAGCTGCCGATCCCGAGCATAATCCCGCAGAAAGACAGAAGTGCCACGGGCAGCATAAAGGTTTTACCCAGTTGCTGGAAAAATTCCCACAGCGATATTTTTTGTGCTGCTTTCGCCGTCATAAAACGACTCCTTAATGATAAAAATAAGATGACCTGCTTCAATGCTGCGAGAAGATAAAACGTTTTATCAAATTTTTGTGCGCGCTAAATCACATTCTCAGGCTTTAGCTGGTAGTATAAAGATAATGTATTGATAAAACGTTTTACCGATCTCATTTCAGGGAGTTTCGCCAACCCATGGCTGTAGCGAAAAAAGTCACCATCAACGATGTCGCGCTCGCGGCGGGCGTTTCCGTGAGTACCGTTTCACTGGTGCTGAGCGGGAAAGGTCGCATCTCGTCTGCGACGGGTCAGCGCGTCAACGAGGCCGTTGAGCAGCTCGGGTTTGTGCGTAACCGCCAGGCCTCGGCGCTGCGCGGAGGGCAAAGCGGGGTGATTGGTTTGATCGTGCGTGACCTGACCTCGCCGTTTTACGCCGAGTTGACCGCCGGGCTAACCGAAGCGCTTGAGGCGCAGGGGCGGATGGTCTTTTTGCTTCACGGCGGGCGCGAGCCAGAACAGCTGCTCTCCAGGCTCGACATGCTGCTGACCCAGGGCGTTGATGGCGTGATCGTCGCGGGCGCATCGGGCGTGGGCAGTGAATTGTGCGAGCGCGCCGCCGAAAAAGGCGTTCCGCTGGTGATTGCCTCGCGCGCAAGTTATCTCGATGAGGCGGATACGCTGCGCCCGGACAACATGCAGGCGGCACAAATGCTGACCGAACATCTTATTCGTCGTGGACACCAGCGTATCGCGTGGCTGGGCGGTAAAAGTTCGTCCCTGACGCGTGCCGAGCGGGTCGGCGGCTACTGCGCTACGCTCATCAAATACGGATTGCCGTTCCACAGCGAGTGGGTCGTGGAGTGCGAATCCAGCCAAAAGCGAGCGGCGGAAGCGATGGGGACGCTGCTGCGCAGTAACCCAACCATTAGCGCCGTGATTTGCTATAACGATGTGATTGCGATGGGTGCCTGGTTCGGCCTGATCCGCGCCGGTCGCCAGAGCGGTGAGGGCGGCGTTGAAACGTTCTTTGGGCATCAGGTGGCGCTGGGGGCCTTTGCGGATGTCGGGGAGAACGCACTCGACGATCTGCCGATTGTCTGGGCCACAACTCCTGCGCGTGAGATGGGGTATACCCTGGCGGACAGGATCATGCAGCGCATCGAAAATACCGATGTCCAGGCCGGACACCAGATTGTGGCGGCGCGACTGGTGACGGCGAAGTAGTTTCTGCAGCACTGCGCTTGCACGGCCCGGATCCACAGGCCTCATCCGGCAAGAAAAAACCCCTCATGCGAGGGGTTTTGACATTTACTGCTGCGGTACCGCCGGAGCGGGCGCTGGCGCAGCCGGTTCAGGTATACCCAGCGTCGGCATACCAAACATACCCACGAAGTCCTCCAGCGGCATTTTGTTGCCGTTGAGGGTGACCTGGCCGTTCGCGTACTGCAGGCTGGTGGAAATGGTATTGTCCTCCACCTTCGTGATACGGAACATCTGGCCCATTGCCGCCAGACCTTTCACCTGCTGGTTAGCCAGTTTGCCCGCATCGTCCTCGCCGTAGCCTTCGAGCTTCGCAATTTGCGTCATAAACTCGGTAGCCATATCCATCGGGATTGTCAGCTTGCTGTCGAGTGACTTCACGCTGCGATCCACTTCCTGCGCCAGCGTCTGTACTTCACCCGTCGCGGTGGCCGGATCTTTCAGGAACAGTGACAGATTGAAGTTGGTCTCGCCTTTGCCATTTTTCCAGCTCAGCGGCGCAACGGTGATTACCGGTTCGCCTTTCAGCAGGATCGGCAGGTTATTAAACAGCACCGCCATCGCCTGCTGCTGGTAAGCCTGCGGATTCTGTTGCAGCGCAGCATCGCTCAGCAGGGCCTGGCTCTCTTTGCTGTATTTCTGGCTAAATTCGTGCCACGCCTGACCGTCAATATTGCCGATTTTCAGCGACAGTTTTCCGGTACCCAGATCCTGATTCTGCACTTTTAGGCTTTTCAGGCTGTAGTCCAGCTGCGTATTGATGCTTTTGCCGTCTTTAGACACGTCGGATTTGCCGTCCAGATCCATGCCTTCCAGCACGGCCATCTCTTTGCCTTCAACCGCAATGGCGATTTTATCAAGGCTCAGTTTCTGGTCGCCAATACGCTCATCAAAATCGGTCATCCGGCTGTTGCCGCTGGCTTTCAGGTTATTGAAAGTAAGCTGGACCTTCTGGTTGTATTCATTGACGGAATTCACCAGGCCGCTTTCTGCATCCCCGGTCAGGGAGACATTCTTACCGTCACGATCGGCATCAAGCTGGAAATTACCGCCGCTAAAGGCAACTTTATCGGTGCCTTTTTCATAGTTCAGCGCTTTCAGGTCGATATCGGAGCGGGTGTCTCCGGCATAGCTGATGCGGGTATTGATCTCAAACGGAGAGGTGTTTTTCGCCATATCAAACAGCGGTTTCGTCACCTCATTATTAACCAGTACGGTTCGTGCTGATGCCATGGATGGGATCAAATTAAACGTCTTCAACTGCGCCAGCGGGAAGGGACCGTGGCTGACCACTTCGTCCAGCACGACGCTTTGACCCTGTTTCAGCCAGGCGTTCTGGTTACCGGCAACCGGCTTCACGACCACCTGCATATGGCTGGTAAAGACGCCACGCTTATAGTCCTGATAGCTCAGCTCCAGGCCTGCCTCCGGCGCGCTGCGCTTAATCTCGCTGTTTGCCTGGGCCATCATCTCTGCCAGACGGCTTTCCAGTTGTTTCCCAGTATACCAGGAAGCTCCCGTCCAGATCACGCCTAAAGCTACAATCACTCCTACCGCTACGACCGATTTTTTCATTGCGATTATCCCTAAAATGAAACCAGGCGGTGAAAACCGCCTGGTGATACAACGCCTGTTACTAGCTTAGCAAGAGTTGTTAAAAAATTCAGTAAGTCCCTAAAGCTTATTGAAAACGCGCGCCAGACGGCCCTTACCGCTAATGCTTACCGGAGACTCATTTGCCGCCACGAAGGCCGACTCGCCGGGTTTCAGCACCAGACGCTGTTCGCCTTTATGCAGCGTCGCTTCGCCTTCCACACAGAACAGGATCGCCGCGCTCTCTTGCGCAATGGCGGTTTCGTCTGCGCTAAGATCGTGCAGGGAGAACGCAAAATCGTCTACCGGGATTGGGAAGTCCAGCTCTGTGCCATTCTTCACCGGCTGGGTCAGCAGCTCGGCGGCGGGTTTCGCCACAAATTTAACGTTGGCAACCAGTTCCGGGATGTCGATGTATTTTGGCGTCAGGCCGGCGCGCAGCACGTTATCCGAGTTCGCCATGACCTCGAGCGCCACACCCTGCAGGTAGGCGTGTGGGGTTTCGGCAAACAGGAACATCGCTTCGCCCGGATTGAGCTTCACCACGTTCAGCAGCAGCGGAGAGAACAGGCCGCTGTCGTCCGGGTAGAATTCTGAAATAACGCGGATTGTGGCCCACGGCTCGCCCTGCTGGTCGTTCAGCGCGGCTTTGAGGATCGCCAGCGCGTGCGATTTCTCCTCACCCTGCATGTTGAGCAGGCTGGCAAACAGCTGGCTCAGGCCTTCCGCGTTTGGGTTTTCAAGGAAATGCGCAATGGCGTTGTTGGCGCCCGCGACGGGTTGCAGCAGAGAGATAATCTCTGAAAACTCGCGGAAGGCATTCATCGCCAGGAAAGGGGTAAGGGCGAAAACCAGCTCCGGCTTGTGGTTAGGATCTTTGTAATTACGCTCGGCGGCGTCCAGCGGAATACCTGCCGCGTTCTCTTTCGCAAAACCGATTTCGGAGGCTTTCTTGTTCGGGTGAACCTGAATGGAAAGCGGCTGGTCGGCGCACAGTACCTTAAACAGGAACGGCAGTTCGCCAAAACGGCTGGCAACTTTATCGCCAAGGAGGGCCGTTTTATCGGCGTCGATGGCGTCACGCAGGCTGCGCACCTGACCGTTGGCGTCCTCGATTTTTGAGCTGCTCTTCGGGTGTGCGCCCATCCACAGCTCTGCCATCGGCAGTTGGTCTGGATTCGCGATACCGTAGAGATCCGTTAACGCAGTTTTACTTCCCCAGGCATAGTTTTGCACTGAGTTGATGAGTTTTTGCATTATCAAGCCCTGATTCAAATGTGGAATTAACTGCGGGTATTAAAGCAATAAACCGCCCCGAAGTAACCTGCGGATGTAAAAAGTCGTACTAGTCTCAGTTTTTGTTAAAAAATTGTGTAGGATAAGCTAACTCGCTTTTAAGCCGGGCAGCGGAACATCTGCCCTACATAATCAGACCCAAGCAGTAAGTGAGAGAACAATGTCGAACAAACCCTTCCAGTATCAGGATCCTTTCCCGCTCAGCAAGGATCAAACCGAGTATTACCTGCTTACCCGCGATTACGTTTCCGTCTCAGAGTTTGAAGGCCAGGCGATCCTCAAAGTGGATCCGCAGGCGCTGACCTTGCTGGCGCAGCAGGCATTCCACGATGCCTCTTTTATGCTTCGCCCCGCGCATCAGCAGCAGGTTGCCGATATCCTGAGCGACCCGCAGGCCAGCGAAAACGATAAATACGTTGCGCTGCAGTTCCTGCGTAACTCCGATATTGCGGCCAAAGGCATTCTGCCTACCTGTCAGGATACCGGTACTGCCATTATCACCGGGAAGAAAGGCCAGCGCGTCTGGACCGGCGGCGGCGACGAAGCCGCGCTGGCGCGTGGTGTGTATAACACCTATACCGAAGACAACCTGCGCTACTCGCAAAACGCCGCGCTTGATATGTATAAAGAGGTCAACACCGGCACCAACCTGCCCGCACAGATTGACCTCTACAGCGTTGACGGTGACGAGTATAAATTCCTCTGCATCGCCAAAGGCGGCGGTTCAGCCAACAAAACCTATCTCTACCAGGAGACCAAAGCGCTGCTTACCCCAGGCAAGCTGAAAAACTATCTGGTCGAGAAAATGCGTACCCTCGGCACAGCGGCCTGCCCGCCGTACCACATCGCCTTCGTGATTGGCGGGACGTCAGCCGAGAGCACGCTCAAAACCGTCAAGCTGGCGTCGACGAAATACTACGACGGCCTGCCGACCGAAGGGAACGAGCATGGTCAGGCGTTCCGCGATGTGCAGCTCGAACAGGAACTGCTGACGGAAGCGCAGAATCTGGGGCTGGGTGCGCAGTTTGGCGGGAAATACTTTGCCCACGATATTCGCGTGATTCGTCTGCCGCGCCACGGCGCATCCTGCCCGGTGGGAATGGGCGTCTCCTGCTCGGCGGATCGAAACATCAAAGCGAAGATCAACCGCGACGGCATCTGGATCGAAAAACTGGAGAATAACCCGGGTAAATATATCCCTGAATCGCTGCGTAAGGCGGGCGAGGGGGAAGCGGTTCACGTGGACCTGAACCGTCCGATGAGCGAGATTCTGGCGCAACTGTCTCAGTATCCGGTCTCCACGCGCCTCTCCCTGAACGGAACGATCATCGTTGGACGTGACATCGCCCATGCGAAGCTCAAAGAGCGTCTGGATAACGGCGAAGGGTTGCCGCAGTACATTAAAGACCACCCGATCTACTACGCCGGTCCGGCGAAAACGCCGGAAGGCTATGCGTCCGGCTCGTTAGGCCCAACCACGGCGGGCCGTATGGACTCGTATGTCGATCAGCTGCAGGCCAACGGCGGGAGCATGATCATGCTCGCTAAAGGCAACCGCAGCCAGCAGGTGACCGATGCCTGCCACAAGCACGGTGGCTTCTACCTCGGGAGCATCGGCGGCCCGGCAGCCGTGCTGGCGCAGGGCAGCATTAAGAGCCTGGAGTGTGTGGAGTACCCGGAACTGGGTATGGAAGCGATCTGGAAAATTGAAGTGGAAGATTTCCCGGCGTTCATCCTGGTGGATGACAAGGGCAATGACTTCTTCAAACAGATCCAGTCTTCCCAGTGTTCGGCGTGTGTGAAGTAGTCTGACTACATTACCCGGCCTACATTCTCGTGGGTCGGGTAAGGCGAAGCCGCCACCCGACACCAAAAAGAGCGCACAAAGCGCCATAACGTTTCTCAGAAGTCATCAATACTTATCTCTTAAGCATGTGAGCAATCCCATCTTGATAATCAAGGAGAAAGTAATGACAACGCATCGCCGCGAGAAAGATTCGATGGGCGCAATCGACGTCCCGGCTGACAAGCTATGGGGCGCGCAGACCCAGCGTTCGCTTGAGCATTTCCGCATTTCAACCGAGAAAATGCCCGTCTCGCTGATCCAGGCGCTGGCGCTGACCAAGCGCGCAGCAGCCAAAGTTAATCAGGATTTAGGCCTGCTGGAGGCCGGGAAAGCCCGCGCCATCATTGACGCCGCAGACGAAGTGCTGAAGGGGCAACATCCCGATGAATTCCCGCTTGCCATCTGGCAGACCGGTTCAGGCACCCAGAGCAACATGAACATGAACGAAGTGCTGGCGAACCGGGCAAGCGAGCTGCTGGGCGGCATTCGCGGGATGGAGCGCAAAGTTCACCCGAACGACGACGTCAATAAAAGCCAGAGTTCTAACGATGTCTTCCCGACGGCGATGCACGTGGCCGCGGTGATCGCCCTTCGCGAGCAGTTGATCCCGCAGCTGAATGTGCTCAAAACCACCCTCCACGAAAAAGCGCAGGCGTTCCGCGATATCGTCAAAATTGGCCGTACGCACCTGCAGGATGCCACGCCGTTGACCCTTGGCCAGGAGATCTCGGGCTGGGTGGCGATGCTTGAGCACAATCTCAAGCACATCGAACACAGCCTGCCGCATCTGTCGGAGCTGGCATTAGGCGGCACGGCGGTGGGCACAGGACTCAATACCCATCCGGAGTATGCGGTACGCGTGGCAGAGGAGCTGGCGGCCATCACCGGGCAGGCGTTCGTCACCGCGCCGAATAAGTTCGAAGCGCTGGCGACCTGCGATGCACTGGTTCATACCCATGGCGCACTAAAAGGGCTGGCGGCATCGCTGATGAAAATTGCCAACGACGTGCGCTGGCTGGCATCAGGCCCACGCTGCGGTATCGGTGAGATCGCTATTCCGGAAAACGAACCGGGCAGCTCGATCATGCCGGGCAAGGTGAACCCAACCCAGTGTGAAGCCATGACCATGCTCTGCTGTCAGGTGATGGGCAACGACGTGGCCGTCAACATGGGGGGCGCATCAGGCAACTTCGAGCTGAACGTCTATCGCCCGATGGTGATCCACAATCTGCTGCAGTCTGTACGGTTGCTGGCGGACGGCATGGAGAGCTTCAATGAGCACTGCGCGGTGGGTATCGAGCCGAATCGCGAGCGCATCAGCCAGCTGCTCAATGAGTCGTTAATGCTGGTTACGGCGCTCAACACCCATATCGGCTATGACAAAGCGGCTGAAATCGCCAAAAAAGCCCACAAAGAGGGGCTGACCCTGAAAGCCGCGGCGCTGGCGCTGGGTTACCTGACGGACGCCGAGTTCGACAGCTGGGTCCGCCCGGAAGAGATGGTCGGCAGCATGAAGTAATCACGTCGCCACATACAGGTGCAGCCGTGGAATGATCAGCTGCAGCGGCTGCGCCTGCGGTTTATAGCGATGCTGAACGTTGTCAGCATCGTAGTTCAACAGCTCACCAATGTCCGGCACCACCGCCCCCTGCTCACTGTCGTAAAGCGCGATAAGCGGCGTTGGGCAGGCGTACTGCACCTGCTTTTGTTGCCCCGAATACCAGACGCGGGCGATAGGTTGTACCTTCACCGGGCGCTTTATCTTAAGACGCGTATCTGCCGGTAACGAGGCGATGCTGTGATACTCCTGCTCCAGGCGTTCTATCCACTGCTCGCGCGACCAGGGAGCGACCGTGCGCGGGGCTTTCAGGCTCTTCTCCAGTATGTCCAGCACCTCGTTACGGGTGAAGTTTTTAATGATGTGCTTGTTGGCCCAGCCAAAGCGGAGCGTGGCGGGGTGGCGCAGCGCCGTGAGCGTACGGTACGCATTCAGGGTAATTAATCCCGGTAGCTGGCGGTGAACCCATTCGAAGCGGGCGGCGGGTGCCAGCCCGGACTCCACGGTCACGATTTTCTCAAAGGCGTTTTTCAGCGCATTGATGCGCTGAATGTGCGCCTCCAGCGCTTCACGCGTGGTGGTATCCGTTTGCAGACAGATCACGCCCGGCAGGCGCACGGCCGCCTTGCTGCTGCGCTGCTCGGATTGTTGCTGGATAAACAGGCGGCGATAGTGCTGAAGCGCGAGCGTCAGCGCACTTTTGCCGACGTGCTGTGTCACCTCAATGGTTTGAAGCGGGTCGTGTTCTGCCCCTTTTGCCACATCGGGAAGCGAAAACACGCGCGCCGCCAGCAGGCGACACGCCTGTAAATGTTCCGTCAACGTCAGCAGTTCATGCTCAATACTCCGGAACGTGGCATTGAGCCGTTCGATGAGATCGTAAGTAGCCATAATCACTCTCATTAGTTACAACATACTTATGGTATAACACAGCACGCCCGGTCAGGCCAGCGTGCGGTTTAGGTCAGGCAGGTACGGGGAGGGGGATACTGTGGTACACCGGCCAGCTAAAGCAGAAGCGCGCGCCGCCGAGGGGGCTGTCATCGCAACGCACCGTGCCGCCCATCGCCTGCGCAATAGAGTGCACAATCGCCAGCCCCAGACCACAGCCGCCCGTGGCGCGATCGCGACTCGGATCGAGACGGACAAAGGGTTCAAAGACGTTTTCGCGCTCATCGGGGGCAATGCCAGGCCCATCGTCCTCAACCGTCAGGCTCGCCTGGTTGCCCTGCAGATCTAAACTGATTTGCAGAGTGTGCTCGCTGTAGCGCAGCGCGTTGTTCATCAGGTTATCCAGCACGCGCTCCATCAAGCGCATGTCCAGCGCACCATAATCGCCTGGCGTGACGGCGGTTAACAGTGCGCGCTGGGGATTCACGCTCTGCACATCATCAATATGCGTTTGCAGCCAGACGGGCAGGTCCGGCGTACTGAGGTTAAGTTCGTTTTGCGGACGGTCGAGCCGGGCATAGGTGAGCAGTTCCTCTATCAGCGCTTCAAGCTGGCCGATGTCGCGGTTAAGCGCCAGGGACTCCGCCTCGGTGAGGTTTTCGCTCATCTCCAGCCGGTAACGCAGGCGGACCAGCGGCGTGCGTAATTCGTGAGCAATGCCGTCGATAAGCTGCTTTTTACTCGCAATCAGCGCGTTAATGTTATCGGCCATCTGGTTAAAGGCGATCCCGAGGCGATCGAAGCTGGAGCCGCTGTCGAAGTGAATGCGCTCGGTAAAATGCCCCTCGCCAAAACGCTGCGCGGCGGTTTCAAGCTTTAGCATGTCCTGCCAGTGCGGACGCATCCAGATAAAGACCGGGAAGGCCAGCGAGATGGCAATGAACGCCAGCAGCGCCATATCCAGTAGCCGCATCTGGTGCAAAAAGTAAAGATAGGGAACCGGGCCAACGGCCAGTACGTAATGGCTGCGCGGAATGCGCTGAATGAAGGTGTACTTTTCATCAAGCGCCACGATATCGCCATCCCGCAGGCGCTGGAGGGCTGGCGCGTCTAAATCAAAATTCTTAAGCGGCTCAATGCGTAAATCAAACGACAAATTGAGATCCAGCTCTTTCAGGGTTTTCGCCCAGTCGTGAGGGGGGATTTCACGCAATTCACTTCGCATGAGGTAAAGCGAACTTTTCATTAAATCGTCCAGCGACTGTCGGCCAGCGCGTTCAGCGGTGAACTTATACACCAGCCCGACCAGCATGGTCATGACCAGGAAGCAAACAAACAGCAGCAGATAAAATTGCACAAAAAGCTTTTTCATTAATGGCACACCACCGAGAAGACGCAGATCCAGCAACCTGTGTGCTGCTATGAAAGCAGGCTTTGCGCCTGCTGACAACATTTCTGGTCTCACTGTACCCGAAGACTACGCCTCTCTTGCACTGTGCGTTTGCACCGGGACAAGGCGATTATTGTCTGTTCCGGTTCGCGCCCATAATTAATGGATTCGTCGCAAATCCGTGCGGACATTTTCGTGCGTTGCAATGCATCGCATAAGAGCATATTTCTTCGTGCTGATTTTTATTGAACGGACACGCCATCTTGTCTTTGATTTCATTCCAAAGCATTTCGTTATAAGGAGACACGTTGTATAAGGAGATAGGGCTATAAATTCCATTGATGAACACACCCTTTTTTGTTGGGTATATTCTGTCCCCTGGGTACAAATACACATCACTTTCGTACCATATGATCAGCTTCAGAAACTTAAGTCCCAAAATGCTCGAATAAACAATTCCCGTATTCGGACAAATGATTGAGCTGATTACTCTCCATGACATCGCTTTACCTCTACCATTAAAAAATTTTGAGCTTATAAGGTTTAGCATGCGATCCAGATTTCGGCAATTATATAAGTTGTTGAAAATGATCACTATTTTTTAATTTTACGGCGGTTGTCCTTTGTTTTCATAGGGATAACAATAAAGCCAGGTTTAAGTGCTTACAAAAATTTAACGATTTTATGAATTGAATGCCTGAATTTTGATCGATAAATTTGAAAAGCGAATGCAAAATATATTCTTTGCTAAAACATCAATTCATTAGATATTCTTTCGCTTGCGTTAAGGAGCATGCGGATAATAGACAGGTATTGTTACTTCTGTTGCGGTTTTGTCGAGGTAATATAGGTTGGCTTTAGGACTAATCTTACCGTGAAGTGATGGTTTCGCGCGGAAATATTTTGCCTTGCGGAGCATGAAAACCGGTTTTCTTGAACATGCTGGCCTGTGCGAGACCGGCTGATTAAGAGATGAAAACTGCAAATGCGCATTCAAAATGCGTAGATTCTGAATGCGCTGAAATAAGCGGGATCAGGTTTCCCAGGCATGCGGGGCAAAAAGATAGCCTTTATTGCGCACGGTTTTAATGCGGTAAGGTTCAGTGGCGTTATCCAGCAATTTCTTGCGCAGGCGTGAAATGGCCACGTCCACACTGCGGTCCATTCCGTCGTAACTGACGCCGCGCAGATTTTTAAGCAACGCATCGCGGTCCATGATCTGCCCGGCGTGTGTCGCCAGCTCCCAGAGCAGGTCAAAATCTGCGGTTGAGAGGGCGATTGGCTCTCCGGAAAGCAGTACCTGACGATTGACGGGGTCGATAGAGAGCGTACCGAAACGCATCGCCTTATGCGGCGCCAGGGATGAGGCAGGCGCTTCGCGTTCATTGCTGGCTCGCTGGCGAAGATGAAGGCGCAGGCGCGCGAGCAGCACGGCTGGCGGCGTCGTTTTGAGGATATAGTCATTAGCCCCCATCTCCAGCGACAAAATGTGGTTCATGTCACTGTCGAGCGAGGTCAGCAAGACGATAGGGCCGTCCCATTGTGCACGCAGATCCCGGCACAGCGTCATGCCGTCCTTGCCGGGGAGCATGATGTCCAGCAGCACTAAATCGGGGTTTTCTCGCAAGATCACCTCTTCGGCGCGGTCGCCGCGAGGCTCAACAATGACGTCCATATCATGTTTACCCAGATAAGCGGCAATCAGTTGCCCGACTTCGGGTTCATCCTCTACATAAACAATCTTATTCATACTGCGTCTGTTATCGCGAAAAAAGCCAACATACACCGCACAACCTTAACCTTCCATATACTCTTTCACTATTAACGCCAGTTTCGTTATTCTGCCTGACATTGTTACTTGAATGTTATAGGAAAAAGTATGGGGCTGGTGATGAAGGCTGCGCTGGGTGCGCTGGTGGTGTTATTGATTGGTGTGCTGGCAAAAACGAAGAATTACTACATTGCCGGGTTAATTCCCCTGTTTCCGACCTTTGCGCTGATCGCGCACTATATCGTCGCCACCGAGCGGGGCAATGACGCGCTGCGCAGTACAATTGTTTTCGGGATGTGGTCGATTATCCCTTATTTCCTCTACCTGCTGTCGCTGTGGTATTTCACCGGCTTTATTCGTCTCCCTCTGGCGCTGAGCGGGGCAGTGGTATGCTGGGCGCTCAGCGCCTGGGTGCTGATCTTCTTCTGGAGCCGCTTCCACTAGCGTAGCGGGCGTCCACCGTCCACCGCAAAGGTTCTGCCAGTGACGTAGCAGCTGGTGAGCAGATAATCGATAAGGTCGATGATCTCTTTTTCACCCGGCGCAATTTTCATCAGCGACTTATTTAGCGCCTGCTGGCGGTACTCAGCGTCGTCACCCTCATTGAACAAAATCATCGACGGGGCGATGGCGTTAACTTTGACTTCGGGGGCCAGCTTGCGGGCAAACGAACGTGTCATGTTATCCAGCGCCGCCTTGCTTGCCGCATAGGCAATATGCTTGTCGCTACCACGCTCTACGACGTAATCGGTGAAGTGGATAATGTCACCCGCGGCATGTCCATGGCCGCGCAGTAAATCCTGCAACGCGTGGTTGAGCAGATACGGGGCGTTGACGTGGATTTGCATCATGCAGGAGAGCGTGTCGCTGAGCGATGTACCGGGCTTTTCAGCAAGCCACGCGCTGGCGTTATGAATGATGGCGCGCAGACCCTGAGTGGTTGATTTCACCGTCTGAGCAAAGGCCAGTATTCCCTCGTCGGTCGAGAAATCTGCCTGGATGCAAATTGCCCCGGCTTTTCTCAGCTCCTCAATCGAGGGATATTCGTTGCGGTAGCTCACGATCACCGGCTGGTGGAGGTTCAGGAAATGATGGGCGAGGGCGAGGCCGATGCGACGGCCTGCGCCGGTAATCAGTATTGGGCGATGCGGTGTTTGTCCCATCGTGTTCTCCTTTACAGTTCAACAACGGGACAAACAGCGTTATCCCATTAACATCCACGTTGCCGGTACGGCAGCCACTAACAGTAGCCCGATCAGCACCATCTCGCGGCGTTTGAGCGCATTATCGAGCTGATGGGTACTACGCGCGTAGATAAACACCAGCAGACCCGGTGCATACAGCACCACCGACAGCAGCAGGTGCATAGGACCGGAAGCATACAACAGCCACAGGCCGTAGAGACAGGCTCCGACGCCTACCGCATAGTGAGCCGGACGGCTGGCAATTTTCAACAAATACGCACCCACTAAGAAATAGGGTACCAGAATCATTTCAGAGGCGATGGTCAGGAGGGTGTTATAGTCTGAACCTGTGAGCCAGATCAGCACCAGACAGACCTGCACGCTAATGTTTGTCAGCCAAAGCGATGCCGATGGCGCATTGTTCTTATTCTGACGGGCAAAAAGACGCGGGAACGCTTTGTGCGTTGCGGCCAGGAATGGCACTTCTGCCGCCATAATCGTCCAGCTCAGATATGCCCCGCAGACCGAGACAATCAGCCCGGCTGCGATGACCACATCACCCCATGGACCGAGCATTTTGACCATCAGGCCCGCCATCGACGGATTACGCATCCCGGCCAGTTCCGGGCGAGCAACCACGCCAAGCGACAGGAGCGTTACCAGAAGATAGACGCCCAATGCCGCCAGTACGGCCAGCAGGGTAGCGCGACCAACATCGCGCTTGTTACGCGCCCGCGCAGAGACCACCACCGCACCTTCAACACCGATAAACACCCACAGGGTAATCAGCATGGTGTTTTTCACCTGCTCCCAGACGGGCACGCCGAGCGCAACGCCGGAGAAATCGAGCGTGAAAACGTCCAGACGAAACGCGATAAACGCCAGGACAACAAACAGGCCAAGCGGCACCAGCTTCGCCAGCGTCGCGACCAGGTTGATGCTGGCCGCGGTTTGAACGCCGCGCAGTACCAGCCAGTGGACCACCCACAGCAGAACCGAGGCACCGACAATGGATTGCCAGGTGTTCCCGTCGCCGAACAGACGCAGTTCTGGCGTATCGGTAAAGAAACTGAGGGCAGAGAAGACGATCACCAGATAGGAGACGTTAGCGATGACCGCACACAGCCAGTAGCCCCATGCGGAACAGAAGCCAATCAGCTCCCCGAAGCCTTCGCGTGCATAGGTGAATATCCCGCCGTCCAGGTCCGGTCGGATACGCGTCAGCAACAACATGGCAAAGGCCAGCAATAATATCCCGACCCCGGTGATGCCCCAGCCAATCAACAGTGCCGCAGGGCCTGCGACCGCCGCCATATTCTGCGGCAAACTGAATACGCCCGCGCCCAGCATTGAGCTCAATACGAGTGCAGTTAAAGCACTCAGGCCAAGTTTCTTTTCCATTGGCTTCCTGTTATGAAAGGTCCAAATCCAGAATAATTATTTCGCTAAGGCGCATAAAAATGGTGGATCACACTAAGGCGCGGGATTTTACGGAGTGTCACGAATGCATGCAATGATGTGCGGCAGAAATTCGAAAAAAAGTAACAAAAAAGGCGGCTAGCGCCGCCTTTGCTAAACCCTTTACTTACTTGTACAGGTCGGCGCTTATGGTCACGTTGTTACCACGTTCCTGCCACTGGCGGGTGATGTGGTAATACTTGGCCCCTTTCTTCGCGGCACGCTTCGCCACCTGATAAGAGACTTCCGTCATGTTGCCGTAGTTGCCGGTGAATTTGACGCTGTCGAACGGCACCATCTGTGCAGCAGTGGCGTTGTTCAGCTCTTCAATTTTTGTTCCATCCGGCAGCGTGACAGCGTAACGTCCACCTTTAGTGGTTTGCGTTTCAAAGAAACGACCCACTTCAGCGCTTGGGGCTGCAGAGGTAGCAACGCCCGGGATTTCGACTTTCTTCGCCTCTTCGCCGCCTTTCGCCAGCGCTGCGCGACCGGCATCAGAATCAGCAGGGATGGCATCCGGGCTTTGCAGTACGCGTTTTTTCGCATCTTGTTTATAGATGAATGCGGTGATGCGCTGGTTGCCGCCCTGGTTGGCATCGACCTGACGCACGATATAGAACGCGTAAGCCCCTTTCGCTTTCGCCGCTTTGGTGATGACATCATTCACCTCAGGCTGGCTGCGATAGAAGCCCTGAACGGTAACGGTGTCGTAAGGCTCAAGCTCAATCGCCTGATCTTTTGGCAGCTCAACGATACCGTTAATGACGCGGTTTGTCGGCGCGTCCGCTTTCGGGGCATCTTCTTTGAACAGCGCAATGGTCACGCGCTGGTTGCCGCTGTTGCCCTGATCGGATTGATCAAGAACGTAAAACGAGGCTGCGCCTTTTTTATCGGCGGCTTTTGATGCGGCGGCAACGGCGTCGCCAATGGAGTTGTAACGACCCACAATGACCGTCTGGTCAAAAGGTTTTAACGCTGCCGCTTGCTCCGGCGTTAACTCTGTCGCGGCATTCGCAGACAGGGCGGTCGCAGAAAGAAGTGCGGACGCCAGGAGTGTGTTCTTAAGCTTCATAAAAATAATCCTTCGCCTTGCGCAAACCATGTACTGGTATTGTTGTTAATTTGAGACGGTTCCGATTATGGCATTTAAAACCCGTCGCTGTCTGCGCCATTTTTCACAGCCTGTGCTCACGGCGTGACCCAATTCGATAACATTTAGTGATATGTTGAAAAAACAGACGTTTGACAAGCAAAACTGATAAAGCATATGACTTTTACAAGTTAATTTAATGTTAATAAGTTGTTCTCTTATGGCGCTATATCATGTTTTTACCGCTTCGCTTGCGCGATTTATCGGTCTTCGCGATGAATTTAAGGTAAATATCCCTGTCAGTGACGCCGATCGCTTATTTTTGACAGATAAAATAAGAAATAGTGTTTTATGGCGGTAGATCACAGGCGCTATTTTCAGTAGGTTATAGAAAGTTTGTTACTGTTTTATTTTCCGGGGTGATTCATTTTTCGACGCTATGTCGGTGGCGAAAAATGATACAAGCCGCGGTCATTTATCGACAAACCATCATCAATAACCGATGGAAGGGAAAACTATGCGTATTGGGGTACCAAAAGAACGGTTAGCCAATGAGACCCGCGTAGCGGCAACACCGAAGACGGTGGAGCAACTGCTTAAACTGGGTTTTACCGTCGCGGTTGAACGCGGCGCGGGCAAGCTGGCAAGTTTCGATGACGAGGCCTTTATTCAGGCTGGCGCAGAAGTCGTAGACGGCGCGGAAGTCTGGCAATCACCAATCATTCTCAAGGTGAATGCACCTGAAGAGAGTGAGATCGGGCTGCTTAACGCGGGCACGACGCTGGTGAGCTTCCTCTGGCCTGCTCAGAATCCGGAACTGATGGAGAAACTGGCCGCACGCGGTGTGACCGTAATGGCGATGGACTCTGTGCCACGCATCTCACGCGCGCAGTCGCTGGATGCCTTAAGTTCGATGGCCAACATCGCCGGTTACCGCGCGATCGTCGAAGCCGCTCACGAATTTGGTCGCTTCTTTACCGGTCAGATCACCGCTGCGGGCAAAGTGCCGCCAGCAAAAGTGATGGTGATTGGTGCGGGCGTGGCGGGCCTGGCAGCAATCGGGGCAGCCAACAGCCTCGGCGCTATCGTCCGTGCGTTTGATACCCGTCCGGAAGTGAAAGAACAGGTACAAAGTATGGGTGCCGAATTCCTTGAGCTGGACTTCAAGGAAGAGGCGGGCAGCGGTGACGGCTACGCGAAGGTAATGTCCGAAGCCTTTATCAAGGCGGAAATGGCGCTCTTTGCCGCGCAGGCAAAAGAGGTCGATATTATCGTCACCACCGCGCTGATTCCGGGTAAACCAGCACCGAAGCTGATCACCCGTGAAATGGTCGACAGCATGAACCCGGGCAGCGTGATCGTCGATCTGGCCGCGCAGAACGGCGGGAACTGTGAATACACCGTGCCGAATCAGGTCATCACCACGGCCAACGGCGTGAAGGTGATCGGCTATACCGATCTGCCGGGCCGACTGCCAACGCAGTCTTCCCAGCTTTACGGCACCAACCTCGTTAACCTGCTGAAGCTGCTCTGCAAAGAGAAAGACGGCAACATCACCGTTGATTTCGACGATGTGGTGGTGCGCGGCGTCACGGTGGTACGCGACGGTGAAATCACCTGGCCTGCACCACCGATTCAGGTTTCCGCCCAGCCTCAGGCCGCCCCTAAAGCCGCGCCTGAGCCTGTAGAGCCCGCAAAACCGGCCTCGCCGTGGCGCAAATACGCGATCATGGCGCTGGTGATTATTCTGTTTGGCTGGCTGGCCGACGTTGCGCCGAAAGAGTTCCTCGGCCACTTCACCGTCTTCGCGCTCTCCTGCGTGGTGGGTTACTACGTGGTGTGGAACGTCTCCCATGCGCTGCATACGCCGCTGATGTCCGTTACCAACGCCATCTCGGGGATCATTGTGGTGGGGGCATTACTGCAAATTGGTCACGGCGGCTGGATCAGCTTCCTGAGCTTTATCGCGGTGCTGATCGCCAGTATCAATATTTTCGGTGGTTTCACCGTCACTCAGCGCATGCTGAAAATGTTTCGTAAAGGCTAAGGGGTAGCATATGTCTGGAGGATTAGTAACAGCCGCATACATTGTTGCTGCAATCCTGTTTATTTTCAGTCTGGCGGGGCTTTCCAAACACGAAACCTCTCAGCAGGGAAATAATTTTGGTATCGCCGGGATGGCGATTGCGCTGATTGCCACCATCTTCGGGCCGGATACCGGCAACGTTGCGTGGATCCTGGTGGCGATGATCATCGGCGGGGCGATTGGTATTCGCCTGGCAAAACGCGTTGAAATGACCGAAATGCCAGAGCTGGTGGCGATCCTGCACAGCTTTGTCGGGCTGGCGGCGGTGCTGGTGGGCTTCAACAGCTACCTGTATCACGAACCGGGGATGGAGCCGATTCTGGTAAACATTCACCTGACCGAAGTGTTCCTTGGGATCTTCATCGGTGCGGTCACCTTTACCGGTTCAATTGTGGCCTTTGGCAAACTGCGCGGCAAAATTTCCTCAAAACCGCTGATGTTGCCTAACCGTCACAAACTGAACCTGGCGGCGCTGGTCGTATCCTTTGTGTTGCTGCTGATCTTCGTGCAGACCGAAAGCGTGGGCGTGCAGGTTCTGGCGCTGCTGGTGATGACTATCATCGCGCTGGCGTTTGGCTGGCATCTGGTGGCCTCCATCGGTGGGGCAGATATGCCGGTCGTGGTATCGATGCTGAACTCCTATTCGGGCTGGGCAGCGGCAGCGGCGGGCTTTATGTTAAGCAACGACCTGCTGATCGTCACCGGTGCGCTGGTGGGTTCTTCCGGTGCGATCCTGTCCTACATCATGTGTAAAGCGATGAACCGCTCGTTTATCAGCGTCATCGCGGGTGGCTTTGGTACTGACGGTTCTTCTACCGGTTCTGATGAAGAAGTGGGCGAGCACCGCGAGATTTCCGCAGAAGACACCGCAGAGATGCTGAAAAACGCCCATTCGGTGATCATCACCCCGGGCTACGGCATGGCGGTTGCACAGGCACAGTACCCGGTGGCGGAAATCACCGAGAGGCTGCGCGCGCGCGGGATCAAGGTTCGCTTTGGGATTCACCCGGTCGCCGGGCGTCTGCCGGGCCACATGAACGTGCTGCTGGCGGAAGCCAAGGTGCCTTACGACATCGTGCTGGAGATGGATGAAATCAACGATGATTTCGCCGATACCGACACCGTGCTGGTAATTGGCGCTAACGACACCGTAAACCCGGCAGCGCAGGACGATCCGCGTAGTCCGATTGCCGGTATGCCGGTTCTGGAAGTGTGGAAGGCACAGAACGTCATTGTCTTTAAACGCTCAATGAACACCGGCTATGCTGGCGTACAGAACCCGCTGTTCTTCAAAGAGAACACCCATATGCTGTTTGGCGACGCCAAGGCCAGCGTGGATGCGATTCTGAAAGCGCTGTAATTCTGCTTCATCCTGACAAACCGCCCTCAGGGGCGGTTTTCTTATTTCTGCGGCCAGCTTTTCTCCTCTGTCTATACTTTACCCTTTGTGTAATATGAGGAGGTGTAATGCGATTTTTGTCCCGCTTCGACATCATCGAGCTGATGATGACGCCGTCTTTCTGGATAGGCGTCGCCACGGTGGTCTTTGTGACGCTGCTGGTGTACTGGCTGCTGACGCGCCTGATCGCCTTCGTAAAGAAAGGGATCACCACCTGGGGCGACAAGCACCCCACCACCAATCGGATGCGCTTTATCCTGACGGACATGCTTAACCGCACCAGCCGCATCTTGCTGTTTATCGTGGCACTGTTGTTCAGCCTGCGTTTCATCGACTTACCCGACCATCTCTTTGGCACCGTGAGCCACGCCTGGTTCCTGGTCTTCGCGATCCAGGTGGCGCTATGGATGGATAAGGGGGTGGTGTCGTGGCTTCATCACGTCATGCTGGTGCCGGGGAGCCATAAAAATCCGGTGACGCTGGTGATCACGGGGCTTATCCTCCGTGCCATTGTCTGGTCAGTGATGCTGCTGTCTATTCTTGCTAACGCGGGCGTCAACATCACTGCTCTGGTTGCCAGCCTTGGGGTAGGGGGTATTGCCATCGCCCTCGCGGTGCAGACAATCCTGAGCGATGTCTTTGCCTCACTGTCTATCGGTTTTGATAAACCCTTCGAAATTGGCGATTTTGTGGTGTTCAACGATGTCGCGGGGACGGTAGAGCACATTGGTCTGAAAACCACCCGTATCCGCAGCCTGAGCGGGGAGCAGATTGTCTGCGGAAACGCCATCCTGCTGCAACAGACGCTGCATAACTATAAGCGTATGCAAACGCGGCGAATCGTTTTTACCTTCGGTGTCGCCAGCGATACGGCGCCGGACAAACTGCGTTCTGTCGGTGAGATGGTCAAACAGATTATTACCGACGTCGGTGAGACGAAGTTTGACCGCGCCCATTTCCTGGGCTTCGATCGCGATCGCCTGACCTTTGAGGTGGTCCATATCGTTGATACAGCGGATTACAATAAATACATGGATATTCAGCAGGAGATTAATATCCGTATTCTGGAGGGGCTGAACCAGCAGGAGATCAAGCTGGCGCTGCCGAGCATGGTTCTCCACGCGCCCTGGATGGATGCCGTAGACGAGGCACCTGCGCAACGGTTGAGCGAAGCGTAATAAAAAAGCCCGCCTTTACCGGCGGGCTTTTATTTAGGGGTCAATCGTCTTCTTCATCGTCCAGTTCAACCGGCGTCTGATACTCATCCGGTTTAATGACCAGCAGGTCACAGCGCAGATGGTCGATCACCTGTTCGGCGGTATTACCCAGGAAGGCGGCAGAAATACCGGTGCGGCCAATGGTCCCCAGCACCACAATCCCGGCCTGCAGATGCTCGGCAAGGTCAGGAATAACCTCTTCAGGCAACCCTTTTTCAACGTGGGTCATTTTCTCATCGATGCTGAATTTCTGACGCAACGCTTTCATCGCCAGCAGATGCTGACCGCGGATCGCGTCGTTATAGACGCTGGGATCAAATTCAGGCAGCTCGATGGCAATATTGATCGGCGTGACGGGATACGCGCCTACCAGGTGTACCTCGGTATGGTTGACCTGTTCGGCGAGGTGAAGCGTCTCTTTTACCAGCTTCTCGTTAAGGGAATTATGATAATCCTCTTCGCTTGCCAGGTTGACCGCCACGACAGCTTTCCCGCCTTCCGGCCACGGCTGGTCCTTCACCATCCATACCGGGCAAGGGCATTTACGCAGCAGGTGCCAGTCGGTAGGGGTAAAGATCACAGATTCGAGCTTGTCGTGCTGGTGCGTCATTTTCAGCAGGAGATCGTGCCCACCGGCGATCACTTCCTGGATAATGGCTTCGAAGGGACGGTTGTGCCAGACCACTTTGATGTCGATGGGAACGCCCGCGTCCAGGTAATATTTTGCCTGTTCGCGGATCCACGCGGTACGCTGGCCGATCACGCCCTGACGCATCGCGGTACGCTCGTCAGGGGACAGAAGGGTGGTCATCTCATACGAGAAGTCGTAGATCGGCAAAAACGCTTTAATTTTGCCGCCAATCCGTTGATGTAAATACACAGCACGCCGTAAAGCGGGTTGATCGTCCTGGTTAGGATCGATGGCCACCAGCATGTTTTGATACTTTGCCATACAGGTCTCCTTACAACTGTCACCACAGTCTGTAATTAAAAGAGTAACCTATATATGTTGAATGAAACAGGGGGGAGAGTTTTGCCAGATCAATAATTACGAAGATTTATCGATCTGGCAGGCGTCGTGCGAAGCGGTTACGCCACGTTGCGGGCGTGTCCGGCGAGGACCGCCAGCGCTTCACCGTTTTCGATGGTGATGTATTTGCCTTTTACCGCCAGCATGCCGCTTTTCTGGAAACGACCCAGCAGGCGGCTGATGGTTTCAACGGTCAGACCGAGGTAGTTACCGATATCGCCGCGCGTCATCGTCAGACGGAATTCGCGTGGGGAGAAACCACGTTCTGCGAAACGACGGGAGAGGTTATAGATAAACGCAGCCAGGCGCTCTTCTGCATTCTTTTTAGAAAGCAGCAGGATCATATCCTGGTCGCCTTTGATCTCACCGCTCATCAGACGCATCATCTGCTGGCGCAGGTTAGGCATCTTCCCGGACAGGTCGTCCAGCGTTTCGAACGGGATTTCGCAAACCATAGAGGTTTCCAGCGCCTGAGCAAAGCTCGGGTGGTGGCCAGTACCGATGGCATCAAAGCCTACCAGGTCGCCCGCCAGATGGAAGCCGGTGATCTGCTCATCGCCTTGCTCGGTGATGGTGTAGCTTTTAATGGTGCCAGAGCGGATAGCATAGAGCGATTTCAGTTCGTCTCCCGCTTTAAACAGCGTCTGCCCTTTCTGAATCGGCTTTTTGCGCTCGATGATATTATCAAGCTGATCGAGTTCATGCTCATTCAGAGTAAACGGGATACAGAGCTGGCTGATGCTGCAATCCTGGCAATGGATAGCACAACCGCCAGACTGAATGCGTCGTATAATTCGCTTTTCCGGGATCATAGGTTTGCTCAAGCCTTAATTGATATTGGTCAATTTTAACATCTTTTTGGTAAGTACGTAAGCCTGACAAACGACCAATAAACACAAGAGACGCCAACGTGTTGCCATCTTCTTGAAATTCCACAGCTTGATTATGGATTTTTAGCCTAACCGGAAGAAAATTAAGCACTAAAAGCCTGGTTTCTACAGCAAAAGATACCCTTCGTGACGCAGTAACCACTCCTTACGCTGCACGCCACCGGCATAGCCCGTCATGGTGCCGTTGCGTCCGATGACGCGATGGCAGGGAACCACAATACTGACAGGATTCGAGCCGTTAGCGGCACCCACCGCGCGTGCTGCGCCCGCACGACCGAGCTGCTCCGCGAGTTGGCCGTAGTGCATGACCTGCCCGCAGGGAATAGACCGCAGCGCCTGCCAGACTTCGCGCTGGAAGGGCGTTCCGCCCGTGGCGGTAGGCAGGTCGTTGATGATGTCGAGTTCGCCTTCGAACCAGGCGGTAAGTTTATCGCTGAGGCCACCCGGGTTGGTGGCAGATACACGCTCATAACCCTGCGCGCGGTAATGGATGTTAAGCAACGCTTCCATACGGTCGCTGTGCTCTTCCCATTCAACGGTGCGCAGATGGTATTGCTCATCCGCAATCACCCACAGCGGCCCGAGGGGCGTCGCAATTTTATCTTCGAGTAATCTCAGCATCTTCAGTCCTTCGTCCGTATGCGGTCCAGGCGGCAGGACGACAAGATACCATGCCAGTTGCCTCACCAGCCATACCCCTAAAAAGATACGCCGTCATGATGAGGCCAGCGAATTGGAGGTACTCTGCCTGACGGGCAGTCATCAATTACCCCATGTCAGCACGATTGCTGATTAATATGAGGCAGAGCGAGTTAATGTATAAGCAGGCGTTTATCGGAAAGGATATCCGGCTTCAGAAGACGATTGCGTAATATGCATTTGCTTATAAGCGAGCAAGGGAGAGGTTATTTGTCATAATGCGGAAAATGTATTTAACGCGCTAAGAATAATGCGTATCGGTATTATTTGCGAATCATTTTCATTTGTCTCGATTCTTATGACACGAAACCCTGTACTGCGCGGGTGCCAGGCAGAGCCCCGCATAGCGCTATAAAAAGCCAATAAAGAGTGTCGAAATAAAATAAGTAAAAAAAACAGAGCCTGTCCGACATCAGACAGACCCTATAGTACACACAGCAGTGCGTCCATTCGCAAGTCCCGCATGTTTTATTCCTTCGGCAGGTCTGATCAGTTATAACAGTTTTCCGCTAAAAAGATAGAGAGAGTAGTGATTGATTTCACGATTTTTTAACTGAAATTTATCATTTCATTAGCGCTGAAATTTTAGTTAAGTTTACTTAAATTATTTAGTGAACGGTTATTTAATATATTCACCAAAATTATATTTGCCCGATGAAGGATCGGTGAAATCCGCCAAAAGCGGAAGATTGAGGCCCGCGACTGGCGCAGGTATAGTAGATGTTCAGATGCAGCCGGAGAATTTCCATGAATCCTGAAGATAAATCCCTTTTCTTAGACGCCATGGAAGATGTCCAGCCCCTGAAACGCTGTGCGGACATACACTGGCAGGCCAACCGCAACACGCGGGAGCGGCAGGATATTGATACCGAGCAGCTGGATAACTTTCTGACGCTTGGGTTCCTGGAACTGCTTCCGCTTGAGGAGCCGCTGGCGTTTAAGCGTGATGGGGTCCAGCAGGGCGTGATTGAGAAACTGCGTGCGGGGAAATACTCCCGTCAGGCCAGCCTGACCCTGCTGCGCCAGCCCGTCGAACGCTGCCGCCAGATGCTCTATTCCTTTATTCGCCAGGCCGGTCGCGATGGCTTGCGCAATCTGATTATCATCCACGGTAAAGGGCGCGAGCAAAACGCCCATCCCAACGTGGTGCGCAGCTATCTGGCGCGCTGGTTGACCGAATTCGACGACGTGCAGGCATTCTGTGAAGCGCAACCGCACCACGGCGGCAGCGGGGCGTGTTACGTCTCGCTGCGCAAATCCGAAGAGGCGAAGCACGAAAACTGGGAACGTCACGCCAAGCGTAGCCGCTAGCGCAGGGCTCGGAGCGGGGCATGCTGGCGCAACACGCCCCGGTTCATTGGCATTATTGTGTCTGCGGGCGCATATGTCAGAAGGTTCCCCAGTTGGCGTCTGCGGCATTTGCCGTGGCCGTCGCCGGGCGCAACAGCTGAGGTGTTTTCACCCCGGTCGGACGTGGGGCAACCGTCTCCTGCACGTTCAGGCGAAAAGCTGCCACGGCCTGACGTAACTGCCCGGACTGATCTTCCAGCGCGGCGGCTGCGGTGGCGGACTCCTGCACCAGCGCGGCGTTTTGCTGTGTCACGCTATCCATCTGAGACACCGCCAGGCTTACCTGCTCAATACCGCGGCTTTGCTCGTCAGAGGCGGATGAAATCTCGCCCATGATATCGGTCACGCGGGTGACCGCCGCGACGATCTCTTTCATGGTCGCACCCGCCTCGCTCACCTGGTCTGAACCGGTGTTTACCCGGTTGACCGAGTTCTCGATAAGCCCTTTGATCTCTTTTGCCGCCTGCGCACTGCGGCTGGCTAAGGTGCGAACTTCGCCCGCGACCACGGCAAAACCCCGACCCTGTTCGCCCGCGCGTGCGGCCTCGACCGCCGCGTTCAGCGCCAGAATATTGGTCTGGAAGGCGATGCTGTCAATGACGCCGGTAATATCCGCAATTTGCCGCGAGCTGTCGGCAATGTTGGTCATGGTGCGTACGACGTTATCCACGACCTGCCCCCCACGTGCAGCGGTTTCAGAGGCGTTCTTCGCCAGCAGCGTCGCCTGTCGGGCGTTGTCGGAGTTCTGTTTCACCGTGGCGGTCAGCTGCTCCATGCTGGCAGCCGTCTCTTCCAGCGAGGCAGCCTGCTGCTCGGTCCGGGCCGAGAGATCGTTGCTGCCGGCGGCTATTTCGCCCGCCCCGGTATAAATGGCGTCCGTGCTTCCGCGAACGGCGCTCACCGTGCCGATCAGCGACTGCTGCATCTCGTGCAGACCGGCTGCGAGCTGGCCCATTTCGTTACGCCCGGAGAGGTGAAGGGTCTGTGTCAAATCGCCGCTCGCGATGGTACGAATATGGTTCATAATGGTGTTGAGCGGTTTTAACAGCATGCGCTGCAGCCCCTGCCAGATGACAATCAGCACGGCAATCACCGCCAGCAGGATCGCCCCCAGCGTCCACTGCATCTGGGTAAAGCTGCTCTGGTTCTCAACGGCGGCGGCCTTAAGCAGGGTATTGTTTTCAGCGCGCCAGCGAGTGTAGACGGCCTCCATATTATCCTGCGCCTGTTGCGCATCAAGATCGCCATAAGCCTGGTAATTGTCTGCACGCAGGTACGCAATCGACAAACGCATCACCTCATGCATCTGCTTCCAGGCGGCCTGCATCTCCTCGGTTAAGGCCGCGTTCTGGCCCTTAACCTGCGGCATTTTCTGCCAGTCGTTGTGATACGTTTCGGCCTTAACCAGTGAGTCGCTGGCGGTACCCAGCAGGGTGTTGATCGCGGCAAGAGACGCCGGGTCGCGCTGGTTTTTCAGATAGCGGATCGCCACGCGGGTGACGGTCACGCGTGTTTTCACCAGCGTATTCACGCTGTCGCTCAGGCTCTCCTGTTGGGCGTTAAGTACCCCGGAGTTCTGGAAATTATGACGGTCGTTGCTCACGGCGGAATAGAACAAGCCTCCCGTGACAACTTGCAGCAGACAGAATATGGTGAGAGCAAAGAGAATACCGGTGATCACGTGCAGGTTTTTCAGCATAGCGGTCGTCCATTAGGATGCAGGGGTTGCATAATTACTATCGTCGTAGCCCCTTTAAACTTTAATTAACTATTGCTTAACTAATGGTTTCCATACGGAACCTGTTGTAAATCCGAGTCATTTTTATGAGGAAGGTCAGCATGAGCAGCATTGATAAAAGCGGGACGTTTACGCTTGGCACGCGTACGGTTAAACGGCTGGGTTATGGTGCAATGCAGCTCGCCGGGCCGGGGGTGTTTGGCCCCCCGAAGGATAAACAAGCCGCGCTGGAGGTGCTTCGCGAAGCGGTAGCAGCCGGCGTCAATCACATTGATACCAGTGATTTTTACGGGCCGCACGTGACCAACCAGCTTATCCGCGAGGCGCTGCACCCGTACCGGGACGATCTGACTATCGTGACCAAGATTGGGGCTCGCCGTGGGGAGGATGCTTCCTGGCTGCCGGCGTTTTCCGCTGCGGAACTGACGCAGGCGGTACACGATAATTTGCGTAACCTTAAGCTGGACGTACTGGACGTGGTGAACCTGCGGATCATGTTCAGCGCGCACGGTCCGGCGGAAGGCTCAATTGCCGAACCGCTGAGCACGCTTGCAGAGCTTCAGCAGCAGGGGCTGGTAAGACACATCGGTTTGAGTAATGTCACCGCCGCGCAGGTTGCCGAAGCGCAGAGCCTCGCAACCATCGTCTGCGTGCAAAACATGTATAACATTGTTAACCGCGGCGATGATGCGCTGGTGGATTCCCTTGCGCAGCAGGGGATAGCCTACGTGCCGTTCTTCCCGCTCGGGGGCTTTACGCCGCTGCAATCGTCCGGGCTGCAATCGGTCGCCGATACGCTGGGGGCAACGCCGATGCAGGTTGCGCTGGCATGGTTACTGCAACGTTCCCCAAACATCCTGCTTATCCCGGGCACCTCGTCCGTGGCGCATCTGCGGCAAAATCTTGCCAGCGCGGACCTTGAGCTTCCACCTGAGGCGCTGGATGCCCTGAATTCCCTGTCGAGTTAAGCGTGCCGATATAAGCCCGGCGATCTTTCACCGGGCTTTTTTCTGACGGGCGCACGGGCTTATTTCGCCCCGGTCGCCACCTGACGGCTCTGCCTGTGCAGCGCCAGCGCCTCCGCCACAATTTCCTGCTTGCTCTTGCGCGTTTCATACGCGGTCGTCCTGACGTATTCCATCAGGGCAGCATCGATGCGTGCGCTCAACATTTTCAGGTCAGCCTCCTTTGCTAAACCGCGCGCCGTCCGTTTGTCGGGATAATCACGGGTTGGCATAGAAAACGTCCTCCAGAATGTGTCTTGTTAATTTGTGCTGTAAAATATGATATCAAGAGAAAGCAAAGTCAATGCATAGTGTGTTCATAGTGAATTTCATTTTCTGGGTTAAGTCATTTTGATGTGTGTATGAAGTGACTTTTATCACCCTTTTGTTTATCGGGTTAGCTATGTGACGGGTACTACGGCATGATAAAACGTCGTTTAGCGCAGATCGTGAGGGTAGAAGAATGGATTATAAGGCAGTGCAGTTGCAGATTACGGAAGCACCCGAGACATTCCCGGATGTGGCGCCCGTCCCGCTTACGGATGACACCCTGGCGTCGCGTAAGGCGAAGATTCTTGCGCGCATGCATGAGGAGGGGTTTGATGCCCTGATGATTTATGCCGATAAAGAGCATGGCAGCAATTTTGAGTACCTGACCGGTTTCATTCCGCGTTTCGAAGAGGGCCTGCTGATCCTGACGCAGCGCGGGGAGGCGACCGCAATCCTTGGCAATGAAAATCTCAAAATGGCCGCCCATTCACGCATCCCGGTGAGCCTGAAACACAGTCCTTATTTCTCACTGCCCAACCAGCCCATGGACAACGAAAAACCGCTCGACGCCCTTTTCCGCGAGGTCGGGTTGTCGGACATGGCCCGGATCGGGCTGGTCGGCTGGAAAATGTTCACCGCAGCCGTGACAGACAATAAACAGTTGTTTGATATCCCGTCGTTTATCGTTGATGCTGTGCGTGAGTCTGCCGGGGCGAATGCAAGCATTGAAAACGCCACCTCACTGTTTATCGGCGGGGATAACGGCGTGCGCACCATCAACAACGCGAATGAAATTGCGCACTATGAATATGGCGCAAATCTGGCGTCTACCTGCATGCTGAACGCCATGAATGCGGTAGAACCCGGCATTCGGGAGGCGGAACTCGGCAGCTATCTGGCCGCGCAGGGGCAATATAATACGGTTGTCACCATCGCCGCCGCCGGGACACGTTTTGAAAAGGCCAACCTTTATCCCACGTTTAAGCCCGTTGAGCGCGGCCAGCCGCTGTCCATGACGACCGGCTTTCGGGGTGGGTTGTCCAGCCGCACCGGATTTGTCATCGCAGATGAAAGTGAGCTGCCGGAAACGCAAAAAGACTATCTCGACCGCATCGCAAAACCCTATTTCGCCGCGGTCGTCACCTGGCTTGAACATATTCACGTTGGCATGGTGGGCGGGGCGCTTTATGCGCTTATCGAATCCGTTCTGCCTAAACACAAATATGGCTGGCATCTGAATCCGGGCCATCTCAGCGCGGAAGAAGAGTGGATGTCATCGCCTGTGTTTAGCGGCTCAACGCAAACCCTGAAAAGCGGCATGATTGTGCAAATCGATATCATCCCTTCCGTGAAGGGCTATACCGGCGTCAGTGCTGAAGAGAGCATTGCACTGGCTGACGCTCAGTTGCAGGCCGAGATCCGGCGCGCTTATCCCGAGCTGTGGGCAAGGATAGAGGCCCGCAAACGTTATCTCACTGACGTGCTTAAGATTAAGCTCAGCGACGATGTCATACCGCTGTCCAACACCGTGGCCTATTTACGGCCTTTCCTGCTGGCGAAAGAGCGCGCTTTTACCTGCTAAGTATGGGGAACGCCGGGGGGACTCTAACCACACCATGGGATTGCGAAGATGACACTGCCCAATCTCAGGCAGTGTCGTTGCCTGACGCACGCGGAGAGGTTATTTCTTTTTATTCATCAACGACTTTAAATCCGCGAAAGGGTTGTAGGTCGCTTCGCCGACATCTTTCTGCGCATCTTCACCCGCCACCACGGTGGTGCCGTACTGATCCGCTTCGGTGTACTTCGAGTGTTCATGGTCGTGACAAAACAGGCACAACAGCTCCCAGTTACTGCCATCTTCCGGGTTATTGGTGTGATCGTGATCGATATGATGGACTGTTAACTCGCGAAGGTTGGAGTAAACAAATTCCCGCGAGCAGCGCCCGCACACCCACGGGTAAATTTTGAGCGCTTTCTCGCGGTAGCCGCTTTCCAGCCGCGCGTAGTTTTTGGGGATCAGAGCCATTTCAGTGATTACCTGCGATTGAGTTCAGGCCGCAAATATATCGCATAAGTCCGCAGAAAGGTAACGGGATCCCGGTTATCGCGCTCAGGCTGCGAGCCAGCGCTGACCGTCGGCCTTCATTTTCGCTTCCAGATCGCTGCCGCGTGTGGCAAATACTCGTCCGAGAGGAAAACCACTTTGCTCAAGCAGGTAGGCGAGGGTGGCATATTCACGCGGGTATTTTGCAACGACAGTGCGATCTATCTCCACCGGGCCCAGCGGGAAGGTGAACGTGCCCATGTCGTAGATACTCTGGCGGTGAAAGAGCTTCCAGACGCCGTCGCGTTTTTCGGCCAGATCGTAGAAACGGTTGTGGCATTCGCAGCCAATATTGAGCTTCACATTTTCAGCCACGATCATCGCGTTGGTTTCAAGGATCGCTTTAGTCCCTTCAGCATTAAACGTCACGGCAGGCGTCGCGATAAAATGTTTGGTGCGCAGATCAGATGCGCCCATGCGCATAGAGCCGTCGACAAAGTCGCTCGCCAGTCCTTCAAACCAGGTGATCTCAATCGTGCCGTCGGGATGGAAAAGCTCACGCAGCGCATGCCATTCGCCAAGGTCCCGGTGCATCCAACCATTCATTAAATCACTGAGTTGATGTCTGTCATTTTCCAGATTACGCATTGTGTTTCCTCCTGTTATGGGATGGATGCAGTTTGACGCCATAACACGCTAAAATGAAATATATAGATATGACTGATTAATCATTTTTAATTATCGATGAGGTGGGTATGGAGCTTCGCCATCTGCGTTATTTTCTGGCAGTCGTGCAAGAGGGCCATTTCGGTCGGGCGGCAGAAAAAATGAATATCGTGCAACCGGCCCTGAGCATGCAGATCAAAGCCCTGGAAGCAGAACTGGGTGGCCCGCTGTTTGTGCGCACTAGTCGCCGGGTCGAACTGACTGATGCCGGAGAACTTTTTATGACCGAAGCCCGGCGCACGCTCGAACAGGCGGAGCACGCGAAATTGACCGTGGCGCGCGCCATGCGTGGCGAAACGGGGCGGGTACGGGTAGGGTTCGCAGGCAATGCTATTTTCAGCGGAAGGTTGATTGCAGACCTGCGCCTTTTTCATCAACGTTTTCCTGACGCTGAGCTCATGATTCAGGAAGTGGGCCCGCAGAACCAGGTCGAGGCGATTCGTGCCGGACAGTTGGATATCGGGTATACCCCGATAAGCAGCACGCTTTCAGCACCGGAAATTCACGCCCGGCGCATCGGAGCCTGGGAGTTCCTTGTCGCGATGACGGACGATCACCCACTCGCTCAGCACCCCTGTTTGACCATTGGAATGCTGGCCGGGAAGCCGCTTGTGCTTTACGACGCGCATGATGCGCATGAGCATCTGTTTATCATGCTGACTCAAAAGCTCGGAGAGCAGTGTCATGTGGCGTACCGCTCCGGCAGTACGCTGAGTATTCTGGCGATGGCGGCGACCGGGTTAGGGCTGGCGTTGATCCCGGCCCCGCTTCAGCAGGTGAACATCCCGGGGCTGGTTTATCGTCCTTTGAACGAGCCCGATTTCACCGCCAACCTTGTACTTATCAGTCGTAAGCAGGAGCCGAGTGCAGCAGTGAACGCCTATCTGGGGCTGGTGGCTGGCACGTGATAAGCGTCACGATCGGTCCGTCAATTTATTTGACCTGGTCAGTGAAAGAAACGGTATTTATTCTCATCATGGAATGCGTAAAGTGGGGGAAACCCGTTTTAACCAGGATACGCGTTATGAAAAAGATCGGCTTTTTGTCATTTGGTCACTGGACGCCGTCGGCGCAGTCTGCCACCCGTTCTGCGGCGGACACGCTGCTGCAATCCATCGATCTGGCCGTTGCGGCCGAAGAGCTTGGCGCTGACGGCGCGTATTTCCGCGTGCACCACTTTGCCCGCCAGCTCAGCTCGCCGTTCCCATTGCTGGCCGCCATTGGCGCGAAAACCAAACGGATCGAGATTGGCACGGGCGTTATCGATATGCGTTATGAAAACCCGATGTATATGGCCGAGGAGGCGAGCGCGGCGGATCTGATTTCCGGCGGTCGCCTGCAGCTGGGCATCAGCCGCGGCTCACCGGAGCAGGTGATCGACGGCTGGCGCTATTTTGGCTACGTGCCGCAGGAAGGCGAAAACGAGTCGGATATGGCGCGCCGCCACACCGAGGTACTGCTTGAGGCGCTGCGTGGGGAAGGCTTTGCGAAACCTAACCCGCAGCCGATGTTCCCGAACCCGCCGGGACTGTTGCGTCTGGAACCCCACTCTGAAGGTTTACGCGACCGAATCTGGTGGGGGGCAGGCTCGAATGCCACGGCGGTGTGGGCCGCTCAGCTGGGTATGAACCTGCAAAGTTCGACGCTGAAAGATGATGAAACCGGCGAGCCGTTCCATATTCAACAGGCAAAACAGATCCGTGCCTACCGCGAGGCATGGGCGCAAGCCGGGCATACCCGGACGCCGCGCGTGTCGGTGAGCCGCAGCATCTTTGCCCTGATGAACGATCGTGACCGGAGCTACTTTGGTGCAAGCCGCAACGACAGCGACAGCGTGGGCTTCCTCGATGAAAAAACGCGTGCGATCTTTGGTCGTAGCTATGCAGCGGAGCCTGACAAGCTGATTGATCAGCTGAAACAGGACGAAGCCATCGCTGAAGCGGATACTCTGTTGCTGACCGTGCCAAACCAGCTGGGTGTGGATTACAATGCGCATGTTATTGAATCCATTCTTAAGCATGTTGCACCGGCACTGGGCTGGCGCGACAGCTAAACCGGCCTTCACAGCGAGACATAATGGAAAATCTTGCCCTCTGGTATCGCCGTTTCGGCGAGCCAGACAGCGTTCTGCAACCTGAGGTTTCGCGGCTCAACGCCCGCTCCCCGGAGCATTTGCGGGTGCAAATGCTCTTTTCGCCGGTCAATGCCTCCGATCTTATCCCGATAACCGGCGCGTACCGCCACCGGACGTCATTACCGGCGGTGGCGGGGTACGAAGGGGTCGGGATCGTCACTGAGGCACCCGAGGCGTTTGCCTGCCTTCTGGGTAAACGCGTGCTGCCGCTGAGGGGGCAGGGAACCTGGCAGCGCTACGTGGATTGCCCGGCCGGGTATGCGATCCCCGTGCCGGACGATATCGACTCAACGCTTGCCGCACGAGCCTATATCAACCCGCTGGCGGCACAGATGATGCTGGATAACCATCCGCCAGACGGGAAAACAATACTCCTGACGGCGGCGGGCTCTGACTGTGCGGTGTTGCTCGGGCAGTGGGCGCGCCAGGCCGGAGCGCAGGCGGTGTACGGAATCTATCGCTCGCCTGTCCATGCCGGGCGGCTCGCCGCCATGGGGATCATCCCCATTGCACAGCAGGATACGGCAACAATCAACGCGGTTGCTGCCCGCGCGGACGTGGTGTTTGACGCCACGGGCGGCAGCCTGGCGGAGGCGATCCTGGATGCCATGCCGGAGAAGGGCGTCTTTGTTTGCTATGGGCTGCTGAGCGGGCAAACCTTCCGTCAGCAGCGGGCGCTACCGCGCGTGGCGTGGTTCCATATTCGGAACTCACTGGGTGCACTGAGCACAGAGGCATGGCAGGCGGAGTTCGGGCGCATCTGGCCGAAGCTGCGGGCAAGCCTATATCGCGACGCCACCCTCTATCCCCTGACGGAGTGGAAGGCGGCGCTTGCCGCGTATCGTGAAGCCGGAAGGCTCGATAAGCCCATGCTGGCGATGGGCGTCTGAACCGCCGGCACCCCTTATTTATGGCTCATATCGCTGAGTAATACCGCGATGCTTTGCCCGCCCGCGGTTTGCTCAAGGCCGATTTTCACAATGATGGTCAGGGGAACGGAGAGCAGCATCCCGACCGGGCCAAGCAGCCAGCCCCAGAATATCAACGATAAGAAAACGACAAGGGTGGAAAGCCCGAGACCGCGTCCCATCATGCGCGGCTCCAGTATGTTTCCGAAAATGAGGTTAACGATCAGGTATCCCGCCAGCAGAACAAGCGCATCGTACAGCCCGCTGAAGACCAGAACCTGAAGAATCGGCGGGATCGCCGCCAGCACCGAACCAATGTTGGGAATATAGTTCAGGGCAAAGGCCAGCAGTCCCCAGACGAACGCAAAGCGGACGTCCAGGGCCATCAGCATGCCCCAGACTACCGCACCCGTCACCAGGCTGATGGCGGTTTTCAACACCAGATAGCGAGAGACGCTGTCCAGCGCGCGCTGAATAGCGCCCATGCCCTCAACCGGGCGGACCATCATTTGCTGCAGTTTGGCGGGCAGCTGCGGCACTTCCAGCAGCATAAACACCACGGTCAAAAACAGCAGGAAAATGGAGGTCATGGCGTTGGAGAGCTGGGCCAGCAGGCTGGTGACGATGGTCATGGCCGCATTGGGATCGATATACCTCAGCAGCTCTTCAACAGAAATTTCTATGCCCGCACGCTGCAGCCATGGCTCGAGTTGCATCAGCGGGATCGCCAGCGACGAGCGGTATTTGGGCAGCGTGCGCGCCAGCTCGTTCAGCGATGTACCTAGATAGGCCACCAGCAGCACCATGGCGACAATAATAATGCCGATCAGCAGCGTAATGGCCAGCACCCGCGGTATGCGCAGCCGGACCATGCGGTGCACCAGCGGATTGAGGATCACTGCGATGAACAGCGCCAGAATAAAGGGCACGATAATGTCAGCGGCAAAGCGCACGCCGGTCAAGATAATCACCAGCATGCCCAGCATAATGACAATCTTGAGTCCGTTCAGGGTAATGATGGGTTTGGCCATGGACGTTCCTGAATAATCTTTTTATTTATAATAGATGCGAAAGCCGTTTAAAAAAACTAACCAAAATCAAACAAGCTGGGTAAAGAATTGAAAAGGCTTTGAGTAAATTCCTGGCTTATGGTACAAATCAGGCGTGTTCAACTACCGAGGACAATTTTCATCCGCAAAGACGAGAAGCAACAACGCGGATAATTGTAATATTATGGACAATTTGTTCAGGACGTATTTTTCAAAAAACACCGCTGTCATTTCTTCCTCCTTCTGCCTTCTCTTTGGTGAGCAACACTGGCACACCGCGCTGTAGTCACATCTTCTGCCTGAGCTGGCGCTATGCGCTTAGCTGTCTGATTTAATTTCATATTTTTAGGGTTTGCTGTGCTCAGCGGGCCTCGATGGATTATATTCTCAAGCAGGAGAAAAACCATGTTTTACTGGATTTTATTAGCATTAGCGATCGTCGCTGAAATTACCGGCACGCTGTCTATGAAATGGGCCAGCGTCAGTGATGGCAACACCGGCTTTATTTTAATGCTGGTGATGATTACCCTTTCCTATATTTTTCTCTCCTTCGCGGTTAAAAAAATCGCACTGGGTGTCGCCTATGCGCTGTGGGAAGGTATCGGTATTTTGCTGATCACGTTGTTCAGCGTGATGTTATTTGACGAAACGTTATCGACCATGAAGATTGCCGGTTTGACCACGCTGGTGGCCGGGATCGTGCTGATTAAATCGGGTACACGTAAGCCGACAAAACAGCCAAAGGAGCAGACCCATGCAGCAGTTTGAATGGATCCATGCGGCCTGGCTGGGACTCGCTATCGTGCTGGAAATTGCGGCTAACGTTTTTTTGAAGTTCTCGGACGGTTTTCGCCGTAAGTTTTACGGCCTGATGTCGATTGCTGCTGTGCTCGGGGCGTTTAGCGCCCTGTCACAGGCGGTGAAAGGCATCGATCTCTCAGTGGCGTATGCGCTCTGGGGCGGATTCGGTATCGCCGCCACTCTGGCCGCGGGCTGGATCCTGTTCGGTCAGCGTTTAAATAACAAAGGCTGGATAGGGCTGGTGCTGTTACTGGCGGGCATGATCATGATTAAATTCGCCTGATCCCCCTCCACCAATGTTTACAGGCAGCGACATTCGCTGCCTGTGTTACGTTTGGGGGAGACGAAAAAAGACGTTACTGCTGCGCCAGTGCGTCGAGCTTGTCACGAAAGCCGGTCACGGAGAGCGCGCGGTTATCGGCACGCCAGCGGTCTTTGGCGGCGGGCGCAGAGCTTTGTACCCCGATTAACTGCCAGCCGTTGTCGGTTTTTAACATCAGCGGCGAGCCGCTATCTCCCGGTAAGGTATCGCACTGATGCGAAAGCACGCTGTTTTGCGCCCAGCCTGTGACGACGCAGTCCGTGTGGGTATAAAGCGCATCCAGATGATCGACAGGGTAGCCTGACTGCGTGACTTTGCGGTCGGCCGCTTTCAGCGCGGCGGTGAGCGCCGCTTTGTCTCCCTCAAACAATGGCAGCGGGGTAATGCCCGACGGCGGATAACGCAGCACGATCAGACCAAAATCCCATGAAGCAGCCGCAGGCGGCACGATCCAGCCATCGCCATCGGGCTTGAGCCTTTTACCGAGCGACGGATCAACGCGGCCTTCAATCCCGTGGATTTCATAGCGCCATATCCCTTTTAGCGACACGAAGCGCAGGGCGACGGCTTTGTCCGGTTTCCCGTTGGGCGGAGTGAGCAGGCAGTGGCCTGCCGTCAGGGCAAGCTTAGGGGTAATGAGCGTGGCGGTACAGAGGTTACCGCTGGCGGTCTCCAGTTGACCTATGGCATCCCAGGGGGCCTGAGTGGGATCGGCAACGCGCGTGCGGTCGTCATGACCAAAAAACAGCGTCTTGACCTCTTTCGCGCTTATGACGCTTTCATCACCATCATCCGCATGGGTAAAGCCAGAAAAAAGCCCAAACGTTCCCAGTAACAGCACAACAGATTTACGCATATCACACTCTGGTGGGGTAATTATGATTATTAAAAGTGAACCCTGTAAAAATACTATAGACGGGACGGCGCTAAAGTGGGAGTAAAATCAGCGTGCTACAGTCAGGAAAGATAAAAATGGCTTGCGATGAGCGCGCATAAAATAAGGAAGATAAGAATGAGCTCAAACCGATAGCGTCGCAGCATACGCCCTCCGGATAAAAAACGGCGCTGACAATCTGTTCAGCGCCGGTTTACCAACGTGTCCCGAAGGACACGGTTCAGCGTGTACGCTTATGCTGCTGGCTGTGCAGCAGGTTTAGCCGTTTCGTGTTTTACCGCTTTTTTGTGATGCTTTTTAGCGGCCTGCGCTTTCTGTTCAGCCGCTGGCTTGGTCGCTTTTTTGTGATGCTTTTTCGCCGCCTGTGCTTTCTGCTCTACCGCAGGCTTGGTTGCTTTTTTGTGGTGCTTCTTCGCTGCCTGCGCTTTCTGCTCTGCAGCAGGTTTAGCCGCTTTGTGATGCTTTTTATGGTGAACGGTTTTAGCCGGAGCAGCGGTAGTGGTCGTTGGCGCAGCAGCAGGCGTCGCGGTAGTTTCTGCAGCGAACGCAGCAGAAGACAGACCCATAGCAGCGGCAACAACCAGAGCTAATACTTTTTTCATGTTCATACCCTCGAATTTGGTTTTTCAGTTAACCCCACTGCGGGGCCGTTGAAATAACTATATCCCTGTAAATTCTGGGTTTCCGTGAGTGATTGGTATCCGCGTGTAACCATATGTACAACGCCGGGTACGAACCCGGCGAAGGCGGTTACAGATAGCGTGAGGTCAGATGCTCGCGGAAATAGCGAACGTTAAGATCTTCGCCGGTGGCCTGAGCGATCAGCTGTGAGGTGGTGAAGCGGCTACCGTGTTGCCAGATGTTCTGGCGCAGCCAGTCAAACAGAGCGCTGAAATCACCCTCAGCGATAGAGGCCTCTAGGTCAGGCAGCGCCGTACTGGCGGCGTGGAACAGCTGTGCGGCGTACATCGCCCCCAGCGTGTAGGACGGGAAGTAGCCGAAGCCGCCGTCGGTCCAGTGGATATCCTGCATGCAACCGTTGCGGTAGTTGTCTTTGGTGGACAGTCCGAGCAAGGCCTGCATTTTTTCATCCCACAGGGCCGGAATGTCATCCACTTCAATCTCGCCATTAATCAACGCACGTTCAATTTCATAACGCAACACCACATGCGCGGGATAACTCACTTCGTCGGCATCGACACGTATGTAGCCCGGTTTAACGCGCTGGTTCCAGGCGGTAAAGTTCTCTTCGCTAAAGGCCGCCTGGCTGCCGAAACGGGCATGCACCGCCGGGAGCAGGTGCTTCAGGAAGGCATTACTGCGCCCCAACTGCATCTCGAAGAACAGGCTCTGGGATTCGTGGATGGCCGTGGAACGCGCCAGCGCAATCGGCTGCCCGGCCCAGGCGCGGGGCAGGTTTTGTTCGTAACGGGCATGGCCGGTTTCATGGATCACGCCAAACAGGGCGCTGAGCAGTTCGTTCTCATCATAGCGGGTGGTGATGCGCACATCTTCCGGCACACCGCCACAGAACGGATGCGCGCTGACGTCCAGACGACCACTGTTAAAGTCGAAGCCAAGCATCTTCATGGCTTCCAGCCCCAGCTCACGCTGCGTCGCCGTCGGGAAAGGCCCCTGCGGCGGAACGAACGACTGCTGAGCCTGCTTTTCAACAACGTTTGCCAGCAGGTCCGGCAGCCAGGATTTCATATCGCCAAACAGTACGTCGAGGCGAGCGCTGGTCATATCGGGTTCAAAAATATCCAGCAGGGCATCGTAAGGCGAACAGCCTTTAGACTCGGCGCGCAGACGCGCCTCTTCGCGGCTGAGCTTGACTACCTCTTTCAGATTGGCAGAAAAACCCTGCCAGTCATTGGCGGGACGTTGGGTACGCCAGGCATGTTCACACTTGCTTCCCGCCAGCGATTTGGCCTCTACAAGCGATTCCGGCAACAGCGAGGCCTGCTGGTAATGGCGCGTCATTTCGCGCAGATTAGCCTGTTCAACGTCATTCAGATCCTCCTGCGCCGCCGCTGCCAGCCAGTCGCCCACTTTTTTATCGGTCAGGATCTGATGTTGCAGGACGCTCATCTCCGCCAGGGCTTCACCGCGCGCAGCGCTTCCGCCCGGAGGCATCATGGTAAACATATCCCAGCTGGCGATGGAGGTGAGGTGGGAGAAACGGGAGAGACGCTGGAATACTTTTACAAGTTGTTGGTATTGCGGATTTTTTTCCATTCTTGTTCTTCCTTCTGGATGGGAATGTTTTCAGGAGCGTTCGTGGATAGTAACAAAATTTCAACACAAACCCTGCACATTTCCTGCACCAGAAAGAAGGGGCTCCAGGGCTATTTCAGTCGTTTATGCAAACTCCCACCCACCAGCAGCGCCGCACACAGCATCAGGGCGATAAACGCGCCGACGCCGTTCCAGCCGTAGTTATGCCAGAAGACGCCGCCGAGCGTCCCGGCAATGCTTGAACCGAGATAATAGCTAAAGAGATACAGTGACGACGCCTGGCCTTTAGCACGGCGGGCGCGCGGGCCAATCCAGCTGCTGGCGACGGAGTGGGCGGCAAAAAAACCGGCAGAGAAAAGCAGCATGCCGGTAAAAATCAGCCACAGGGAAGAGAACAGCGTCATCAGCAGGCCGAGCAGCATCACCGCGGTCGAAACCAGCATCACCGGACCACGGCCGAAGCGTGCAGTCATCGCTCCGGCTTTCGGTGAACTCCAGGTGCCGGTCAGATAGGCGACAGACAGTAGACCCACCACCGCCTGGCTCAGGTGCCACGGGGAGAGCATCAGACGGTAGCCGATGTAATTAAACAGCGTGACAAACGACCCCATCAGCAGGAAACCGGTCAGGAATAAACGCGGCAGCCCTTTATCCCGCCAGTGCAGACGAAAATTGATAAACAGCGTTTTCGGGCGCAGGGACGTCGGGCGGAAGTGGCGTGACGCGGGCAAAATTTTCCAGAACATCAGCGCGGCGGCAAGGGCGAAGAGACCAATTACCGCCAGGGCAATGCGCCAGTTAAAGAAGTCGGTAAAGACACCGCTCAACAGACGGCCGCTCATCCCGCCGATGGAGTTCCCGCTGATGTACAGCCCCATCGAGAACGCGACGAAGCTCGGGTGGATCTCTTCGCTGAGGTAGGTCATGCCAACTGCCGCCACGCCGCTTAGCGATAAGCCAATCAGGGCGCGCATCACCAGAATGCCGTGCCAGCTGGTCATCATGGTGGACAAGAGCGTGCATATGGACGCCAGCATAAGCGCCGTGACCATCACCTGTTTACGGCCTATCGCATCTGAAAGTGGTCCGGTAAACAGCAGGCCCACCGCCAGCATGCCGGTTGAAATGGAGAGCGAAATACTGCTGGTGGCAGGCGAGACGCCAAACTCATGGGATAAAACGGGCAGGATGGGCTGAACGCAGTAGAGCAGGGCAAAGGTGGCCAGACCGGCCGAAAAGAGCGCCAGCGTGACGCGCATAAACTGAGGGGTACCACGTTTGATGAACTGCACCGGCTGTGCTGCTGGGGGCAAATCATCGATATCGCTTGCCGGATCGATATCGAGGGTAGATGTACGACTCACACGGTTTCCTTGCTTAACATCCCCGGGATGACGGGTGACGAATATGACCACAGGATCAGAGTAGGAAAATGTAAATATTCTGTCTAATATATTAATAATCTCAAATGATACTTTAGAAATATGAATATTGAGCTGCGTCACCTACGTTACTTCGTCGCGGTCGCTGAGGAGCTGCATTTTGGCCGCGCCGCCGCGCGTCTGAATATCTCCCAGCCCCCGTTGAGCCAGCAAATTCAGATCCTCGAGCAGCAGATTGGGGCACGCCTGCTCGCCAGGACTAACCGCAGCGTAAGCCTGACCGCGGCGGGCAGGCAGTTTCTTGCCGATAGCCGACACATTCTGGGTCTGGTGAACGACGCCGCCGCCAGGGCGGAACGCCTGTACCTGGGCGAAACGGGGGAGTTACGCATCGGTTTTACCTCCTCGGCACCCTTTATCGGGGCAGTATCGGCCACGCTTTCCTCGTTTCGCCGTCACTACCCGGACGTGCATATTCAGACCCGCGAAATTAATACCCGTGAGCAAATTTCGCCCCTCAACGAGGGGTCGCTTGACCTCGGGCTGATGCGCAATACTCCACTCCCCGACACGCTTGCGTGGGAGATTATCCTGCGCGAGCCGCTGATGGCGATGATCCCGCGCGATCACCCGCTGGCCGCAAAGCCCATCGTCACCCTGACAGAGCTGGCAGCTGAGCCGTTTGTCTTTTTTGATCCGCAGGTGGGCACAGGCCTGTATGATGATATCCTTGGATTACTGCGTCGCTACGATCTCACGCCAACGATCGCCCAGGAGGTGGGAGAGGCGATGACGATTATCGGCCTGGTGGCGGCAGGGCTGGGGGTTTCGATCTTGCCGGCCTCCTTTAAGCGGGTGCAGCTGCGCGAGATGCGCTGGGTTGCGCTTGCCGAGGAGGATGCGGTCTCTGAGATGTGGCTGGTGTGGTCAAAACATCATGAATTGAGCCAGGCGGCACAGCGTTTTAAAAAGCAGCTTATCAGCGCCTCACAGGGGCGATAAATACAGGGAAAAGTGGGCAGAAATGTGCTGTAAATCACATGGCTAAGTAAAAATTTGACGGCGGCCATTGAAGTGCTTCACCATAGCCCACAGTTTATTTCGAAGCTCGAAAATAAGGGAGTACGAGGTGGTTGCTGATAGTCAGCCAGGGCATATTGATCAGATTAAGCAGACCAACGCTGGCGCGGTGTATCGCCTGATTGATCAGCTCGGACCGGTTTCGCGCATCGATCTTTCGCGCCTGGCTCAACTGGCGCCTGCCAGTATCACGAAAATTGTTCGCGAAATGCTGGAAGCCCATCTTGTTCAGGAGACAGAAATCCAGGAGCCGGGCAGCCGTGGACGTCCGGCGGTAGGGCTGATTGTCGAAACCGAGGCCTGGCATTACCTCTCGATGCGCATAAGCCGCGGTGAAATCTTCCTTGCCCTGCGCGATTTAAGCAGCAAGCTGGTGGTGGAAGACCGTCTGGATCTGCCGCTTGATGCCGAACAGCCGCTCCTTGACGCCATTCTCACTCATATCGACCAATTTTTTATACGCCATCAGCAGCGCCTCGAGCGCCTGACGGCGATCGCCATCACTCTGCCCGGCATCATTGATACGGAAAATGGCATTGTGCATCGCATGCCGTTTTACGACGGCGTGAAAGAGATGCCCCTTGGCGATGTGCTGGAGAGCCATACCGGGGTGCCCGTCTATATTCAGCACGACATCAGCGCCTGGACGATGGCGGAGGCCTTGTTTGGTGCCTCGCGCGGCGCGCGGGACGTGATTCAGGTGGTTATCGATCATAACGTCGGGGCCGGCGTGATTACCGACGGACGCTTGCTGCATGCCGGAAGCAGTAGCCTGGTTGAAATTGGTCATACTCAGGTCGACCCGTACGGTAAGCGCTGCTATTGCGGCAACCACGGCTGCCTGGAAACCATTGCCAGCGTAGAAAGCGTGCTGGAGCTGGCGCAGGTGCGTCTGAGCCAGTCGATGAGTTCCTCGCTTCACGGCCAGCCCTTAACCGTCGATTCCCTGTGCGCCGCCGCGCAGCAGGGCGATCTGCTGGCGAAGGACATCATTACCGGCGTGGGGAATAACGTGGGCCGGATCCTCGCCATCATGGTCAATCTCTTTAATCCACAAAAAATTCTGATTGGTTCGCCGCTGAGCCAGGCACCCGATATTCTCTTTCCGACGATATCCGCCTGCATCAATCAGCAATCTCTGCCCGCGTACAGCAAGAATATCGTGGTTGAAAGCACCCAGTTTTCTAACCAGGGCACTATGGCCGGCGCGGCGCTGGTCAAAGATGCAATGTATAACGGTTCTTTACTGATCCGTTTGCTTCAGGGTTAACTCTTTTCCAGAGATGTACGAAAAATTGCGCTATCTCAAGCCGGGTAGCGCAGGCATCCCGTAGACTTCCTGCACTGAATTATTTACCTGGTTTATATTTTCAAAGCATACCCAAGGGGTGGAGTGAGTCATGCTTAAGCGTTTCTTTGTAACTGGTACTGATACTTCTGTCGGGAAGACTGTTGTATCCCGCGCGCTATTGCAGGCCCTGGCGGCGAGCAATAAACGCGTTGCAGGCTACAAGCCGGTCGCAAAAGGCAGTAAAGAGACGCCAGAGGGGCTGCGCAATAAAGATGCTCTGGTCCTGCAAAGCGTCTCATCCCTGGAGCTGCCTTATCATGCGGTCAATCCGATTGCGTTAAGCGAAGATGAAAGCAGCGTGGCGCACAGTGGCCTGATCAATTACACGTTGTTATCCGATGGGCTGGCGAACCTCAGCGCGCAAGTGGATCACGTGGTGGTTGAAGGCACCGGCGGCTGGCGCAGCCTGATGAACGATTTGCGTCCGCTCTCGGAGTGGGTGGTGCAGGAACAACTGCCGGTGGTGATGGTGGTGGGGATCCAGGAAGGGTGCATCAACCATGCGCTGCTCACGGCGCAGGCTATCGCTAACGACGGCCTGCCGCTGATTGGCTGGGTGGCGAACCGCATTAACCCGGGGCTGGCGCATTACGCTGAAATCATTGACGTGCTCAGCAAAAAATTACCCGGGCCGCTGGTGGGCGAACTGCCTTACCTGCCGCGTGCCGAGCAGCGCGAGTTAGCGCAATACGTCGACCTCTCTGCTCTCGGCGGTATGTTGTCCGTAGATAGAGTCGTGGCGTAACGTCCGCGAAAGCACCGACGCGACCACGCACGCAACCAGCAGGCCGGGCAGTAAGACATACTGCCCGGTCATTTCGCATACCATTAATGCCGACATGATTGGCGCATGCGTGGTCGCCGCGAGCAAGGTCGCCATTCCCGCCAGCCCCAGTAAAATCGCCGTTTCTGAGCCCGGTAACCACAGCGCAAAAATCTGCGCAAACAGCATGCCCGTCCCCATGCCGATAAACAGCGTGGGCGTAAATACCCCGCCCGGCGCGCCTGAGCCGCTACTGGCCAGCACCGCCAGCAGCTTGCAGAGAAACACCCCCGCAATCACCGACAGCAGCGGCGGCGCGAGAAGAAAAGCCTGCACCACGCTGTAACCATTGCCCCACACTTTAGGCGTGATAATCGACAATAACCCGACGATCAGCCCGCCAAGCGCCAGCTGTAACGGTGGCGTCAGCTTCAGCCGCAGAAACAGGGCGTGGCTGTAGGTCATGAGCCACATCAGCAGCGGACCGCAGACGCCCGCGATCAGCCCCATCCCGACAATCAGAGAGTAATCCGCTGCGCTGAGCGCCTGGCTAAGATGCACCTCATAGAGCGTGTTGGCTCCGGGGCTTAACAGACGAGTGGTGAGCAATGCCACCACGGCGGCGATGACCACCGGCCCGAGGGAGGCCAGCATCAGCGTCCCGAAGAGGATTTCTGCAATAAACAGACTGCCCGCCAACGGCGCGTGGTAGGCACTTGCCATCCCGGCGGCGGCTCCGCAGGCGATCCACAGCTTCCACTCTGATTTTGGCGTGAAGCGCTGGGCAAAGAAGGAGGCGGCGAGGGCGGCGAGCAGGATCATCGCACCTTCCCGGCCAATGGCGCTGCCGCTGGCAACCACCAGCAGCGAGGCGAGCGACTTCACCAGGCTGGCCCCATAGTCAAACTGCCCATCGCCGGTCTCCAGCGCTTCCATATAATCCGTGGGCGCGTGCGGGCGCTGTGCCGTAAAGCGTTGCCATCCCCACAGCAATAGTCCGGCGGCCAGCCCGCCGAGTGCAGGCGTTAATGCCCGTCGCCAGGGCGATAATGCGGCGGCGGCGTTCACCAGGCTGCCGCTGTTGTTACTGAGAAACAGCCACTCCAGCAGATACATAGAATGCCGAAACAGGGCCACGGCCAGCGCGGCCAGTACGCCTGTCAGGGTGGCGATCAGCAGGCGGCGAAACATCGCGCGGATGTCGGGATAGGCATGTAGACGTTGCATGGGTCACGCGTAAACGGGAAAGATACAATATTGTGGCGGGAAATCGCGGGGTTAGCAAAAGGTATGCGTGCGAAAAAGCCGGGCAACGCCCGGCCAGAAAGGTTAACTGTCGCTATGGATATTCAAGGCCCGGCGCGTGCGCCCTGAACTGAGGTATTCCGCGATGTAATCTTGCGAAATCTCGCCGTTATAGCGCCCCTCTTCGTCGACGATAGGCATCCAGCTGGTGTTACTTTCATACAGACGGGACAGCACCACGCGCAGGTTATCTTCCGCTTTACCGGTCATGCGGAACGGATGGATGATATCGCCGCAGGCACCGCTGGCGTTACGGGCTTCACGGCGCTTAACGAACCCCAGCGGCTTGCCCAGCTCGTCGACAACGGTAATGGCACGGATATCGTTGTCATCCATGGTGGCAAACGCCTCCGAAAGCGAGGTAGACGGACGCACGGTGAGTGTCGGTTGCTGGTCGGTAACATCCCCGGCTGACACCAGCAGCAGGCGCTTCAGGGTACGGTCCTGCCCGACAAACGAGCCGACAAATTCATTCGCCGGTTTCGCCAGCAGTTCGTCAGGGCTGGCGCACTGAACAATGCGTCCCTGGCGGAACACGGCAATACGGTCGCCAAGCTTCAGCGCCTCGTCAATGTCGTGGCTGACCAGCATGACCGTCTTTTTCAGCTTACGCTGCATCTCGAGGAACTGGTTCTGGATCACTTCGCGGTTAATCGGGTCGACCGCACCGAAAGGTTCATCCATCAGCAGTACCGGAGGATCGGCTGCCAGGGCGCGGATCACGCCGATACGCTGCTGCTGGCCGCCCGACATTTCACGCGGGTAGCGGTTAAGGAACTTGTGCGGATCCATGGCAACCATGTCCATCAGCTCTGCAGCGCGCGATTTGCAGCGTGCTTTGTCCCAGCCCAGCATGCGCGGCACAACGGTGATGTTCTCTTCGATGGTCATGTTCGGGAACAGGCCAATCTGCTGAATAACATAGCCAATATTGCGACGCAGGGTCACGGTATCCATCTCGCTGGTGTCCTTGCCGTTTACCAGGATTTTACCGCTGCTCGGGGTGATAAGGCGGTTAATCATCTTGAGCGTGGTGGTTTTACCGCAGCCAGACGGGCCGAGCAGGACGCACATTTCCCCTTCCGGGACGTTCAGATTAACGTTATCCACGGCTTTAACGGTCTGGCCGTGCTTCTGTGAAAATTGTTTGGTGAGGTTTTCCAGTTTTATCATTATCGAATCCCCTTCGGAGTCAGGACGATCTGCAGTCGATGGAGTAACCAGTCGAGCACAATCGCTAAAAGACAAATCATCAATGCGCCGGCAATCAGCATACGAATATCGCTCCCGCCAATGCCGTTAAGCAGCAGCAGACCCAGACCGCCCGCGCCAATCACCGCGGCGATGGCCATCACGCCGATGTTCATTACGACGGCGGTACGGATCCCGCCAAAAATCACCGGTAACGCCATCGGGATTTCCACCCAGCGCAGGCGCTGCCCGAAGGTCATGCCAATTCCGCGACCCGCCTCACGCAGGCCCGGCGGCAGGCTGTCGAGCGCCGTATGGGTATTTCGCACAATCGGCAGCAGGGAGTAGAGGAATACCGCTGTAACGGCGGGCAGCGCGCCGATACCCTGGCCGACAAGCGAGAAGAGGGGGATCATCAGGCCGAAGAGGGCAATGGACGGGATGGTGAGCACAATGGTGGCAATGCCCAGCACCGGCGTTGCCAGCCATTTGTGGCGAACAATCAAAATCCCCAGCGGAACGCCGATAATAATGGCAAGGCCGACGGCCAGCGCGACCAGCCACAGGTGCTGCAGCGTCAGCATTAACAGGTAATCCCAGTTGTCTAAAATATAGTGAACCGTATCCATAGCGTCTCCTTACAGCAGATTCTTGCTACGCAGGAAATCACGGGCGACCTGCTGCGGTGACTGATGATCGATATCGACCTTTTTATTCAACTCGGTGATAACGTCGTTATTGAGCTGGGCCGAGAGGGTGTCCAGCGCCTCTTCCAGACCAGGGTTAGCGTCCAGCGTGTCTTTGCGCACGACCGGTGTAACCGCGTAGCTTGGGAAGAAGCCTTTATCATCTTCCAGCACTTTGAGATCGAAGCCTTTTACGCGCCCGTCGGTGGTGTAAATCAGCCCGGCATCGACAAAGCCATCGCGCACCGCGTTATAGACCAGACCGGGGTCCATCTGGCGGATTTGCGGGCGATCCAGCGGCATGTTGTACGCCGCCTGCAGCGGTTTCATGCCGTCGCTGCGCCCGGCAAATTCAAGGTCGAGACCCAGCAGCCAGTTATTATCAGGATCGGTTTTGCGGATGTGCTCAATCTTCGCCACCATCTGTGACATGGTGGTGATATGTTCCGCCTCGGCGCGTTTGCGCTGCATCGCGAAAGCATAGGTGTTGTTCATATCAGCAGGCTTGAGCCACACCAGACCGTGCTTCGCATCCAGGCGTTTTACCGTTTCGTAAGACTCCTGCGGCGACATACGTTTATTGATGTGGTTAAAGATGATCAACGACGTACCGGTATATTCCCAGGTCATATCAATCTGTTTATTGATCATCGCATTGCGGGAGATCACCGTGGCGATATTGGTTTGCGGCTGAACCTGAAAACCCTTCTTTTGCAGATACTGCACGGTCATGGCCGACAAAATGTGCTGCTCGGTAAAGCTCTTGGTCGCCAGGATTAGCGGGGCGGCGAACGTCTGGCTGGTAAAGAGCGCGGCGGCGCAAAACGCCGTCAGGCCGGAATACAGTCTCATAAAAGCTCCTTGTTATAATTATCGAGCGAGATGCGGGCTCATCAGGCGGCCCAGCGCCGCCAGCAACGTATCCAGAATCAGGGCGAACAGGGCGGTGGCCGCGGCACCCAGAATCAGCGTCGGGAAGTCGTTGAGGTAGATCCCCGGAAAAATCAGCTCGCCGTAGCTGCTGGCACCAATCAGGAAGGCCAGCGGTGCCGTACCGACGTTAATAGCGGTGGCGATGCGGATGCCGGAGAGCATCACGGGCCAGGCGTTAGGGATTTCAACCTGGCGCAAACGCTGCCATTTGGTCATCCCGATCCCGTTGGCGGCTTCCAGCAATGACGCCGGAACGGAGCACAGCCCGGCATAGGTATTGCGGACAATGGGCAGCAGCGACGCGAGAAACAGCGCGATGATCGCGGGGGTATCGCCGATACCAATCACGACCATTGCCAGCGCGAGAACCGCCAGCGGTGGCAGCGTGTTACCGACGTTAAATATTTGCATCACGTATTCCGCCACGCCTCGCGCAGCCGGGCGGCTGAGCAAGATCCCACTGGGAATACCGACCAGCAGGGCAAAGAACATGGACGAGAACACTAAAATGAGATGTTGTTGCCCGAGATAGACCAGGTCAACCTGCCGCGCCTTGATCGTCTCCAGCCCAATACCCCATGTGAGGAGGGCGAGAACCACGATAATCGCGCCGACAAAAAGCAGCGAACGTTTAAGTAATGGGTGCATTGCGGTGTGTCTCCCTGTGCGCATGCGTTATAGCAACCTGGGTTGCCTGTTGTTATGCCATGTTTCGGCAGGGGTATAAGAGCTATAGCAAGCGTTTGGGACGGGTTCCAGCGAAGGGGGAAAATCAGTAACCCTATGAAACTAGTGAGATCATGGGTTAAGCCTTACGGGGTAAGGGTTCGTATGCGGCGGGCAGAATTATCTGAAAGCGATCTTATAAAAGTGACGCTGTAACTTTATTGCCTCGCCCTACGTATATTGGCACGCACCCGACGTACGCGAAGGGAGGTGCTAACGATGGAAAAAGCAGCAATGAGCACCAGCATCAGCCCCAGCGCCAGCATTGCGGTAAATCCTAACCAGCGGAACAGGATCAGCCCTGCAATACCGCCCGTGATAAAGGAGAAAAGGGTAGTTAAATGGGTTTTCAGCTGGCTTTTCTGCGCCGCCGTATCTTTGGAATAATCCCGACGCATCATGGCGACCACCACTGAGGCCAGCGATATCCCCGCATCGGTCAGCGTCCCGGTAATGTGCGTGGATCGGACGCGTCCACCGGAAAGCTGAGTAGAGGTGGAATTATGAATCCCCATTAACCCGCAGAGGAAAATAATAATTTCCCGGTTGGTGGAGAAGGCGTGAAAATAGATTTCATATAAGGCTACCCCGGTCAGTAATATCCCTTCCACCAGCAGAACCTGGCTAAATACCAGCCTGACATTATGGATAACGCCCCACAGGACAATCATGCGCGCCACTATCGCGCCCGTGACAAACGCCAGAATCAGCGTGCCGAAGAAAAGGATATCGTCCAGATCCGTCGAGGAGACTTCGCTGGAGAGCTGTGACGTGTTGCCGGTCATATGTGACGGAAAAAAGCCAAACGCCCCCAGCGCAATGGCGTTCAGCACCCCTGCAGAGGTCGCCAGCCACAGTGCAAGCCGCCGATCCTCCCGGTGCGTGCGCGCTTTTTTAAATTTAATCAGCAAGGAATACCTCCGGTTTGCGACCTGCCTCAACAGTCAGACTAGCAAAGCGGCATCACGGGCTGACCAGGATAGTGCTTAATTCGTACCCTGAGAATGTCACCTCAACTAATGCCGGGACGTGAGGCGGTTGACGTTTTAAAAATCGGTCAGTTACATGAACAGATAAGGATGGAGACAAAAAGCAGGATGAACAGAAAGGGAAATATCCCCACAGGCGATCCCGTGGGGATGGGACTTATGCCACAGCAATATGCATCTGTGAAAGCATATCGCTATTAACCCCTACCAGCGTGACGCTGCTGTCACCATACGTCAGCAGGGCGCTATCGCCTTCAAACGAAAGGTGGTTAAGATAGCTGTCATTATCGGCAATACTTTCGTTAGCCATGAAGACCAGGCTGTCGGTGGTTGAGAGGTTGTAGACAGTGTCGTGGCCGAAATCACCATAGAAAAGAAGCGTATTATCGCTGCCGTTCAGGTGAATCGCGTCGTCGGCATAGCCTGAAACCACGTTGTTATTGTTACCGATAACGCTGATATCGCTGTCATTGGCCCCTGAATAGAACCAGCTATCATTGCTGGCGGTAGAAACGGTGAAACTGTTCTGCGTGTCAGCATAATAGCTGTTGGCATAGGCGAGGGAGCCGCTGTTGCCTTCTAACCCATAATCCGTTACTTCCCATGTCGCGTTCTGATTGAAGTGAATACCAAACAGGCTGAATAAGGTGTAGTCAGCATTAACGTACTGGATATCTTCTGCTCGGGTAATATCCCCGGTAGAATACTTAAAGTACAGCGTTCCCTCAGCGTCGTGGCTGAAGGTGAAATCGGCGACATTACATTCCGTGACGTAGGAATTGCTGCCCGCGCCGCCATAAATAACGTTATAGCCACTGTGATCTTTTAAGCTATCATCACCACCGCCACCGCAGAGATAGTCGTTACCTTTACCCCCTTGTAATAAATCGTTTGTTTCCGTGCCAACAATAAAGGTTGACCCAACATGCGTGGTGGATTTATTCAAATCGGACACCCAGGTTGTCGAGCGGTATTCCTCAGAAAGATTGGATACGATGATATTTGAATTCTGATGCGTTAAATCATAGATTTCAGAATTCATAATGCGTAACGCGCCGTCGGTATACCCCTGACCGGAATGTCCGGCCCATGCCGCCATATTTGCGATGGAGAAGATCTGTAAATCATCGGTCAGGCCTGCATAATAATCATTGAATGAAACAATATTATTGGTACAGGTCTCAAGCGGGGTGTCATGATTAAACAAGCTGTCCAGGGATAAACTGTGGCCTGTTAAAACGCGAAATACCGGGTCGTTCTCGTAGCCGATATTCAGGACTTTATCATCGGCCAGGTTTTGGGTAGGAGAAGCGAAAGCGACGTAGCTCGACTCCTCATAAAAACCGCCCCATTGACCCTGTGCGGAAAGGGTTGCCATGCTGTTAACCGCCAGTCCGCCAAGGCTATGCCCGGTAATAATTACGTCGTCACCCGTCAGTCCATTCGCTGTCGCAAATGCGGCCACTGAACTCATGAGGTTTTTATAGGCGTTGAGCACATAGTTATCCGCATAGCCGTCGATCACCGCCGATAAGCCATCGCTTACGGTATCCATCACTGTGTTAATCGTATGCAGAATCGACGGTGCGCTGGCATAGGTGCCCGTTCCCCAGAAGCTGATACCGATATTGACGAGCTTACCGTTGGCATCATATTTCCCCATCATGTTGCACTCGGCGCTGGATTCCAGAAGGCTTTCGCCATAAAACGCGCCATAAGGGTTAGCACAACCTGAATAGTTGAGCGTTTTACCGTCTAACACTTTCCAGCCATTCTCTTCGCTATAGGTATAATCAGGATACGTCGCCGCACCAAAATTAATACTCTCTATGGTCAGCGCATCCTTAATAAGCTGCGTGTTTTTCTCACCCTGATAATCAAATACAGGCATGGTCTGTCCCTCTGTTTTATTTTACAATTATTGAGCGAAATAGGTGTCCAGTAACATGACGTTGTCATTGTTTATTTCGCCCGACTGCGCGAGCAAACTGACCCATGCTTTTATGACAGCATGTTTTTCAGCAGTAAGCTCAACGTTGGTTTTATAGAACGCCTGTTCGGCGTTAAGTAAATCGATATTCATGCGCTGGCCCGCCTGAATACTTTTTTTAGTGGCGTCAATCTGTCGTCTTGCGGCCTCCACCGCCGAGGTATAGGCCGCAATCCGTTCTGGCGCATGCAGGCATTTATTCAAGGATTTTTTAATTTCGCTGTAGGTTTTCAGGCGCTGCGCGTCGTGAAGGTATTTGGCCTGCTCATAGCGGGCAGCAGCCTGCCGGACAGACGCTGACACGCCTCCACCGGAAAACAGATCCATGCTGACGCGCAGGCCAACGCTGTCGGTACGGTATTTTTGATTAATGGTGTTGTCGTTGCTTGAGTCATTCTCCGAATGCAACGCGTAAAGCTGAACCCGGGGCAGGGCACCCGCTCGGCTACGCTCGATCTCATAGCGTTTTTCCTCGACACTCTGCCCGGCAGATAGGATCTCGGGATTATGCAGGGCGGCCTTTTGCTCCCAGTACTGATAGCGGGTGGATGCCAGCGGCAGCTCCAGCGGCTTTTCGCTGAGGGTGGGCAGCGCGGCGGTGTCAGGCAGGCTGATACCCACGATCGCCGAAAGCGCAACGGTGGCTGTATCCAGCGCATCGCGCGCTTCTACCTCATCAGCAACCGCCAGACTGAGCGCCGACCGGGTCTCGGTGACGTCGGTAATTGAACCTTCACCGGACTCAAACTGGCGCTGTGTCTGCTTTTGCTGCTCTTCGAGTCCCTGACGATGCAACGCCGCAAGCTGCAACCGCTGGGACGCCTCGGCAACGTCCAGCCAGGCCGTGATGTAACGGTTTTGCAGATCAACCAGACTGCTTCGGTAGCGTTCGTCAGACTGCATTTTTTTGATGATGCCGATGCGATAGCTGGCATAAGCGTCGTAATCAAATAACGGCTGAACCAGGGTCAGCGATCCGGAATAGCTGTCGTACTGTTGGTGTTGAACCACCTCTGTGCGCTCGCCCAAAAAATTTGACTGCTGATACTGCTGTCGTTGCCAGTTACGCGGCGCGCGCTGGTAGCTGACGCTCAGTTTTGGCAGCAAACCTGCCCGGCCTATGGGGATGTACTCTTCTCCGGCAAGCTGATCCTTAACCGCAGCCAGATACTGGGGATCGTTGTCCAGCGCCATAAACCAGCCCTGCGAAAGGGTTAACGCGCCTGTTGAAAACGGCGTAAGCAGCGCGATAAGCGCTAAAGCGCGTTTTAATTTGCCAGTGAACACCATTATTCCTCTATAAAAGACTGTGACGCACGATCCAGGATCGGTTTCATCAGATAGCTCAACAGCGAGCGTTCCCCGGCTTTGATAAATACCTCGACGGGCATGCCGGGTTTAACGTCTTCTTTTTCCAGTGTTTTCATGCCATCGGGTGAAACCGTAATCTGAATTTTGTAATAAGGTTTTTGTGTGGCGGGGTCGGTCTGACGGTCCGCTGATACCAGCGACACCTGGGCCGGAATTTTAGGCGTCTTTTGCTGATTAAAAGCGGTGAACATCAGGGAGACGGGCATACCCTGGTGGACTTTATCGATGAGCGAGACATCGAGCTGTGAGTCGACAATCAGAGAAGAGGATTGCGGCACCAGCTCCAGCAGCTGCTCCCCGGCGCTCACAACGGCGCTTTCGCTGGCAAGCGCGAGGTTCATGACAACCCCATCCTGCGGGGCAACGACCCGGGTCTGCGAGAGATCGACATCCGACAGCGTCAGCTGTTTTTTACTTTCGCTGATTTGCAGGCGCAGCTGGTCAAGCTGGGTTTCAATCTCTTTCCGGTTGTCGGCCAGGCGCTGCTGCATGCTGCGTTGAAGCTGTGCGATCTGATTGCCTGACTCCACGATTCGGCTGCGGGTTTCGCCCAAATCGCCTGCCCGCGATGCAGATTGCACCTGAATGTCGAGATAGCGGTTACGGGGGAAATAGCCCTCGGCCATCAGCGGCTTCAGGTCTTTCAGTTGACGATTAAGCAGCGCGAGCCCGCTTGCTTTGGTCTCGGCAGTTCGGACAAGCGCATCGCGCTGGCGCTCCAGCCCGGCGATGGCCTGCGCGTCGTTTTGCTGCGCGCTTTCCAGCGCCTCCTTCCTTGCCGCCATGAGCTGGCGTTGCTGAACAATAATGGGTCGGATGACCTCTTTCAGCGCCTCTTGTTGCGCTTCAGGCGGTAGTTGCAGCTCGCTGACACCGGCCAGTTCTGCCTGGAGGCGGCTTTGCGCGATAAGGGCCGTCAGGTATTGCAGGCGGGCGGCGCTCAGTTGCGCAAGCGTCGATCGCTGGCTCAGCAGCACCAGAAGATCGCCCTTGTGTACCGTCTGGCCCTCTTTGACGGCAATGTGCTTCACCACGCCGCCAGTAGGGGCCTGAATGGCCTTACGGTATCCGTCAACCATCACCGTTCCGGAGGCAACCACGCCTTTGTCCAGCGGTGCCAGGGCAGCCCAGAGCAGGAAAGTGCCCAGACCGGCCAGTAATACTGTCCAGCCAAGGCGGACAAACGGGTTAACGTTAACGGCTGGCGTCAACAGCGCTTCGCGGTTATGCATGGGCTTTTCCTTGTCCTGCGGGCGCGGTTTTCGGCTGATTCGCCGGTCGGGCTGCGTGCTGTAAGAGCTGTGATGTCGGGCCGTAAAGCTTTTGCTTTCCGCCTTCCAGAACCAGAAGGTGGCTGGTGAGGGGGAGGATCCCAGGCCGATGCGAGATGATCACCACCGTTTTTTTCTGCTGACTGAGCTGGCGGATGACCTGCTGCAAGGCCAGCTCACCCTGTTCATCAAGGCTGGCGTTAGGCTCATCCAGTATCACCAGCGCGGGATTGCCATAGAGCGCCCGCGCCAGGCCAATGCGCTGCTTTTGCCCGCCCGAAAGGGTCGTACCCTGTTCGCCAATCAGGGTGTTGTAGCCGTCGGGCATGCGCAAAATCATCTCATGTACACCTGCCAGCTTTGCGGTGGCGATGAGCAGAGGTGAATCGATCTCGCCAAAACGCGCAATATTCTCGGCGATGGTGCCGGTGAACAGCGACACGTCCTGCGGCAGATAGCCTATCCCCGGCCCGGCGTGTTGCTTCTGCCAGTGGTAAATATCAGCGCCATCCAGCCTGACATCGCCTTCACCGGCAGGCCAGACGCCGCATAACACTCTGGCAAGACAGGATTTTCCCGATGCACTGGCCCCCACAATACCCAGCACTTCTCCGGGTTGTACCTGTAGATTGATAGCGTGCAGAAGGGGTTGCTGCGCATTTCCGGGTGCGCTGACGGTCAGGTTCTCCACCGTAAGAACGCCCTGGGCCGCAGGCAGGCACACACTCTCCTGCACCGGAGGGTAGTCGCGGATCAGACAAGACACGCGTTCCCAGGCCTGTCGGGCAGACCGATATCCCCGCGCCACGCCGATGAGTTGTTCAACCGGAGCCAGCGCTCTACCCAGTAAAATGGAGCCTGCAATCATCATTCCCGGTGAAATGTCACCCAGAATCGCCAGCCAGCAGCCCAGTCCCAGCATCAGGGACTGCAGCGCCATGCGCACCGTTTTGGTGATGGCAGACATCAGCGCAGCCCGTTCGCTCGCTGCGCCCTGGCAATACAGGAACTGTTGATGCGCCCGCCACCAGCGGGTTTTAACGTTATCCGTCATCCCCAGCGCCAGCAGGATCTCGGCATTTTGTAGGGTGCTGTTTGCCTGATGGTTAGAAAATAGCGCATGGCTACCCGCTTCGTTTAACAGCGTACGGGTCATTTTTTCGTTAATAAACGCCAGGCCCAACAGAAGAAAAGCCCCTGCAAGCGAAAACAGGCCAAGCCAGGTGTTAAACAGAAAAATGACGCCGACATAGACGGGAAACCAGACTGAATCAAAAATCGCAAATAGCGCCGGGCCGGTAATAAACTGGCGTAAGGTCGTCAGATCGCTGATGGCCTGGCCGGCGTTCGGGCTGCGCTTCACCCGATTTTTTTCGCATGCAGCGGTGTAGAGTGCTGGCGAAAGGGCGTTATCAAACTGATTACCTAACCTGATAATGACGATGCCCCTGACATAATCCATGAGTGCCATAATGGCAAACATAAATACCACCAGCAGCGTCAGCATAAACAGGGTTGCCGTATTCCCGGAGGGCAATGCCCGATCGTATACCTGCAACATATAGATGGAAGGCGTAAGCATCAGAATATTTATTACTGATGAGAAAAAAGCAACGGTGAGGAATATCCGCGTGCGCTGATGTGTAAAATTCTTAAATATCCCCAAGGGTTCATTCATTTTTTAGACTCTGGCGTTGTTCCGGCACGACCCGGGGATGAATATGCGCGTCATTAAAAAGAAAAACAAAAAATTAACAATTAATATCAGGCCATACCTACATTGCGCGGGATAAATGACCACATTGAGTGAATTACAAGCTTATAAAGATGTAACCCTATAAATAGTAAAGGAAAAGCTATGTGTGCTGATAGGTTGCCCGCCTGCCGCAAGGCGTTCATTTGCCTCGCGTAAACCCAATGCAGGCTTACGGGGATTATGTATAAACCATCGTCATCAGGATCGCAACAAACAATAATAAATATAGGCGCTTCATGTAAAATTCTGATTACTTAACTCTGTCTAATAATGACAGTGAATATCCTGAGCGGGCAGTTACGCCTTTTGTTATGCGCGCCTGTAAAAACTTTTTAAGACTTAGCTTATGCGTGGCGTTAACCATTTTCCGGGCAGGGCGAAACGCTGAGGATATTATTCTGAAAATTGAAGCGAGAGGAGTAATAAATAAAGCATACGCGTAATGACACGGCTGGCTTCAAAAATGTCCGCTTCCGGCACGAAGCGGAATAGCTCAATTCAGGAGGTGTGTCCGTCTCTTTCTTCAATCCACTGCACCAGCTCTGCCACCTGAGCTTCAGAGAATACCGCGATACCGTGTTCGGAAAGCAGTGATGCCGCGACTCCCATACCGGGTTTGCGGGTATTGTTAAACGAACCGTCATAGATAGTCTGGCTCCCGCACGTCGGACTGCCGTCAGTTAACAATGCGGCGCAACATCCTGATTCCTGGGCTGCCCGCAGGGCCAGCCACGCAGCGAGCTGATAGTGTTCGGTAACATCCTGTCCGGTATTCTCAACTATTCTGCCGTGGCCGTGCATGACATCGTGACCGTCCGCTAACTGAATTTCAGCTGGTGGACGAGGAACAGGCAGCCCGGCGGCCAGTTCAGGACAGTGGATCACTAAGCGTTGTTCCTGTTGCCACTGAGATAACTGAGCGATCACCCTTGCTTTATCACTTCCGTTATAACGAACCCGGAAACCCATCAGGCAGGCACTTACGAGGATTTTGTTTTTCATCTTTTTTTTGGTTTTGAGAGGAGTTCATACAGCAACAGAACGTAAAGCTGAAAAAAGGGGCTTTTTCAGCTTAGTGTGGGCAGAGCTTATTTCCCTTCGTCCTCTTTTCCGTAATAGAGTTGTCCGAGTTTAATCAATGGTCTGCCCTGCGATTTACGGTGCATGTTGGTATCACGCAGTGAATAGACGCAACCACAATACTCCTGCTGGTAAAACTGTTCGCGCTTGCTGATCTCAATCATGCGCGATGATCCGCCTTGCTTACGCCAGTTATAATCCCAGTACACCATTCCCGGGTAACGGGCAGCAGCACGTTGTCCGCAGTCATTGATCTGTTGCATATTCTTCCAGCGGGAAATCCCAAGCGAGCTACTTATTACGCTGAAACCATGTTCCGCCGCATAGAGAGCCGTGCGCTCAAAACGCATATCAAAACACATGGTGCATCGAACGCCGCGCTCCGGCTCCCACTCCATGCCTTTCGCGCGTTCAAACCAGTTGTCAGTGTCATAATCTGCATCGACAAAAGGGACGCCATGTTTCTCGGCGAAGCGAATATTCTCCTCCTTTCGGATGAGATACTCTTTCTGCGGATGTATATTCGGATTGTAGAAGTAAATGGTGTAATCAATGCCCGACGCCTGAATGGCCTCCATGACCTCCCCGGAACAGGGGGCGCAGCACGAGTGCAACAACAATTTATCTGCACCGTCAGGGAGTTGTAGTTTTGGTCGTTCAAATTTATCAAGAGCCATAAGTCATTTTTTCAGCAAAGGATACTTGCGAAAATTGTAGCATTTAAAAGGGTGTTGGAAGAAACGCGATAAGTATCAGGAACGTCTGATACGGCGTTTAACCTGACTGAAAAGATCTGTAACTCAGTGTATGACAAGCGTAGAAATGTCAGCGACGCTATGATGAACCAGGCTTACTCCACATCAAGCAAGCCTGGTGTTTATTAGCGGTAAAGCGGCTTATCCGCCACCGGAATAAGCAACCTTGACTGCCAGTCTGCCAGGGTCAGCTGCGCGAGTTTACCCAGCGCGATATAGAAAGGATGTCCTGCATTTTCAACAAACTCGGACAAAAAGCGCGAGCTCCACGGCAGCAGGTGCCAGGCGAGAAGCTGATCGCGTTCCGCCTCGCGGCCATTTTCAACAAGCCATGCGGCCAGCAGCAGCAACGTGCCGAAGTGGTCTTCCGGTTCGTTTTGCTGCATCTCAAAATGGATGTTGTTATCGCGCATCCACTGGCGCAGCACGAGAGTGGAATCGCCAAACAGCACAGATTCACGATCCAGCCAGACGGAGCCCCACGGTGGCGCGGGCAGTGCGTACGGGCCGACGAACAGGCGTTGCCAGGCTTCAGGGAGTGACTCATCCGCAGGCGTATTAAACGCGTCGGCGATGGGCAGCAGGGTCTCCTGATCCAGCGGCCAGGCCTGGTACCAGTCACCTGCAGCGATGGCCTCCACCAGCGGCGCAATCTGCTCGCTGTTCGGAGCAAAATAAAACAGTGCGCCTAATACTCGGGCGCTAAACGCGAACGCGTCGTTCTCAGAAACTTCATTCATTACAGCATTCCTTTCTCGTGCGGGTTGCCCCGCACGCTTATTAACCCGCAATCGCCATACCGACGGTCATGTGCAGACCATAGAATAACCCACGACCCAGCAACTCGCCGAGAACAACCAGGATGACGCCTGCAAAAAGACCGAAGGTTCGCGGCGTCTGACGACGAACCAGCGGGCAGAGCCAGCAGCCTAACCCGGCTGCGACCAGCACAATACGTGTGGTTTGCAGCAAACCATAGTCCGGCAGCAGGGCGCTTGCCTGCTGAACGGAGCTGTGAATCATCGCTACATCAGCGGTCTGCATGACGATAACCGCGACGCTCGCCACCAGCGCGAGCACGCTCACCGAGGCGAAAACAGTGCCTTTAAACGGTGCTCCGGCAGCGCGTAGTAACAGCGCCGCCAGCAGAGGGCCACCCAGCGCAGCGGTCAGGAAAAAGGCCAGCGTGGTGTAGCTCGTGTACCAGGTGGGGACAGTTTCAATCTGATAGACGCGGGTCATCGCCCAGACGAACACCACGCCCAGGATCTGACTCACGATCATCCATACCTTGCCGAGCGCAGGCGGCATTTTACCTGTCACCGATATCAGCCACCAGAAACCGCCCACCGCAAAGAATACTGAACCGGCGGCAATCTCGTTGCTCAGACCCGAGGCACCGATGCGGTTCAAAGAGTTAAAAGCGCGAAGGGGGGAGCCAAGATGGAGCACTGAGGCTATAAAGCCGATCCCCATCACCACCCAGAGAAAGAACATGCTGCGGACAATCCGCGCCTTCACCGCCTCGTCTTTTTCCATAAACCAGGTCAAACCGCAGACGATCAACGCCCCGACCACGCACTGCCCGAACACGGTGAAGATCACCAGCGGCCATTCATGCCATCCACTTCCCATCTCACACCTCCTTCGGGTTTGCCAGATAGCCCGTGGTATCCCCGGTCGGGCGGCTGTTGGCGTTAGGTTTTATCACAATGCTCGGCTTCGTGAAGTGCGCGGACGGCAGCGGCGCAACCGCCGCCAGCTGGCCGTGCTTTTTACGCAGCTCCTCAATCGGGCCAAAGTCCAGCGCGCGCAGCGGGCAGGATTCAACGCAGATCGGCTTTTTGCCGTCCGCCACGCGGGTATGGCAACCGTCGCACTTGGTCATGTGCCCTCTGGCAGCGTTGTACTGCGGTGCGCCGTACGGGCAGGCCATGTGGCAGTAGCGGCAGCCGATACAGACATCTTCGTCCACCACCACAAAACCGTCCTCACGCTTGTGCATCGCGCCGCTCGGGCAGACCTTGGTACAGGCCGGATCTTCGCAGTGGTTACAGGCAATCGACAGATAGTAGGCAAACACATTCTGGTGCCAGACGCCGTTATCCTCCTGCCAGTCGCCGCCCGCGTATTCGTAGATACGGCGGAAGCTGACGTCCGGGGTGAGGTTTTTGTAGTCCTTACAGGCCAGCTCGCAGGTTTTGCACCCGGTGCACCGACTCGAATCAATAAAAAATCCATACTGGGTTGTCATCGGTTACTCCTTACGCCTTCTCGATCTGCACCAGATTGGTGTGCTGCGGGTTGCCTTTTGCCAGCGGCGACGGGCGGTGCGTGGTCAAGGTGTTGATGCACGAACCATGGTCAACGCGATCGCCGTTCATGTTGGCATCATGCCAGGCCCCCTGGCCCATAGCGCTCACGCCCGGCATGATCCTTGGCGTGACCTTGGCCGGAATGCGCAACTCGCCGCGCGCGTTGAACACGCGAACCATGTCGCCGTTCTTAATGCCGCGCTGGCGGGCATCGACAGGGTTCAGCCACACCTCCTGACGGCAGGCGGCCTGCAGGATATCCACGTTGCCGTAGCTGGAGTGGGTGCGCGCCTTGAAGTGGAAGCCGAACAGCTGAAGCGGGTAGGTGCTGCGCTCAGGGGCGTCCCACCCCTCAAACGTCGAGGCATACACCGGAAGCGGGCTGATGGTTTCATCCTTGCCCAGCTCCCATGTACTGGCGATAGTTGCCAGCGCGCTGGAGTAAATTTCGATTTTTCCTGACGGCGTTTTGAGCGGGTTTGCCTGCGGATCTTCGCGGAATTTTTTATAGGCCACAAAGTGTCCCGCCGGATCTTTGCGTTTGTAGATCCCCATATTTTTCAGCGCGTCGTAGGACGGCAGCAGCGGATCTTTTTCGAGCATTTTCGCATACAGATACTGCAGCCACTGCTCCTGGGTGCGGCCTTCGGTAAAGCGTTGATGAATATCCGGCCCGAGGCGTTTCGCCACTTCACTCATGATCCAGTAGATAGGCTTGCGCTCAAACTTCGGTGCGGTGACGGGCTGAAGGAAAATCAGATACCCCATGTTGCCTGCATAGTCGTTAGGAATAATATCTTCCTGCTCTACGGTCATCAGGTCGGGGAGGAGAATATCCGCGTACTTCGCGGACGAGGTCATAAAGTTGTCGATGACCACGATCGTTTCGCATTTACTTTCATCCTGCAAAATGTCGTGGGTTTTGTTGATGTCCGAGTGCTGGTTGATGATGGTATTGCCGGCATAGTTCCAGATGAATTTGATCGGAACATCCAGCTTATCTTTGCCGCGCACGCCGTCGCGCAGGGCGGTCATCTCCGGGCCTCGGGCAATCGCATCCGTCCAGCTAAAGCAGGAGATCTGCGTCTTTACCGGGTTATCCGGCAACGGCATACGTTCGATGGTGATGGTGTAAGTTGATTCACGGGCACCGCTGTTGCCGCCGTTAATGCCGACGTTACCGGTCAAAATCGGCAGCATCGCGATCGCGCGTGACGTCAGCTCGCCGTTAGCCTGACGCTGTGGCCCCCAGCCCTGGCAAATATAGGCTGGTTTCGCCGCGCCAATTTCCCGGGCAAGCTTAATGATACGGTCCGCAGGAATGCCGGTAATGCGCGACGCCCACTCAGGCGTTTTCGCCGTTTTATCGTCGCCCTGACCGAGAATATAGGCTTTGTAATGGCCGTTGGCAGGCGCGCCTTCCGGCAGCGTTTTTTCATCGTAGCCGACGCAATAGTTATCGAGGAAGGGCTGGTCGACGAGGTTTTCATTAATTAATACCCACGCAAGACCGGCCACCAGCGCGGCGTCGGTACCTGGACGAATGGGGATCCACTCATCTTCGCGTCCGGCGGCGGTGTCGGTGTAACGCGGGTCAATCACGATCATGCGGGCGTTTGAACGCTCGCGGGCCTGCTCAAGATAGTACGTGATCCCGCCGCCGCTCATGCGCGTTTCGGCCGGATTGTTGCCGAACATGACCACCAGTTTGGTGTTCTCAATGTCCGAGGTGCTGTTGCCGTCGTTACTGCCGTAGGTGTACGGCATCGCGCAGGCGATTTGCGCCGTGCTGTACGTGCCATAGTGGCTGAGAAAACCGCCGTAGCAGTTCATCAAGCGCGCCACCAGCGAGGCGTAAGGGGAGGAGCGGGTAATATTGCCGCCGACAATCCCGGAGGAGTAGTTAATGTAGACCGCTTCGTTGCCGTACTTTTCCACGACGTGTTTGAGGCTGTCGGTGATGGTATTCAGCGCTTCGTCCCAGCTGATGCGCTCAAACTTGCCTTCACCGCGCTTACCGACGCGCTTCATCGGGTAATTCAGACGATCGGGGTGATTGATTCGACGACGGATCGAACGCCCGCGCAGACAGGCGCGAACCTGGTGATTACCATACACGTCGTCGCCGGTGTTATCCGTTTCGACCCAGTACACTTCGTCGTCGCGAACGTGCAGGCGCAGAGCGCAGCGGCTTCCGCAGTTAACCGAGCAGGCCCCCCAGACGACCTTATCGTCAGCAGGCGTGACGGCGTTTTGTACCGCGGCGGCGGCACGCTTCAGACCAAATGGCAGCGATAGCCCACCGGCGGCAAGCGCCAGCGATCCTATTGCCGTAGATTTCACCAGAGTTCGGCGGCTAATTCCGCCGTGATGTTCAACATCAGACATGACTCACCCCATCATTGTAATTAACTATTATTTTCACCCGTGATTACAACCGGGCTAATGATGGGGTGAATGTTACTTATTTGGGGGTATTAAATATTAATCCTCGTCAAGGGAAAGGGTATTGATAAGCAGAAAATTACTGAGGCTCGCTCGGTGCATTTTCCTGCGTACCCGCGCCACTTACGGGATAGTTACCGCTGCTTGTGCGGGTGTACAAAATTTTAAAGGTATCGTTGGCACAATGCCCAACAACCTGTGCATCGGGCTGGTCGGCCTGATCGTTCGGAACGATGTTGAGCGTAAAGCCTGATTCCGGCACGCCGTTGTTAATGATTTTCTGCTGAATATCGCTTTTCACGCGCTCGCAAGAATCCGGTGCAGCCAGTACGGCCGGTGAAGCACTTAACAGCAGCAGGGCGGTAGTCCAGGTTAACCGTTTCATCTGTAGCTCCTTTTCTCTGTGTGTAGATTAATTTTAGCAGGGATCGTGTAAACAACTGTATTTGCTAATATGATTGGGAATAATCTCTCTGTATCGGTAAATGATGTGAAGAAATATGTAGCGATAACCCTTCTGGCGACAGCGCTGGCAGGGTGTGACGACCACTCCGCACCGCTCAGTTTTACGCCGGAGATGGCGAGTTTTTCAAATGAATTTGATTTTGATCCCCTGCGCGGCCCGGTGAAAGACTTTACCCAGACCTTGTTCAACGACAAGGGTGAGGTGACGAAAAGGGTCACCGGAACGATGTCGGAAGAAGGCTGCTTCGATACCCTGGAGCTGCACGATCTGGAGGCCAATACCGGCGTGGCGCTGGTGCTCGATGCAAACTATTACGTCGATGCCGAGACCCAGCAGCAGAAGGTCAAGCTGCAGGGAAAATGCCAGCTGGCGGAGCTGCCTTCCGCAGGCGTGACCTGGGACACCGACGATAACGGATTTGTTGTCGCGGCCCACGGCAAAGAGATGGAAGTGAAGTATCGTTACGATGCGGATGGCTACCCGCTGGGCAAAACGACCGTATCGGGCGATCAACATCTGTCGGTGCAGTCGACGCCGTCGAAGGATCTGCGCAAAAGAATGGATTATACGGCGGTAAGCCTGCTCAATGACAAGCCGCTGGGTAAAGTAACGCAGAGCTGCGACTACGACAGCCGCAATAATCCGGTGAGTTGCGAGCTGGTGATTGCCAATGACAGCGGAAAAAACGCCGTTGAGCACAAATACACCATCAAAAACACGATTGAGTATTACTGAGTGAACAACCGCGCAGGCTACTGCGCGGTCGGTTTCAGAAGGGTCGAGCCTGAAGCTTTATGTTCCGCCAGATGCTGATGCTGGAAGATACACATGCGGATGGTGTTGCGGTATTCACCGTTAATAAAGAACTCATGAATCAGCTCGCCTTCCACCATAAAGCCAAGCTTGCGGTAGATGTGGATCGCCTTTTCGTTCTCTTTATCAACAATGAGATACAGCTTGTAGAGGTTAAGGACGTTAAATCCGTAATCCATGGCCAGCTTTGCCGCCCGGGAGGCGAGACCTTTTCCCTGATGTTCAGGGGAAATGATGATCTGAAATTCCGCCCGGCGGTGAACGTGGTTAATCTCAACCAGCTCGACCAGCCCGGCTTTCTCGCCTTCGCACTCAACGACAAAACGGCGCTCGCTTTGATCGTGGATGTGCTTGTCGTACAGATCCGACAGCTCGACAAACGCCTCGTAAGGCTCTTCAAACCAGTAACGCATCACGCTCGCGTTGTTATCGAGCTGATGGACAAAGCGCAGATCTTCACGCTCCAGCGGGCGGAGCGTGATGTCATATCTTGCCGCCATTAGGGTGCAACCACACGGCCAGTGCGGCGATCCAGACAGCGCAGGGTGTTTGGCTCCCAGTAGGCGTTGGTGTTGGCGCTTTGCTGGCATTTATCACGCGCATCAAACGCAACATCTTCTTTATCCCACTCTTTCTCGGCGCGTTTATTCACCTTCTGACGAAGACTGCGGGTGTCATTCCATTGTTCCTTGTCCATGGCGGCGTTCTGACGGCTTTGTGCGCTATCACCAGACTCAATGATGAGTTTGCTGGTTTCAGCGGAGGCTGTGTTGATCATTGCGCACGTTGACAGCGCCAGCAGGGCGGTCAGACAAAGGCGTTTGCTTAAAGTAGTCATAGCGTGTTCCTTGAATAGCGGTGCAGACAGGCAGTATAACCCGTTCGAATTCTACACCAAACCAAAATGGCGACATACCCGCACAGCAGGTATGGAAAACGTCATTTAATTATCGCGTATGATGGTTAAATCAAACATCACAGAACGATAAAAATGCTCAAAACGACACTGCTTTTTTTTGCCACCGCGCTGTGTGAAATCATCGGCTGCTTCTTGCCCTGGCTTTGGCTGAAGAAGGGGGGATCGATAGCGCTGTTGATCCCGGCGGGCATTGCGCTGGCGCTGTTTGTCTGGCTGCTCACCCTGCATCCCGCCGCCAGCGGGCGCGTGTATGCCGCTTACGGTGGGGTCTACGTGTGTACCGCGCTGTTGTGGCTGCGCGTGGTGGATGGCGTTAAATTAAGCCTGTATGACTGGTCAGGCGCGCTGATTGCCCTGTGCGGCATGCTGATCATCGTCGCCGGTTGGGGGCGCAGCTAGCGCCCTGTTTTTGTGATCGCTCGCTGATTTTATGATCATTATACTTGTATGGTAGTAGTGTAGTTGCGTAAATTTCCTGCATCACAACGAACGATGTAAGGAACCGGATTATGAAGATTGTCGGGGCTGAAGTTTTTGTTACCTGCCCAGGGCGTAATTTCGTCACCCTAAAAATTACCACCGATGAGGGGATCGTTGGCCTGGGCGATGCCACGCTGAATGGACGCGAGCTGTCCGTTGCCTCTTACCTGAAAGATCATCTTTGCCCCCAGCTGATTGGCCGCGATGCGCACCGCATCGAAGATATCTGGCAGTTCTTCTATAAAGGCGCTTACTGGCGTCGGGGGCCGGTCACCATGTCTGCCATCTCGGCCGTGGATATGGCGCTGTGGGATATCAAAGCCAAAGCGGCCAACATGCCGTTGTACCAGCTTCTTGGCGGCGCATCGCGCGAAGGGGTAATGGTTTACTGCCACACCACGGGCCATACCATCGACGACGTGCTGGAAGATTACGCCCGACATAAAGAGATGGGCTTCAAGGCGATCCGCGTGCAGTGCGGCGTGCCGGGAATGAAAACCACCTACGGTATGTCTAAAGGAAAGGGGCTGGCGTACGAACCCGCCACCAAAGGCGACTGGCCGGAAGAGCAGCTGTGGTCCACGGAGAAATACCTCGACTTCACGCCGAAGCTGTTTGACGCCGTGCGCAACCGGTTTGGCTTCAATGAGCATCTGTTGCACGACATGCATCACCGCCTCACACCGATTGAAGCGGCGCGTTTTGGCAAAAGCATTGAAGCGTACCGCATGTTCTGGATGGAAGACCCGACGCCTGCCGAGAACCAGGAGTGCTTCCGCCTGATCCGCCAGCACACGGTCACGCCGATTGCGGTGGGCGAAGTGTTTAACAGCATCTGGGACTGCAAGCAGCTTATCGAAGAGCAGCTGATCGACTACATCCGGACCACCATTACCCATGCGGGCGGGATCACCGGGATGCGTCGCATTGCGGACTTTGCTTCGCTCTACCAGGTGCGTACCGGCTCGCACGGCCCGTCGGATCTCTCGCCGATTTGTCACGCCGCAGCGCTGCATTTCGACCTGTGGGTGCCAAACTTCGGCGTACAGGAATATATGGGCTACTCCGAGCAGATGCTGGAAGTCTTCCCGCACAGCTGGCGCTTCGATAACGGCTACATGCATCCGGGCGACAAGCCGGGGCTGGGCATTGAGTTCGACGAGAAGCTGGCAGCGAAATACCCGTACGATCCGGCGTACCTGCCGGTTGCGCGTCTTGAAGACGGCACGCTGTGGAACTGGTAAACGAGGAGCGAACGATGAAAAGCATAGTGATCCAACAGCCCGACGCGCTGGTGATTGAAGAGCGCCCGATCCCGGTACCTGCCGCAGGCGAAGTGCGCGTCAAAATCTCCCTGGCGGGCATTTGCGGCTCAGACAGCCACATCTACCGTGGGCATAACCCGTTCGCCAAATATCCGCGCGTGATTGGTCACGAGTTTTTTGGCGTGATCGACGCCATCGGCGAGCACGTGGAAGCGTCCCGTCTTGGCCAGCGCGTGTCGGTTGACCCGGTTATCAGCTGCGGCCACTGCTACCCGTGCTCGGTGGGCAAACCTAACGTCTGCACCTCGCTGGTGGTGCTGGGCGTTCACCGCGACGGCGGCTTTAGCGAATATGCCGTGGTGCCCGCCAAAAACGCATGGCCAATCCCGGATGCCATCCCTGATAAACATGCGGTGATGGTCGAGCCGTTTACCATCGCGGCCAACGTCACCGGGCAGGCAAACCCTGGTGAGCAGGACGTGGCGCTGATCTACGGCGCAGGTCCGATGGGGCTGGTCACCGTTCAGGCGCTGAAGGGCGTGTATAAGGTGAAACAGATCATCGTGGTCGATCGTATTGACGAGCGGCTGGCGATGGCGCAACGCAGCGGCGCGGACTGGGTCATCAATAATGGCGAACAGTCTCTGGAGGCTGTGCTGGAAGAGAAGGGCATTAAACCTACGTTAATTATTGATGCCGCCTGCCATCCGTCGATTTTACAGGAGGCCATTACGCTGGCCTCTCCGGCGGCGCGTATTGTCCTGATGGGCTTTTCCAGCGACCCGAGCCAGATTGTTCAGCAGGGCATCACCGGCAAAGAGCTGTCGATATTTTCCTCGCGCCTGAATGCCAATAAATTCCCGGTCGTGATCGACTGGCTGGAAAGAGGGCTCATTGACCCTGAAAAACTGGTTACCCATACCTTTGACTATCACCACGTTACAGACGCAATCGAACTGTTTGAAAAAGACCAGCGGCAGTGCTGCAAAGTCTTGCTCACGTTCGGCCAATAATAATTCACGCGGTTAAGAGCCTGCGCAGACAGGCTCTGAGTGGTACGCATCTTACCTTTTAGAGATAGCCATTATGACTCAAGCACAACCTCAACGATCCACGTCCGACCTGGTAAAAGCCGCCGTCTCCGGCTGGCTGGGCACCGCGCTGGAGTTTATGGATTTCCAGCTCTACTCGCTTGGCGCCGCACTGGTGTTCCATGAAATCTTCTTCCCGGAACAGTCCGCCGCGATGGCGCTGATCCTCGCAATGGGCACCTACGGCGCGGGCTATATCGCGCGTATCGTCGGCGCCTTTATCTTCGGCAGAATGGGCGACAGCATCGGACGTAAAAAGGTGCTGTTTATCACCATCACCATGATGGGGATCTGTACCACCTTAATTGGCGTATTACCGACCTACGCGCAGATTGGCATTTTCGCGCCGGTGCTGCTGGTCACGCTGCGTATCATTCAGGGCCTGGGCGCCGGGGCGGAAATCTCCGGGGCAGGGACCATGCTGGCGGAGTACGCGCCGAAAGGAAAGCGCGGCATTATCTCCTCCCTGGTGGCCATGGGCACAAACTGCGGCACGCTGAGCGCGACGGCGATTTGGGCGGTGATGTTCTTTGCGCTTGACCGCGAAGAGCTGGTTGCCTGGGGCTGGCGCGTGCCGTTCCTTGCCAGCGTCGTGGTGATGATCTTTGCCATCTGGCTGCGAATGAACCTCAAGGAAAGCCCGGTATTCGAGAAAGTGAACGATGCAGAAGCTGCCGCACCGCAGGCCGTACAGGACACCTCTCTGGGCGCGATGTTCAGAAGTAAATCGTTCTGGCTGGCCACCGGGCTGCGTTTCGGTCAGGCGGGCAACTCAGGCCTGATCCAGACGTTCCTTGCGGGCTATCTGGTGCAGACGCTGCTGTTTGATAAAGCCATTCCAACCGATGCGCTGATGATCAGTTCAATCCTCGGGTTTATCTCCATTCCGCTGCTGGGCTGGCTATCGGACAAGGTGGGACGCCGGTTGCCTTACATCATTCTCAACATCTCGGCGATCGTTCTGGCGTACCCGATGCTGTCGATCATCGTTGACAAGAGTTATGCCCCGGGCGTGCTGATGCTCTCCATCATCGTGATTCACAACGTGGCGGTGCTGGGGCTGTTTGCCCTGGAGAACATCACCATGGCGGAAATGTTTGGCTCGCGAAACCGCTTTACTCGCATGGCGATTTCGAAGGAAGCCGGCGGCCTGGTCGCGGTGGGCTTTGGTCCGGTGCTGGCAGGGATCTTCTGCAACATGACCGGCTCATGGTGGCCTATTGTGGCGATGCTGGTGGTTTACTCGCTGATTGGGCTGGTCTCTGCACTCCTGATGCCTGAAGTGCGCGACCGTGATTTGAGCGACGCTGAAGATGCTGCCGAAGTGCCTCAGAAAGAGCGTGCGGCATACGGGGCACTCTCCACCCGGCGTTAATGGTTTATATGTTATGGGATATGTCACACAACTTATTGTTCATGTCACACCACATGGCAAAAAGTTAATATAAATCAATATCTGAAATCGACGTATCAGTATGGTTGATGGCAGTCCTTTTTTTCTCGCTACTGCCATTCTAGTTGGTGTAGTCAGCAGGCGCTGTCGCTCTTGCCGGAGCGGCAGCGGTTCTTAGCTTTCTAATTTAACGAGTCACAATCATGGAAAATCGGTTATTACAGGCGAAGGCCACGCTGCCTCAGTACGATCGTGAACGCCTCAACGCGCGTATTGTTCACCTGGGCTTTGGCGCATTTCATCGCGCACATCAGGCGGTCTACGCCGACATTCTTGCCGCAGAACACGACAGCGACTGGGGATACTGTGAAGTGAACCTGATCGGCGGTGAACAGCAGATCGCCGATCTGAACGCGCAGGACCATCTCTACACCGTGGCGGAAATGTCTGCCGACGCCTGGACCTCCCGCGTCGTGGGGGTGGTGAAAAAGGCGCTGCATGCCCAGGTTGATGGGCTGGAAGCTGTCCTGTCGACGATGTGCGAACCGCAGGTGGCGATTGTTTCGCTCACCATTACCGAGAAAGGGTACTGCCATTCGCCTGCCACCGGGCAACTGATGCTCGATCATCCGTTTATCGTAGCGGACCTGCAAAATCCTCATCAGCCAAAATCTGCACCGGGCGTTGTGGTTGAAGCGCTGGCGCGGCGTAAGGCAGCCGGCCTGCCGGCCTTTAGCGTCATGTCCTGCGATAACATGCCGGAAAATGGTCATGTGATGCGCAACGTTACCTGCGCCTACGCGCGTGCCGTGGACGCTGAACTGGCAGACTGGATCGATGCCAATGTGACCTTCCCGTCAACCATGGTCGACCGTATCGTCCCGGCGGTCACGGCCGAGACGCTGGATAAAATTGAACAATTGACCGGCGTTCGCGATCCGGCTGGGGTGGCCTGCGAGCCGTTCCGTCAGTGGGTGGTGGAAGATAACTTTGTCGCCGGGCGTCCACAGTGGGAAAAGGCCGGCGCTGAGCTGGTATCAGACGTTATTCCTTTTGAAGAGATGAAGCTGCGTATGCTTAACGGCAGCCACTCGTTCCTGGCCTATCTAGGCTATCTGGCGGGTTACCAGCACATTAACGACTGCATGGCAGATGCGAACTACCGCAAAGCCGCTCACGCGCTGATGCTGAAAGAGCAGGCCCCAACGCTGAAAGTGCAGGGTGTGGATTTAAGCCATTACGCCGATCTGCTGATCGCGCGTTACAGCAACCCGGCGCTGCGTCACCGCACGTGGCAAATTGCGATGGACGGCAGTCAGAAACTCCCGCAGCGTATGCTTGATTCCGTGCGCTGGCACCTGGTCCATCAGCAGCCTTTCCCGCTGCTTGCATTGGGCGTGGCGGGCTGGATGCGCTATGTCGGCGGCGTGGACGAGCAGGGTAATGCCATCGAGGTAAGCGATCCGCAGCTGGCGGCGATCCAGTCAGCGGTAAACAGCAGCGCAGAAGGCGAGAGCCGCGTGAAAGCGCTGTTGGGTATCGAGGCGATCTTTGGCAAAGAACTGCCGCAGGAAGCTGTTTTTGTCGATGCGGTAATGAACGCGTACCAGATGCTGCTACAGAAGGGGGCGAAGGCCACGGTGGCGCAATACGCGGCGCAGGGTTAATGCTTTACATGCCGCCGTTCGCGGCGGCATGGCTTTGTGCCTGTTAGTGCATTCCCAGGCGAATCAGTTCAATCGGTTCAAATTTACCGTCACAACCTTCGACTTCCACCGTTTTGCTGCGACGCACCTGTGCGGCATCCAGCCCGGTGCTGTGGATCGCTTTAATAATCCCGGTGCGGCCCGTGCCGTTAATCATTACGCGGCTGCCGGTGGTGATTGCGTTGCGGTTACGGTCATATGTCATCATGGTAATTTCTCCTCTCTAACCTATCCGTTACGGCGCTATTCTGACCGCGCCATTCACGGGCACTATAAATACGCCTCTCTTTAACGATTGTTTTTGTTTTTGATCAAACTCACACTTTTTTCTTTGTTACGGCCCGCGTTGACGCTTCTGAACCGCTATTTACAAAACGGACAAATGTTTTCATGAACTGATAGTTTACCCGCGTTAACGTTGAGGGTTTGTTTATAGTGCGAATGGCACTCTGGTTACAGGAAATACCCCTTTCATCTGAATTAAGGAGTCAGGCTTATGTACAAAAAGATTTTGATGCCTGTTGATGTGTTTGAAATGGATTTGAGTGACAAAGCGGTGCGTCATGCGGCTAATCTCGCCAAAGCGGAAGGCGCCTCAATCACCCTGGTTAATATCCTGCCCGTCAGCGGCCGCTCGTTACTACGCGGGTTCAATGCGGATATTAAAAAGTTTGAAGAGTACATGACCACCGAGTCTGATAAAAAAATGACGGCGTTAAAGCGCTTGTTTGATATCGACCCGGACAAAATTGAGTGCAAAGTGCGCTTTGGCAGCGTGCGCGATGAAATTATTAAAATGAGTAAAGAAGGGGATTATGACGTGATCGTTATCGGTTCGAAAAACCCGAGCATCACAACCCATTTACTCGGCTCCAACGCAGAGTCTATTCTGCGCTACGCCAGCATCCCGGTATTAGTTGTCCGCTAACGACCTCGCCGCAACCGCAAGGGGGCGGCGAATATTACTCTTCGCTGAACCAGTCGCTATTTTCCTGACGAATAAGCTGCACGGATTCACTTATTTCCTGCAGGTGCAGAGTCATCGCATTTTCCACGCCGTCCAAATCCCGTTTTTCCAGCGCATTAAAAATATCATGGTGCTGTCGGAGCAGCATTTCCGGCGGCGAAACATGGTCAAGGCTCATGTAACGCACGCGGTCAATGGTGGCTTTGATGTTTTCGATGGTATCCCACGCCAGCTGACAGTCGGCGATTTGCGCCAGCTTCTGATGAAACTCGTCATCCAGCTGGAAAAAGTCATTGAGCTGTTTACGATCAATCGCAATGCGCTGCTGATGCAGGTTTTGCTCCAGCAGGTAGCACTGGTTTTCGTTGATCAGCGTTGCCGCCCGTCGCACAACCGCGCACTCAATCGCCTGACGGACGAAACAACCGTTACGGACCTGCGAAAGCGAAATTTTGTTCACATAGCTGCCGCGCTGGGGGCGGATCTGAATCAGGCCGTTTTCAGCCAGCTTGATAAACGCCTCACGCACCGGCTGACGGGAAACGTCAAAACGCACCGACACCTCTTTTTCAGACAGCGGAGTGCCAGGCGGGATCAGGCAATGGACGATATCACGTCGTAAAATGCGATAAATTTGCTGGTTAACAGGCTGGGTAGGGTTGAGTTGCGATTCAGCGGCCATGTGTTGTGATTTCTCAGAGAGTTAACCTGACTAGACTACCATTCTTTTGCCCGCCATCACAGACCCGGCCCGCAGGCCGGGCAGGGCAAACTAGCCGCGATGGACGCTCAGTCCGGCAAAACTCTGGCTGACCGGCATCATTTCAACGGTGTTGATATTGACGTGTTTAGGCAGCGTCGCCACCCACCAGACCGTCTCGGTGACGTCTTCCGGGGTCAGCGCATTCGCGTTTTCGTAGGTTTTACCCGCTTTCGCGTCATCGCCTTTGAAGCGGACGTTAGAGAATTCCGTCCCGCCCACCAGGCCTGGTTCAACGTCCGTCACGCGGATAGCCGTGCCGTGCAGGTCGGTGCGCAGGTTCAGGCTGAACTGGCGCACGAAAGCTTTGGTTGCGCCGTAGACGTTGCCGCCTGCGTAAGGCCAGCTACCGGCGGTAGAGCCGATGTTGATAATGTGGCCGCTGTTGCGTTCCACCATGCCGGGCAGCACGGCGCGGGTCATGTACACCAGGCCCTTGTTGTTGGTGTCGATCATGTTTTCCCAGTCTTCCACGCTGGCTTTATGGGCGGGCTCCATGCCCAGCGCCAGACCGGCATTGTTGACCAGAACATCAATGGCACGCCACTCGGCCGGCAGGTTCGCGATCATCTCTTCAATGGCCGCGCGGTTACGTACGTCCAGCTGCGCGGTCAGGATGCTGTCGCCCAGCTCATCCTTTAGCTCCTGCAGGCGCTCCTGACGGCGGCCTGTTGCAATCACTTTATGGCCGTTGGCGACGAAGCGACGCGTGATGCATTCACCAAAACCCGCGGTCGCCCCGGTAACTAAAATTATCATCTCACTGTTCCTCAACGCTTTTTGTGTTGTACTACCATAGCACGCTCGCGGGCGGCCCGTTAAGGCTACATTTGTATGATGGCATTGCAGGCGCTGACGGCCTGGCCTACTCTGGGGGAATACACTGTTCTGAGGAGTGAAAAATGTCGGTCAACAATCCTTTTTTTGACATCAGCCTGCTGCCGTATCAGGCACCGCGATTCGATCTTATTGAAGACAGCCACTATCGCCCGGCATTCGACGAAGCCCTGCGCCAGAAGCGTGCTGACATCGACGCTATTATCGCCCAAACGTCCCCACCGGATTTTGACAACACCGTGCTGGCGCTGGAGAAAAGCGGCGCGATGCTATCACGCGTCAGCAGCGTCTTTTTTGCCATGACCTCCGCGCACACCAACGATGATCTGCAGGCGCTGGATGAGCAGTTCTCAACCGAGCTGGCGGAGCTGGCAAACGATATCTGGCTTAACGACACGCTTTTCTCCCGCGTCGAGCGCGTCTGGCAGGATCGCGCCGCGCTGGATGCGGAATCCCGTCGTCTGGTGGAAGAGACCTGGCAGCACTTTGTCCTTGCGGGCGCACGCCTTAACGCTGCCGAAAAAGCGGAGCTCAAAACGCTGAATACGGAATCCGCCTCGCTGACCAGCCGCTTTAACCAGCGTTTACTCGCCGCAGACAACGCGGGCGGGCTGGTGGTGGACGATGTTCAACAACTCGATGGCCTGAGCGCGGACCAGATTGGCACCGCCGCGCAGGCCGCAACGGAAAAAGGTCTTCGCGATCGCTGGCTGATCCCGCTGCTTAATACCACGCAACAGCCCGCCCTCGCCGCGCTGCGCAATCGCCAGACGCGTGAACGTCTGTTCAAGGCCGGATGGGATCGCACCCAAAAAGGCGATGAAAACGATACCCGCGAGCTGATCCGCCGTCTTGCGTCGCTGCGCGCGCGGCAGGCTCAGCTGCTCGGATTTGAGGATTACGCAAGCTGGAGCACCGCTGACCAGATGGCGAAAACGTCTGCCGCCGCGCTGGCCTTTATGCGGGGGATCGTGCCTGCGGCGCGAGGGCGGGCGGCGCGTGAACAGGCTGATATCCAGAAGGTGATTGACGACGAGCAGGGCGGTTTTACCGTTGAAGCATGGGACTGGGCCTACTACGCCGAGCGCGTGCGCTCGGCAAAATACGCGCTCGATGAGTCGCAAATCAAACCTTACTTTGCGCTCAATACCGTCCTGCACGACGGCGTGTTCTGGGCTGCCAGCGAGCTGTTTGGCATTCGTTTTGTTGAGCGTTTTGACATCCCGGTGTATCACCCGGACGTGCGCGTATGGGAAATTTTTGACCACACCGGCGAGGGGATGGCGCTGTTCTACGGTGACTTCTTCGCCCGCGACTCAAAAAGCGGCGGGGCGTGGATGGGCAATTTTGTCGAACAATCCTTTGAGTCTTCCGCCCGCCCGGTGATCTACAACGTGTGCAACTACCAAAAACCCGCTACCGGCCAGACGGCACTTCTCTCCTGGGATGATGTCATCACGCTGTTTCACGAGTTTGGTCATACGCTACACGGCCTGTTTGCCAGCCAGCGCTACGCTACGCTTTCTGGCACCAATACGCCGCGAGACTTTGTTGAGTTTCCGTCGCAAATCAACGAACACTGGGCCAGCCACCCGCGCGTGTTTGCGCACTATGCCCGTCATTATCAGACCCAGGAACCCATGCCGGATGCCCTGCGGGATAAAATGCTGAACGCCACCCAGTTCAACAAGGGCTACGACATGACGGAGTTGCTCAGCGCTGCCTTGCTGGACATGAACTGGCACAGCATTCGCGACACCGTTGATAACGTAGAATCGTTTGAAGCCGAGGCGCTGAAAAAGGAAGGGCTGGATCTTCCCGCCATCCCGCCACGCTATCGCAGCAGTTATTTCGCCCATATCTTCGGCGGCGGCTATGCGGCGGGGTATTACGCCTATCTCTGGACGCAAATGCTGGCGGACGACGGTTATCAGTGGTTTGTCGAGCAGGGGGGTTTGACGCGCGAGAACGGGCAAAAATTCCGCGAGGCGATTTTGTCGCGCGGCAATAGTACGGATTTAGCTGAACTTTATCGTCAGTGGCGCGGGCACGATCCGAGAATAGAGCCGATGCTGGAAAATCGTGGATTGAGTGATTAGGTATAATTTAACGTAAGTGAACCGGGCATAATGCCCGGTTCTTTCCCTTCAATCTGTCATTACGTGAACGAAAGATAGTCTGCAGATGAGGGTTTGATACAAACTTAGCATAGTGCCCTCACATTTTTCCCGAGGCAGTCTATATTGTTAGAGGAAAAAACATAATGGAGTCAGGGTAGTGGACGGAGAAAGGATCGTAATCAATTCGCTTGAAGAAGCCCAGGGAATCGCAAATGCCTTAGTGCTTTTTGCTATGGGTTTCGAGCAATCAAGGATCATACAAGGAATGTATTTCGTATCGGGGTTTTTGAATATTTATTCTGTAAACGAAATAATATTAAATGAGATTAAGCGAAGCGCTCTGCAACGTAGTATAAATGTGTCCAGCAATCTGAACCAAACTTTCAATTACAACGGGAGAGAACTCATCATCACGTTGACCAGATTGTAACAGCAAGAGTCGTAATAATGGCAATTGCCTACCAGTATAGTGCAATGTCATGTATCATTTATGTCTACTGACTAATGCAACCTAATGTAATGTCTTTTTGAGGGTCAGAATCGCTTCAAGACATTGCATCATGATTTTTTCGTCTTCACAATCCATACAAACTTGATAAAGCGCTTCAATTAATAGCTGTAAGGTAACGGCATCATTTTTTTCGAGTAACCCCGCAACAACAACGCCTATAAGGGCATTAAATTCTTCAGTTCCATCTATTTCATCTTGTTCCAAAGCACCTCCTGATAGTGTATGGATGTACAGGGTAGCATGCGGGTATATTAATTTCAACGTTACTCTAATCTTAAGCAATGTGTATGAACAGATGTAAAGCTGTGCTGCCAGGGCTTTTTCAGTGCTGCAATATATGATTTCAATTTTGTCGTTATAAGGAATCAAAACATAAGAATAGGACTAATTTTCTAAATTCAATGCCTTCTGCATCTAGAGTTAATTCTGAGGTTTATGAAATCGTACCAAGGAGGCTTAACTGTGATATTTCAAGACGACGAAAAAGGCTATGCCATCATTGGTGAAGCGGCACTTAGACTTGCTCTTGTGAGAAAGGAGATTAATGTCGCCTCTCTCATTAGCATGTTGAATCGAATGACTCAAGACGTTGATGATGAAGGTAGATTGAAGGAACTCTCGGAGGCCAACACCTGGCTCATGAGATTCAAGACACTCAATCGCGACGATGAGTTAAGGATGCCATATCTTCAAACCCTTGTGGGCCTTAACGAAGACTAGAATTAGCAGGATAGGACGCAGACCGGCTCTGGCCGGTAATCACGACGAAGCAACCTCATCGGTAACGTGAAAACGTTTATCGGCCGGAGAAACTGTCAGGGATGACACTCTTTTAGTCGATTTAGTACAGAACTTACCCACAGAATCTGTGGATAAGTTAACCATTATAATCTCTGCTTAAGATATCTGATCGCTTACAGCGATAATTTCAATAATTCTACGAAGATATATGCTGTTCGACGAGTTCAGGCCAATGAATTGTTAAATGTTCATGTCTGCTGTAGTGTGAAAAAAGCCCCCCCTGAAAACAAAATATTCCCGCTGACTCAAGCCACATCCACTCTTCGGCAAGTTCTATTCCAGTCGCGCAAATTCTTATTTCTAATAGCTCGCAGCAGCGGATTAAGCTTTGAAGAATCGCTTGTTTAGAACCATCTTCATGAATATGCTTTATCAATTGAGGATGAATCTTAAGTTTTTCAGGTTGAAATTTAGAAAGGAGTAATAATCCTGCGTTGCCTGCTCCAAAGTCTTTGACGGCAACGCTTACACCACAACTCTTCAATTTCCTGATGGCGTCAGCGAACTCATCAATCTCTGGAATTATTTCGCTTTCAGAAAATTCGACAATAATTTGCTCTGGATAAATGCTACTTTCTTTAATATAACCAAGGAGTATATCAATTGCACCGGGCACTCTGGTCAAGGTCAAGGGCAGGAGTGAAACTGACACCCTTTGCGAAGCAGTAGTTATCTTTCCAGCAGTTTTTAACAATTCATGTTTCGATTCCAAATCAAAAGATAAATGATCTGCTTCACTAAGTGGGCTTTCATTTTTGGCACTTAATACGAATGAATGTATTTGGCCTGCGAGAGGATCTATCACCACCTGGATATTATCAATGGAAACCCTATCAATTTCTTCAATCTCAATATGTTGCGGCGAAAAGTACCAGCTGAAACTATCCGGCAATTGATAGTAACTGTCAGTTTCCACTGAATCGATAAAAGTGCGAAAAAATCGCAAAGCCCTATCATTATAGAGTAACTTATGTTGAGTGGTTCCATGTTGAAGAACTCTGTCAAGACACTCATCTTTGTCATACAGCCTGATGTCGATTAATTCCATGCCTGCTCCACCGAAACGACGATAAGGGGCATAATCGCGTAAAAGTTCGACAATGTTAGAATGAAGGACATCGCGGCGAATCTTTTCGTACAGTTGCATCACTGCAACCTCTTCACCTTCCAGAAGCTGCAAAAAATGCGTGCCGTTGAAAAGCAAAACGCCAGTAATCCCCACTTTCTCGTTGTGAGTATTGGCCGTGCTGACCATATCTTTTATTGATTGAAATGATGCGCCCGACTGGAGGTGGCTTCGATAAATAAGCGTTGTTAGCATAGTGAACGTGTCTAAGGAGTTTCTTCTAAAATAGCATGAGAATTGTTAACCGTGCGTTATTGCATAACTTTTTTTAAAACCTGAGAAATTGACAGTATGTTATAACACGTTGACGTACGGTCATGAGTAATCCCAGTTATAATTATGGATTTACCCATGCCGATCTCAGCGATGTGCAGCATAATTTATTGCACTTCCGTGACAAACTAAAAAAAGGATCTAGAATTTCTTACGGATTGAAATTTATTACATGGAGTTTCCCGTGATTTTTCTGGCCGCGATTGTCTTATCCTCACTTCTGTTCATCTCGTCTCTTATCTATATTTTGATGGAGTTAGTTAGCATTGGGTGCAATCCTCAGAGGCATTAGAATCCTGCGCGCACGCAGGAACAGGCCGCACGGTTGATGTGTAGTCGCAGATTGTCGAAAGTATCAGGACAAAGGGTTGCGGGTAAAACGACGCGTTGCAGCGTTAAAGACGATCAGCAAAAACGCAATGTCGCTCTTAATGGAGATTCTGTAACACTGGAAAAAAATCCCATCTAATCTACATTATTGATACGGATCATTTACATGGATTATTCATAAGTTGAATATGTAGAGTAATCAACAGGAGGAATGATATGAAAAAAGCACTATTAGGGACTGTTCTGGCCTTCACAATGGCAAGCTTCGGTGCATCCGCTGCCGATCTGATTTCTAAAGATGAAGCACACCACTTCAAACTGCAATACATAGGGAATGTTACCGTGGGCGCAACCGGCGGTCAGATTTCATCACCTTCCGATCTGCATAAAAAGCTTTCTACACTGGCTGAAGAGAAGGGTGGAAAATACTACGTTATTATCGCTGCGCGTGAGCATGGTCCTAACTTTGAAGCAGTAGCAGAAGTCTTTAAATAACGCCTTTATTCATTAAAAAACCCGCCATCAGCGGGTTTTTTATTATCTATATTTAGAGAGAAAAGTCAGGCAATCTCATTCGGACAGGCTTCGCCTTTCTCCAGCTGCTGCAAATTCCCCAGCGTCGTTTCTGAAATGCTTATCAGCGCCTCGGCGGTAAGGAAGGCCTGATGCCCGGTGAACAGCACGTTATGGCAGGCCGACAGACGGCGGAACACGTCATCCTGAATCACGTCATTGGATTTGTCTTCAAAGAACAGGTCACGTTCGTTCTCATAGACGTCCATACCCAAGGCACCAATCTTCTGGGTTTTCAGCGCTTCAATTGCCGCCTGTGAATCAATCAAACCGCCGCGGCTGGTGTTGATGATCATCACCCCGTCCTTCATCTGGTCGAAAGCCGTCTGGTTTAGCAGGTGATAGTTTTCTGGCGTCAGCGGGCAGTGCAGGGAGATCACGTCAGACTGGGAGAACAGCGTCTGAATATCAACATACTCCACGCCCAGCTCCAGTGCGGCAGCGCTTGGGTACGGGTCAAAGGCCAGCAGGCGCATACCAAAGCCTTTCAGAATGCGCAGGGCGGCTACGCCAATCTTACCGGTGCCGATGATCCCGGCGGTTTTGCCGTACATGGTAAAACCGGTCAGCCCTTCGAGAGAAAAGTTCGCATCACGGGTACGTTGATAAGCACGGTGAATACGACGGTTCAGCGACATCATCATGCCGATGGCATGTTCCGCCACCGCTTCCGGTGAATAGGCCGGTACGCGAACGACCTTCAGACCCAGCTCTTTCGCCGCATCCAGATCCACGTTATTGAACCCGGCGCAGCGCAGGGCGATATATTTCACCCCCTGTTTTTTCAGCTCTTCCAGCACCGGACGGCTGCCATCATCGTTGACGAAGATACAGACGCCTTCACAGCCGTGGGCGGTTTTGGCAGTTTTCTCAGTCAGCAGAAAGTCGAAAAATTCAAGATCGAATCCGTAAGCCTCGTTAACATGTTGCAGATACTTTTTGTCGTACTGCTTTGTGCTATATACCGCGAGTTTCATAAGACTTTCTCCAGTGATTTTACATTCACGTTAGCATGATTAAAATAATCTTACAATTTATAAAAATTTATTGAATTCAATAAGTTCTATGAATAATGATAGAGCATCTATCCTTAAAAATGACAGTCTCTTCAACTGACTGGCTAATCATGCGACAATGATCGGCAATGTCGGCTTAATTCTTTCGCTAAATCAGGATATTAACTGCCCATGAGGGGTAAATACAAAGCCGCGATCGCGCTCCTACTGCTGTTGATCGTTTTGCCGCTGACGCTGCTGATGACGCTCGCCCAATGGGTACCGACCCTTGCCGGGATCTGGCTGCCGGTAGGGACGCGCATCGCCTTTGAAAAAAGTCCTCGTCTGACCCGCAACGCCCTCGTTATACCGGATCTCCGCTATCTGGTAGAAGACTGCGAAATTGCCCGTATCGAAAACGTCACGCTGTCGCACCCCAGCCGCTGGGCGCTGGACGTCGGCGCGCTTGAACTGAACTCTGCGTGTCTGAGTAAACTGCCCGAGTCCGCCCCGTCCACCGTCGCGCCAAAAACCCTGGCCCAGTGGCAGGCGATCCTGCCGAACACCTGGCTGACGATCCACCGCCTGACGCTTTCCCCCTGGCAGCAGTGGCAGGGTGAGCTTCGCGCGTCCTTAACCCCGGCCAGCCAGACTCTCACCTATAAAGGCGAGCAGGTGAGTATTCAGGGGCAGCTTCGCGGCCAGAATCTGACCATCAAGCAATTCGACATTCACCTGCCGGACCAACCGCAGCCCGTGACGCTGGTGGGTGAATTTACCCTGCCGCTGGTGCCGGACGGCGCACCGGTTAAAGGGCACGCGCAGGCCACCTTCAACGTGCCACACTTATCGTCTCTGGTCGATGCCGATCTGGAGTGGGCGGACAATCAGGGGCAACTGGTGGTCATGGCGAGGGATAACCCCGACCCGCTGCTCGACCTGCCTTGGCAGGTCACCGCCCGGGAATTGACCATCAGCGACGGTCGTTGGAACTGGCAACAGCCAGGTCTGCCGCTGAGCGGACGCGTTGGGCTGAAGATTGATAACTGGCAGCAGGGGCTGGAAAAAGCGACCTTCACCGGACGCCTGAACGTGCTGACGAAGGGTGATGCCGGGAAGGGCAACGCCGTACTGACTCTCGGTCCCGGCACGCTTAGCATGGATAACAGCCACATGCCGCTGCATCTGAGCGGCGAGGCGAAACAAAACGATCTGATCCTCTACGCCAAACTTCCGGCGACACTGACCGGAAGCCTGGCAGATCCCATCCTGGAATTCGCCCCCGGCGCGCTGCTTCGCTCGCGCGGACGCCTGATTGATTCGCTGGATATCGACGAAATACGCTGGCCGCTCGCGGGCGTTAAGCTGACGCAAAAGGGCGTGGATGGCCGCCTGCAGGCGATATTACGCGCTCATGAAAACGAGATGGGCGATTTTACCCTGCACCTGGACGGCCAGGCGCAAGATTTTTTACCCGACAGCGGGCTGTGGCAGTGGCGCTACTGGGGCAACGGTAACTTCACGCCGATGAACGCACGATGGGACGTTGCAGGGAAAGGAGAATGGCGCGATCGGGTGATTGCGCTGACCGATCTCTCCACCGGTTTCGATAAGCTCCAGTACGGCACGATGCTGGTCAGCAAGCCGCGTCTGGTGCTGGAAAAACCGGTGCGCTGGCAGCGCGATCCTGCCCATCCGGCCTTCAGCGGGGCGCTGTCGCTGAAAGCGGGACAAACCACCTTTTCAGGCGGAAGCCTGCTGCCGCCCTCGGTACTGAATTTTAGCGTCGACGGGACTGACCCGACCCTGTTCCAGTTCAAAGGGGATCTTCACGCCGACGCCATTGGGCCGGTGCAGGTCAATGGCCGCTGGGACGGTGAGCGTCTGCGCGGTCAGGCCTGGTGGCCGAAGCAGTCCCTCACGGTATTCCAGCCGCTGCTTCCGCCAGACTGGAAGATGACGCTGCGCGACGGCGAACTTTACGCGCAGGTGGCCTTCTCGGCGGCGGCGGACCAGGGCTTTGAGGCGGGCGGCCACGGGGTGGTAAAAGCCGGTAGCCTGTGGATGCCCGACAACCAGATCAACGGCGTCGATTTTGTTCTGCCGTTTCGCTTTAGCGAGGGGACCTGGTCGCTGGGCACGAGGGGGCCGGTGACGTTGCGCATTGGCGAAGTGCAAAATCTGGTGTCCGCACACAACATTACCGCCGATTTACAGGGTGACTACCCCTGGACCGACGACAACCCGCTGCTGCTCACCAACGTGAAGATAGAAACGCTCGGCGGCAAAATCACCCTTCAGCAGCTGCGTATGCCGCAACATGATGCGGCCCTGCTGCGCGTGGACAATATCTCCTCCAGCGAGCTGATTAGCGCGGTGAATCCCAAACAGTTTACGATGTCTGGCCCGGTCAGCGGAGCGCTGCCATTCTGGCTCGACAACGAACGCTGGATTATCAAAGACGGCTGGCTGACCAATCCGGGGCCTATGACGCTGCGTATTGACAAAGATACGGCCGACGCCATTGTGAAAGACAATATGGCCGCAGGGGCCGCCATCAACTGGCTGCGCTACATGGAAATCACCCGGTCGTGGACAAAGATCAATGTCGATAATCTGGGGGTCTTAACCCTGCAGGCGGCGATCAAGGGAACCAGCCGGGTGGATGGCAAAAGCGGTTCGGTCAATCTGAACTACACCCACGAAGAGAACGTTTTTACCCTCTGGCGCAGCCTGCGCTTCGGGGATAATCTGCAAACATGGTTTGAGCAACATGCGGCCATACCGGGTATCCGCAGTTCGACCGGCAAGGAAAGTGAGGAACAACAATGAAAAAGATGGCAGGTGTACTCACCGTGGCCGTTGCCGTGCTGCTCTCGGGCTGTACGCCGCGTATTGAAGTGGCGGCACCGAAAGAGCCGATCACCATCAATATGAACGTCAAAATCGAGCATGAGATCCACATCAAGGTCGATAAAGACGTAGAAACCCTGCTGAAAACGCGCAGCGATCTGTTCTGAGGATGCCATGAAACGATTACTACTGATTTTACTGGCGCTGGGAATGAACGTGCAGGCCGCGACGCTGACCTTAAACGAAGCACGCACCCAGGGCCGGGTGGGGGAAACCCTGAGCGGCTACCTGGCGCCGGTTAAGCAGGATCCAGACACGCTGGCGCTGGTGAAAAGCATTAATGCCGCACGCACCGAGAGCTACCAAAAGCTGGCCGACAGCAACAACCTGCCGGTGGATGAAGTGGCGAAAATGGCCGGGCAAAAGCTGGTGGCCCGTGCGCAGCCGGGCGAGTACGTGAAGGGGATTAACGGTAAGTGGCTGAAAAAAGAGTGAACTAAAAAAAACTAGCGGCAGCGTTTACGGTACTCGCCGGGCGAGACGCCGAAACGCTGCTTAAAGGCGGTAGAAAAATGGCTGTGATCGGCAAAACCCCAGCTGTAGCCAATGCCCGCCAGCTTTTCGTCGTCGCCGGCTGAACGCAGCATCTGCGCGCAGAGATCGAGTCGACGGTTTTTAATGTACTGCGCCACCACCAGCCCTTTCTCGGCGAACATACGGTACAAACTGCGTACCGACATCCCACTCTCTGTGGCGATCCACTCCGGGCGCAGCGCGTCTGACTGGATATGGTCGTCTATCAGGGAAAGCACGTTCTGGAACTGACGTTCCTTGCGCGGCTGCACTGCGTCGCGTTGCTGAAATGCCGGGCGCAGCAGGCAAACCATCGCTTCCAGCGCCGCTTCGCTCTCGACCTCACTCAGCCCGGTATTGCCCATACTCTCCTGAAGCAGACGATGGCTCAACTGCACGGTCGGCAGGCTGCGGGAAAGCGTGAGCGCGCAGCTCACTTCCTGAAAGCGGCACTGCTGTTCAATGATCTGACGCGGCACGAGCAGAGAAATCTGGCGGGATTTGTCCTGCCAGTAAATCGAGCAGGGGCGCGAGGCGTCCAGCAGGGTGATATCGCCCGTTTTAAGACGTGAGCGCCGCCCGTCCTGTTCAATCTCCGCGCTGCCGTCGAGCTGAAACACGGTATAGAACCACGCATCGTTGCCGTGGGCAATTTCCCGACGGGTGCGAAACAGATTAACCCCGGCTGCGGTGACGGTGCTTAACTTCAGGCTGCGGGCATAGCTGGTTTCCAGTTCACCGATAAACTCTCCCTCTAAAGGACGCGCATCAAACCGGCCGCACGCCTGGTTAATTTGCGCCAGCCATTGCTGATACTTTTCCTGTTCGCTCGCACACGCCATGGTTTCTCTCGCCGCACCGTCAATGTTTTCGCATTGTTGCATTTGTGTTGCATTTTGTCTGGCCTTCGAGGCTGACTATAGGAAAGAACGCTCATGCGGAACAGCGATATAAGCGGTAATTATCACGTTTTGCGGAGCCTGTCACAGGTGGCAAAGCGAATGTCATACAGACAAAAGCGGGATGGCAAAACCCCTCTTAGACTGCATTAACATCCTGAGAAGAATAACCAAGGAGTACCCGATGTCTGAATCACAGGTAGCCGCTCTGCCGTGCGTGCAACAGTTTCTCGACCGTCACCATGGCCTGTGGATCGAAGGGCGCGAAGTGGCGTCTGACGGCGAAAAACGCCTGAACGTCTATAACCCGGCGACGGGCGAGGTGATAGCCTCAACGGCGGATGCCAGCGTGGACGATGTGGATCGCGCAGTGATGTCTGGCTGGCGCGCCTTTGTTTCGCGCAGCTGGGCGGGAAAACTGCCCGCCGAACGCGAGCGCATTCTGCTGCACTTTGCCGACCTGGTCGAGCAGCACGGCGAGGAGCTGGCGCAGCTTGAAACGCTGGAGCAGGGGAAATCCATCAACATCTCCCGCGCCTTTGAGGTCGGCTGCACCTTGAACTGGATGCGTTATACCGCCGGGCTGACGACCAAAATTGCGGGCAAAACGCTCGATCTCTCTATTCCGCTGCCGCAGGGGGCGCGTTATCAGGCGTGGACCCGTAAAGAGCCGGTCGGGGTGGTGGCGGGGATCGTACCCTGGAACTTCCCGCTGATGATCGGCATGTGGAAAGTGATGCCCGCCCTGGCGGCTGGCTGCTCAATCGTTATCAAACCCTCTGAGACGACGCCACTGACCCTGCTGCGCGTGGCGGAACTGGCGAGTGAGGCGGGTATTCCGGATGGCGTGTTCAACGTCATCACCGGCAGCGGAGCCACCTGCGGTGCAGCCCTGACGTCGCATCCGCGCATAGCCAAGGTGAGTTTTACCGGCTCTACGGCGACGGGGAAACAGATTGCGCGTACGGCTGCAGAGACGCTGACGGGCGTCACGCTGGAGCTGGGCGGTAAAAACCCGGCTATCGTCCTGAAAGACGCCGATCCGGCATGGGTCATTGAAGGGCTGATGACCGGCAGCTTCCTTAATCAGGGGCAGGTTTGTGCGGCAAGCTCGCGCATCTATATCGAAGCGCCGCTGTTTGACACGCTGGTGAGCGGGTTTGAGCAGGCGGTTAAATCCCTCAGCGTCGGGCCGGGCATGTCGCCGCAGGCGTTTATTAACCCGCTGGTCTCCCGCGCCCACTGCGATAAGGTCCAGACCTTCCTTGATGAAGCCGCCTCCCGAAAGGCCGAGCTTATCAGCGGCAGCCGCGGCCCGGACGGGAAGGGATACTATGTTTCACCGACGCTGGTGGTTAACCCGGACGCGTCGCTGCGACTCACCCGTGAAGAGGTTTTCGGCCCGGTGGTCAACCTGGTGCGGGTCGCGGATGGCGAAGAGGCGTTACGGCTGGCTAACGACACCGAATATGGCCTGACGGCCAGCGTCTGGACGCAAAACATCAGCAAGGCGCTGGAATACACCGACAGGCTGCAGGCCGGCACCGTCTGGGTAAACAGTCATACCCTGATCGATGCCAACCTGCCGTTCGGCGGCATGAAACAGTCTGGCACCGGGCGTGACTTTGGCCCGGACTGGCTGGACGGCTGGTGCGAAACGAAGTCGGTGTGCGTGCGGTATTAAAAAACAAGCCGGGTGGCGGGTTTTGTAGTCCGGGTAAGCGCAGCGCCACCCGGCTTCATTTAAAGCGACATTTAAAGCGACCACCGATCCCGCCCGGCCTCCTTTGCCCGGTACAGCGCGGCGTCAGCGCGGGCGAGAAGCTCCGTTCCGGCCAGCCCCTCGGCCATCTCTGCGATCCCCATACTCACGGTAACGTATTCGCTGGCGTTTGAGGCGCTATGCGGGATTGCGGTGGCACGCAGTTTCTCCTGAATGCGCAGGGCAACCTGCTCAGCTCCCCGTAGCGGGCAATCGAAGAGGATCACCACGAACTCTTCGCCGCCGTAGCGGGACACCACGTCATTCGGCGTGCGCACCGACTGCTTCAACACCTGGGCTACGGACGTTAAACAGGCATCCCCCGCCTGATGGCCGTAGGTGTCGTTGTAACGCTTGAAAAAATCGACATCAAGCATGATCAGCGAGAAGGCCTTTTTGCGTTCGGTCGCATCCTCCAGCAGGGTCTCCATCGCCCGGCGATTCGCGGTCTGGGTTAACGCATCAAGATGTGCGAGCGCGTCCAGACGCAGGATCAGGCGCTGATTCTGCTGGTTCCGCCGCCAGGCCTCTTCAAACCAGCGGTGCAGAATAAACCGCCCGCAGACGAGGATGAGCGTAAACACTCCCCAGATAACGGCAAAGCGCAGGTTAATCCCGTGGTTGAGCGCAATACTGGCCACCGGCAGCGCAATCCACAGCGGCAGGAGAAATGCCAGCAGCCCTGACGGGTAAAAATAGAGCGCCGTCATTCCCGCAAGCATCAGGATCACATAGACAGGCCAGGCATGAGGGAGTTGGGCAACCGCGATGAGCCAGTAGCTGCACAACGACCACAGCAGGCTGCAGATAAACAGCACGATGCCGATACCGGCAATATGCCGCCAGGCCATCACCACCAGCGTGGCCGAAAGTAAAATGATGCCCAGCATCGCGGTGTCGACCATCGTTGTCAGCGGTCTGGACGCGCCCAGCAGCGTATCCATGTGGCCCACGATAGTGTTACGCAGCAGAAGCATGACCGCCAGGCTCAGGTTCACAAAGGCCAGCCACGGGAGATTCATTGCCAGACCGTGGCGCACCATCGATTTGTGGGTGGGCCATGTCGCGAGTTCAGGCGTCGTATTGCGTCTTTTTTCCATGAAGGTGGGATCCCGTCCGGGGGGGCGTGCATGCCAGAGGTTTATCTTTAACTATAAGCAGCCTCGATTATTCATCAAATCAATGAGCATAAAAAACCGGGCGTTGCGCCCGGCGTGATGGTTATTGCTGTTGCTCTTTTTTCTTACCCAGCGTCGGCGTTTCGTCGAAGAAGTTCCACGGTTTGAGCAGGGTATGTACCCATTCTGTCGGCATGATCGGCCACTCCTCCGCGCGGGCAACGTGGGTGGTGCCGGTGGTCATCCAGACCACGTCATCCTGGTCGTTCACCGACTCGTTATCCTTGCTGTACTGCCCCAGGCCGGTATCGTGGGTTGAACGGTTCGGGAATTTGCCTTCCGGGTACATCTCGTTGGGATGGTAACGCGTTACCCACAGCTGCTTATCCATAAAGCTCAGACGGTGGTAAATCCACTCGTCCTGGGCAAACTTCGCGCCGGTGGCAACCGGGTGCGTGCCGCCCGCGTACGGGATAATCTGATACGAGACCGGGTTGCCCATGCGGTTCTCTTTCGTTGTGTTACTCAGCAGACGAATGGTGCCCGGGTCGAATTTTTGCGCGGCCTGCAGTTCACTGTCGATATCGTACTGATTGACCTGCATGGTGCTGGTGCGGGGACCGCCTGCGGTATTCGGCTTCACTTCCGGATCCATCGCCACCAGCTTGTTATTGGTTCCGTCCACGTCCAAATCCAGACGGAAGTTATAGATGTGCTGATGCGTGGTCCCAACGATGTTGTGGTCGATCAGCGTTCCGTATCGGGTGTCATCTTTGGCGGTGGCGTCATGCATGGTTTTCGCCTGCACGCCTTTAACCGCCTCGATCCCCGTCGCGCCTGCATCAATGCCGATGGTGCCGTTTTCGTGGAATACCCAGTCGAAGATGTAGTCGTAATTTCCCACGGTGCTTACCCAGCGCACCACCAGTTCGCGGCGCTCGGCGCTGACGTTCGGCTGGCCCATCTCCTGATGTTTATACTCCGGCCCGGCATAGCGTTCAAAAATGGCGATAGCGCGCGGGATCTCCATCGGTGCGCCGGTGTAGTCGGGAATTGTCTCGTTCAGCAGTACGGCGTTAGAGGGCACGTCTTTGCCGCGCACCAGCGGTGAGGTCAGGGTGCCCATACCGTAGTCCCCGGAATCAAGATAGGCTTTGAAGTACCAGCCCACATCCGGGTCGCCGTACGGAACAATCATCCCGCCCAGCGATCCCTGGTACATCACCTGACGTTTTTTACCGTTATCGTTGTACGTAACGGTAGAGAGCATCGGCCCGACGCGCGAATCCAGGCTCAGGTGGAAATCCCAGTTCTGCCAGTGGACCATATCGCCGGTAATGGTGTAATTCTTCCCCTCTGGCTCGATGATCTCCAGCGGTTTTTTGGCTGTTTCAATGCGGTCGCGGCCATCATACGGGCGGGGCGTGAGCGGTACGGGGACCACCGGGCCTTCCTCAATTTTCTGGATTTTCTTCTGTTCGAGATCGACCACCGCGACCAGGTTTTCAATAGGGTGCGCCCAGTAGTTGCCATCGCCCACATCAAGGTAGCTCACCACTTTCAGCAGGCGGTCCTCTTGTTTCAGGCCATCTTTCCCGTCGAAATAGCCCACGGTCAACGGGGTGGTGATCACCTTCTTCGTGTCGGTGATACCGCGTTTTTTCAGCACCGCAGCAAACTCTGCGCTGTCGTTAATAATCTGCTGCACGGTAGCAAAGTCGTCCAGCAGGACCATGCCGTGGGCGTCTTTGATGGTTTCCCAGCGCAGGATCTTCTTATCCTTCAGGTCCACCAGGCTTTCGATGATCTGTTTCCCGTCCAGCAGGGTGAGGTTCGCCTGGCGGGGAGCGTCCACCGCCGTGCCGTTGAGCACAAAGTCCCAGACTTTGGCTTTCTCCGGCTCGGCCAGCGCAATCTGGGTGAAACGGGTATTGGGTTTGAAGTCGGCAGAGGCTTTCACAATCTCAACAGCCTGTTTGATCTCCTCCGCTGTCAGCGCATTGAGGGGATGAGGGCGCTTTTCTACCTGGAACGTCTGATCAAGGCCTGACTGAAACACATCGTTGATAAAGGTCTCCGGGATAAACGCCTGGTTATTCTTCATCACGACCGGTACCTGCAGCGTCAGCGGCTTGCCGTTAACAATGGCGGTTTTCGCGCCCGGCTTAACCTTCACAAACGCACCGTCTTTCGAGAGGGTGAACATTTGGGCGTAATCATCCCACTTCACATCCGCGCCAAAGTCTTTCAGCGTTTTTTCCATCGGCACCATGTGCGCCTCGCTGCCGTGAGCGAAAACAGGGGATTGCCACGCGCAACACAGCGCAATGGCCATCGCCAGCGCCGTTCTACGGGCAGAAAAAGTAGCATTGCTTCCCATCGTAGACCTCATCTTGTTGCGTTTATTGTGTTGTGTCAGCGTTATCCTGACAGCAGCCTGAGAAAAGCGTTTGCCTGCATCTGCCAGGTTATTTGTCAGGTTTGCCAGGTTAAAAAAGAGCGGGGTGACGTCACACCCCGGCAGGCCGTCGTTGGCCGGGTAAACGTCGCGTTACCCGGCAGCAAAGACGGTGAAGGAAAGGGATCAGACGTCGCCGTGCTGGCGGGCGACCAGCGTCAGAATGGAGTAAAGGGCCACGGCCTGCTGGTGCTGGTTGTAGATTTCCACTGACCACTCCACCACGCCGGTCGGTTTTTCATCGGGGGTGCGCTGTTTCTTCAGCGTTTTGCGCTTACAGGTCAGACGCACCTGAATGGTGTCGCCCGGCTTCACCGGCTCGATAAAGCGCAGGTTCTCCATGCCGTAGTTGGCGATGACCGGGCCGACGCCCGCATCAACAAACAGCCCGGCGGCAGCGGAGATCAGGAAGTAGCCATGCACCACGCGCTCACCAAAGATGGACTCGGCAGCGCCGATTTTGTCCATGTGCGCGTAGAAGTGATCCCCGCTCAGACAGGCAAAATTCACGATGTCAGTTTCCGTCAACGTACGGCGCGGCGTCAGCAGGCTGTCGCCAGGCTGAAGCTCCTCGAAGTATTTGCGGAACGGATGTACGCGGTCTTCCTGCACCTGTGCGCCGCGCACCCACTGTTTACCAATGGCCGCCAGCATAGAAGGGCTGCCCTGGATCGCGGTGCGCTGGAGGTAATGCTTCACGGCGCGCAGGCCGCCAAGCTCTTCGCCGCCGCCCGCACGACCCGGACCGCCGTGCACCAGCTGCGGCAGCGGTGAACCGTGCCCGGTTGACTCTTTTGACGACGCCTCGTTGAGGATCTGAATGCGTCCGTGGGCGCGCGCCGCGCCGGCAATGAACTGCCGCGCGGTGGCGGGTTCTGCCGTGACCAGCGTGCCCGCCAGGCTTCCGCCGCCCGCTCGGGCAAGCGCCATTGCGTGGTCGGCATGGCGATAAGGCATCAGCGTGGCGACAGGGCCAAAGGCTTCGATGGCATGGACCGCCGGGGTTTCATCCGGCTGCGGGCAGAAGAGCAGGGTCGGCGGGAAGAATGCTCCGGCGGCGTTCAGGTCGGCTTTTCCGCCAAGGCGAATCTGGCAGCCCGCGGCCACCAGGCGATCCACGTTGGCCTGCACGTCGGCACGCTGATCGCTGTTGACCAGCGCGCCCATTTTTACCCCTTCCTGCGCCGGGTCGCCCATCACCACCTTTTCCAGCCGCGCAATCAGCGCCTGGCTGACGGCCTCCGTCTGGCGCTGAGGAACCAGTATTCGGCGGATGGCGGTACATTTCTGCCCGGCTTTGGTGGTCATCTCACGCACCACTTCGCGAATAAACAGCGCAAACTCCGGCTGCTCCGGCGTGACGTCTTCACCCAGCACGCAGCAGTTCAGCGAGTCTGCTTCCATGGTGAACGGAATCGAGTTCGCCACAATATTAGGATGAAGGCGCAGGCTTTGCCCTGTTGAGGCCGAGCCGGTGAACGTCACCACGTCCTGGCTGTCCAGGTGGCTCAGCAGATCGCCTGCGCCGCCGCAAATCACGCTGATTGCACCGTCCGGCACCAGGCCGCTGTCGACGATCGCTTTCACCATCGCCTGCGTCACCTGCGCGGTGGCGGTGGCGGGCTTAATGATGGCGGGCATGCCGGCAAGCCAGGTGGGGGCCAGTTTTTCCAGCATTCCCCAGCACGGGAAGTTAAAGGCGTTGATATGCACCGCCACGCCGGATTTTGACGTTAAGACGTGGCGGGCGGCAAATCCGCCCTCTTTAGAGAGCGGGATCAGCTCGTCTTCCGGCCACAGCGTATCGTCCGGCAGCTCGCGGCTGCCGAGGCCTGCATAGGTAAACAGGGTGCCGATCCCACCCTCAATATCCACCCAACCATCGGCACGGGTCGCGCCGGTCTGGGCGGACAACGCATAAAACTGCTCTTTCTGGCTCAGGAGGTGCTTCGCCACCGCCTTCAGCATGGCGGCGCGTTCAATAAAGGTCATCGCGCGAAGTGCTTCGCCCCCGCGCTCGATGGCGTAGCGGCGCGCGGCCGCCATATCCAGCCCTTCGCTGGTGACTTCCCATAAGGCTTCACCGCTGATGGCGTGATGAATCGTGCGCTCACGGCCCCGGCCAGACTGCCAGATGCCGGACAAGAAGCTGGCTAACTGCTGCATCGCTTATCTCCAAGTGTTTCGTAATTTCACTATAGATAGTTTGATCATGAATCATAAAAATCAAGATGAGTTTTAAAGAATTGTTAACATTGTGATCTGGCAGAAGGAGAGGAGGCGCTTTAAACGCCCGCTGACAGGCCTTATTTGAAAAGCCTTGCGAGCCATGTCACAAAATAAACAAACACATCTTGGGGTTATATTTAACCTTTGTGTAACTTTTATGAAACGAAGTGATTCATCATTTTGCCTTTTTAAATAAATTTACGAATCATAAGGTGATGACGTGACGCAAGAACAACGCTTTGAGCAGCGCATAGCGCAGGAGACAGCCATCGAGCCACAGGACTGGATGCCTGACGCCTACCGCAAAACGCTGATCCGCCAGATTGGTCAGCACGCGCACTCCGAAATCGTCGGCATGCTGCCGGAGGGGAACTGGATCACCCGCGCGCCGACGTTGCGCCGCAAAGCCATTCTGCTGGCGAAGGTGCAGGACGAAGCCGGGCACGGGCTGTACCTCTACAGCGCGGCGGAAACGCTGGGCTGTGCGCGGGAGGACATCTACCAGAAGATGCTCGATGGCAAGATGAAATACTCCTCGATCTTCAACTACCCCACCCTGAGCTGGGCCGACATCGGAGTAATTGGCTGGCTGGTGGACGGCGCGGCCATCGTCAACCAGGTGGCGCTCTGCCGTACCTCGTACGGGCCGTATGCCCGGGCGATGGTGAAAATCTGTAAAGAAGAGAGCTTCCACCAGCGTCAGGGCTTTGAAGCCTGCATGGCGCTGGCACAGGGCAGCGAATCGCAGCGCCAGATGTTGCAGGACGCCATTAACCGGTTCTGGTGGCCCGCGCTGATGATGTTCGGGCCAAACGATGATAACTCCCCAAACAGCGCCCGCAGCCTGGCCTGGAAAATCAAACGTTTCGGCAACGATGAACTGCGCCAGCGTTTTGTGGATAACACCGTCCCGCAGGTGGAGATGCTGGGCATGACGGTGCCGGACGCCGATCTGCATTTCGATGAACAGAGCGGCCACTACCGCTTTGGTGAGATCGACTGGCAGGAATTTGACGAGGTGATTAACGGGCGCGGGATCTGTAACCACGAGCGTCTGGCCGCAAAACGTAAAGCCTGGGACGACGGCGCCTGGGTGCGCGAAGCCGCCCTGGCGCACGCAGAAAAACAACACGCGCGCAGCGCAGCGTAAGAGGAAACATCATGAGCAATGTCTACTGGCCGCTGTACGAAGTGTTCGTACGCAGCAAACAAGGATTATCCCATCGTCACGTGGGCAGCCTGCATGCCGCCGATGAGCGCATGGCGCTGGAAAACGCCCGCGATGCCTATACCCGCCGGAGCGAAGGCTGCTCCATCTGGGTGGTGAAGGCCAGCGAAATTATTGCCTCTCAGCCCGAAGAGAGCGGTGAATTTTTCGATCCGGCCGAGAGCAAGGTCTATCGCCATCCGACGTTTTACACCATCCCTGATGGCATCGAGCATATGTGAGGTTGGGGATGAATAACGTATCTGCATACGCCCTGCGTTTGGGCGACAACGGTCTGGTGTTGTCCCAGCGTCTTGGCGCCTGGTGCGGTCACGCGCCGGAGCTGGAAATTGACCTCGCGCTGGCGAATATCGGCCTCGACCTGCTGGGTCAGGCGCGCAACTTTCTGACCTACGCCGCCGAGCGGGAAGGCCAGGGCGATGAAGATTCGCTGGCGTTTGGTCGCGATGAACGCCAGTTTTGCAATCTCCTGCTGGTGGAGCAGCCGAACGGCAGCTTCGCTGACACCCTTGTCCGCCAGTACCTGATGGACGCGTGGAACGTGGCGCTATACGAACGCCTGATCCACAGCAGCGACGCCCGGCTGGCCGCCATTGCCGCCAAAGCGATCAAAGAAGTGCGCTATCACCTGCGCTTTAGCCGCGGCTGGCTGGTGCGTCTGGGCGACGGCACGGCGCTCTCCTCGCAAAAAATGCAGCAGGCGGTGAACAGCCTGTGGCGCTTTACGGCGGAGCTGTTCGACGCCGACGACGTTGAGCTGGCGCTGATCGCCTCCGGCGTGGCGGTTGATCCGCGCACCCTGCGCGAGCCGTGGGAACGTGAAGTGTTCGCGGGTTTAAAGCAAGCCACCCTGAGCGTCCCCGATGAAGCGGCGTACCGCACGGGGGGCAAACGTGGCCTGCATACCGAACATCTGGGGCCGATGCTGGCGGAGATGCAGTATCTCCAGCGCGTCTACCCCGGTCAGCAGTGGTAAAGGAGAGCGCTATGCAACGCCTCGTCGACATCGCACCGGCACAAATCCCGCAAATCTGGGCGCTGTTAAGCCAGATCCCGGACCCCGAAGTTCCGGTGCTCACCATCACCGATTTAGGCATGGTGCGCAGCGTAAAGGCGCAGGGCGAGGGCTGGGTCATTGGTTTTACGCCGACCTATTCGGGCTGCCCGGCAACGGAACACCTGCTGGGGGCGATCCGTGAAGCGATGACCGCGAGCGGCTTTACCCCGGTGCATGTCGTGCTCCAGCTTGAACCTGCGTGGACGACCGACTGGATGACGGCGGATGCCCGTGAACGCCTGCGGGAATATGGCATCAGCCCACCCGTCGGCCACAGCTGCCATGCCCATGCGCCTGCTGAGGTGAGCTGCCCGCGCTGTGCGAGCACCGACACCTCGCTTATCAGTGAATTTGGATCCACGGCCTGCAAAGCGCTCTACCGCTGCAATACCTGCCGTGAGCCTTTCGATTATTTCAAATGTATTTGAGGCTGCCATGACAACGTTTCACTCCTTAACAGTGGCAAAAGTAGAACCTGAAACCCGCGACGCGGTCACCATCACCTTTGCGGTGCCGGACGCGTTGCAGGACGCGTATCGCTTTCGTCCCGGTCAGCATCTGACGCTGAAGGCAACCCTTGGCGGCGATGAACTGCGCCGCTGCTACTCGATTTGCCTACATGCCGCGCCGGGTGAAATCAGCGTGGCGGTGAAAGCCATAGAGGGCGGGCGCTTCTCCCGCTATGCCCGCGACGAAATCAAGCAGGGTATGGCGCTGGAGGTGATGGTGCCCCAGGGGCAATTTGGCTACCAGCCGCAGGCCGAACGTCAGGGGCACTATCTGGCGATTGCCGCCGGGTCGGGCATTACCCCAATGCTGGCGATTATCTCCGCCACCCTTGTCACCGAACCCAATAGCCACTTCACCCTGATTTACGGCAACCGCAGCAGCCAGACCATGATGTTCCGCAGCGCCCTGGCAGACCTGAAGGACAAATATCCGCAGCGGCTGCAGCTGGTGTCCATCTTTAGCCAGGAGACGCTCGACAGCGATCTGCTGCACGGGCGCATCGACGGCGAAAAGCTGCAGGCGCTGGCAAAAACCCTGATCAACTTCCGCCAGTATGACGAAGCCTTTATCTGCGGCCCGTCGTCAATGATGGATGATGCCGAAGCGGCCCTGAAAGCGCTGGGGATGCCGGAGCAATCCATCCACCTTGAACGCTTTAATACGCCGGGCTCCGCGATCAAACGTACCCTGAGCGTGCAGACGGAAGGCCAGAAAGTCACCGTTCGTCAGGATGGACGCGACCGCGAGATAACCCTGACGGCGGACGATGAGAGCATTCTTGATGCCGCGCTGCGCCAGGGGGCAGATTTGCCCTACGCCTGCAAGGGCGGCGTCTGTGCCACCTGTAAATGCAAGGTGCTGCGCGGAAAAGTGGACATGGCAACCAACTACAGCCTGGAGCCGGATGAACTGGCGGCAGGCTACGTACTGAGCTGTCAGGCGCTGCCGTTAACCGCCGACGTGGTGGTCGATTTTGATGCGAAGGGGATGGCATGAGCGAACTGATTGTCACCCGTCATGGCCGCGTGCTCCAGCTGACGCTGAACCGCCCGGCGGCGCGTAATGCGCTGAATAACGCCCTGTTAAGGCAAATCGCCGACGCGCTGGAAAGCGCTGCGGTTGATGGCGATATCTCCGCCTGCGTGATCGCCGGCAACGAACGCTGCTTCGCCGCCGGGGCAGATCTCAACGAAATGGCGGAAAACGATCTCTCCGCCACCCTGAACGACATCCGTCCGCAGCTGTGGGCGCGGATTAACGCCTTCAATAAACCGCTAATTGCCGCCGTTAACGGCTTTGCGCTGGGGGCGGGATGTGAACTCGCGCTGCTCTGCGACGTGGTGATCGCCGGGGATAACGCCCGTTTCGGGCTGCCGGAGATCACCCTCGGCATCATGCCGGGCGCGGGCGGTACCCAGCGCCTTATTCGCTGTGTCGGCAAATCCCTCGCCAGCAAAATGGTGCTGACCGGCGAAAGCCTCTCTGCAGAGCAGGCGCAGCGCGCCGGGCTGGTCAGCGATGTGTTCCCGGCCTCGCTGACGCTGGAGTATGCCCTGAAACAGGCGGCGCTGATGGCGCGCCACGCACCGCTAGCCCTGCAGGCAGCGAAGCAGGCGCTGCGTCAGTCTTACGAAGTGCCGCTGCAGGCCGGACTGGCGCAGGAGCGGCAGCTGTTCACGCTGCTCTCAGCCACCGAGGACCGCCGCGAGGGCATCGACGCCTTCCTACAAAAACGCACACCCGACTTCAAAGGACGTTAATTGTGGAATGTATTTTAAGTCAGATTGAGCAAGGCGTGATGACCATTACGCTGAACCGTCCGGAGCGGTTGAACAGCTTTAACGACGTGATGCACCGGCAGCTTTCCGACTGCCTGAAGCAGGCCGAGCGTGACGAGACTATCCGCTGCCTGCTGATCACCGGGGCAGGACGCGGTTTCTGCGCGGGACAGGACCTGAATGACCGTAACGTGGACCCTAACGGCCCGGCGCCGGATCTCGGGATGTCGGTGGAAACCTTCTATAACCCGCTGGTTCGCCGTCTGGCGAAACTGCCGAAGCCGGTAATTTGCGCGGTCAACGGCGTGGCGGCCGGGGCGGGCGCTACGCTGGCACTCGGTTGCGACATGGTGATCGCCGCGCGCTCGGCCAATTTTGTGATGGCGTTTAGTAAGCTCGGTTTAGTGCCCGACTGCGGCGGCACCTGGCTGCTGCCGCGTATCGCCGGACGCGCCCGGGCGATGGGGCTGGCGCTGCTCGGTGACAAACTCAGCGCCGAACAGGCGCTGGTGTGGGGAATGATCTGGCAGGTGGTCGACGATGAACAACTCTCCGCCACGGCGCAGCAGCTTGCGCTGCACTTTGCCTCGCAGCCGACCTTTGGCCTGGGGCTGATCAAGCAGGCAATGAACGCCGCCGAAACCAACACCCTCGATGCCCAGCTCGATCTGGAGCGGGATTACCAGCGCCTGGCCGGGCGCAGCGATGATTACCGCGAAGGCGTCAGCGCGTTTCTGGCGAAGCGCACGCCAAACTTTACGGGGAAATAAGATGGTGACGACGCTTCACACCGTCGCTGTGATTGGCAGCGGCACCATGGGCGCGGGGATTGCTGAAGTGGCGGCGAGCCATGGTCATCAGGTCCTGATTTACGATATCAACGCCGAGGCCATATCACGCGCTATCGACGGTATTCACCAGCGCCTGATTTCGCGGGTAGCGCGCGGGAAGGTGTCCGCAGACGACTGCGACAACATTCTGGCACGGCTGACCCCCGTCACCGACATTAACGCGCTTGCCGCGGCGGATCTGGTGATTGAGGCCGCGTCCGAACGGCTGGAGGTGAAAAAGGCGCTGTTTGCGACGCTGGCGGACATTTGCCCCCCGCAGACGTTACTGACCAGCAACACGTCGTCCATTTCCGTTACCGCCATTGCGGCGGAGATCGCGCATCCCGAGCGTGTGGCAGGGCTGCACTTCTTCAACCCCGCGCCGGTGATGAAGCTAGTGGAGGTGGTGAGCGGCCTGGCGACCTCGACGGAAGTGGCTGACGCCCTGTGCGAGCTGGCGCTGAACTGGGGAAAACAGCCGGTGCGCTGCCAGTCGACGCCGGGCTTTATCGTCAACCGCGTGGCGCGACCCTTCTATTCCGAAGCCTGGCGCGCGCTGGAAGAGCAGGTCGCTGCGCCAGAGGTGATTGACGCTGCGCTGCGCGAAGGCGGCGGCTTCCCGATGGGGCCGCTGGAGCTAACCGACATGATCGGTCAGGACGTTAACTTCGCGGTCACCTGCTCGGTGTTCAACGCCTTCTGGCAGGAGCGCCGTTTTCTGCCGTCGCTGGTGCAGCAGGAGCTGGTGCTGGCCGGGCGTCTCGGCAAAAAAAGCGGGAAGGGCGTATATGACTGGCAGGGCGATAAACCACACGTGCCGTGGCTTGCGCCGGTGAGCGACAGCTACAGCCCGATGAGCGTGCAGCGAAAAAGTGACGGTGTCACGCAAATTGATGAGGTCCTGCTGATTGAAACCCGGGGCGAAACCGCGCAGTCGCTGGCGGTACGCCATAACGGCCCGGTCGTCGTGGTGGACCGTATCGAACGGGATGTGGCGGTTATCGCCGTCGCCGCCAGCAATCCGCACTCTGCCACGCAAAAAGCGATCTTTTATCTGCAACAGCAGGGCCATCGGGTCGTGCAAATTGCCGATTATCCCGGGCTGCTGGTCTGGCGTACGGTGGCGATGATTGCCAACGAGGCGCTGGATGCTCTGCAAAAGGGCGTCGCCAGCGAGAAAGATATCGATACCGCCATGCGGCTTGGCGTCAATTACCCGAGCGGCCCAATCGCCTGGGGGGAACGCCTTGGCTGGCAGCGTCTGCTGGCGCTGCTGGAAAACCTGCAACGACATTACGGCGAGGAACGCTATCGCCCCTGTTCCCTGCTGCGCCAGCGTGCGCTTCTGGAGAGTAGCTATGAGTCATAACGCCTGGCACAACGCCCGCACTATGTATGAACAGGACGCCTGCGCACAGGCGCTGGGGATCGACATTATCGAGATGGACGAGGGTTACGCGAAAGTCACCATGACCATCACCCCGCAGATGCTGAACGGGCATAAAACCTGTCACGGCGGACAGTTGTTCTCCCTGGCCGACACCGCGTTTGCCTACGCCTGCAACAGCCAGGGGCTGGCAGCGGTGGCCTCCGGCTGCGCAATTGACTTTCTGCGTCCGGGGTTTGCCGGAGACAGGCTGACCGCCACCGCGCGGGTGAAGCATCAGGGCAAACTGACCGGCGTATACGACATTGAAATTCAGAATCAGCAACAGAAAACCGTCGCTCTCTTTCGCGGGAAATCTCACCGCATTGGCGGCAGTGTCACAGGAGAAGCCTGATGCGCGAAGCATTTATTTGTGATGGTGTTCGTACGCCAATTGGCCGCTACGGCGGGGCGTTATCCGGCGTTCGCGCTGACGATCTGGGTGCCGTGCCGCTGCGTGCGCTGCTGGCTCGCTACCCGCAACTGGACGCGGAGCGTATTGATGACGTGATTTTCGGCTGCGCCAACCAGGCGGGGGAAGATAACCGCAACGTGGCGCGCATGGCGGCGCTGCTGGCGGGCCTGCCGCAGACGGTATCCGGCACCACCATCAACCGCCTGTGCGGCTCAGGGCTGGACGCGATTGGCTTTGCGGCGCGGGCCATTAAAGCCGGTGATGGCGATCTGCTCCTGGCCGGCGGCGTGGAGTCCATGTCGCGTGCGCCGTTTGTGATGGGCAAGGCGACCTCCGCCTTTCAGCGCCAGGCAGAAATGTTCGATACCACGATTGGCTGGCGGTTTGTGAACCCGCTCATGCATCAGCAATTTGGTACTGACAGCATGCCGGAAACGGCAGAGAATGTAGCTGAATTGTTAAATATCAGCCGTGCCGATCAGGACGCTTTTGCACTGCGCAGCCAGCAGCGTACCGCGCGGGCCCAGGAAAACGGCGTTCTGGCGCAGGAGATTGTGCCGGTCACGGTTGCCGGTAAAAAGGGCGCGGTGACAGACGTTTCGGTCGACGAGCATCCGCGGGCAGACACCACCGCAGAACAGCTTGCGGCCCTGAAAACCCCGTTTCGCAAAAACGGCGTGGTCACGGCGGGGAATGCCTCCGGCGTGAACGACGGGGCGGCGGCGCTGATTATCGCCAGCGAACCTATGGCGCTTGCCCAGGGGCTGGTGCCGCGTACGCGAATCGTGGCGATGGCGAGCGCAGGCGTTGAGCCGCGTCTGATGGGGCTGGGTCCGGTACCCGCCACGCGTAAAGTGCTGGAGCGCGCCGGTCTCAGTATTACCGATATGGACGTGATCGAGCTTAACGAAGCCTTTGCGTCGCAGGCGCTGGGCGTATTGCGCCAGCTCGGTTTGCCGGACGATGCCGCGCACGTCAACCCGAACGGCGGGGCGATTGCCTTAGGCCATCCGCTGGGCATGAGCGGCGCGCGACTGGCGCTGGCAGCCAGCAATGAATTACACCGACGCGGCGGGCGCTATGCCCTGTGCACGATGTGTATCGGTGTGGGTCAGGGCATTGCCATGATCCTTGAGCGTGTTTGAGCAATCACACTGTGAGTACCCTACAATGACAAATACAACAATGCTTGATCCGATCGAAACCGCCTCCCTCGACGAGCTGCAGGCCCTGCAAACCGAGCGCCTGAAGTGGACGCTGCATCACGCCTACAGCAACGTCCCGATGTACAAACGCAAGTTTGACGCGGCGGGCGTTCACCCTGACGATTTCAACGAACTGGCGGATATCTGCAAATTCCCGTGCACCACCAAGCAGGATCTGCGCGATAACTATCCGTTCGACACCTTTGCCGTGCCGATGGAGCAGGTGGTGCGTATTCACGCCTCGTCCGGCACCACCGGCAAGCCAACCGTAGTGGGCTATACCCAGAACGACATCGATAACTGGGCCAATATCGTGGCCCGCTCTCTGCGTGCCGCCGGGGGCAGTGCGAAAGACAAGATTCACGTGGCGTATGGCTATGGCCTGTTTACCGGCGGGCTGGGCGCGCATTACGGCGCTGAGCGCCTGGGGGCGACGGTGATCCCGATGTCCGGCGGCCAGACCGAGAAACAGGCGCAGCTGATCCGCGATTTTCAGCCGGATATGATCATGGTGACGCCTTCCTATTGCCTGAATCTGATCGAAGAGCTGGAGCGCCAGATGGGCGGGGACGCCAGCCGCTGCTCCCTGCGTGTCGGCGTGTTTGGTGCAGAGCCCTGGACCCAGGCGATGCGCCGCGAGATCGAAAAACGTCTGGGTATCACCGCGCTGGATATCTACGGTTTGTCCGAAGTCATGGGGCCGGGCGTGGCGATGGAATGTCTGGAAACGGCCGATGGCCCGACCATCTGGGAAGATCATTTCTATCCGGAAATCGTCAACCCGAATGACGGGACGCCGCTCGCCGACGGCCAGCAGGGCGAACTGCTGTTCACCACGCTGACCAAAGAGGCGCTGCCGGTGATCCGCTACCGCACCCGCGATCTGACGCGTCTGCTGCCCGGCACCGCGCGCACCATGCGCCGCATGGATCGCATCAGCGGGCGCAGCGACGACATGCTGATCATCCGCGGCGTGAACGTCTTCCCGTCTCAGCTGGAAGAGGAGATCGTTAAGTTCGAACATCTCTCTCCGCATTACCAGCTGGAGGTGAACCGCCGCGGGCATCTTGATTCACTTTCTGTGAAGGTGGAGCTAAAAGAGAGCAGCTTAACCCTGACCCACGAACAGCGCTGCCAGGTGTGCCACCAGCTGCGCCACCGCATCAAATCGATGGTGGGGATCTCGACCGACGTGACGATTGTTAACTGCGGCAGCATCCCACGCTCGGAAGGCAAGGCGTGCCGGGTGTTTGATTTGCGTAAGGTGGCGGCGAACGGTTGAGATTTATTCCCCCTTACCCCAGCCCTCTCCCAAAGGGAGAGGGAGTCTTACGTACCCTCTCCCTTTGGGATAGGGTTAGGGTGAGGGTACACCCCCTCATTCGTATGCTATGATTCATCCATAAAAAAAACCTCACCAGAATGAATCACATGAATAAACTTGATGCCTTTATCCAGCACGCCGTCAGCTCAGTACCCATCAGCGGGACATCGCTTATCTCTTCGTTATACGGCGATGCGCTGTCCCATCGCGGCGGCGAAATCTGGCTCGGAAGCCTGGCAGCCCTGCTGGAGGGGATGGGGTTTGGCGAACGTTTTGTGCGCACCGCGCTGTTCCGCCTCAATAAAGAGGGCTGGCTGGACGTTTCGCGCATTGGCCGTCGCAGCTTTTACCGCCTGAGCGACAAAGGGCTGCGTCTGACGCGCCGCGCGGAGAATAAAATCTACCGCGCCGAACTGCCCGCCTGGGATGGCAAATGGCTGCTGCTGCTGTCGGAAGGGCTGGATAAAACCACGCTCGCCGACGTCAAAAAGCAGCTCATCTGGCAGGGGTTTGGCACCCTGGCTCCCAGCCTGATGGCGTCGCCGTCACAGCATCTGGCGGACGTGCAGTCGCTTCTGCACGACGCGGGCGTGGCGGAAAACGTCATCTTCTTTGAGGCCCACTCCCCGCTGGCGCTCTCCCGTGCCGCGCTGCGTGCGCGGGTTGAGGAGTGCTGGCAGCTTACTGAACAAAACGCGATGTACGAGACGTTTATCGACTCGTTTCGTCCGCTGCTGCCGCTGTTGAAAGAGGCCGCGCCGGAAGATCTCACTCCCGAGCGCTGCTTCCAGATCCAGCTGCTACTTATCCATTTCTACCGTCGCGTCGTGCTTAAAGATCCGCTGCTGCCCGAGGAGTTACTTCCGGCGCACTGGGCGGGGCAAAACGCGCGACAGCTCTGTATCAACATCTACCAGCGCGTCGCGCCGGGAGCGCAGGCGTTCGTCACCGACAAGGGCGAAACGTCCGTGGGTGAACTGCCCGTGCCCGGCACGCTCTATTACCAGCGCTTTGGTGGTCTGCATAGCGTTTAAGGAGACAGTATGCCTGTTTATCAAATTGACGGCCTGACGCCGGTCGTGCCCGAAGAGAGCTACGTTCACCCGACGGCGGTGCTGATTGGTGACGTGATCCTCGGCAAAGGCGTATACGTTGGCCCTAACGCCAGCCTGCGCGGGGATTTTGGTCGTATCGTCATTAAAGAGGGTGCGAACATTCAGGATAACTGCGTGATGCACGGGTTCCCGGAACAGGACACGGTTGTTGAGGAGGACGGGCATATCGGCCACAGCGCGATCCTGCACGGCTGCGTGATCCGCCGAAACGCGCTGGTGGGGATGAATGCCGTGGTGATGGACGGCGCGATCATCGGTGAAAACAGCATCGTTGGCGCGGCGGCGTTTGTGAAAGCCAAAGCCGACATGCCTGCCAATTATCTGATTATTGGCAGCCCGGCCAAAGCGATACGCCAGCTCAGCGAGCAGGAAATGGCATGGAAAAAGCAGGGCACCCGTGAATATCAGGTTCTGGTGGAGCGCTGCAAACACACGATGCATCAGGTAGAGCCGCTGCGTGAAGTGGAAGAGGGGCGCAAGCGGCTGGTGTTTGACGAAAACCTGCGGCCCAAGTCGGCTTCATAGGGGTTAATTGTGTTACCTGAGTGGGACTTTGATTAAGGGCCACACCTTCAGGTAACACCCGATTTCCTATAACCCAAGATCGCTTAAAGAGGGATGGTCGTCAGGGCGTCTGCCCAGCGGCCAGTGGTACAGCCGCTCCGATTCTTTGATGGGCATGTCATTAACGCAGGCGAAACGGCGCGTCATCAGACCATCCTTATCAAACTCCCAGTTCTCATTGCCATAAGAACGGAACCAGTTGCCTGAATCATCATGCCATTCATAGGCATAGCGCACGGCAATCCGGTTATCCGTAAATGCCCACAGCTCTTTGATCAGCCGATAATCCAGCTCCTTCTTCCATTTGCGGTCCAGAAAAGCCTGCGCTTCTTCACGGTTGGTGGCGAATTCTGCGCGGTTTCGCCATTTCGTATCCAGCGAGTAGGCAAGGGCGACTTTTGCCGGGTCGCGGCTGTTCCAGCCATCCTCTGCCAGCCTCACTTTTTCAATGGCCGTTTCACGGGTAAATGGCGGTAACGGTGGGCGCGTATTCATAGTCATACCTCAGGTTGATATTAGGTAGACAGGTCTGTCTACTTCCGTTAATCTATGCCTGAAAAATAATGCTGTCAATACATCATTTGAGGACGGAATTGGATGAAAACATCCATCAAAAATAAAGACGAGAAAATGAGCGTCAGGGATAAAATAGTGCTTACCGCGCATGACCTGTTTTATTCCACAGGGTTTAAAGCAACGGGCGTGGATACCATCATTAAGCAGGCACACGTCACTAAAGTGACGTTTTATCGCCATTTTCCGAGTAAAAGTTTACTTATTCTGGCCTATCTGAATTACCGCCATGAATTATGGATGAACGACTTCGTCACCGCGTTACGTCGGCATCTGGCGGAGGGTCAAACACCAACGCAGGCCTTATCCGCAACGCTTCAGGCCTGGTTTATGTCGCCCGACTTCCACGGCTGTGCGTTTATCAACGCCAGCGCAGAGGCGAAATCAGAAGAGATTGAACGCGAGATAAAAGAAATATGCCGCAGCCATAAACAAGAAACAAAAGCCAATATTGCCGCGTTAACCCATATTACCGATGCGCAAATGCTTAATGAAATTATGATACTCATCGACGGGGCCATTATTCATGCGCAAATGGGTATGGAGGTGGAGGAGGTTATCGAACAACTGAAAAGCGGCCTGGAAAAAATAACCGATCACGCTGCGTTGAGCGGGGCGTAATTGACGCATAACGTGTGCCGATTACGCCACTGGTAAAGTGTGATGCTTAATGAATATGACCGAGCGTTTGCAGGAAATCCTCAACCTGCTGCGGCGTTGCGGTATCGGCCTGATAAAGAATATCAAGCTTCACGTTTTTAAGGCCGCAGAAGCCGAAAACGCCGTCAACGATCTGGGCCTGCATCGCGTTGGTGTAACCGTGTTTATCGAACCCGGCAAGGTCGCTACCGGCGGTAGCAATAAGGCGAACCGGCACGTCGCGTAAATTGCCCTGGATCCGGCTATCCGCTGCCACTTTGTACGCCCAGTTCAGGGTAAGTACCCGATCAAACCAGCCTTTCAGGATACCGGGAACGGACCACCAGTAGATGGGGAAGACGAAGACCAGCATGTCTGCCCGATCAACCCGCTGCTGTTCACGCAGGATCTCTGCGGGAAGCGCATTGGCGTCGCCGTGATACAGGTCAAGATCGGCACCGGACATCACCGGAGAAAAGCCTTCCGCATGAAGATCGGCTATCTCTACCTGCACACCTTGCTCACGCAGGGTCGCGGCAATACGCGCCGAGAGGGAATGGTTTAGGGCGTTTTTGACCGGGTGAGCCGTAACGATCAGCGCAGTATTTATTGCGGTTGTAGCAGACATAGCCACCTCACAAGGGGGAGTGAGTGAGGTTTTATCTTACTATTGGTAACTTAGTTGTCAATCTGCCCATCCGCTCATTTTGTGCTATCGACGTAGGTATCCAGTACACCAGACATCGCGCCGTTGAGCATCTCTTCGGCGACGTTACGCGCCAGAACCCCGTTACCGGCTGCGGTGCTGAGCGCGTCCGCCGCACCGATAATCGCCGTCAGCGCTGCTTCGCCCCGTACTCCCTTTAAGGTGATGAACGGCGCAAGCGCGGTTCGCAGGCAGTCTGCACAGTCGGCAACGCAGGCTTCGCGAAAATCTTGCAGCGCGCGGGACCCGGACAGGGCAGCCGCTATTGGGCCAGTTTCCGGCCCGGCGCTGATGGCGCAGTCGATATAGGCCGCACTGAAAAAACGAAGGGTGTCAGCGAGCGTTTTATTGTCCCTGTCCAGCGTCTCGCGGAATTTTTTGAGCTGTCGATCGCTGAAATCCTGGTAAAGCGCCATCAACAATCCCTCACGATCGCCAAAGTGATCGTAGGGAATCGGTTTGGTGACGTTCGCCCGCTCGGCCAGATAGCCCAGCGTGAGCGCTTCGGTGCCTTGCTGACGAACAATGCCGCGTGCAACCTCCAGTAACTGAACGCGTCGATCTTCTTTTCTTAAGCGCTTAACAACCATATTCCCCCCTGAATTTATCTACTAAACGTAGTTTACACGCTTTGTCCTTGCGACAGTATGTAAAACGTTGGGCGCCGCTACGGGGGCGGCTAGCGGTCGGCGTTCTCCTCCTGAGCCATCTCCAGCGCGCTGGCACTGGCGGGGTCAAATAACGAAATGCTCTCAATCTGGTTGAGCATAATCACCTTGCGGAAGTCCATGGCGCTGCGCGGATCGGAATCAAGCGTAATGCCGTGCTCGTCGTACCATCTGCTGTAGTTATTTTCGATGCGCAGGTTCATCGTTTTTTCGTCGCGGTAGCCGCTCAGCATCGGGATGAGTACGATATTGGCCGTCTTTTCATACTCCAGCGTGGCGGTGTGGATCATGCCGATATAAATCCGCCGCGATCTCAGCGCCACCTGCGCCAGTTCCCCTTGCTCCATGCACTGATACAGTACCTGTTCGATGCCGCTGGACTGCGCCAGGCGCTTGTAGAGTTTTTTCCTGCCGTCACCGTCCAGCCTGGCGCTGCCCGCCCAGTTAGAACGGTACAGACAGAACAGTATGGCGAATGCCAGCATCACCACCACCGGAGCCTGGATCCCCAGGAAACTCCAGTTCATAAAATCAATTTGCCAGTCGGAATATTTATCCGCAGTGAAGTGGAACTTGTTGTCTGCGGCCGAGAGGGCCAGCAGTATCAGCCAGAGCAGGCCGGTGGCAATCACCCCCTGAAGAACGAAAATACAGCCATACAGCGCAACGAGAAAATAGACATCCCAGCCGAACGAACGCTTAATTTTGAAACGCGTTGAGAGATCGCGACTGGTGTACCAGTACCCACAGACCATCAACACCATGAATATTGCCGTTCCCATTTCAGGCCCTCTTCAGCGCGTTGACATGGCGCAGAAAGTCCTGCCGTACCTCGTTACTTTTGTAGTTCACCGAGGCGTTTCCGTCCTGATCGATGATGATGCGGTCGCCATCCTCTACGGCTTCGATAATCTCCTGGTGACTAATTACCTGCAGAAGGGATTCCGGGCTGGCAAAGAGCGCCATCAGTAACCTTTTCATCGCATGACATCCTTATGAATTAAAAGGATAAGTCTGGAAGAGAAAAGGGATATTTTCCTTAAGGTTATCCCTAAAAAAATATGGGCGTGACGATGCCGTCTAATTTTGGCTGAAAACCTGAACTTGAGGGATGCTTTTATCTTGTTGAAAAGAAAAAGGTAAAATAAATAGTTGTGCACAAACTTGGACAAATAACGTTAATTGTGTAAGTTTAAATTATGTGATTACGCTACGTTATTAATACCCAGGATGTGTCCCATGAGCACGTTGCCAACCGTTATCAGTCGCTTCGTTAACTATTACGTCGCGCTGGATATCCAGCCACCGTCGGCGCTGGCGGAGATTTATCATTCCGATGCCACGCTCGTCGATCCCTTTGGCGAACACCACGGGCTGTTGGCGCTTCAGCGCTACTTCACCCATCTGCTGGCCAACGTTCAGGAGTGCCGATTTACCGTCGATGCGCCGTTACAGCAGGGCGACCGCTTTGTGGTCACCTGGGTTATGCACTGGTCGCACCCGCGCATTGCGGGTGGGGCGTTGCGTCATCTGCCGGGGTGTTCCGTGGTGAACATGCACAACGATCGCATTATTCGCCAGCGCGATTACTACGATGCGGGAGAGATGATTTATGAGCATCTGCCCGTACTCGGCTGGGCCGTACGCGGCGTTAAGCGGAGAGTGAAATCATGAAAACGGTCCTGATTACCGGCGCAAGTTCGGGCATTGGGGCTGGGCTTGCGACATCCTACGCCGATGACGGCTACCGGGTGATTGCCTGCGGGCGCGATCCAGCGCGTCTGGCGTCGTTGCAACAGCACAGCCCCAATATCACGATTCGCCTGTTCGACATGACCGACAGGGAAGCCTGTCTCCAGGCGCTGCAGGGCTGCGCTGCCGATACGATGATCCTCTGCGCCGGTACCTGCGAATATCTTGATAATGGCGTGGTGGATGCCGCGCTGGTCGAGCGGGTGATGACCACCAATTTCATGGGGCCGGTGAACTGCCTGGCTGCGCTGCAAACGCAGCTGGTCTCCGGCAACCGCGTGGTGCTGGTCAGCTCCATGGCGCACTGGCTGCACTTCCCGCGCGCCGAAGCCTATGGCGCTTCCAAAGCCGCATTGACCTGGTTTGCCAATACGCTGCGTCTCGACTGGGAACCCAAAGGCATTGCCGTCACGGTTGTTTCGCCTGGTTTTGTCGATACGCCGCTGACCCGTAAAAACGATTTCTCAATGCCGGGGCGGGTAAACGTGGACGCGGCGGTAAAAGCCATCCGCCACGGGCTGGAAAAAGAGAAGGATCATATCGCGTTTCCCGCCGGCTTTAGCCTGGTGCTGCGCCTGCTCTCCGGCCTGCCGGACATTCTTCAACGCGTGCTGTTGCGCAGGATGGTGCGACCATGAACATCGCGATTATCGGCAGCGGCATTGCCGGGTTAACCTGCGCCTGGCGGCTCGCCGGGCACCATCAGGTGACATTGTTTGAAGCGCAGCCCACACCTGGTGGTCATACCGCGACGGTGGATATCGACACGCCCCAGGGCACGTATGCCATCGATACCGGCTTTATCGTCTACAACGACCGCACCTATTCGCGCTTTATGGGGCTGCTCAGTGAACTGGGCATCAGCGGGCAAAAAACGCAGATGAGTTTTTCGGTGCACAACCCGCAGAGTGGGCTGGAGTACAACGGTCACACCTTGACGTCGCTGTTTGCCCAGCGCCGTAATCTGGTTAACCCTGCGTTCTGGACGCTGCTGAAAGAGATCGTACGCTTTAACCGGCTGGCAAAACAGACGCTTAAGGCGGAGATTGACGAGCGCGCCACGCTGCAAACCTTCCTGCAACAGCACGGCTTCACGCCGTTCTTTGCGCGTCACTACATCCTGCCTATGGGGGCGGCTATCTGGTCTTCGTCGTTGCAGGAGATGAAGCGCTTCCCGCTGCCGCTCTTTTTGCGCTTTTTTGAACACCACGGCCTGCTGGACGTCACGCATCGTCCGCAGTGGTACGTGGTGCCGGGCGGCTCCCGAGAGTACATCCGAGCCATGATGGAGAAACTGGGAGACCGCCTGATGCTGCACCTCAGCGCGCCCGTGCAGCAGGTTATCCGCCACCCGCAGGGGGTCGAGATTGCGGTAGAGGGCGAAAGTCACACCTTCGATCAGGTGATCTTTGCCTGTCACTCCGCCCAGGCGCTGGCGATGCTCGCCGATCCAACCCAGGCAGAACGCGAAGTGCTGGGGGATATCGGCTGGCAGCGTAATGAGGTCGTGCTTCACAGCGATCCACGCTGGCTACCGGTGCGTAAGCGTGCGTGGGCCAGCTGGAACTATCGCCTGAGCGAACAGGATCAGGCCAGCGCCTGCGTGACGTACAACATGAACATTTTGCAGGGCCTGCCCGCAGGCAGCCCGCTGTTTTGCGTCACCCTCAACCCGGAAACGCCCGTAGAAGACCGCTTTGTCCTGCGCCGTTTTGTCTATGAGCATCCGCTGTTTAACCCGAAAAGCTGGCGCGCCCAGGCGCGACGCGGAGAAATAAACGGGCAGCAGAAAAGCTGGTTCTGCGGGGCGTACTGGTACAACGGTTTTCACGAAGATGGCGTGCGCAGCGCGCTGGACGTGGTCAACGCGATTGCGGGCGAGGGGAACTGAGATGAACAGCTGCCTTTACCACGGCGCATTGCGGCATCGCCGCCTGCAGCCGACAGCGCATCGCTTTACCTACCGCGTCTTTATGGCCTGGCTCGATCTGGATGAGCTGGACGCGCTGCCCAGCGTAGGCGTGCGGCGAAACCGCTTTGCGCCAGCGGCGTTTTATGATGCGGATTACCCGCTGGGCACGCCGCTTAAAGAGCAGGTCCTGCTGCGGCTGGAAAGCCTGACCGGCGAACGCCCGGCAGGAAGGGTCATGCTCCTGACGCAGCTGCGTTATTTCGGCTTCCATTTTAATCCGGTCAATTTCTACTACTGCTATGACGCCCAGGACACCCTGCGTTGGGTGCTCGCCGAGGTACGCAACACGCCGTGGAATGAACGTCATTACTACGCGGTGGAGGGGCAGGACGCGCAGCCCACGGTGAAAGCGTTTCATGTTTCGCCGTTCAACCCGATGGACATGGTCTACCACTGGCGCTTCAACAGCCCGGACAAGACGCTGCACATGCATATTGAAAACCATCAGGCGTCCAGGGTGTTTGATGCCACGTTGACGCTGCGCCAGGAGCCGCTAACGCGCGGGGCGTTGCGATCGCTGCTGGTGCGTATTCCGTTGATGACCCTTAAAACCGTTTTTGCGATTTACTGGCAGGCGCTCAGGTTGTGGCTGAAACGCGTGCCGCTGCATAACCATCCCCTCAGCAGGAGTGAACGCTAATGAGCGATCCCGTCTTTGTGCTTGAACCCGATATCCCGCGCAATGTTCGCGTCGCGCGCTGGTTACTCTTTCGCCTGTTGAAGGGCTTACGCGGCGGCTCGCTGACGCTGCGTGATGGCGCGCAGACGTTCCAGTTTGGTGATACTTCTGCCGCGCTCCACGCCCAGGTGCAGGTTCTCTCCCCGGGCGTGTACTGGCGCATCTTAACCGGTGGCAGCCTCGCCGCGGCGGAAGCCTGGATGGATGGCGAATGGGAGACGTCACAGCTCACGCCGCTGCTGGAGTTGATCGCCCTTAACAGCCAGATCCTCGGCCAACTGGAAAAAGGATTTCGCCTGTTCGGTAAGCCCGTGGAACGGCTCCGCCACTGGATGCGGCGCAACTCGCGTGCTCAGGCGCGTGACAATATTGCCGCCCATTACGATCTCGGCAATTCCTTTTACGCCCATTTTCTTGATGAGCAGCTGCTGTACTCCAGCGCGCTGTTTACTGCTGATACGCAGGATCTCACTGCGGCCCAGCAGGCCAAGATGGCGAGGCTCTGCGACCAGCTGGCGCTCAGTGAGAACGATCACCTGCTGGAGATTGGCACCGGCTGGGGGGCGATGGCGGAATACGCCGCCCGACATTACGGCTGCCGGGTGACCACCACCACCCTGTCGCAGGAGCAGTACCACTGGGCGACGGAACGGATCGCCCGGGCGGGGTTGCAGGATCGCGTCGAGGTGTTGCTTTGCGATTACCGCGATCTGACCGGGGTCTACGATAAGCTGGTGTCGATTGAGATGATTGAGGCCGTCGGACAGCAGTACCTGCCGACCTTTTTCCGGACCTGCCAGTCGCGTCTGCGCCCGGGTGGGCGCATGGCTATTCAGGCCATCACCATCCAGGACCAGCGCTATCACGCCTACAGCAAAAGCGTTGATTTTATTCAGCGTTACATCTTCCCCGGCGGCTTTTTACCCAGCATTACCGCCATGAACGCGCTGATGACGCGCCATACCGATTTTGTGGTACGTAACCTCTTCGATATGGGCCCCGATTACGCCCGGACGCTGGCCCACTGGCGGCAGCGTTTCGTTCACGCCTGGCAGGAGATTGAAAAGCTGGGGTTTGATGAACGTTTCCGCCGGATGTGGCTGTACTATTTTGGCTACTGTGAAGCCGGGTTTAACGCCCGCACCATCAGCGTGGTGCAACTGACTGCGGAACGCGTATGAAACGGTACGGGCAGGTGTTCCTGCTGGCTATCGGGTTTGATCTCTACTGGACGCTGGTGGTGCTGTTTCGCGAGCAGGGGCTTGTCATCTGGTTTGCGCTGGCGGTGCTGGCCTGGCTGATGCTGCCGCCATCATACCGGGGGTATGCCCTGGTGCTGGCCGTCACGGGCGGGCTGCTTGATACCCTCTGGGCGCTGACCGGGCTCATCACCTTCACCGGTGCATCGCTGATGCCGCTATGGATGATGGCCCTGTGGCTGATGTTTGCCTGCGTCTGGACGCAACTCACCCGCACCACCACCTTGCCGGGCTGGCTGCTGACCGCGCTGGCGACCCTGGGCGGGCCGGTGGCCCATCTCATCGGTGAGCGTCTGGGGGCTATCACGTTTCAGGAGCCGACCTTTATCGTCATCAGCTGGATGATCCCCGGCTGGCTGGTACTGATGCTGTTTTTCCACCTGCTGATGGGAGACAACAATGAGAAATTTGTTATCTGAAGGCGTTGTATCCGGTCAGGCGGCGGGCAATGCTCTCAGTACGGCAATCATCTATTTAATAAAACCAGCACATGTGAATTTAACATTGCTGAATGATGATTTCGGATAATGTTTTTACAAAGTGATAGGCCAGTTTTGCCGGAACAATTGATGGGGCGCACAGATGATCCAGAAGGCAAAAAAAAGCCGGAAAGAGCACGGCGGCAGTGATTATTTTCATTTCGTTATTCCTGCTACAGTAAAGTGTTACTTTACTCAAATGCTGTAAAAGTATCGTGGAGAGAGGGGGCCATTTTTGTAGGGTTTGAACCACGAATGACTTTTCAGGCCCCAGCGATATGACGCATGAGGCCTGCGGAATTTAGCGGATGTCATTAATCCATTGTTGAAGTTTAGACTCAGGTTTAGATTTGCAGATTTTAATCAGCAAGGGCACGGATGTGGTATCGACTTCATGCCAGTCAACGTAATCACCCCCTTTAAACTGTGTGTCTTTGTTAATGATCCAGAAAGCCACTGGCGTCATCGCTTTTGGGTTCATATCAACAAATTCTTTGCAGGTCATATCCTGCGGGATATTCTCGTTGAGTTTCTCTGCATGAGCCATGCCGATCGATGTCGTGAACGTGGCAATAACAAGAAATGATTTACAAATATTTTTCATCGCGTTTGTCCTGATGTTAGATAGTCAATAAGATAGAAGTCATGTTAAGCGTAATGAATTGCTGATCTTTTTAGCAGGTGCCAAAATTTGTTATAAAGAATGAAATAGGTAAATGAACTGGATATCATTTCCAGACCAATAAACACCGATGTCAGCACAAAAGTTGTGTCTTCGTTGGCGCCCAGCCAAATGAAAGCAATAACCAAATCCAAAAAACCGATCAGCATACACCAGTAACGGCCGACCATGATGGCGTTTTTAAAGGCCGCAGAGAGACGACATATACCGGCCAGCAAAAATACAAAGCATATTGTTGCCGAGAGTATATTCATTCCGACGAGTGGGCTCAGAAATACCGCGACGCCCATAACTGAATAGATCAGACCGAAGATAATCAAACAAAAGATAGCCAGTTTTCCACTTTTTCTGAAGGTGTAGATGCTGGTCAGGGAAAAAATACCGCAGGCGACGAGTAATACACCGGTTAAGTAACTGAGTGCAACCCCGGCATAAAAGGGGAAAAACAAACATAATATACCGCAAACCAGCAGCAGCAAGGCAAGGCTAAAGGCGGTTTTTTTATATTTCTCAAGAATCTTTTCATTGAGCCCGTTCAGGGTATTACGATCAATAAGCAACATTACTACACCTTTGTTTTGAGATGGAATTTAATAGGGCGACTGTTAAGGGTTATTTTATTGATGCCATAGTGAGTTGCCCATCAGAAAATGTGCAACACACCCTCGTCTGGTTCTTACACGTGTCATCCACATCGCTCAAAACGGCCTCGTCGCTCTGATATTAACCCGTGTTTGCAAAGGCTAATATGACTTCGGTTTCACTTAATATTTAAATCAAAGGAAAATTCAATTATGAAACGTTTTGCATTGGTCACCCTGGTTGCAGCCATGATTGCAGCGGCCCCCGCGCTAGCGTCAGCAGCGACAGAATCGACAACTTCTGATTCCGCTACGAATGTAACTGCACAGCAGGTCCGCGCCGCCGATCAAATTGCCGCTCAGGGAAAGAACGCACTTCACGATATTCAATTAGCCCGCGTGGCCTTATTTCAGGGACACCCGGATAAAGCTGAAACACTGACAAATCGTGCCGCAGCGCTGTTGGCCGATGACAGTACGGACTGGTCAAAATACTTCCGTACCAATAAAAAAGCAGGCCTAAAAGATGACAACTATGTGGCCGTTGATGCCGCGATGGGTATTTCTGAGGATTTCGTCGCGTCACCAGAAAAACAAGAGGCTATCAAGCGAGCCAATAAAAAACTAGAAAGTGGTGACAAAAAAGGCGCGTTCGAAGAACTACGTCTGGCCGGTATTAGCGTAATGGAGAACGTCTGCCTGATGCCGCTGAAGCAAACCCGCAGTGCTGTTGTAAAGGCTAAAAAGCTGCTGACCGAACATAAGTATTATGAAGCCAACCTGGCGCTGAAAGGGGCAGAGGACGGCATTGTGATGGACAGCACTGCGCTTGTCGCCGACTAGCCAATCTTTTTTGATGTCGGAGAAGAGCTAAATACCGACGTTATTTCCCTCGCAGAGGCACTCACCCTGTGGACGGTGTCTCTGCGCATAGCATCTTTTGAGTAAAGGTATCATCATGTCTACTCCTCTTCAGGGTATTAAAATTCTGGATTTTACCGGTGTGCAGTCTGGTCCATCCTGTACGCAAATGCTGGCGTGGTTTGGTGCAGACGTCATTAAAATTGAACGACCAGGCGTGGGCGATGTGACACGCCGCCAGCTGCGAGATATCCCGGATATTGACGCGCTCTATTTTACGATGTTGAACAGTAATAAGCGTTCGCTCGAATTAAATACCAAAACTGCTGAAGGAAAAGCAGTGATGGAAAAATTGATCCGCGAAGCCGATGTGTTGGTCGAAAATTTTCACCCTGGTGCTATCGATCACATGGGATTCACCTGGGAACATATTCAGGAAATTAACCCACGACTTATTTTCGGCTCGATTAAAGGATTCAACGCATGCTCTCCTTACGTCAATGTGAAGGCATACGAAAATGTCGCCCAGGCAGCAGGCGGAGCAGCGTCTACAACTGGCTTCTGGGATGGTCCGCCGCTGGTGAGCGCTGCGGCCTTAGGAGACAGTAATACGGGTATGCATCTGTTGATTGGGCTGCTTGCCGCGCTTTTGCACAGGGAAAAAACGGGCCGCGGCCAGCGCGTCACCATGTCGATGCAGGATGCGGTTCTTAATCTTTGTCGCGTAAAACTGCGCGATCAGCAGCGTCTGGAAAAAGTGGGCTATCTGGAAGAGTATCCGCAATATCCTGATGGAACGTTCGGCGATGCTGTTCCTCGCGGAGGGAATGCTGGCGGTGGCGGTCAGCCTGGATGGATCCTGAAATGCAAAGGATGGGAAACCGATCCTAACGCGTATATTTATTTTACCATTCAGGAGCAGAACTGGGCCAATACGTGTAACGCTATCGGCAAACCGGAATGGATTGACGATAACGCTTACAACACCGCGAAGGCGCGGCAGCCAAAAATTTTCGAGATTTTTGATGTTATCGAAAAATATACATTGACTCTGGATAAGCATGAAGCCGTGGCTTATCTCTCCTCATTTGATATTCCCTGTGCCCCGGTACTCAGCATGAAAGAAATCGCGCATGATCCCTCATTAAGAGAGAGCGGCAGCGTCGTCGAAGTTGAGCAACCTTTGCGTGGAAAATATCTGACGGTGGGATGCCCAATGAAATTCTCAGGGTTTACGCCTGAAATTAAATCAGCCCCTCTGTTGGGCGAGCACACGGTTGAGATCCTGAAGGAGCTCAATTATAGCGATGACGAGATTACGGCGCTCAAAAATAGCAACGCCATTTAATTTTAGAGGAGCGTTGGCTCCTCTTTTTAAAGACTTCAGAGGCAATTCATAATGTCGGAAGAACAAGAACTGACTGACGGTATGCATATTATCGTCGAGGCACTTAAGCAAAACAATATTGACTGTATTTATGGGGTCGCGGGTATTCCCATTACGGATATGGCGCGACATGCACAGGAGGAAGGCATTCGCTATATCGGTTTTCGTCACGAGCAATCAGCAGGTCATGCTGCGGCCATCCGCGGATATCTCACCCAAACGCCGGGAGTTTGTCTGACCGTTTCCGCGCCAGGCTTTATGAACGGGCTGGCAGCCCTTGCCAATGCCACGGTAAACGGTTTTCCGATGATTATGATCAGTGGCTCCAGCGACCGTGCCATCGTCGACCTTCAGCAAGGCGATTACGAAGAGTTGGACCAGATGAATGCGGCTAAACCCTATGCTAAAGCCTCTTATCGTGTCAACAAGCCAGAAGATCTTGGTATTGCGCTGGCACGCGCTATGCGTGCAGCGACGTCCGGGCGGCCGGGAGGGGTGTATCTCGATCTGACGGCAGGCGTTTTGTCCGCTACGCTGAGCGTCACCGAGGCCCAAAAAAGTATTGTTAAGCTTGACCAACTGGCCTTCAGGCAGCAGCCGGATGACGTTTCGATCCTTCGTGCGATATCGCTGCTGGAAAAGGCTGAACGTCCGCTGGTCATCCTTGGAAAAGGAGCGGCGTATTCTCAGGCTGATGAAGCGATCCGCGACTTTATTGAGGGTATTCAGATCCCCTTTCTTCCTATGTCCATGGCCAAGGGACTGCTGGAAGACACGCATCCGCTCTCGGCGGCGGCGGCGCGTTCGTTTGCACTGGAGAATGCCGATGTCGTGATGCTTGTGGGGGCCCGTCTCAACTGGCTGCTCGGTCACGGTAAAAAAGGGTGGTCAGAGGATGTGCAGTTTATTCAACTGGATATTGAACCTCAGGAAATCGACAGCAACCGAAAAATTGCTGCACCGGTTGTGGGCGATATCAGCTCAGGAATGGAGAAAATGGTGTCTGTATTGACCCAAAATCCGTTCAGCGTACCCCTGGCGTGGCGCGATATCCTGAACGTCCATAAACAGGTCAATACCGATAAAATGCAGGCGAAAGTGAACACTGTCACCGCTCCGCTGAACTATTTCAACGCGCTTGGAACGATCCGCGATGTGCTCGCCGACTACCCCGATATTTACCTCGTCAATGAAGGGGCCAATACGCTGGATAATGCGAGAAACATTATCGAAATGTATAAACCTCGCCGCCGCCTGGATTGTGGGACCTGGGGTGTTATGGGAATAGGGATGGGCTATGCCATCGGAGCCAGCACCACAACCGGCAACCCGGTGGTGACGATTCAAGGCGACAGTGCGTTCGGATTTAGCGGCATGGACATCGAAACCGTCTGTCGGTACGGCCTGCCTGTGACCGTCATCATCTTCAATAACAACGGGATCTATCGCGGTGATGGGAAAGATCTCAGCGGCAAGGGCGACCCCTCACCGACAGATCTGCTACGCCACGCGCGCTATGACAAACTCATGGATGCCTTTGGTGGGCTGGGCTTTAACGCGACAAACGAAGAAGAGATCCGTCACGCGCTCACGGCCAGCATTGAATCCAGAAAGCCTTCAATCATTAATGTGGTGATTGATCCAGAGGTGGGCACAGAGAGCGGTCATATTACAAGGCTGAATCCTAAACATCTGGCCAGTCATTAAGACACTCCCCGCATTAACTTCCCCTCTGGTGTAGCGCAGAGGGGAGACCGTAAGGATATCGTTATGTTTACTTTTTTTACCGGCGATTTGTTGCCCATCATCGTCGTTATGCTGCTGGGGTATGTCAGCGGTAAGCGCCAGGCTTTTGATGAGGAGCAGGCAAGGGCGCTTAACAAGCTGGTGCTAAATTATGCGCTCCCTGCGGCACTCTTTGTGTCGATTGCCCGAGCGAATCGCGACATGATCTTTGCCGACTCCCGGCTGACGCTGATTTCGCTGGTTGTCATCGTGGGCTGTTTTCTGTTTTCCTGGTTCAGCTGTTACAAATTCTTCAAACGAACCCGGGCGGAAGCAGCAGTCTGCGCGCTGATAGCGGGTTCACCCACGGTAGGTTTTCTTGGGTTTGCCGTGCTTGACCCCATCTACGGTGCCTCGGTTTCAACCGGGCTGGTGGTCGCCATCATCTCGATTATTGTGAACGCGATTACGATTCCTCTCGGGTTGTATTTACTCAACCCTGCTGAGGGTAAAGAGGGCATGAAAGGAGGCAAATTTGATGCGCTTATATCTGCAGCTAAAGAACCCGTAGTCTGGGTGCCGCTGCTGGCCACGATTTTGGTACTGCTTGGTATAAAAATTCCGGCTTCCTGGGATCCGTGCTTCAATCTCATCGCCAAAACTAACTCGGGTGTAGCGGTATTCGCAGCCGGGCTTACGCTGGCGGCCCATAAGTTCGAACTCAGTCTGGAGATTGTTTATAACACCTTCCTTAAGCTGATACTTATGCCGTTGATTTTGCTGATCGTAGGCGTGCTATTCCACCTCAATGCGGAGCAGCTCCAGATGACCGTTTTGGTTGGCGCACTGCCTCCAGCCTTCTCCGGCATTATCATCGCCAGTCGGTTTAATACCTATACACGTTCCGGTACCGCCTCCCTGGCTGTCAGCGTCGTGGGTTTTATGATCACTGCACCGATGTGGATATACATCAGCCGCCTCTTTTCTTAAGTCGCACTTTCGCATTTTGGTTGCGAGAAGCCTTGATGGTTTTTCGCAACCCACACTGAGCTTAACGTCATGTATGAAACGAACGTACCAGGGCCTTTTAGCGGCCTTCTGGTGATTGATATGACACATGTACTGAATGGCCCGTTCGGTACGCAAATTTTATGCGACCTGGGCGCACGCGTGATTAAAATCGAGCCGCCCGGCCACGGAGATGATACCCGGATGTACGGCCCGTTTCTTAACGGTCAGTCTTTATATTACAGCTTCGTTAATCGGGGCAAAGAGAGCGTGGTGCTCGATCTTAAGACCGACACGGACCGGGCAGTCTTCGTCAATATGCTGAAAAAAGCCGATGTGCTGGCAGAAAATTTTCGCCCAGGGACGCTGGAAAAACTAGGATACTCGTGGAAGACCTTACAGACGATTAATCCCCGGCTTATCTACGCATCGTCGTCAGGGTTTGGTCACACCGGGCCACTGAAGGATGCCCCTGCGTATGACACCGTGATTCAGGGCATGAGCGGCCTGATGATGGAGACCGGTTTTCCAGACGGGCCTCCCGTTAGGGTGGGCACCTCTATTTCCGATCTGTGTGCGGGGCTGTATTTGTTTAGTGGTATTGCCAGCGCTCTATACGGACGGGAAAAAACGGGGCGCGGCGTACAGGTGGATATCGCGATGTTTGATTCGACGCTCACGTTTCTTGAACATGGAATGATGAGCTACATCGCCACACGCCACACGCCACCACGTCTTGGCAACCGCCATCCCTATATGGCGCCCTTTGACGTATTCAGCACAGCGGATAAACCCATCAGCATTTGTTGTGGGAACGACAAGTTGTTCGAAGCATTGTGTTGCGCCCTTGGGCGAGCGGAGTTGACCGTCGACCCGCGTTTCGCCACGAACCTGCAGCGCGTGGCAAATCAGGCGGAGCTTAAGGCAGAAATTGAGGCGATAGTATCCAGACAACCCTCCGCCGTCTGGCTGGCGCGCCTGGACGACGCAGGTGTGCCCGTAGCCCCCATTCTGACCGTGGCAGAAGCGGTAGAACTCCCGCAGACGCAGGCCAGAAATATGATGATTGAAGCCGGTGGCGTACGGATGCCCGGTAACCCAATTAAGCTCAGCGGCTATCAGGATCCGCATTACCGCACGGGAGCGGCCACGCTTAACCAGCATGGCGAGGCAGTCCGTAGGGAATTTACCTAAGAAATCCTTTCCCGAAAGAAGGATGACAGCGCTTCCGGGAAAGGGCAGGTCAGGCGTCAGCGTTGGTAAGATAGTGTGCAATCTCCTGTTCAATTTCGCCCGAGCAGGCTTCCAGTTTTTCCATTTGCTTTGTAATTATTTTAGCGTCAGGTGGAGTGATCAGGGACTCGAGCTGGTGGCATATTTTGCGCAAATCTATCAGATTGAGTATGCCGGCGGAGCCATGAATACGATGGATACGTTTTTTGAACGCCGGCCAGTCCTCCTCCTGCCACGCCAGTTTCGCCAGGGATAAATCTTCATGGAGAGCGTCGATGAAGGTCATCAGGATTTCGCGTATGAGCTCCGGATCATTTTCGGTATCGGCCTGAAGCCTTTCGATATCAAGATGTTGATACGCGGTAGAAGGTGCCGTGACGACATTCAGTTGGCTCAGGTGGATTTTTAGCCTATCCAGGGTTAGGGGTTTAAACAGACACAGATCCATGCCATGGCTCAGCGCGCGCTCACGTTCGTGCGTTTGCGCATTGGCAGTGAGTCCCCATATCGTTAGCGGGTGATTTTTCTGACGTAGCGCCTGCGTCAACTCGAACCCGTCGAGTTTCGGCATGTTGATATCAGTGATTAACAAATCAACATGCTGCTCACTGGCCTTGATAAGCGCATCCTGGCCATCGCAAGCCTCTGTCACGGCATAGCCAAGCGTATTCAGCTGTCTTTTAAGAAGGAGACGATTGGTCGGGTGATCGTCCGCAATAAGGATCTTTAAACGGGCTGAGAGCTGACAGGAATTCTGATGGTTATCGGCCACCATGCTCTTGCGTGACATTATGGCAACGGGGATAGAAATGCTGAAAGTCGACCCAACGCCAGGACAACTTTTTACGCTAATCTCACCCTGCATTTTGGCGACAAGCTGTTTGCAAATAAGCAATCCAAGCCCTGAGCCCGTTTGCTGACGCCCACATCGTGTCTGGCTGTAAGGCTTGAAGAGCACTTTTTGTTCCTCTTCGCTTAACCCGCAGCCGGAGTCTTTGACGTGGATAACCAGTCTTGCCGTGTCGTTATCTCCCTGAGTCAGCGAAGCATGAAGCGTTACGCCACCTGCCTCTGTAAATTTCAACGCATTGCTTAACAGGTTGTTAAGGACCTGCTTGATTGCCTGAGGATCAATCATGACCAGGCTATTTTGAGCGATAGAACTGTCGATCGTTAAGGCAATGTTTTTTCTGGCGGCGAGCGTGTGGTAGGCACGGTAAATCATCATGAGGTGGTCTGCCAGGCCAACCCATTCGGGCTGCAACTGATACTTGCCGGACTCTATTTTGTCGACGTCCAGGATTTCACCAATCAGGCCAAGCAGAGATTGTCCTGTTGAATACGCGAGTTTCATGGCTTCCGCCTGTTGTTCAGCGGACTGTGTTTGACTGGCGAGCAGTTCCAGAAAACCCATAATGGAGCTTACCGGTGTTCTAATCTCGTGACTCATCGTGGCCAGGAATTGACTCTTGGCTACCGTCGCGTCAATGGCTTTGTTTTTTTCAACCTCGAGTGCATGAATGAGAGAATGCGTTTCAGTGATGTCTTCCCAGCCACAAATGAACACCCTGTCTGCGCTGGCAGGCATGTCGCAAAAGGTCACCCAGTGTTTGATATAACGCGTCGCCAGGCCATTACTGATTTCAAACTCGCACGTAATGATGGGACGATAGCCGTCCTCGTCGAGTTGCAAGCCCGAAAATTCAGCCATGATGGTTAAGAATGGCGAATGCGGATGCGTTAAGGGCAACGATGCTGTCGCGTAGTATTCCGGGGTGAAATACTGGGCAAATGCGCTGTTATGACTGGCAATAAGACCTGAGGGTTCAACCACATAGCTTGGGTTGGGTAAAGAATCTGACAAGGCTTTGCGAAAGGAGATTTGATTTTCCAGATCGCCCTGTATCGCTTTACGACGATTCACTTCGCGTAGCAGATAAAAGCCCCAAAGCAGGCTACTGACTATCAGTGACACCGCAAGAGCTGTGACAATGTAAAACTGCTGGCTATAAAGATCCCATGTATCGATTGTGACATTGGGCATCTTTGTCCATTTTTCGGTTAAGCGCAGCAATTCGCTCGGCGGTAAATTATTCAGGGCTTTATCAATAATACTTTTCAACTCAGGTTCACCGCGGGGCAGGGCAAAGGTAATTGCCGCACGAGGAATATCCTGAATGCGAAAGAAAATCTGCGAATCCGGATAGTAATGGTCGAGCATATATTGCGCCGTGGGCTGTAAGGTAACTAGCGCATCAAGCTTACCTTCCTGAACCTGATGAAATGCTGCACTCGCATTGTCAACAGCCACCCATTCCACATCAGGATGCTGCGCTTTCAGCGTTTCTCCCAACCCGTAATAAAGGGGTAATCCGACCTTCATACCCGGCAGAATTTTGTGGATTTTCATCCGATCTTTTTTTATGACATAGACATAGGGTGACATCATGAGTGCATTGGTGAAAGCGACCTGATGTTCACGTTGCTCTGTATAGATTGCGCCAGGAAAAATATCCCAGTTTCCTTCAGGATGAAGGGCTTCGCCCGAGGGTGTCACGGGGGAAGAGACAGGCACAAATTTCATTCCCGTTTGCAGCTCGATGATATTAAGCAGATCGCCCATCATGCCGCGAGGGGTTCCTTCTTTATCGGTGATGAGAAAAGGAGGGTGGAAGGACGTTACCAGCACATTGACCGTAGGGTGCTTTTTTATCCATTTCCTTTCCTGCTTCGTTAGCGCCAGAGGCTGGTTAATAAAATCCAGATTGCCGACATTAAGCCAATTTTGCGCAACATCCCGTCTGACCTCATTCGTCAGACTTTTGACAAACCTGTTCAGGATCTCGGGCAGTACGGGCATCTCTTTACGGGTGAAAAAGAAGCTGCTTTTACAGGGGCAATCATAATATTTGATAGTATTGAGAGAGTGTGTGAAGTAGCGGGAGATTAACGTACTGGTCACGATATTGCTGCCGATAAAATACAGATTATCGCCGGAAGAAACGGAGGCAAGCGCCTCGTAGTAATCGTCATAATCGATAATGGTGGCATTGGGGAATGAACGATAAATGTCCGAGTTCGTTGGATAGCCTTTCACCCGAGCAATGCTCACGGGCTGGTGAGTACCGATAGGGCTCATGGTGTTTTCAATCGTGGTTACCAGCACCGGATAGGTGGTGATAAGGGGTCGGGAGACGTTAAAGGAGACATCTTTCGGACGTGTGTTAAGCAGGTCCGTCAGCATGACGTCGACATCACCATTCTTTAGCGCGTTAGCGGCATCACTCGCTTGAGGATAGATCCGCAGCACGATATTAACCTTGAGGTTTTGCTGCAGTAATCCCAGATAATCGACGTTGATCCCTTTCGCTTTTTGATCAGGAACGGTTTGCAGCAGCGTCGAATGCATGGTGCGGTCGATGGCAATAAAAAATTGCTTCTTGCTGTTGAGCCAGCGAAGCTCGTCATCAGTTAAACGCAAATCGTCCAGTTCGACGCTGCCATTGGTGTACTGAATATTGACATCCGTGTAAGTTGGTAGGGCAAAGACATGTACATGGAAAAAGAGAAAAAAGGGGATGACAAAAACGTTGATCAGATGCATTCGGTTACCAGATCTTAGTGTTCTGCGCAAACGTGAAAAGGTTCATAAGTGATTTGCACTCAAGTTTTTCCATCAGTCGACTCTTATAGGTACTAACGGTTTTATTGCTGATAAACATTTTCTCGGCGATGGTATTGTTATCACACCCATCGAGTATGTAGCGCAGTACGGCGATCTCCTGCCGGGACAGCGAATCTAATTTCTGCTGGTCAGAAGTAAGACGTCCGGTAAAACGTTCGAGGGCGAAGGGAAAGTAACAATAACCATTTTTCGCCGCTTCAATGGCCGCAATGATATTATTGACACCCTCCTTTTTACTAACAAATCCGTTTGCTCCTGCTTCCGCACTATAGCGACCATAAAAATAATCATTTTTGGCCGAAACGATAATGACTATGCCGGTGTAATGGCGTTTTCTCAGCTTCTCTAAAACTTGAATGCCATTGTAACCTGGAATATCTACGTCAATGATCATGATGTCAGGTTTAAGCGTTTCCATGTAATGAACTGCCTTACTGCCATCGCCGAGTTCGGCCAAAATTTCCATGGCGTGCTTACGCAGTAAATTACGTATAGCCGTAATAGCAAGAGGGTGATCGTCAATGATAATCGCTTTCATTTAAATATCTTATCCAATTAAAATTGTTTTCGCTGCGAACTCAACGTGTCACAGAGATTGAAGATTCAAACGATAATAGTTCCATGTCAAAACTGACCTGGAGGAAAGAGAGGTATAAAACAAGAGTCATGGTAAAGCCAACAAATTAAACGAAACATGAATGAATGCAATTGGAGTTATTAGTTGTTGAAAATCATGTTCTTACGTTTATATTTTTGAGTGTGGGATGACAGTTGTAGGAATTTTGAGGCAAATATATCAGGGAAATCTGCTTTTATATTTATGAAGTCTTTCTATCCTGTTCTCATTCGCAATGGACATATTGTGCATTTCTCACAAACAGAGGTGTTTACTGTTTGTTAAATCTTATGTGAGTTATCAATACATGATCTTAACAAGAGACTGAAAAGTGGAACAGGACAAAACATTAGAAAAAAAGAAGACCAGGAAAATATATTTTGCTGTATTTTTAGTCGTGTTACTGTTGGCAGCGATTAGCCTATTTTCTTACTGGGATATTATTCTCAGGCATCAGGTTAGTACGGATGATGCTTATGTGACGGGTAACATGAATTCCATCTCATCACAAATAAGCGGCAGCGTGACGAGCGTAAATTATACCAATACGGAATATGTGCATCAGGGGGATATCCTTGTCAGTTTGGATAAAACGGATACGCTGATTGCCTTCAATCAGGCAAAAAACAATCTTGCTAATACGGTACGCGAAATGCGTAAACTTTATCTACTCGCATCTCAATATCAGGCCAATGTTGCCGCTGCGCAAATTCAATCAAAACAGGCTTCAGAGGATTATCTCAGGAGGCAACGTCTTGCGGGAAGTGGACTTATCGCCCGTGAAGATTTGGAACATTCAAAAGATAATGCGATCAGCAGCAAAGCGGCACTGGAAGCGGCTATTCAGGCCTATAACGCTAACAGGGCTTTAATTATGGATACCACCCTGGAGAAACAGCCTCAGGTGCTCCAGGCCGCGGAACAGATGAAACAGGCCTGGCTTGCGCTGCAGCGAACGGATATACGCAGCCCTGTTACGGGCTATGTGGCGCAGCGTAATGTCCAGGTTGGCGAGACGATCGCTTCTGCCCAGCCGCTGCTGGCCGTGGTGCCAGCCCAGCAAATGTGGGTAAATGCCAATTTCAAAGAGACACAATTAACGAACGTCAAAATCGGCCAAAGGGTTACGCTTACCAGCGATCTCTATGGAGATAAGGTCATCTTTCACGGTCAGGTTAAGGGCATCAATATGGGAACGGGCAATGCGTTTTCGCTGCTTCCATCGCAAAATGCATCCGGTAATTGGATCAAAGTTGTTCAGCGCGTGCCTGTTGAAATAGAACTGGATAAAGGCGAAATAGGACGATACCCCCTGCGAATTGGCTTGTCGATGAATGCAACAATCGATACTGACGGAACCACCAGCGCCCCGATGCCGGTGAATTCATACGTTACCTCAGTTGTTCCTGCGTACGCCAGCGATGCCCTCGTAATTGATACCGGGCCAGTAGACGATGAAATTCACAAAATCATCAAAATCAATGGTCAACGCTAATGAATATCCTCAAATCTTTGCCGGAGCCATTGCGCGGTGCGACGCTGATCTGCATGACGTTCGCGCTTTCGCTGGCGACCTTTATGCAGATGCTGGACTCCACGATTTCCAATGTCGCAATCCCGACCATTTCAGGCTTTCTGGGCGCCTCCACGGATGAAGGGACGTGGGTAATCACCTCCTTTGGGGTCGCAAATGCGATCGCGATTCCTTTAACGGGTCGCCTCGCCCAGCGCTTCGGCGAATTACGCCTTTTTTTATCTTCAGTAACCTGTTTTTCACTCGCGTCGCTGGCATGCGGCTGCTCGACGAGCCTTGATATGCTGATTTTCTTTCGCGTAGTGCAGGGGGCGATGGCGGGCCCGCTTGTCCCGCTGTCACAGAGCCTGCTGCTGCGAAATTATCCGCCAGAAAAAAGGACCTTTGCACTGGCCATGTGGTCAATGACGGTGATTATTGCGCCTATTTGCGGCCCCATTTTGGGGGGATATATTTGCGATAATTACAGCTGGGGCTGGATATTTTTAATTAATGTGCCCATGGGCGTCATCGCTGTTTCACTCACCGCCACACTGTTAAAAGGACGTGAAACTGAAACGCAATCAGTGAAAATGAATTACTTTGGGTTAACCCTGCTGGTTCTGGGGGTGGGGGCCTTACAAATCATGCTTGATAAAGGCAAAGATTTGGACTGGTTTAATTCTACCACGATTATAGCACTCGCAATAATATCGGTTATCTCACTTATATCATTGATTATCTGGGAATCAACGGACGATAACCCCATTCTTGACCTGAGTTTATTTAAATCGAGGAATTTTAGCATTGGAATCGTCTGCACTTCCTGTGCTTTTCTATTTTATTCAGGTGCGATTGTACTAATGCCGCAGCTATTGCAGGAAACAATGGGGTATAATGCAATCTGGGCGGGGCTGGCCTATGCTCCAATCGGACTCATGCCTTTAATTCTATCACCTGTCATCGGCTTTTATGGCAACAAGATTGATATGCGCATTCTTGTGACCTTCAGTTTCATAATTTATGCTATCTGCTATTACTGGCGGTCAGTGACATTTACGGCTGAGATAAATTTTCTCAATATCATTAGCCCTCAGATTCTGCAAGGCTGCGCGGTGGCGTGCTTTTTCCTTCCACTGACCACGATAACCCTTTCAGGCCTGTCGGATAATAAATTTGCTAATGCCTCAAGTATGAGTAACTTTTTCCGCACGTTGTCGGGGTCAATAGGCACCTCACTGACCATGACCCTCTGGAGTCGCTGGGAATCCGACCAGCATACGTTACTGACCGGTCCAATTAATTTTTTTAACCCCGTTTTACATGCCTTCCTTGAACAAACAGGACATATTGGGTTGTCATTTTCTCAGTCGCTAGGTGAAATTAATCAATTGATAACACAGCAAGGAATGGTGATTTCTGCAAATGAAATATTTCGCCTTTCTGCTATTGCATTTATCCTGCTCACTGTACTGGTTTGGTTCGCCCGTCCTCCTTTTAGCGAGGGAAGAAAGGGGAGCGTTACAGATCGCTAAAGGAATCCATAAAGTAATCCGCCTGGGTTGTGGATGTTAATTTCTCCCGTAATTTCCCTCAGGATGACAACAGTAAGACGGAGATGACAAAGCGTGATCTGTAATCTCATTCTTTGCTGATGTGTTAGTCATTAAAATCGTTCAAGTGTTGCATTGATTCCATTCGGGGCGTAATTCGAATCGAATCAAGACGCGTTACGTTGAACGTAATCTATTTCGCTGTATTTCACCAAGGATATTCGAGTGACGACGAAAAGTGTTAAGAAAACAATCATTAGCTTTACCCTTTTTTCAACCCTATTGCTCTCAGGGTGTTCCATGATACCTGATAGTTTGAAGGGCGGGGAGGTTGCAGTGAGTCCCGCAACCTATGAACAACTTTCATTGATGCCTGATATGTATAAGGGGCAGGAGGTTCGACTGGGCGGGAAGGTTCTGAATGTCATTAACCTTCCAAACCGTACAATTATTGAATTAGCGGTGCTGCCTCTCAATAGCTATGCGCAACCTAAAATCCAACAATCTTTCCAGGGCCGTGTGTTGATCTATTCAGATAAATTCCTTGATCCTGATAATTTCCGCAATCGATATATTACCGTTCTTGGAAAAATGGACGGAACCGAGAATCGACTTATTGGCAAGCGACCTTACCGTTTCCTGAATGTTGGCCTAATCAGTTATCAGACGTGGCAGCTCGAAAATACTTTCATGCCAAATGATGGTTGGGTTTATGCATGGTCCCCTGAATGGGGTATTGCCCCTCCGCCAGGATACTTTTATAGTGCGCCAGAAACGGTAAATGAAAACTCGTATCTGGAACCTTGATCCAGGAGGCATTATCTTATCACGTTGAAAGCGTCAGGATTTACATCGTGACGCTTTTTAACATTGAAATACTTGCTCTAAGGCTTGGGTCTAGCGACGGTGTTGCGACGAATTAAACGTAGGCAATCCACATATGCAGAAGATACTGGTGGAGCTGGTTAGACAACCCCGATTCTTGCCAGTTATGCAGCAAAAACCGTAGTGTCTGCGAATACTTTTCAGCAAATGTTCTGTTTTTCATTGCTCGTGCATACCAGCGTAAAAGGTGAAAATTTTCACTATTCGAGGTCATTTCACCTCTCTGCTGCTTATGCAAATAGAGTGATATAAGTGCACACCAGATTAAATGGGAGACGCTTTCCTTTGAAACCCCTGTTTCAAATTCAGCGTATTCTTTACTATTTGTTAACTTGTTTGTCATTTTCTTCATCACTTTTGGAGACTTATCATCCCGTTAGTCTGGCATGAACACTATCATTCATAAATCAGAAAGAATGTATGGGCCAGAAAGCGAATTCTTTCGCATGTCATCCTGATGATGATTTCGAGGAAGAACGGTGGACACATTTTTTGTTTAATTATCACAATTTATAACAAAAGAGATGTTACATGTGTTCCTTATCCATTTAATCGGCGTTTATGAAGATGGCCTTACACTTCCGGAAATAATAAATGGTGAGGTTTAAGTAAATGGATAAGTTAATGATTACCGGCGTAACCGGGTTCATTGGTGGTGCGGTTCTGGAAAAGATTATCAATCAAAATGAAGAGTTGAATTTATTATTACTTGTCAGGGCGGTCGATCATGATGCTGCACTTGAACGGGTCAAAAATAACATGCGCAAGTTCAATGTCGATGAAGGATGTCTGCAGCGTTTGAATAAATCCCACATTTTACTGGGAGATTTAGCGGCTCCCGCAACGTTTCTTAACGCTACTGAACTTCAGGATGTCACTCATGTTATTAACTGCGCAGCAGTGGCCTCTTTTGGCAATAATCCGCTGATCGAAAAGGTGAATATAACGGGGACTTTTGAATTCGCTAAACGGATGAATGAAAACAAAAATCTGAAACGTTTTCTACATGTGGGCACGGCCATGTCATGCACCCCAGAACCCGATTCATTGGTCTCAGAAAATGCGAGTTTCCCACAGGATGCAGAACACCTGGTTGAATACACGCGTTCAAAATCTACCATTGAGCGCTTAATACGCGAAAATTTTCCAGAATTGCCACTGGTTATCGCCAGACCTTCTATTGTTGTCGGTCATACGCTGTATGGGTGTCAGCCTTCAAGCAGTATTTTTTGGGTCTTTCGGATGGGGTTGATGCTACAGAAATTTATGTGTTCGCTGGACGACAAAATTGATGTTATACCCGTAGACTATTGTGCTAATGCGTTACTGATGCTTCTTGAAAGCGAGCTGGAAAACGGCGAAATTGTCCACATTTCTGCCGGGGAAGAGAATAGCGTAAAGTTTTCTGATATCGACTGGGCAATGGCACAGGCTCTTAAAGCGCAGCCTGTCGGCGATCGCTACAGGCAGGTGGATTATGAAGCGCTTGTGAAAATGCGTCATCAACTTAAAAAAATCTTTGGTCCTTGTAACGAACGGCTGATGTTGAAAGCGATGCGCTTGTATGGCGCATTTGCGATGATGAATGTGCGTTTTAACAATGAAAAATTGCTAAGACTGGGCATGGTAAAACCACCCAAATTTACCGATTACCTCTCTCGCTGTGTTCAGACAACCCGAGAGTTGCCCATTCCTCAACAAATGATTGTCGATTTTAAATAACCTTTACAGCCAATACCTCCCTCACAGGTTGTAGGGGAGGTATGACTCAGGCAGAGATGCTCCATCCCCACATAACTTTCTACGCAATAGATATAAGTGCTAGAGATATCCTTTTCCGACTTAAGTAGGAATAATAATACAAACAGAGTGTTCGTGTCCTATGTTTTATTTAATAGAGCCTGTTACGATCATTAATAACTGTATTATTTAAGAAGTGAAAGGTACAGGACAAATTCTCTTTCCTATTGAAGTGGAACAGTTATGGACAATAATAAACCTAAAGCCTCATCGGCAGGTCATCAGTTGGGTGTTCTGGCGATGACGCTGTTGGTCGTCAGCGCCATGTTTGGCGGCGGTATATTCAATATCCCTCAAAATATGTCCCAGTCTGCCGCGCTTGGTGCGATTATTATCGCCTGGATAGTGACAGCTCTGGGTATTTTCTTTCTGGCGAAAACGTTTCAAATACTCTCCAATGTAAAACCTGAGATGAAATCAGGAATTTATATGTACTCCAGAGCGGGCTTTGGAAAACTTGTTGGTTTTCTCATAGCCTGGGGATATTGGATGTCTACCGCATTTGGTAATGTAGGCTATGCGGTTCTCTTAATGGATGCACTTAACTATTTCTTCCCGCCCTGGTTTAAAGGCGGAAACACATGGCAGGCTGTTGCATTGGCCTCGATCTGTATTTGGGGGATGAGTTTCCTGGTGATTCGTGGCGTAAAGGCCGCTACGCTATTGAATAATATCGGCACAATCGCAAAATTTGTTCCTGTCATCATTTTTATTGCTATCGCGCTGTTTTACGCCGTTCAATATCATCGTTTTTCTATAGATTTCTGGGGGAACATGAAGTCGAATATACTCAGCGATAAGCCACTGGGAAGTATTTTCGACCAAATAAAGAGCACGATGCTGGTTACGCTGTGGATGTATATCGGTATCGAAGGTGCTGTGGTGCTCTCTGATAAGGCTGATAGTAAGACCGTCGGTAAAGCAACGATATTAGGTTTTATCATTACAACGGTACTCTACGTTGCCGTTTCGGTACTGCCCTATGGCTATTTCTCCCAGGGGGAACTGGCCGCTATGGCTCCGCCTTCAACCGCCGCAATATTGTCTAAAATGGTCGGGCATTGGGGGGCAGTTATGATTAATTTCGGTGTGATCGTTGCTTTACTTTCATCCTGGCTGGTGTGGACAATGCTTGTCGCGGAACTTCCCTGGGCGTGCGCTAAAGACGGGGCTTTTCCGAAGGTTTTTGCCAGAACCAATGATGCTGGCGTAGCGAATGTATCATTGTGGACGTCCACTGTGGTTATGCAGTTAGCAATGCTGCTAGTTTATTTCTCAAATAATGCATGGAACGTCATGCTGTCAATCACCGGCGTGATTTTACTTCCCGCTTATATTTGTTCTTCGGCATATTTATGGCGTTTGATCTACACAAAGAAATATCCTGCAGAAGCAGCGTACGGGGCGACGACGGCACTTCTGACGAGTATTTTCGCAACTGTCTATGGTTTTTGGCTTATTTATGCTGCGGGGCTATCGTACATCCTGGTGGGTTGCGTTATTTACACCATCGGTTTGCTGGTTTTCTATAAAGCCAGGAAAGAAGAATCCCCCGATGAACCCGCATTTACACGTCATGAACTTTATATCAGCCTGATCATGGTCGCTATCGCCATTATCTCTCTGGTTATGCTATTCGATGGCATGCTTCCGGAAATTTATTCGTTTTAATTTATCTATATATCAAGTTGAGGATCGTATGAAAGCACATATTTTACCAGCGAAGAACACATATATTACGGGCAAGTGGATGCCGTCTGATGAAAATACATTGGCATTCTGGCTCAATAAAATCATGAAAGAAGAAGCGGTGACTGAACGACCTTTACTACCGGTTATTCAGGAATTTAAAGATTTTATCGAAAGCGATCCTGTTATTTTCATGCATTTCAATGAAATGTTCGAAGAGGTTCCTCATCGTCTGACCCATTCACCGATGAACGTACCGCAGGTTAGGGATTATGAACATATGCTTCGATTAATGAACATTATCATGACACACGCTCCGGAATTCGATGAGAGCGGGTTAGTTGGATTCCCTTTTAACGCCATTTTTAACTGGTCTATGGCTACTGAAAATGGCTGGAGCGCATTCCTGAATGAAAAAATTAACGCGCACCTGAAAAAAATCCTCAATGAATGGGCCGTGTTCCTGCAGTCAGCTGAAAGTGTGCGGGTCCTGAATGATGATCCTGAAACTGGCTGGTTTGGCGAGCGTGCCCGCAAAGCCATGCCCACTTTCATTGAAGATTTTCAATGCGACCCAACCAGACCACACTATGGTTTTACATCATGGGATGACTTTTTCACGCGTCGTTTCAGGGAAGGGGTTCGTCCCGTAGCTTCCCCAGAAGATGACAACGTCATCATCAATGCCTGTGAATCCGCGCCTTACCGTCTGGCCACAGATGTCCAACCGGTGGACAAATTCTGGCTTAAAGCACAACCCTATGCGTTGAATTACATGCTGGATCATGACGAACTGGCCGAGCATTTTGTCGGTGGAACAATCTATCAGGCGTTCCTGAGTGCCCTTAGCTATCACCGCTGGCATGCGCCAGTATCCGGACGCATTGTCAAAACGAAAATTATAGATGGCACGTATTATTCCGAAGCGTTATCTCAGGGACGGGACGATGCGGGTCCGAATGCGTCACAGGGTTATATTACCGAGGTGGCTACCCGTGGATTAATTTTTATCGAGGCAGATAATAAAGATATCGGTCTACTCTGTTTTATGGCTGTTGGCATGGCGGAAGTGTCCACCTGTGATATCCGGGTTTACGAAGGGCAGTACGTGCATAAAGGCGATGAGCTGGGTATGTTCCATTTCGGTGGCTCGACGCATTGTCTTTTCTTTGCCAAAGATGTCGTGCTCGATTTTGATCTCCAGGGACAAGTGCCTGGCCTGGAAAGTCATAACATTCCGGTTAATGCCAAAATAGCGACGGTGAAACCTAAAGATTGTTGTTGAGGATCAGAAGGCCAGACGTGATCTGGCCTATCGCTATTAAGTCGTTCAGGCTATTTTTTCAGAATTTCCTGGCGGATGATTTCCGCCCCAGCGCTCAATGCCTGCAATTTACCTTGTGCGACCTTGTGGGGCAACGGCGCCATGCCGCAGTTGGTCGACGGGTAGAGCTTATCGGCATCGACAAACTGCAGCGCTTTGCGCAGCGTATCGGCTACTTCCTCCGGCGTTTCGACGTGATTTGTCGCCACGTCAATTGCCCCGACCATCACCTTTTTACCGCGGATGAGCTCCAGCAGATCCATCGGCACGCGCGAGTTATGGCACTCGAGGGAGATGATGTCGATGTTAGACGTTTGCAGCTTCGGGAAGGCTTCTTCATATTGCCGCCACTCTGAACCCAGCGTTTTCTTCCAGTCGGTGTTGGCCTTGATGCCATAACCGTAGCAAATGTGTACCGCGGTTTCGCACTTAAGCCCTTCAATGGCGCGTTCCAGCGCGGCGATACCCCAGTCGTTGACCTCATCAAAGAAGACGTTAAAGGCTGGCTCGTCAAACTGGATGATATCGACGCCCGCGGCCTCCAGCTCCCTCGCTTCCTGATTGAGGATTTTGGCGAATTCCCACGCCAGCTTTTCACGGCTTTTGTAATGTGCGTCATAGAGCGTGTCGATCATCGTCATCGGGCCAGGCAGCGCCCATTTAATCGGTTTGTCCGTCAGCTGGCGCAGGTACTTCGCGTCGTCTACGAACACCGGTTTCTGACGCGCGACGGCATCAACCACGGTGGGTACGCTGGCATCGTAACGGTTACGAATGCGTACCGTCTGACGGTTTTCAAAATCAACGCCGCTGAGATGCTCAATAAACGTGGTGACAAAGTGCTGACGGGTCTGTTCGCCGTCGCTGACAATATCAATGCCCGCGCGGATCTGATCGTCGAGGGATAAACGCAGCGCATCGCGTTTACCGGCAATTAATTCTTCATCCTGCAATTTCCAGGGGGACCACAGCGTCTCGGGTTGGGCAAGCCATGACGGTTTAGGTAAGCTGCCTGCCGTGGACGTCGGGAGCAATGTTTTCATAATAAAAGACCTTTGGTGACGATGTATTAAAGCGCGTAGCAATCAGACCACTGCTCGAGTATGTGTTTGTAAGGCTTAATAAAGTGCTCTTGCGTGAACTTACCCTGTTCAACCGCTAAATGACTGCGTTCTTCCCGGTCGTAAACAATTTTGGTCAAGGAGTGATCCTGCTGGTTCAGATCGGGCTGATAGCATTGCCCCGCCGCCGAGTTGGCGTTGTATATCTCCGGGCGATAAATTTTCTGGAAGGTTTCCATCGTGCTGATGGTGCCGATCAGTTCCAGGTCGGTGTAATCACGGAGCAAATCGCCGGAGAAATAGAAGGCAAACGGCGCGACGCTGTTTTCAGGCATGAAATAACGCACCTGTAACCCCATTTTCCCGAAGTATTGCTCGGTCAGCGAGGTGCCGTTCGGGCGATACTCTATCCCCAGTACCGGATGCTGATTTCCGGTACGTTGATAGGTGTCTTTGCTGGAAACACTTAAGCAAATCACCGGCGCTTTTTTGAAATTCTGTTTATAGACGCTTGAATTGACGAAGCTTTTAAACAGATTCCCGTGCAGCACGCCAAAGTTCTCGGGAAGGCTGAACGCCGCCCGGTTTGCATTGTGCTCGGGCAGCACGACGCTGAAATCATAGTCCCGCACGTAGGAAGAGAAGTTGTTTCCGGCGATTCCGTCGAGGCGTTCGTTGGTTTTTTTATCAACGATATAGGTTTTCAGGATTTCAATGGCCGGGAAGGTGGCGTGGCTACCTTCAGCAGCGATGTTCAGGTCGGCTGAAATGATCTCAAGTTCCACGGCGTAGCGATCCGCGTTGGGGTTATCCCAGTGGGCTAAGGCGTTGAAACGGTTGTTAATCATCACGAGAGTATTACGCAAATTTTCCTGACGTTTCTCCCCGCGTGCCAGATTGGCAAAGTTGGTCGTCGTGCGCGTGTTTTCTGAAGGGTTATAATTTTCATCAAAGCAACTGCGCTTAAGCGTAAAGGTAAAAGCCTGGCTCATCGTGGTTCGTATCCTGAGTGTTCATGTTGCTGATTCGTTAACAATGCATAATTTATGCCTGAGCGACGGGACGAGGGGAAGTGACTTAATTTCACTGCAACATGAGGGTTCTTCATTCACGCCAAACCGTGTCGCTGGCACAGCCCGGCGGATTCCAGATATAATCACCAAAATTTACAACCGGTTTAGAAACGAAAATGACAAAACTCACCCTACAAGAGCAGATGCTGAAAGCGGGTCTGGTATCAAGCAAGAAGATGGCTAAGGTTCAGCGTACGGCGAAGAAGTCACGCGTACAGGCTCGTGAGGCCAGAGAAGCAGTGGAAGAGAACAAAAAGGCGCAGCTTGAGCGTGACAAGCAGCTTAGCGAACAGCAGAAACAGGCTGTGCTGGCAAAAGAGTTTAAGGCGCAGGTGAAGCAGCTGATCGAGATGAACCGCATCACCGTGTCAAAGGGCAACATCACCTTCAACTTCACCGACGGCAATCTGATTAAAAAGATTGAGGTGGATAAGCAAACCCAGGCCCAGCTTATTAACGGTCGACTGGCGATTGCGCGTCTGGTCATCAATGCCAACGGTGACTGCGAATATGCAATTATCCCGGCGGTGGTGGCGGACAAAATCGCCCAGCGCGATGCCGAGAGCATTGTGTTAAACAGCGCGCTGAGTCAGGAAGAGCAGGATGAAAACGATCCGTATGCTGACTTTAAAATTCCTGATGATTTGATGTGGTAAATACCTGTCAAAACGGTGCAGCGTGACGGGCGTTGATCGCCTCTCCGCTCACCGGATGCACGAAATCCAGCCCGCTGGCGTGCAACATCAAACGCGGCGTCCCTTCAGCCCCCGGCATTTCAAGCCCACCGTATAAATCGCAGCCCAGAATAGGGTGCCCCAGCTGCTGGCAGTGAATGCGTAGCTGGTGGGTTCGCCCGGTTTCCGGAATCAGTTCGACGCGCGTTAACGGCAGTTCCTTACCCTTATCAATACGCTCCACTATCCGAAAGCGTGAGCGGGCCGGTTTGCCGCTGATGGCGCAAATAGACATTAACGGGAACAGGGCCGGGTCTTTGGCAATTGGGGCATCGATTATCCCTTCGTCGTCCTTAACGTGTCCGCAGAGCAGGGCGGTGTACGCTTTGCTTACGGCGCGCTGGCTGAACTGATGGCACAGCGCCGCGTTGATCGCTTTGTTTCGCGCAATCACCATAATGCCGGATGTGCCGAAATCCAGGCGATGCACCAGCGTGCAGCCGGGGAACGTCTGGACCAGACGGTAATGCACCGAGTCGAGATTCTGCGGGTTCTTCCCCGACAGGCTCAGCAGCCCGCTGGGCTTGTTGATCACAATAAGATCGTCGTCCTGCCAGAGGATCTCAATGTCTTGCGTACACGGTGGGGCAATAAAGGTATCGATAATTACAGACATCAGGCTGCCCGGCTTAAGAGTGGGAGCGGATGATAACGAAATGCGGGGAAAAAGAAAAACCCTCCCACCGGGCGGTGAGAGGGGGAATACTTAGGCTGTTACCAGGCTGTCGATAGCGGCTTTCGCATCCGACTGCGCTTTGGTCGCCACTTCCGGACCGTACGCGATACCTTCAGCGAACACGAAGTTCACGTCGGTGATGCCGATGAAGCCGAGGAACAGGGTCAGATACGGTGCAACCAGGTCAGTTGGGGTATCTTTGTGGATGCCGCCACGGCTGGAGAGCACGATGGCACGCTTGCCTTTCACCAGGCCTTCTGGACCATTTTCGGTGTAACGGAAGGTTACGCCCGCACGCGCCACCAGGTCGAAGTAGTTCTTCAGCTGGGTTGGAATGTTGAAGTTGTACATTGGGGCGTTGATGACGATAACGTCGTGCGCCTGCAGTTCAGCAATCAGTTCATCGGACAGCGCCAGGGCTTCCTGCTGACGTGGCGTCAGCGGGGCATCGCTTGGGCGCAGTGCGCCAACCAGCTCACCGTCGAGGACAGGAACAGGGTTAGCGGCCAGGTCGCGAACGGTGATTTCGTCGGCGGAGTGCTGCTCACGCCATTGTTCAACGAAGTAGTCGGAAAGCTGACCAGACTGTGAGTACCCTGCCAGAATACTGGATTTCAACACTAATACTTTGCTCATGGGTGATTCCTGTTTTGTATTTGATTGAAGGGGGTTGCCCCGTTGCTTGTTGACACTTTATTCACAATCCTGCCACATGGATAGCGCAATATATCGAAGTCTATGTTCGAAATTTTTGAATAAGGCGCGAAAAGCGCTGATGTGGTACTCTATATCAATCATTAAAAAGAGATTTTATCCGGCAGTGCACTGCCCGTTAACGCTATGACAGAACAACAAAAATTAACCTTCCCGATGCTCCTGCAACAGCTTGATTCACTCATGCTGCGCGATAAGCAGCGTTTTGCCCGCCGTCTGCACGGGGTCAAGAAGGTTAAAAATCCTGATGCACAACAGGCCATTTACCAGGAGATGGCTAAAGAGATTGACCAGGCGGCAGGGAAAGTTGTGCTGCGCAAAGCCGCACGCCCGGCAATCACCTACCCGGAAAACCTGCCCGTCAGCCAGAAAAAACAGGACATCCTTGAGGCCGTGCGCGATCACCAGGTGGTGATTGTGGCGGGCGAAACCGGCTCCGGTAAAACCACCCAGTTGCCGAAAATTTGTATGGAGCTGGGTCGCGGGGTTAAAGGGCTGATCGGCCACACCCAGCCGCGCCGTCTGGCGGCACGGACCGTAGCGAACCGTATTGCCGAGGAGTTACAGACCGAGCCGGGTGGCTGCATCGGCTACAAGGTGCGATTCAGCGATCACGTCAGCGACAACACCATGGTGAAGCTGATGACCGACGGTATCCTGCTGGCCGAGATCCAGCAGGACCGGCTGCTGATGCAGTATGACACTATCATCATTGACGAAGCGCACGAGCGCAGTCTTAACATCGACTTCCTGCTCGGCTACCTGAAAGAGCTGCTGCCGCGTCGCCCGGACCTGAAAATTATCATCACCTCCGCGACCATCGATCCGGAGCGCTTCTCGAAGCACTTCAGCAATGCGCCAATTATTGAAGTGTCGGGTCGGACGTACCCGGTTGAAGTGCGTTATCGCCCGATTGTAGAAGAGGCAGACGATACCGAACGCGACCAGCTGCAGGCGATTTTCGACGCCGTTGACGAGCTGGGTAATGAAAGCGCGGGCGATATCCTGATCTTTATGAGCGGCGAGCGCGAAATCCGCGATACCGCCGATGCGCTGAGCAAGCGCGATCTGCGCCATACCGAGATCCTGCCGCTGTATGCCCGTCTGTCGAACAGCGAGCAAAACCGTGTGTTCCAGGCGCATAGCGGGCGTCGCATTGTGCTGGCAACCAACGTGGCGGAAACCTCGCTCACCGTACCGGGCATCAAGTACGTTATCGATCCGGGCACGGCGCGTATCAGCCGCTACAGCTATCGCACCAAGGTCCAGCGTCTGCCGATTGAGCCAATTTCACAGGCCTCCGCCAACCAGCGTAAAGGGCGCTGCGGCCGCGTCTCCGAGGGGATCTGTATTCGTCTCTACTCCGAAGACGATTTCCTGTCGCGTCCGGAATTTACCGATCCGGAAATTCTGCGTACCAACCTGGCCTCCGTTATCCTCCAGATGACGGCACTGGGGCTGGGCGATATCGCTGCGTTTCCGTTTGTTGAGGCGCCGGATAAACGCAACATTCAGGACGGCGTGCGCCTGCTTGAAGAGCTAGGGGCGATCACCACCGATGAACAGGCCACCGCATACAAACTGACCCCGCTGGGGCGTCAGCTGAGCCAGCTGCCGGTCGACCCGCGTCTGGCGCGTATGGTGCTGGAGGCGCAGAAGCACGGCTGCGTGCGCGAGGCGATGATCATTACGTCGGCGCTCTCTATTCAGGATCCGCGCGAGCGTCCGATGGACAAACAGCAGGCGTCCGACGAGAAACATCGCCGCTTCCACGATAAAGAGTCCGATTTCCTCGCCTTCGTGAACCTGTGGAACTACCTGGGTGAGCAGCAAAAAGCGCTCTCATCGAACCAGTTTCGCCGCCAGTGCCGCGTGGATTTCCTGAACTATCTGCGGGTACGCGAGTGGCAGGATATCTACACCCAACTGCGTCAGGTGGTGAAAGAGTTAGGCATCCCGGTTAACAGTGAACCGGCGGAGTACCGCGAAATTCATATCGCGCTGCTGACCGGCCTGTTGTCCCACATCGGGATGAAGGATGCGGATAAACAGGAATTTACCGGCGCACGCAATGCGCGCTTCTCCATCTTCCCGGGTTCCGGTTTATTCAAGAAACCGCCGAAATGGACCATGGTGGCGGAACTGGTTGAAACCAGCCGTCTGTGGGGACGTATTGCCGCGCGCATCGATCCGGAATGGGTTGAACCCCTGGCTCAGCATCTGCTGAAACGCTCATACAGTGAACCCCACTGGGAGCGGGCGCAGGGCGCGGTGATGGCGACGGAAAAAGTGACGGTTTACGGGCTGCCGATTGTGGCGGCGCGTAAGGTGAACTACAGCCAAATCGACCCGGTCCTGAGCCGTGAGCTGTTTATCCGTCATGCGCTGGTGGAAGGCGACTGGCAGACGCGCCATGCGTTCTTCCGCGAAAACCTGAAACTGCGCGCCGAAGTGGAAGAACTGGAGCATAAATCGCGTCGCCGCGACATTCTGGTGGACGACGAGGCGCTGTTTGAGTTTTACGATCAGCGTATCAGCCACGACGTGATTTCTGCCCGCCACTTCGACAGCTGGTGGAAAAAGGCGAGTAAAGAGACGCCGGACCTGCTCAACTTTGAAAAGAGCATGCTCATCAAAGAGGGGGCGGAATCGGTCAGCAAGCTCGATTACCCGAACTTCTGGCATCAGGGTAACCTGAAGCTGCGCTTAACCTACCAGTTTGAGCCGGGCACGGATGCGGATGGCGTCACCGTTCACATCCCGCTGCCGCTGCTAAACCAGGTAGAAGAGAGCGGTTTTGAGTGGCAAATCCCCGGGCTGCGCCGCGAGCTGGTGATTGCGCTGATCAAATCACTGCCGAAACCGGTGCGACGCAATTTTGTGCCTGCGCCAAACTACGCCGAGGCGTTTTTAGGCCGCGTCACGCCGCTGGAACTGCCGCTGCTGGATTCCCTGGAGCGCGAATTCCGGCGCATGACCGGCACCACCATCGACCGGGAAGACTGGAACTGGGATCAGGTGCCCGATCACCTGAAAGTCAGCTTCCGTGTCGTGGATGAGAAAAACCGAAAACTGCAGGAAGGTCGCTCTCTGACGGCGCTGAAAGAGGCGCTAAAAGGCAAAGTTCAGGAGACGCTCTCGGCGGTTGCCGACGACGGTATCGAGCAGAGCGGGCTGCATATCTGGAGCTTTGGTCAGCTTCCGGAAAGCTACGAGCAGAAGCGTGGTAACTACAAGGTGAAGGCCTGGCCGGCGCTGGTGGATGAACGTGACAGCGTTGCCATCAAGCTGTTTGATAATCCGCAGGAACAGCAGCAGATGATGTGGCGCGGTCTGCGCCGCCTGCTGCTGCTGAACATCCCGTCGCCTGTCAAGTACCTGCACGAGAAGTTGCCGAACAAGGCCAAGCTGGGGCTGTACTTTAACCCGTACGGCAAGGTGCTGGATTTGATTGACGACTGCATCTCCTGTGGTGTGGACAAGCTGATCAACGAGGCGGGCGGCCCGGTCTGGACGGAAGAGGCGTTTGCCCGACTGTACGAAAAAGTGCGCGCCGAGCTGAACGATACCGTGGTAGAGATTGCTAAACAGGTCGAACAGATCCTGACGGCGGTGTTTAACATCAACAAGCGTCTGAAGGGGCGGGTGGACATGACCATGGCGCTGGGGCTGTCGGACGTGAAGGCACAGATGGCGGGGCTGGTGTACCGTGGTTTTGTGACCGGCAACGGCTTCAGGCGCCTCGGGGACACGCTGCGTTACCTCAATGCGATTGAAAAGCGCCTGGAGAAAATGGCCGTCGACCCGCACCGCGATCGTGCCCAGATGCTGAAAGTGGAAAGCGTCCAGCAGGCGTGGCAGCAGTGGCTGAATAAACTGCCCCCGGCACGCCGGAATGATGAGGACGTGCAGGAGATCCGCTGGATGATCGAGGAGCTGCGCGTCAGCTTCTTCGCGCAACAGCTGGGGACACCGTATCCGATCTCGGACAAGCGTATTTTGCAGGCCATGGAGCAGATTTCGGCGTAAACATTAGCGGTTTGGGGGCGTCGGGCTCCGGAGCCGTATGTTTCCCCTCACCCCAACCCTCTCCCATAGGGAGAGGGAGCCAATCGCGCGGATTTCCGCTTTTGAGCCTCTTCCTCCAGGGTGAGGGCATCATCCCGCATAACGCTCACCCATTCACCATAGCCAGCGTAAACCCATCCCAGCCTTTCACCCCGACGGTTTGCAACGCAGTAGCGGTAAGGCGTGGGTTGTCGCCAATCATCTCAATAAACCGCCGTACCCCTTGCACGCGGGCGTCATCGCTCTGCCCATTGATGACCTCGCCGTCGCGCACCACGTTATCACCCACAATCAGCGTCCCCGGACGGGCATAGTGCAGCGCCCACTCAAGATAGCCAGGGTTATTGGGTTTATCGGCGTCGATAAAGATCAGATCGAAAGGGGGAATATCGCCCAGGTTTTCCAGGGAACGGAGCGCCGGGCCTTCAATCAGCTCTATGCGATCCTCAAGCCCTGCAAGCTGAATATTCTGGCGTGCCACGCGGGCGTGTGTGGGATCGGCCTCAAGCGTAATCAACTTTCCATCCGGCGGCAGGGCGCGTGCCATCCAGATGGCGCTGTATGCACCGAGCGTGCCGATTTCAAGGATGCGCTGCGCCTGCGTCATGCGGACAAACAGCGCCAGCAACTGCCCCTGATTGGCCGCTACGTCGTGTTCGGGTAAACCGGCGCGAATGTTGTTATCCAGCACCTGCCGGAGCACGTCATCCTGGGGAATAAGCGAAGAAATCATGTAACGATCAACCGCAGACCACTGTTTTTGCATAATGACACCTCAGGTTAATAAAGCCCGTAGGCCGGGTAAGGCGCAGCCGCCACCCGGCACGTCGTCACTGACTGCGCCATCCTCCGCCGAGCGCCTTATACAGATCAATCTGCGCCAGCAGCAGGTTATTTTTCACCTGCACCACGTTAGTTTGCACCGAATAGAGCGTGCGCTGTGCGTCGAGGACGTCCAAATAAGAGGAGTAGCCGTTGCGATAGCGATTTTGCGCGATGCGCAGCGTCTCCTGGGAAACCCCCTTCTGGGCCAGCAGTTCCGTCAGTTGTTCCTGATAGCGCGTAATGGCGTCGAGGCTATCGTTAACCTCCACGAACGCGTTACGTACGGTCTTTTCATAGGTGTACAGCGCCTGATTGCGCTGGGATTGTGAAATGTCCACCTGCGCATTCAGCGCCTGGCGGTTCAGCAGCGGCGCAAGAATGCTCCCGCCAGCGCTCCAGAGCTGGAGCGGATTGTCCAGCAGCCCCGACAGCGTGCGATCCTGTACCGATCCGGTTGCCGTCAGGTTGATCGACGGCAGCAGGCTGGCGCGGGAGGCCGCGAGCGTGGCATCTGAAGCAACCAGCGCCCGCTCTGCCTGGACGATATCCGGGCGACGGTTGAGGAGCGTGGAAGGGAGCTGTGATGGCAACTTCAGTGGCGTAAGGACATCGAAACTCTCGCTGCGCGCCACCTCGCCGGGCTGCGTGCCGAGCAGCACGCTCAACGCGTTCTCCTGCTGTGCAATCTGGTGCTTAATCAACGGCACCTGCGCGCGCGTGGCGCGCAGTTCGGAATCGGATTGCATCAGCTCCAGCCGGGAACTGTAGCCGGTTTCAAATTGACGTCGTGCGAGGTTGAACGCCTCTTCGCGGGATTTAAGCGTCGACTGCGTCACCTGAAGCTGTGCATCCAGAGAGAGCAGGGTGACATAGCCGGAGGCCACCGATGAGGCGACGGTCAGGTCTGCGGCGGCGGCGGCGGCTTTTTGCGCCTCCAGCGATGCCTCTGCGGCGTTGGCGGTGCTGCGGTTCACCCCCCAGATATCCACATCGTAGCTGGCGGTCAGGCTGCCTTTATACAGGGAGCCGTATACCGGAAGCCCGGTAGCAGCAGACTGGGAGCGGGCGCGGGTGCCCGTCACGCCCGCATCCAGGGAGGGAAACAGGCTACCGTCGGCGGCATACACCCGCGCCTGATATTCGTTAATCCGCTCGCGGGCAATCAGCACGTCGCTGTTGTTTTCCAGCGCCAGATCGACGTAGCGGTTCAGGTAGCTGTCGTGAAAATTTCGCCACCACAGCTGTTCTGTCGCACTGCCCGGGCCGGTCGCCGCGCGCCATTGCGCGGGAATGTGCAGGGTCGATTGCGCGGGCTTAACGTCGACGGACTGGCAGCCGCCAAGCAGGGCGGCTATGAGTAAACCGACCAGCGGGCGAAGGATCATGGCTTCGCCTCCCGGGTATCAATCGTGACCTGCACCGACATGCCGGGGCGCAGCAGCGCAGACGCTTCCGGGTCACCCAGCACCTCAATGCGCACCGGAATACGCTGGGCGATTTTGACGAAGTTACCCGTGGCGTTGTCCGGCGTGATGGCGCTGAACTCCACCCCCGTCGCCGGAGAGATATTCTCAACGCGGCCCTGATAGGCCTTATCGTTCAGCGCATCCACGGTGAACGTGACCGGCTGTCCGACGCGCAGATTGGCCAACTGCGTCTCTTTTATATTCGCGATCACCCAGTGCTGCGGCGGGACCAGCGTGGTGAGGTGGGTGCCTGCGGTGACATATGCCCCCAGACGGACGGCGATCTGGCCGAGCTGGCCGTCGCGCGGGGCCACGATACGGGTGTTTTGCAGGTCAATCTGCGCCAGCTCCAGCGCGGCTTTAGCGTTATCGACATCGGCTTCCAGCGAGCCGCGATTCACGATGACCGTCTGCAGATCCTGACGCGACATCTCAAGCGTGGCTTTCGCCTGTTCGATGTCAGCGCTGCCCTGAGCAGCACTCGCCAGCGCCGCGTCGCGCTCGCGAACAGAGAGCGACCCGTCTGCCGTCAGATCTTTTACGCGTTTTAAATCCGCCTGATTTTTCAGGTTTTGCGCGCGGGCATTTTTCAGGGCCGCATCGTTTTTGGCGATCACCGCTTCCGCGCTTTTGCGCTGTTGCAGGTTGTTGTTCAGCGCGGCTATCTTCATTGCCAGCTGCGCTTCGGCCTGATGGACGCGCTGGCGATAGATACGGTCATCGATTTGCAGCAGCAGGTCACCCTTTTTGACCTTATCGAAATCCTTAACTCTCACGTCCGTGATATAGCCATTGACCTGCGGGCTGATAAAGGTGGTCTGCCCCCGGACGTAAGCGTTGTCGGTAAACTGGGCATGGCGCGTAAACGGCGGAAGCTGCCACGCATAAAGGATCACCAGCACCCCGACAATACCGATTGCCGCAGCGGTGAAAACAGACACTATGCGCACATTTTTGCGGGTATTGGCCTGCTCTTTAGCGGCATCCTGCTGACTCATAACAACTCCCAAAACGTCATTGACTCGTATCCATTATTTGTTGCCGGTGGCATTTTTTAACGCCATTTGGGCAGTGATGCGCAGACGCAGCAAGCGCCATAAAATCCACACCAGCGTGGCGGCCGCGATGCTTGCCGTCAGCAGGTAGGTATCATTGTAAGCCAGAATATTCGCCTCAAGCGCGGTCACCGTCTGGAGCTGGGTAATGGCCTGCGTGCTCAGCAGCGCGCTGTCACCGATCAGGCTTTTATACAGTTGGGTATAGGCCTGAATGCGCTCGTTGACCAGCGGATTGAGGGTGGTGAGCTGATCGGCCAGCAGGCTGGAGTGATACTTTTCGCGCCAGGTCTGGAAGGTGCCGAGTATGGCTGAACCCAGCAGGCCGCCGACGTTCTGGCTCATACCAAACAGCACCGAGAAGCTCACAAGGTTGCGCGGGTCGGCGATAACCCCGCCGATGCCCGCCAGCATGGCCGGGGCAAGGAAGAAGGCGCTGCCAAAACCCAGCAGGAACTGGCTGAACATGAGTTGATCCGGTCGGGTCAGGTTGTTCGACTGGCTGTCCAGCAGCGAGGCGATAATCATTAACACCAGCGACGTGACGATCGGCCAGGCCAGCTTCGTGGGTTTAATCGTCAGGCAACTGGTGACGATGCCGCAGACGATACCGGCAAAAATGGCCCACGCCAGGTGAGTCATCTGTTCGTTCTGTAACCCGACGTACTGCAGCCAGCCGATGACGCCGGTGTTCTGCTCCGCCAGCACGATGCGGATCAGCAGCATGATCAGCCCGAGGCGTAAAATACTGCCGCTCGAAAGCCAGCGGGTGTTAAGCAGAGGGTTGCTGCGGTTATGCTCAAACACGATTGCCGAGACCACCAGCACCAGCGACAACGCCAGTGACCAGCCGATCCACGGCGCTTCAAACCACCAGTACAGGCGGCCCAGCGAGAGTACCGCGCACAGCAACGCCATGCCCGGCGCCAGCAGAAAGAAGGTGAGGAAATCTTTCTTTTCAAACACCTTGCGCCGATCTCCCGGCGGGAGTTTCAGCGCCATCACGCAGGCCAGCGAGATCAGCGCCAGGCCAAGCTCGAAAAAGTACAGCCCGCGCCACTCATCAAGCTGCAACAGTTCGGTGGAAAACAACCGCGCTAGGGGAATGGCCAGTGACGATCCGGTGATGCCGATGGTGAGTGCTTTCAGGCGATGTTTCGCGGGCCAGGCCTGGATCTGGTAATAGATGCCGAGCGAACTCAGCGCCGCTGCCACCATCCCGTGCGCGGCACGGACCATCAGTGCGGAGCTAAGATCGTTAACGAAGAGGTGGAAAAAGGTCACCAGCACATACAGCACCAGAAACCCTTCGGTGAAGGCCCGCAAACCGTACTGCTGGCGGAATTTCACCAGCAGCAGGTTAATGGAGACGTTGGTCATGACGTACACGGCAGGCAGCCAGGCAATTTCGGTTGACCAGGCGCCAAACGTGCCCTGTAAATTTTGCAGGTTGGCGGTAACGACCGCGTTGCCGAGTGCGCCCGTCAGGCAGACCAGCAACCCCACCACGCCATAGGCGATCCGTTTCGGTGTGCTGTGTTCCGGCGTTGAAGGGGAACCCAGCAGGGCGGGTTTTTCGTGTGGCTGCCACTCGCGAGGAGCATAAGGGTCGCGCTGGGGCAGGCGCATAGCGTCGTTTACCTTTGAAATTGTTGAATAGTTAGTGGGCTAATGATTCTACGTCTGCCGTAAATCATAATTCAAGTGAATATGATTATCAGACATTTTAGGTTGGGTTGAAAGGTGACAAAATGAAAGGGTACGGACACGCCGGGATTCGGAGTGATCTCCTTTTCAGGACTGACGAGTACGGTACGCTGAACCTAACTGCTGTGAGGAGGTAACGATGACACTGGCACTTTTTCCTTGTTTACCCGAGGCAACCCTGAATGCCGCTAACGTCGCAGGACGCTGGCTGGCGCAGGATGACCTGCAACCCAATGCGCCCGTCGATTTGGTTATTCTCGCGGGCAACGCGGTGATCCCGACTATCGATGCGGCGTGCAGGGTGGCGTCGGAGCAGGGTGTCCCGCTGCTGATAAGCGGTGGTATCGGGCACTCCACCACCTTTTTATATGCTGCCATTGCGCGCCACCCGCGCTATAACCGCATCCCCACCACCGGGCGCGCGGAGGCGGCAATCCTGGCTGACATCGCCCGGGAGGTCTGGTCCATACCGTCCGAGCGCATCCTGGTGGAAGACCAGTCTACCAATTGCGGAGAGAATGCCCGCTTCAGCTGGGAGCGGATCAAACAGACGGGACTGACGCCTGAACGTGTGCTGGTGGTACAGGACCCCACCATGCAGCGCCGCACCATGGCGACCTTTGCCCATGTATGTCGGGACGAACCGGCGGCCCCGCTATTCATCAGCCACCCCGGCCTGACGCCCGTTCTGCAGAACAGTGATAACGGCCTGACGTTCAGCGGCGGACACGAGGGGCTTTGGCCGGTCGAACGCTATGTTTCGCTGCTGCTGGGCGAGCTTCCGCGCTTGTGGGACGACATCAACGGCTATGGGCCGGCGGGGCGTGGCTTTATCGCCCACGTGGATTTTCCTGCCGAGGTTCAAGCCGCATGGCGCATCCTGCGTGAGGATGCGATCCTTACCGAGGCGCTTAAAAGCCGTTCCCTTATCTAACCTTCTGCCCGTTTGCGGCGTCTTTTTCGCAAACGGGCATTTTGTTTTGCGACTTTGTAACTCGAATGTTCTGCTGACCCGATTCTTCTATGAGATACCTCACAAAAACAGCCTGATAGAGTAGGCAAGCGCCCCGGTGATTGTAATTTTTAACAATAAATTTACTTGTTAAAAACAGTGTAATTACAGGAGCAGGTTATGACAGTACCCGTGCAACATCCTATGTATATCGATGGACAGTTTGTGGCCTGGCAGGGTGACGCCTGGATTGACGTCATCAACCCGGCAACCGAAGAAGTCATTTCCCGTATTCCCGATGGCAGCGCCGACGATGCCCGAAAAGCCATTGACGCCGCCGAACGCGCGCAGGCGGGCTGGGAGGCGCTGCCTGCGATTGAGCGTGCAAACTGGCTACGCAAAATTTCCGCCGGGATCCGCGAGCGCGTCAGCGAAATCAGCGCCCTGATTGTCGCCGAAGGGGGAAAGATCCAGCAGCTGGCGGAAGTGGAAGTCAACTTCACGGCGGACTACATCGACTATATGGCCGAATGGGCGCGCCGCTACGAAGGAGAAATCATTCAGAGCGATCGTCCGGGCGAGAACATCCTCGTCTTCAAACGCGCCCTGGGGGTGACCACCGGGATCTTGCCGTGGAACTTCCCGTTCTTCCTGATTGCACGCAAGCTCGCGCCCGCGCTGTTGACCGGCAACACCATCGTCATTAAACCGAGCGAGTTTACCCCCAACAACGCCATTGCCTTTGCCAAAATTGTCGATGATATCGGCCTGCCAAAAGGGGTCTTTAACCTGGTGCTGGGCCGTGGCGAAACCGTCGGTCAGGAGCTGGCAGGCAATCCGAAAGTGGCGATGGTCAGCATGACCGGAAGCGTCGGCGCGGGCGAGAAAATCATGGCCGCGGCGGCAAAAAACATTACCAAAGTCGGACTGGAACTCGGCGGCAAAGCGCCGGCCATCGTGATGGACGATGCGGATCTGGAGCTGGCGGTGAAAGCCATCGTTGACTCCCGCGTCATCAACACCGGGCAGGTGTGCAACTGCGCTGAGCGCGTGTACGTGCAAAAAGGCATTTACGACCGCTTTGTGAACCGTCTGGGTGAAGCGATGAAGGCAGTCCAGTTTGGCAATCCGGCAGAGCGCACGGACATTGCGATGGGGCCGCTGATCAACGCGGCCGCGCGTGAGCGTGTCGAGCAGAAGGTGGCGCGCGCGGTGCAGGAGGGGGCGAAGGTGGTGCTTGGCGGTAAAACCGTCGAGGGCAAAGGGTACTTTTATCCGCCAACCCTGCTGTTGGACGTGCGTCAGGACATGGCGATTATGCATGAAGAGACCTTTGGCCCGGTGCTCCCCGTAGTGGCTTTCGACACGCTGGAGGAGGCGCTGGCCATGGCGAACGACAGCGACTACGGATTAACCTCGTCGATCTATACCCGTGATTTGAACGTCGCGATGAAAGCCATCAAGGGGCTGAAGTTTGGCGAGACCTATATTAACCGCGAAAACTTTGAAGCGATGCAGGGGTTCCATGCGGGGTGGCGTAAGTCCGGTATTGGCGGGGCGGATGGAAAACACGGCCTGAACGAATACCTCCAGACCCAGGTGGTCTATTTGCAGTCGTAACCGTGATTCCCCCTCCGGTTGCGGAGGGGGCAGAGTTTTACAGTGAAGCGAATTTGTCCAGGGTACGCACCAGCTGCGTAACAAACCCGTATTCGTTGTCATACCAGGCGACGGCTTTCACCAGCTGAACGTCGCCCGCCTCGCTGACTTCCGTCTGGGTGGCGTCAAACACCGAGCCAAAGTGCGAGCCAATCACATCCGAGGAGACAATCTCTTCATCGGTATAACCGAATGATTTGTTGCCCTGCGTCGCTTTTTTCAGCGCGGCATGAATATCCTCCACCGTCACCTTTTTCTCGAGGATCGCCACCAGTTCGGTCACGGAACCGGTTTTAACCGGGACACGCTGCGCGTGACCTTTCAGTTTTCCGCTCAGCGCCGGGATCACCAGCCCGATGGCTTTCGCCGCACCGGTGGTGTGCGGAATGATATTCTCCGCCGCCGCGCGGGAGGCCCGCAGATCTTTCCCGCGTGGGCCATCCACCAGCGCCTGCGTCCCGGTATAGGCGTGAATGGTGGTCATGGTGCCCACCTTAATACCAAAGGCATCGTGAAGCGCTTTCGCCAGCGGGGCCAGACAGTTGGTGGTGCACGAGGCCACGGAAACAATCGTGTCGTTCGCGTCGAGGGTATCGTCGTTAACGTTAAACACGATGGTTTTCATCTCGCCCGCCGGGGCGGAGATCAGCACTTTTTTAGCCCCTGCATCCAGGTGCGCGCGGGATTTCTCTTCCGAGGTGTAAAAACCGGTGCATTCGACCACGATATCAACGCCTGCGGCTTTCCACGGAATATGCTTCGCCTCTTTTTCGGCGTAAACCGAAATGGTTTTGCCATCGACGATCAGCGAATCTTCGGTGAAATCGACGCTCCACGGGAAGCCGCCGTAGTTGGAGTCGTGCTTGAGCAGGTAGGCCAGCACTTTCGGTGAGGTCAGGTCGTTAATGGCGACCACGGTGTTGCTGTCCTGGGTTTCAAGAAGGCGACGAAGTACAAGGCGTCCAATGCGTCCAAATCCATTAATGCCAATTTTACTCATGGTTATCTCCTGGAAAACGTGTCGGTACGACAGTTTGAACTTATCCAGGCTTAGACCATGACGGGCAGGGCGGCAATTGAAGATGTTTCATTGCCTGCGAAGTAATTGAAAAACCATACAGAAAAGTTAATGAATTTTTAAGGAAAGCTGGTTATGTTGACGCAATATCAGTTCTTTATCGGGAAAAGACATGCGCACTAAATATACGGGCCTGCAAATAGGTATTCACTGGCTGGTGTTTTTGTTGGTTATCGTGGCCTATTGCGCCATGGAGTTTCGGGGCTATTTCCCGCGCAGCGATCGCCCGCTGATCAACATGGTCCACGTCTCCTGTGGCATCTCCATTCTGGTGCTGATGGTGGCGCGCCTGCTAATCCGCCTCAAATTCCCGGCACCGCCCATTCAGCCGAAGCCGAAAGCGATGGTCACCGGCCTGTCGCATCTTGGGCACCTGGTTATTTATCTGCTGTTTATCGCGCTACCGTTGATTGGCATTGTCATGATGTATAACCGCGGCAATGACTGGTTTGCATTTGGCCTGGTGATGCCGCATGCGGCAGAGGGCAATTTTGACATCGTGGACATGCTGAAATCGTGGCACGTCACGCTCGCAAACCTGGGCTATTTCGTTATTGGCCTGCACGCCTTTGCGGCGCTGCTGCACCACTACTACTGGAAGGACAACACGCTCCTGCGCATGATGCCGAAAAAGCGTCAGTAACATCGAAAAAGGGCCTGCGCGATGCAGGCCCTTCTTTTTAGTTCAGACGGGCAACTTCATCTGCCGTCAGCTCCAGCGTCTCGGTTGACCCTGTCTCAGACGATTTCACTGCCGCTTCCAGCACGGCCATCACCGCCAGCGCCTCAACGGGGTGCACCGGATTATCCATTTTGCCGAACAACGCATCACGCACGTTAATGTAATACTGGCGCTGATCGCCTTTCGGGGTTTTTACCGGGTGCGGCTCACCGCTGGCATCGAACAGCACCATATCGTCATCGTCTTCGCCCCACGTCGCGCTGCCCGGCACAATACCTGCCAGCAGATGGGCTTCCTGCTGGTCGATTCTGGCTTTCAGCACGCTGGCCTTGTCACCGTGAACGGCAAAGCGCGTCGCGCCGCCTGCGACCAGCATGCTGCAATGCAAAATAACCTTATGCGACGGGTAGTTGAGCACCACATGCGCCCAGTCGTTAATCTCCGCCCCGTCACGCAGCGTGGCGATGTTGCCCTGCACGGACTGCGGAAGGCCGAAAAGCTGCAGCGTCTGGTCGATCAGATGTGGCCCCAGATCGAACCACAGCCCGCTGCCGGGGACATTTTGCTCTCTCCAGCGTGCGCGAACCTCCGGGCGGAAGCGGTCGATGTGCGACTCGAAGTGCTTCACGTTGCCCAGGCTGCCTTGCTCAATGACCTGCTTGATGCCGAGGAAGTCGCTGTCCCAGCGGCGATTGTGGAAAACGGAGAGCAGGCGCTGTTTTTCTTCCGCCAGCGCAATCAGATCGCGGGCTTCCTGCATGTCGAGGGTAAAGGGTTTATCGACCACAACATGTTTGCCTGCATTCAGGGCCAGCGTTGCCAGCGGGGCATGCGTCGCATTCGGAGAGGCGATTACTACCAGGTCGACATCGGGGTGCTGAATGGCCTCTTCAGGCGTCGCCACCACGATGATGTCTGCAATATCGCGTTTCACCTTTTCGGCATCCCGGGAGGAGACGACCGCCAGCTTCAGCCCGTCGATGGACTGGATCAGCGGCGCATGGAAGGTTTTGCCGACAAAGCCATACCCGATCAGCGCAATGTTGATTGTCTTACCGTTAACCTTATTCATGTGTTCTCCACGTTATTGTGCCTCTGCAAGGGTCACTTGCATGGCGCCACCGTCCCCAAGCTCGGGCCAGGGACGATCTAAAAACAGTTGATGAATGCCGGATAGCCCGGAAACCAGATAGGGTTCGCAGCGGTTGAGCTTCATATGGTCCGCCACGATCCAGTGCTCATGGCTCGCAGCCAGCATGGCGCGTTTGACCTCGGCATCAGCCTCCGTGCTGGCGCTTAAGCCAAGCTGCGCATGAATGGCGCAGGCACCGAGGATGGCAATGTCTGCCCGATAGCGCGACAGCAGAGCGAGTGTGGCGCTACCGGCAAACAGGCGCTGCTGGTGATCCCATTTTCCGCCAAGCAGGATAAGCTCGATATCCTCCCGCTCGCTAAAGCACTGGGCGATATCAAGAGAAGGGGTGATAACCGTTAGCGGCCCCTTAAGGACGTTCGCCACCGCCAGCATCGTGCTGCCGGCATCAAGGAACAGCGTCGACCCCGTTGGCACGCTTTGCGCGACCCGTTTACCCAACTGCTGCTTGATCTTCGGCAGCAAGGTATTCCGCCCCTGACGATTCATGGCTGACAAATTAAGCGCAATAGCACCGCCGTGATTCTTCTGCGCCAGCCCCTGTTTTTCGAGGTCCGTCAGATCGCGGCGAACCGTGTCGGCAGAAACCTGCAGCTTTTCAGCAAGGTCGACGATGCTGGCCTGGCCCTGTTCGCTCAGGATATCAAGCAGATACTTTTGTCTGGCCGTTTTATGCATGTTTTTCCAAATCCTGCAAAATATCGCAATAAATTGCATATTACAGCATTTTCCCGGAAAAGGAATGCGACTTGCTGCCGTAATCCGTCAGGGCGCATCATCCAGGGCGGTTGTGTTGCGAAAAATTGTTCACGTAGGTAATCATTAACAACCCATTGATTAAGTGTGGTTAATCATTTTTAGAAATGTTTGATAGGTGTTAAAACAATGTTTTGCGGTTAAATTGGTTAAAGGAACTAATAGATAGGCAATCATCAACGTAAAGCTCTGCTTTTGTGTTTTGATCTGGTTTTATATTCTATAAAAATTAATTGTTTGAGTGTTTGATAATTTTAAGATGTGAAAGGTTACTCAAATTGACACTTCTTTGAAAATCTTTGTGTCTGACCCGATATGAAATAAACGCAAAAATGTACAGCGTCGCGTTTGGAAATTTTACTTAAGAAACAACAGGTTTATATGTTTCATCTGAAAGGTCCTTTAATGAGATTTGTCCAGAAACGTGAAGATTTTTCTTATTTGTAACACCACATTAACATTGTGGCTGTAGTGGGATATAAGACATTTTGTTATGCTGCCGCCACGTTAAAGAAATAAGTAAATTCCTAATTTAAATTAGTCCTTGGTCAGGCCTTATCTCCAGCGTGGATGGGTATGGGTTTCCTTTGCCGAAAATTCTTGAGGAGGATGATGAATAATCGCCAAATTATTTTTACCTCTTATTGGGTATCTAATTGTGCGACATTCAGCGACAGGAGATAACATGTCTATATTGCCAACAAACTTATTATTTAAAATATCCGCCGGACTGGCGTTAATTTCGCTGGCGATTAATCCGGCAGTGGCGAATAACGGCCAGGCAGCATTTGCTCCCGTCGCGGCAACTACCTTAAAAGAAAGTATCCTTTTTGCTATCGACCGCGATCCGTCCGTTAGCCAGCAGGCCGCGCAGCTGGGCATTGGTCAGGCGCAAATAGATGAAGCGCGTAGCGGCTGGATGCCGCAAATATCCCTGAATGGCAGCACCGGCCATAGCCAAACCACCGACTCCAGCGGATCGCTGCGCAATTCTGCCGCCTGGGGATTAAGCCTGACGCAGCTGATCTACGATTTCGGCAAAACGAATAACAGCATCAGCCAGGCCTCATCCCAGCGGGACAGCTATCGCTTTCAGTTGATGAGAACGTTATCTGATGTGGCCGAAAAAACGGCGCTGAGCTATGTCGAAGTGAAACGCTATGCCGACCTCCTGCAGGCCGCCAGAGAAAACGTCCAGGCGCTTAAAAACGTTGAGAAACTGGCAACCCTGCGTGCGGATGCGGGGGTGAGTTCGACCTCGGATGAACTTCAGACCCGCACGCGTATTGCCGGGATGCAGGCCACCGTCGAGCAGTACACCGCTGCGTTAAACAGCGCCCGCGCCAGGCTTGCGGTATTGACGGGGATGCAGGCCGAACGGTACTCACCGGTTCCCCCCATACTGGCCATTGAACAGGATTCCGTTAACCGCATTGATTACGCCTCGATCCCGGCGGTCATGGCCGCGCAGAACATGGAAAAGGCCGCGCAGTACGGGATCGAAACCGCAAAGTCGCAGCACTGGCCAACGCTGAGCCTGAAAGCAGGCCGCACGCGCTATGAGTCAGATAACCGCTCATACTGGGACGATCAGATCCAGCTGAATGTTGATGCCCCGCTTTATCAGGGCGGCGCGGTATCGGCCCGGGTACGCCAGGCGGAAGGCGCACGCTCAATGGCCGCTTCGCAGGTAGATCAGGCGCGTTTTGACGTGCTGCAAAAAGCCTCTGTGGCGCAGGCGGACTGGACCGGCGCGCTCGGCAGAAGAGAGGCGGGCAAACGGCAGCTTGAGAGCGCGCTCCGCGCCCGGGATGTCTACAAAAATGAATACACCCTGAGCAAGCGCAGCATTAACGATTTGCTCAGCGTAGAACAGGATGTCTGGCAAGCCATTTCCGCGAAAATAATGGCGGAATATGATGGCTGGAGCGCCGCAATTAATTACGCCTCTGCGGTGGATAATCTCATGCCGCTGGTCGGAATAGAGACAAATACCGCGGCGAAATTACCGGATTTGAGTTAACGGAAGACGCGATTTTCAGCGTGGAATAAGTCAAAAAAGAATGGGGCGTAATCCCCAGGGCTAGTTACAGCTATCGGGTGGACATTTTCACAGGACACCGTACACCTGCAAGGAGAAGAATATGAGTAGCGTAAAAGTTGTTGATGTCATCATTCGTAAAACGGCGGAGAAGGCGAAATTAACCGGCGAGGGAAATATGTCGGTCTCGATCTCATCGCCCGCCGTGATTGAAATTCAGGGCTCTGCACAGGACGTGGCGCGCTATGTTCGCCAGGGTAAAGACCTGCTCATTTATATGAAAGATGGCAGCGTGATCCGCTGCAATAACTATTTCGCTGAAGATCCTGAGACGCACCACCATTCTGAACTGGTGTTTAACGATAATCAGGAATTAACCCATATTTCTTTTGCCGACACCGGAGAAGTGACCGGCGTCGCGACAGCCGAGCTGACCGCGCAGGCGGCACCGATTAGCAGCATTGAACCTTTCATGGAGCAGGGCGGCGTGCTCGGCGATGCGCCGTGGGGCTGGATTGCGGGCGCGGCGCTCGGCGGGGGGGCATTAGGTGCCCTGCTGGCGCATGGCGGGGACGGTGAAACCAAAACCCGCGTCATCGACAACACCAAAGAGGTGGAGAGCGCAACGCCGACCTTTATGGTGACGGACAAAGCGGGTGACAAGCAGGGTGTGCTGAGTGCAAAAGAGGTCACGGATGATAACACCCCAACCTTCAGCGGCACCGGCCAGCCTGGCGCAACCATTCAGATCAAAGACAGTAGCGGAAGCACCATTGCCAGCGCGATGGTGGCGAAAGACGGTACCTGGACGGTAAAACTGCCTGCGCAGACCGACGGGGAACACACCTGGTCCGTCGTGCAGATCGATGGCAGTAAAACGACCTCTGCGGGCAGCATCACCGTGACCGTCTCCACCGCAGACGCGAGCCTGACCCTGGCGACCACGGCGGGTGATAACGTGATCAACGCCAGTGAACAGGCGGCGGGCTTTACCCTGTCCGGTGCCAGCAAAAATCTGGCGCAGGGCACCAGCCTGACGGTGACACTGAACGGCAAAACTTATTCCACCGAGGTTGGAGCCAATGGCGCATGGAGCGTAAAAGTGCCTGCGGCAGACGCAAAGGCGCTGGGCGACGGCACCTGGACGGTGAGCGTCAGCGGCAAAGACGCGGCGGGGAATACCGTGACCGGCAGCCAGACGATTGGCGTAGATACTGCCGCGCCGACGCTTTCCGTCGATACCCTCGCGCATGACAACATCATCAATGCGGCTGAGCACAATCAGGCGCTGACGCTGACCGGAAAAACCAGTGCGGAAGCGGGCCAGATTGTGACGGTCACGCTAAACGGCAAAAACCATACCGCTACGGTAGGAAGCGACGGCACATGGTCCGTTACCCTGCCTGCCAGTGACGTTAAGGCGCTTGGCAATGGTGACCACACCCTGACGGTCAACGTCAGCGATAAAGCCGGGAACGGCACCTCCACCACCGCTGATTTCAGCGTGGATACCGCAGCTCCCGTGGTGACAATCAATACCGTGGCGGGCGACGACGTTCTGAATACCAGCGAGCAGGCACAGGCACAGATCGTCTCCGGCCATGCAAACGGCGCGGCGGCGGGCGACGTCGTCACGGTAACCGTAGGCGGCCAGACCTTTACCGGCGTGGTTCAGGCCGACGGCAGCTGGAGCGTGGGCGTACCGGCATCGGTTATCGGTGCGCTTGGTGAAGGGAAACACAGCGTGTCGGTTTCCGTTACCGATGCCGCAGGCAATACCGGCAGCGCGACGCACGGCATTACGCTGAGCGGCAACCCGCCAGAATTCACCCTTGATGCCATCAGCCAGGACAATGTGCTGAATGCCCAGGAGGCGATGCAGCCGCTGAGCCTGAGTGGCACCAGCAATCTGCCGAACGGCAGCGCCATCACCGTAACGCTTAACGGCGTTGACTATCAGACCAGCGTGACTAACGGCGTCTGGTCGGTGCAGGTCCCGGTGACGGACGTGCTGAACCTGGCGAATACCCTGTACACCGTGAGCGTCAGCGGCACCGACAGCGTCGGCAATACCGGCTCCGCTGAGGCGAACCTGCTGGTCGATACCGCGCTCCCCCAGGTGATTATTAACACCTTCGCGGGCGATAACCTGGTCAACACCAGCGAAGTGAACGTCGACCAGGTCCTGAGCGGGCGCGTGACCGGCGCGGCGGCGGGCGATACCGTCACCATCAGCGCGGGCGGGAAAACCTACTCCGCGAAGGTCGGCAGCGATCTGACGTGGAGCGTCACCGTTCCGTCCGCGGATCTGACCCAGTTCGGCGACGGCGATCTCACCTTCACGGCCTCGGTCACCAACGGCCACGGCAACACCGGCAGCGGCGAGCGCGATATCAACATCAACGCCAACCAGCCGGGCCTGCGGGTGAACACCATTTCCGGCGATGACGTGATCAACGCCATCGAACAGCAGCAGGATTTAACCGTCACCGGCACCAGCAGCCATTTGGCCGCAGGCGCGCAGGTCACCGTCACCATCAACGGCATTGACTACCCGGCGGTGATTACGGCCAACGGCAGCTGGCAGATCGGCGTTCCGGCAGCGGATCTGCAGAACTGGGCGGCGGGCGATATCGACGTAAAAATTTACGCCAAAGACACGTGGGGCAACGAAGCCTCTGCTGACCACCACATCGCGCTGGATCTCAACGCCGTTGCGGTGACCGTGGACACGGTCAGCGCGGACGACATGATCAATGCCGCCGAGAAGGGGGCCGACCTGACGCTCTCCGGCAAAACGCAGGGCGTGGAAGCGGGCCAGACCGTGGTGGTGAAATTCGCCGATCAGACCTTCACCGCGCAGGTCCAGCAGGACGGAAGCTGGAGCCTGACCGTTCCCGCAACCGCGATGGACGGCCTGAGCGACGGCCGCGCGCAGATTAGCGTGAGCGTCACCAACGTCAGCGGCAACAGCGCCGACGCCTCGCGCGTGGTTGTGGTAGATACCCAGCCGCCGGCCATTACCCTCGACAACCTGACGTCCGACAACATCATTAACGCCGCCGAAGCGCAGCAATCGCTCACCGTGAGCGGAACCACCACAGCCGAAGTGGGCCAGACCGTCACCGTGACCCTCAACGGCAAGCAGTACACGACGACGGTGCAAAGCGGCGGAACCTGGCAGCTGGACGTGCCGGCGGCCGACGTGGGCGCGCTGGCCGATGGCAAGGTGACCGTGACCGCCAGCGTCAGCGACGTGGCGGGCAACGGCAGCAGCGTCGACCGCATCGGGCTGGTGGACGCCACCGTGCCGCAGGTGACGATCGATGATTTCGTCACCAGCACCAACACCATCAACCACACCGCCCATTCGCAGGCGCAGATCCTGAGCGGCTCCGTCACCGGCGCGGACGCGGGCGATCGCGTCACGATTACCATCAATAACGTGGACTACACCACGGTGGTCGACGCGGCGGGCCGCTGGAGCCTGGGCCTGCCTGCGTCCGTCGTGCAGGGGCTGGCGGACGGCACCTGGCCGGTCAGCGTCACCGTGACCGATAAATCGGGCAACACCGGCAGCGGCTCGCTGGACGTGGTGGTGAACACCTCTACGCCAGTCATTGCTATCGACACGCTGGCCGCGGATGACGTGATTAACGCCAGCGAAAAAGGGGCCGACCTGCGCCTCTCCGGCACCAGCAACCAGCCGCAGGGCACGACCATTACGCTCACCCTGAACGGCATCCACTACACCGCCACGACGGCGGCGGACGGCAGCTGGAGCGTCAACGTGCCGGCCTCCGCCGTGGGCGCGCTGGGCGAAGCGAACTATACCGTTACCGCCAGCGTCACGGACAGCGTCGGCAATACCGCCTCTGCCAGCCACGACGTGCTGGTGGACAGCTCCCTGCCGGTAGTGACCATTAACACCCTGGCGGGCGACAACGTGGTCAATGCGGCGGAAGTGGCCGCGGGCCAGTCGCTGACCGGGAAGGTTAGCAACGCGGCGGCGGGCGATACGGTCACCGTGACGCTCGGCGGCAAAACCTACACCGCTGTGGTGCAGGACGATCTCACCTGGAGCCTGCCGCTGACCGACGCGCAGCTTACCGCGCTCGGCAACGGCGACCTGACCGTGACGGCGAGCGTCACCAACGCCCACGGCAACACCGGCTCTTCCACGCTGGATATCACCATCGACGCCCAGCTGCCGGGCCTGCGCTTCGACACCGTGGCGGGCGATGACGTGATCAACATCATCGAGCACGGCCAGAACCTGATTATCTCCGGCTCCAGCACCGATCTGGCGGCGGGCAGCATCGTCACCGTCAACGTGAACGGCAAAGACTACCCGGCCACCGTGCTGGCGGACGGCACCTGGCAGGCGGCAATTCCGGCGGCGGACGTGGGCCAGTGGGCCGACGGCCAACTGACGATTACCGCCAGCGCGCAGGACAGCGCACAGAACCCGGTGAACATCGGTACGATCGTCGACGTCGATCTGGCGCCGGTCGCGATTAGCATTGACGCCATCGCCACCGACGACGTGATCAACGCGGCGGAAAAAGGCCAGAATCTGGTGCTGTCCGGCACCACGGCGAACGTGGATGAAAACCAGACCGTGACCATCACCTTCGGCGGGAAAACCTACACCGCGAAGGTGGACGCGGACGGCAAGTGGAGCACCACCGTGCCGTCGGCGGATCTGGCGGGGCTGAAGGACGGCGACGCCAGCGTGCAGGTGAGCGTCACCAACGTGAACGGCAACGGCGCTACGGCGGGCCGTGAGTACAGCGTGGACGCGACCGCGCCAACGGTTACCATTGATACCGTCAGCGGCGACAACATGCTGAACGCCGCGGAGGCCGGGGCCGATCTGACCCTGAGCGGCACCTCCAGCGCGCAGGCGGGACAAACCGTCACCGTTGCCTTTAACGGCAAGCAGTACACCGCGCAGGTACAGGCGGATGGCACCTGGTCGCTGAACGTTCCGGCGGCGGATATGGCGGGCATCGCCGACGGCAATGCGGCCATTACCGCCTCCGTTTCCGACAAGGCGGGCAACCCGGCCAGCGCCAATACCTCGGTGCTGGTGGACACTACCGTGCCGAAAATCACCTTCGACACCCTCGCGGACGACGACGTGATTAACCTTGCCGAGCACGGCCAGGCGCTGATCGTCTCCGGGAAGGTGACGGGCGCGCAGGCGGGCGACGTCGTGACCGTCAACCTGAACGGTAAAGACTATACCGCCATTCTCGACGCGGCGGGCAGCTGGAGCGTGGGCGTTCCGGCTGCAGACGTCGGGGCGCTGGCCAACACCGACTACACCCTGACCGCGACGGTGACGGACAAGGCGGGCAACAGCGGCAGCGCACAGCACGATCTCGGCGTCGCCCTGACCGCGCCGACGCTTGCCATCAACACCATCGCCGGTGATGACGTAATTAACGCCCTGGAAAAAGGGGCCGACCTGGTGCTTTCCGGCACCAGCAACCAGCCGCAGGGCACCACCGTGACGGTAACCCTGAACGGCATTAACTACACCGCTACCACGGCGGCGGACGGCAGCTGGAAGGTCACCGTGCCGGCCTCCGCCGTCAGCGGCCTCGGCGAAGCAAATTACACGGTAAGCGCCTCCGTGACCGACGCCGCAGGCAACGCCACCAGCGCCGCCCATAGCGTGCAGGTGGACAGCGCCCTGCCGGTCGTCACCATCAACGCCATTGCTACCGACGACGTGATTAACGCCCAGGAGCTGGCGGCAGGCCAGACCATCAGCGGCAAGGTAGCAAACGCCGAAGCGGGCAACACCGTGACGGTCACCATTGGCGGCAACACCTACACCACCACGGTGCAGAGCGATCTGACCTGGAAAGTAGACGTCACCGCGGACGACCTGAAAGCGCTGGGTAACGGCGATCTGACCGTCACCGCGAGCGTCACCAACGGCCACGGCAACGCCGGCAGCGGCGATCGCGATATCACCATCGACGCTAACCTGCCGGGCCTGCGGGTGGACACGGTGGCAGGCGACGACGTAATTAACAGCATTGAGCACGGCCAGAACCTGATTATCACCGGCAGCAGCGACGGCCTGACGGCGGGCACGGCGCTTACCGTCACCGTCAATGGCAAAACCTACCCGGCCGTGGTGCTGGCGGACGGCACCTGGAGCGCGGCGGTTCCTTCTGCGGACGTGAGCGCGCTGGCGGCGGGCAAGCTGACCATCACCGTTGAAGGCCAGAGCAGCGCCGGAAATCCGGTCTCTATCGGCCACGGCGTCACCGTCGATTTGGCCGACGTTGCCATCAGCGTGAACGCCATCGCCACCGACGACGTGATCAACGCCGCGGAGAAGGGCGCGGACCTGGTGCTGTCCGGCCTCACCACCAACGTGGAAGAAAACCAGACCGTCACCATCACCTTCGGCGGTAAAACCTACACCGCGAAGGTGGATGCGGACGGCAAGTGGACCACCACCGTGCCGTCGGCGGATCTGACCGGCCTGAAGGACGGCGACGCCAGCGTGCAGGTGAGCGTAACGAACGTAAACGGCAACAGCGCGACGGCGGGCCGCGAGTACAGCGTGGACGCCACCGCGCCGTCGGTGGCGATTGATATCGTCAGCGATAACAACATCATCAATGCGGCAGAGGCGCAGTCTGCCCTGACCGTTCACGGCACCAGCAATGCCGAAGCGGGCCAGACGGTGACCGTTACCCTTGGCGGCAAGTCCTGGACCACCACCGTGGGCGCGGACGGCACCTGGACGCTGGATGTCCCAGCGGCGGATGTCGGCGCGCTGGCTGACGGCAACTACACCATCGGGGCCTCGGTGGCAGACAAGGCGGGCAACCCGGCCTCCACCACGCGCGACGTGCTGGTGGATACCACCGTGCCGCAACTCACCATCAACGCCGTCTCCGGCGATGACGTGATCAACAGCGTGGAGCACGGCCAGGCGCTGACCGTGAGCGGCAGCGCCACCGGCGCGGCGGCGGGCGACGTGGTGACCGTGACCATCAACAATAAATCCTACACCGCGACGCTGGACGCGGCGGGCAAGTGGACCATCGGGGTCCCGGCTGCCGACGTTGGCGCGCTGGTCGCCGGGGATTACACCATTACCGCCTCCGTCACCGACAGGGCGGGGAACAGCGACAGCGAAACGCACAACGTTAAGGTGAACCTGACCGCCCCGGTGCTGACCATCGACACCGTCTCCGACGACAACGTGATCAACAGCGTTGAGAAGACGCAGGATCTGGTGATTAGCGGCACCGCGACCGGCCTTGCGTCGGGCGCCGTCGTCACGGTGATGCTGAACGGCAAAGCCTACAGCGCGACGGTAGACGCGAACGGCAAGTGGTCAACCACCGTTCCGGCTGAACAGGTCGGTGCGCTGGGTGAAGCCCTGTACACCGTTACCGCGTCGGCGACGGACGCTGTGGGCAACAGCGGCAGCGCGTCGCATACCGTGACCGTTGAGTCCGTGCTGCCTGGCGTGAGCATCAATGCCATCGCAACGGATGATGTGATCAACGCGGGCGAAGTCAACGCGGGTCAGTCCATCAGCGGGAAAGTCATCAACGCCGAAGCGGGCAACACCGTAACGGTGACCGTGGGCGGCAAAACTTACACCACCACGGTGCAGAGCGATCTGACCTGGAAAGTGGACGTCTCCGCGGACGACCTCAAGGCGCTGGGCAACGGCGATCTGACCGTCACCGCGAGTGTCACCAACAGCGTGAACAACACCGGCTCGGCGGATCGTGATATCACCATTGACGCCAACCTGCCGGGCCTGCGCGTGGATACCGTCGCGGGCGACGACGTGATCAACAGCATCGAGCACGGGCAGAACCTGATTATCACCGGCAGCAGCGACGGCCTGACGGTGGGCACCGCCCTGACCGTCACCGTCAACGGCAAAACCTACCCGGCGACCGTGCTGGCGGACGGCACCTGGAGCGCGGCGGTTCCGTCTGCGGACGTGGGCGCGCTGGCAGCGGGCAGCGTGACGATTACCGTGGCGGGCCAGAGCACCGCGGGCAACCCGGTCACCATCAGCCATAACGTCACCGTGGATCTGGCGGCGGTCGCCATCAGCATCGACGCCATCACCTCTGACGACGTGATCAACGCCGCGGAGAAAGGAACCGATCTGGTGCTCTCCGGCACCACCGCGCAGGTGGAAGAGAACCAGACCGTCACGATCGTCTTTGGCGGGAAAACCTACACCGCGAAGGTCGACGCGAACGATAAGTGGACGGTCACCGTACCGTCGGCAGATCTGGCAGGCCTGAAGGACGGCGACGCCAGCGTGCAGGTAAGCGTGAGCAACGTGAACGGCAACAGCGCCTCCGCGGGCCGCGAGTACAGCGTGGATGCCACCGCGCCGTCCGTCACCATCGGCACGATTGCCGGAGACGACGTGCTCAACGCGGCGGAAGCGAAAGCGGATCTGACCATCAGCGGCACCAGCACGGCCGAAGCGGGCCAGACGGTGACCGTCAGCCTGAACGGCAAAACCTATACCGCGAACGTGGGTGCGGACGGCAGCTGGACGCTGGACGTTCCGGCGGCGGACGTCGGCGCGCTGGCGGACGGCACGGCGACGATGACAGCCTCCGTGAGCGACAAGGCGGGCAACCCGGCCTCGGCTAACCACAACGTCACGGTGGACGCGACCGTTCCGGTGGTGACCATCAACACCATCGCGGGCGACGACGTGATCAACGCCACCGAGCACGGCCAGGCGCAGATTATCAGCGGCTCGGCGACCGGCGCGGCAGCGGGCGATAAGGTCATCGTGAGCATCGGCGGCAAGGACTATACCACCGTGCTGGACGCGGCGGGCAACTGGAGCGTCGGCGTGCCGGCGAGCGTGATTTCCGCACTCTCCGACGGCAAGGTGACGGTAAGCGTCAGCGTGACCGACGCGGCGGGCAACACCGGCAGCGGCACCCACGACGTGACCGTCGAGACCGGCCTGCCGTCGCTGAACTTCGACGCGATTTCCGGCGATAACGTGCTGAACGCGGTGGAAAAAGGCCAGGATCTGAGCGTGAGCGGCACCAGCGCCAACCTGAGCGCGGGCACCACGGTTACCGTGACCCTGAACGGCAAGCAGTACACCGCCACCACGGCGGCGGACGGCAGCTGGAGCCTGACGGTTCCGGCGGCGGATCTGGCGGCGCTGGGCGAGGCGAACTACACCCTGAGCGCGGCGGCGACCAACGGCGTCGGCAACGGCATCAGCAACACCGCAAACCTGCAGGTGGACACCGCCCTGCCGACCGTGACCATCAGCACCGTGGCGGGCGACAACGTGATCAACGCCGCCGAGGTGGCGGTGGATCAGAGCATCAGCGGCAAGGTCGTCCACGCGGAAGCGGGCAACACCGTGACCGTGAAGATCGGCGGCAACACCTACACCACCACCGTGCAGAGCGATCTGACCTGGAAGGTTGACGTCTCTGCGGACGATCTTAAGGCGCTGGGCAACGGCAGCCTGTCGATCGTTGCGACGGTCACCAACGGCCACGGCAACACCGGCAGCGGCGAGCGCGACATCACCATCGACGCCAACCTGCCGGGCCTGCGCGTAGACACGGTGGCAGGCGACGACGTGATCAACAGCATCGAGCACGGCCAGAACCTGATCATTACCGGCAGCAGCGACGGCCTGACGGCGGGCACGGCGCTGACCGTCACCGTCAACGGCAAAACCTACCCGGCGACCGTGCTGGCGGACGGCACCTGGAGCGCGGCGGTTCCGTCTGCGGACGTGGGCGCCTGGGCTGAAGGCACGGTAAAAATCACCGTCTCCGGCGACAGCGCGGCGGGTAACCCGATTTCCATCAGCCACGACGTGACGGTAGATCTGGCAACGGTCGCCATCAGCATCGATGCCATCGCTTCCGACGACGTGATCAACGCGGCGGAGAAGGGTGCGGACCTGGTGCTGTCCGGCACGACGCTTAACGTCGAGGCGGGCCAGACCGTGACCGTGAGCATCGGCGGCAAGCTTTACACCGCGAAGGTGGACGTGGACGGCAAGTGGACCACCACCGTGCCGTCGGCGGATCTGGCGGGGCTGAAGGACGGCGACGCCAGCGTGCAGGTAAGCGTGAGCAACGTGAACGGCAACGGCGCCTCCGCAGGACGCGAGTACAGCGTGGACGCGACCGCGCCGTCGGTCACCATTAACACGATCGCCGGGGACGACGTGCTCAACGCGGCGGAAGCGAAATCCGCGCTGACCGTCAGCGGCACCAGCACGGCCGAAGCGGGCCAGACGGTGACCGTCAGCCTGAACGGCAAAACCTATACCGCGAACGTGGGTGCGGACGGCAGCTGGACGCTGGACGTTCCGGCGGCGGACGTCGGCGCGCTGGCGGACGGCACGGCGACGATCACCGCCTCCGTTTCTGACAAGGCGGGCAACCCGGCCTCGGCTAACCACAACGTCACGGTGGACGCGACCGTTCCGGTGGTGACCATCAACACCATCGCGGGCGACGACGTGATCAACGCCACCGAGCACGGCCAGGCGCAGATTATCAGCGGCTCGGCGACCGGCGCGGCGGCGGGTGATAAGGTCACCGTGAGCATTGGCGGCAAGGACTACACCACCGTGCTGGACGCGGCGGGGAACTGGAGCGTCGGCGTGCCGGCGAGCGTGATTTCCGCGCTCTCCGACGGCAAGGTGACGGTCAGCGTCAGCGTGACCGACGCGGCGGGCAACACCGGCAGCGGCACCCACGACGTAACCGTGGAGACCGGCCTGCCGTCGCTGAACTTCGACGCGATTTCCGGCGATAACGTGCTGAACGCGGTGGAAAAAGGCCAGGATCTGAGCGTGAGCGGCACCAGCGCCAACCTGAGCGCGGGCACCACGGTCACCGTGACCCTGAACGGCAAGCAGTACACAGCGACTACGGCGGCAGACGGCAGCTGGAGCCTGACGGTGCCGGCGGCGGATCTGGCGGCGCTGGGCGAGGCGAACTACACCCTGAGCGCGGCGGCGACCAACGGCGTCGGCAACGGCATCAGCAATACCGCGCACCTGCAGGTGGACACCGCCCTGCCGACCGTGACGATCAATGCCATCGCCACGGATAACATCATCAACGCTGCCGAGGTGGCGGTGGATCAAAGCATCAGCGGCAGGGTTGCCCACGCGGAAGCGGGCAACACCGTGACCGTGAAGATCGGCGGCAACACCTACACCGCCGTTGTGCAGAGCGATCTGACCTGGACCGTGAACGTCTCGGCTGACGTGCTGAAGGCGCTCGGCAACGGCGATCTGACCGTGACCGCGAGCGTGACTAACGGCCACGGCAACACCGGCAGCGGCGAGCGCGACATCACCATCGACGCCAACCTGCCGGGCCTGCGCGTGGACACGGTGGCAGGCGACGACGTGATCAACAGCATCGAGCACGGCCAGAACCTGATCATTACCGGCAGCAGCGACGGCCTTACGGTGGGCACCGCCCTGACCGTCACCGTCAACGGCAAAACCTACCCGGCGACCGTGCTGGCGGACGGCACCTGGAGCGCGGCGGTTCCGTCTGCGGACGTGGGCGCGCTGGCGGCGGGCAGCGTGACGATTACCGTGGCGGGCCAGAGCACCGCGGGCAACCCGGTCACCATCAGCCACGACGTGACGGTGGATCTGGCGGCAGTTGCCATCAGCATTAATGCCATCGCCACCGACGACGTGATCAACGCCGCGGAGAAAGGCGCGGACCTGGTGCTGTCCGGTCTGACCACCAACGTGGAAGCAAACCAGACCGTGACCATCACCTTCGGCGGGAAAACCTACACCGCGAAGGTGGATGCGGACGGCAAGTGGACCACTACCGTGCCGTCGACGGATCTGGCGGGCCTGAAGGATGGCGACGCCAGCGTTCAGGTAAGCGTGAGCAACGTGAACGGCAACGGCGCCTCGGCGGGCCGCGAATACAGCGTGGATGCGACTGCACCAACGGTCACGATTGACACCGTTGCGGCCGACAACGTGATCAACGGCAGCGAAGCGGCGGCGGGCGTAGCGATTACCGGCACCACTACCGCGGAAGTGGGCCAGACGGTCACCGTGACGCTGGGCGGCAAATCTTATACCGCGCAGGTCGGGCAGGGCGGCGCGTGGCGCGTTGACGTTCCTGCGAACGACCTGGCGGCGCTTGCCGACAGCGGCTACACCGTGCAGGTGAGCGTCAGCGACGCGGCGGGCAACCCGGGCAGCGCGGACAAGGCCATCACCCTCGACACCATGCCGCCGACCATCAGCTTCAACGCCGTAGCGGGCGACGACGTGATCAACGGCGTTGAGCACGGGCAGGCGCAGATCGTGAGCGGCACCGCCACCGGCGCGTCCGCGGGCGATAAGCTGGTCGTTACGATTGACGGCAAGCAGTACACCACTACCGTTGACGCCAACGGCAGCTGGAGCGTGGGCGTTCCGGCCAGCGTCATCTCGGCCCTGGCGGATGGTAAAGTGACCATCAGCGCGACCATCACCGACGGCGCGGGCAACAGCAGCACCCAGACCCACGACGTGATGGTCAATACCGCCGCGGTTGCGCTGACCGTCAACACCATTAGCGGTGACGACGTGATTAACGCCGCCGAAGCGGGCAGCTCGCTGGTCATCAGCGGTTCCAGCGCCCAGTTCGCCAGTGGCACGAAGGTGACGGTGATGCTGAACGGCAAGTCCTACACGGCGACGGTACAGAGCGACGGTTCCTGGAGCACGACGGTTCCGGCAGCGGACGTGGGCGCCCTGGCGGACGGTTCGAGCTATCAGGTCACCGCATCGGCGCAGGATAGCGCGGGTAATAGTGCGTCGGCGACGCACGGCGTGAGCGTGGACATCACCCCGCCGGTAGTGAGCATCGCGGCGATCTCCGGCGACGATATGCTCAACGCGGCGGAAGCGCAGCAGCCGCTGACCGTTCACGGCTCGAGCAGCGCGGAGGCCGGGCAGACGGTCACCGTTACGCTCGGCGGCAAAACCTACACCGCGCTGGTGAAGGCCGACGGCACCTGGACGCTGGACGTTCCGGCGGCCGATCTTGCCTCCCTGAGCCAGGGCGCGCTCACCGTGACCGCCTCGGTCAACGATAAGGCAGGCAACAGCGGCGATGCTTCGCATACCCTGACGGTAGATACCGTCGCGCCAACCGTCACCATCAATACGGTGGCGGACGACAATATCGTCAACAACGCGGAACAGCAGGCGGGACAAACCGTCAGCGGGACCACTACCGCCGAGCAGGGGCAAACGGTGACCGTGACCTTTAACGGCCACAGCTACCAGGCCACCGTTGGCGCGGACGGCACGTGGTCGGTCTTCGTGGAAGGGCACGATTTGGTGGGCCTCGCCGACGGTAAATACACCCTTACCGCATCGGTAACCGATAAGGCAGGCAACCCGGGCAGCGCGACGCACGACGTCACGCTGAGCGGCGACGTGCCGACGATTGCTATCAATACCTTTGCGCAGGACGACATCGTGAATGCCGCGGAGCACGGCACGCCGCTGGTCGTCAGCGGTACGACCAGCGCGCCAGCGGGCCAGACGGTGACCATTACGCTGAACGGCAAAACCTACACCACGACCGTACAGAGCGACGGCAGCTGGAGCTACACGGTTGGCAGCGCGGACGTGACGGCGCTGGCGGACGGCGGCGCTTACGTGATTAACGCTCAGGTCAGCAACGCGATCGGCAACGGCGCGAGCGCGGACCACACGGTCACGATCGATTTGACCCCGCCGTCGATGGGCATCAGCATCGACTCGCTGCAAAACGACACTGGCCTGAGCGCGAGTGATTTCATCACCAACGACAAAAACGTGGTGGTTAACGGCTCGCTGACCGCGCAACTCGGCAACAACGAGAAGGCGCAGATCAGCCTCGACGGCGGCGTCACCTGGATAGACCTGACCGTCACCGGCACGACCTGGCGCTACGCCGATGGCCGCAACCTGACCGACGGCACTTATCAGTATCAGGTACGGGTTATCGATAACGCGGGCAACGTCGGCGCAACCGACAGCCAGGATGTGGTGGTCGATCTCACCGCGCCGGCGGCAACCACCATCACCGTGGATGCCGTGACGCAGGATACCGGGTTGTCCGACAGCGACTTTATCACCAGCGATAATCAAATCACGCTGAACGGGACGCTCGGTGCGGCGCTGGGCCGCGGCGAGCACGCGCAGATCAGCATTGACGGCGGAACGACATGGATTGATGTGAACGTCAGCGGGCTGACCTGGACCTACGTCGATGGTCGCACCCTGGCCGACGGCGACTACAACTACCAGCTGCGGGTGATCGACGACGCGGGCAATATCAGCGCCACCACCAGTCAGGTGGTGACCATTGATACCGTGGCGCCGGACGCCAGCAAAACCGTCTCTATCGACAGCATCAGTGATGATACGGGCCTGAGCAACAGCGACTTCGTGACCAATGACACCTCGCTGACGCTGCACGGCTCGCTCGGCGCGACGCTGGCCGACGGTGAAGGCGTGCAGATCAGCCTCGACGGCGGCAACACCTGGCAGAACGTCATCGTGGTCGGCAAGACCTGGTACTATGTCGATGGCCGCACGCTGGGTAACCAGACCTATGACTACTGGGTACGCGTGATTGATGCGGCCGGCAACGTGGGCGAGTCTGCGCACCAGCAGGTGACGGTGGATACCATTGCGCCAGACGCGGCGATCACCGTGACCGTGGATAACATCACCGTCGATACCGGTTTTGATGATAACGACTTCCTGACCAGCCAAACGTCGTACACCCTGAACGGCACGCTCGGCGCGGCGCTGGGCAACAATGAGTACGTACAGGTTAGCCTCGACGGCGGCACGACCTGGGTTTACGCGAAGGTTAACGGCACGAGCTGGAGCTATACCGATACGCGCACCCTCGCCGATGGCGATCACGACTATCAGGTTCGCGTGGTGGATCAGGCAGGCAACGTCGGAGCAACCACCTCGCAGGTGGTGACCGTGGACACCAAAGCGCCGCAGTACGGCATCACCATTGACGCCATCAGCGACGATACCGGGCAGTCCGGCAGCGATTTCATCACCAACGATACCTCGCTGACGGTGAGCGGCACGCTTGGCAGCGAGCTGCGCAGCGATGAACGGGTGCAGATCAGCCTGGACGGCGGGGCAACCTGGATCGACGTTACGGTGAACCATACCCAGTGGAGCTACACCGATACGCGCACGCTGACCGACAATGATTACACCTACCAGGTGCGCATCATTGATCAGGCAGGCAACGTCGGCTCAACCGCACAGCAGGTGGTGACGGTAGACACCACGCCGCCGGTGACGAAGGGCACGATCGTCAGCTATACCGATACCGACGGCGAGCGTACCGGGGTCTTTGGTGAAAATGTCTCGACGGATGACACCACGCCGCTCATCAGCGGCACCCTGAACCAGGGGCTGGCGGCCGGTGAAATTGCGCAACTGTATCGCGACGGGGTCCTGTTGGGCCAGGTCACCATGAACGGCGCGACCAGCTGGTACTTCCAGGACAGCGGCCTGCGCGACGGTAACCATAACTACGTTCTGCGTATTACCGACGTGGCGGGGAACTACACCGACTCGAATGATTTTGTGCTGAAGGTCGATACCAGCATTCCGACTACCACGGCGACCATTGCCGCCCAGACGACGCCGGACACGACGCCGATTCTGAACGGCACCGTGTCGGCGGTGCTGACCAACGGGGAATATCTGGTCGTTACCGTCAACGGTAAAACCTACACCTCCGAAGCGGGCGGTGCGGTGGTGGTCGACCCGGACAATAACACCTGGTATCTGCAAATCCCGGACAGCGATGCGCTGACCGTGAAGAGCTATGACGTGACGGCGCAGGTGAAGAGCAGCGCGGGCAACGGCAACTCGACCGGCACCACCACGGGAAGCCTCGTGATTGGTAATGATGAGGCGATCACGCTGGGCTTCACGACGACCAGTTCAGGCTCGTCGAACGCCGCGAGCTACATGCTGGATTCGGACGGCCTGTGGACGGTCACGGCAAACCAGCAAATCGCGTCGGCGAATGCCGACAGCCGCAACTCGTGGACGGTGGGAAGCAACTTTACGATGACCGGGACCTACACCTCCGGCACGTACGCGGATATCAACCGTGACGGCCTGAACGACATCCTGGCCGAAAGCACCAACTACAGCTACATGCAGCAGTTGATTAACAATGGCGACGGCACCTACACCTCGACTTCGCTCAGCGGCTTTGGGGCGCTGGTCTGGTATGGCGCGGTGGTGGCGATTGATATTCAGGGTGACGGTTACACGGACTTTGTGGTCGGCGATGCGGGTGGCCCGGACTCCAGCACCTTTATGCTGAACAACAATGGGACGCTGGTCGGTAGCTCGAAGGCCGGAACCTACGGCACCTTTGTGTCCGGCTCGAAGGTGGGTAACTACAACAGCCTGATTGAAGTCTCCGGCGTCGACTTAGACAACGACGGTAAGGTGGATATCGCCCAGCACACCACTAACGGCAGTAACAACTACGCGCTGTCGACGATGTTCAACCAAGGGGACGGCTCGTTTACCTGGGGGCAGAACTTCATCAACACCATGTACAGCGCTACCGGCTCCGGCGCGGCGACCAACGCCGTCAGCATGACCTGGGGTGACTTCAACGGTGACGGCTACATGGATCTGTACATGAGCATGTACCGCACCTCCAGCGGCACCAACACTGGCGGCGTGCTGATGCTGAACGACGGCACCGGCAATCTGCTGGCGGGCACCGCGGTGGGCACCGCGACCACGGACAAATTCGTCGGTAACGTCAGCGTGGCGGTGGACTGGAACATGGACGGCAAGATGGACATCATCAAGCTGGCCAACAGCGGGCAGTCATGGCTTTACACCAACGATGGCATGCCGGGCTCGGCAAGCTTCACGGCGTCGAAGTTCAGCACTGCCACCTCCACGCAGGTGTCCGGCGCGGCGCGGCTCGACTACGACTGGGACGGCGCGCAGGATCTGCTGATCTTCCGCCAGAACGGCAGCGTGATCCTGGAGCGCAACACCAACACCGTTGCGCCGGGTACGGCCATGCATCTGAAGATTGTCGACAGCGAAGGGATCAACGCCTTCTTTGGCAACACCGTTCAGCTGTACAACTCTGCGGGCCATCTGGTCGCCAGCCAGATCCTGAACGCGCAGTCAGGGATGGGGATTAACGACTCCTCGTCGCTGATCAGCTTCTACGGCCTGGACGCCAATGAGACCTACCACGCGGTGCTGGTGCGGGCGACCAACGGCGTCTCCAGTAACGTCACCTGGGACGGGCTGGAAGCGGGCAACGGCAAGGAAGGCTACGTGCTGACCGCAGAAGCCGCCACCGGAGGCCACAGCGGGACGATTGTCGGGACGGGTTATAACGACACCTTCATCGCCGAAGCGGGTACCTATACCTACAACGGCTCCGGCGGCTGGTCGACGACGTCCGATCACGATACCTGGAGCAGCACCGGCGGTATGGACGTGGTGGATTACATCAACGCCACCACGGGAGTAAACGTGAATCTGGGGCTGACGACGGCGCAAAACACCGGCTTCAACACCGCGACGCTGGTGAATATTGAAGGGGTTGCAGGCTCGAACCACGACGACGTGTTCACCGGTAACAGCGGTGATAACCAGTTCGAAGGACGCGGCGGCAACGACACCTTCAACATCGGTAGCGGCGGCCACGACACCTTGCTCTACAAGCTGATCAACGCGTCGGACGCCACGGGCGGTAACGGCAGCGACGTGGTGAACGGCTTCACCGTAGGGACCTGGGAGGGGACAGCGGACACGGATCGTATCGATCTGCGCGATCTGCTTTCCGGTAGCGGCTATACCGGCACCGGCTCGGCGAGCTATGTGAACGGCGTGGCGACGCTGGACAGCAGCGCGGGCAACATCACCGACTACATCCGTGTGGTGCAAAACGGCAGCAATACCGAGATCCAGGTTGACCTGGACGGTAGCGGCGGCAATTTCTCGCCCACGACGCTTGTGACGTTGAACGGGGTGCAAACCGACCTGGCGACATTGCTGGCGAACCATCAGCTGTTAATTGCCTAAACGATGCGGCGGGGAGCGATCCCCGCCGCGCGTTGCGTGCAGTTAAACCGATTATTTTGCCGGCTCGTTTAACAAGTGTTCGAATTTTAATCATTCCGTAAAGGTATCATTTCGGTGCGAAATCACCGCACTGGACAGGACGTAGCATTATGAAGACTCATCCGCAGTACGAACCCTGGTTGCAGGGCATGCTTATCATCGCGAAACACTATCGGCTTGATTTCTCGGCGGAGCATGTTCGGGTCACGATTAACCATGAGAGCCACTCTCCACGCCAACTGGTGCTGGAAGAGATGGCGCGTCAGCTCGGGCTGGGGATGCGTATAGTGGCGGCAGAGACGGCGTCACTCGATCCGTGGCGTCTGCCGATGCTGGCCGAGTTCACAGGCGGACAGATTGCGGTCATTAACCGTATGGACAGCGAAGGGAACGTGAGCCTGCAGTTTAGCGGCGACGGTGGTCTGGAGACCACGCTGACGCGTGACGCGCTGGGAACGCGTTTAAAAGCGCTCCTGGTGTTGCGCCCACTGGAGTCCACCCCGGATGCCCGCGTCGATGATTACATTAAACCCTACGAGAAAAACTGGTTCTGGCAGCTGGCGCTGAAAGACTGGCGGCGCTACAGCGATATCATGCTGGTCGCGCTGGTGGCTAACGTGCTGGCGCTGTCCGGGATGATTTTCTCGATGCAGGTGTATGACCGCGTGGTGCCGTCGCAGTCGGAAGCGACGCTGTGGGTGCTGTTTGGCGGCGTGATGGTGGCCATTCTGTTCGAGTTCATCATGCGCATGCTGCGGGTCCACATTTCCGATGTCATCGGTAAGCGCGCCGACCTGCGCATCTCCGAGCGCGTGTTTGCCCATGCGTTGCGGATCAAAAACGGCGCGCGCTCAAAATCCACCGGCTCGTTTATCGCGCAGATCCGCGAGCTGGAGTCGGTGCGTGAGCTGATTACCTCAACCACCATTGCGGCGATCTCCGATCTGCCGTTCTTCCTGCTGTTTGTTTTCATTCTGTGGATGATTGGCGGCCCGCTGGTGCTGGTGGTGCTGCTCGCCGTGCCGCTGCTGCTGATCCCCGGCCTGCTGGTACAGCGTCCGCTGGGGAAACTCTCCAGCGAGGGGATGCGTGAATCCGCTATCCGCAACGCAACGCTGGTTGAAGCGGTGCAGGGCATCGAAGACATCAAGCTGATGCGGGCGGAACAGCGTTTCCAGAATCAGTGGAATAACACCAACGACGTCGCGGCAAGCGTCGGCATGAAGCAGCGCTGGCTGACGGGCCTACTGCTGACCTGGACCCAGGAAGTGCAGTCCATCGTCTATGCCGTGGTTCTGCTGGTGGGCTGTTATCTGGTGATCGCGGGCGACATGACCACCGGTGCGCTGGTGGGGACCTCTATTCTGGCCTCGCGCACCATTGCGCCGTTATCGCAGATCTCAGGTGTGCTGTCACGCTGGCAGTCGGCAAAAGTGGCGCGCAAGGGGCTGGATGAACTGATGCAGCGCCCGATTGACGACCCGCAGCAGGGCAAAAAGGTGCACAAGGCGCATCTGCGCGGCGACTATGCGCTCAACGATGTCGGGTTCTGGTACGACGACGAAGAGAAACTTACGGTGCTGAGCATCAGCAAATTGACGATCCGCGCCGGGGAGCGCATCGCGGTGCTGGGGCGTAACGGTTCGGGCAAGAGCACGCTGCTGCAGGTGCTGGCGGGGATGCAGGAGCCTCAGCAGGGCAGCATCCTGCTGGATGACATTGCGCTAAACCACCTTGATCCGGCCGACGTGCGCCGGGATATGCAGCTGCTGAGCCAGCAGGCGCGGCTGTTCTTTGGCTCCATACGCGACAACATTGTGATGGGCAACCCGCTGGCGACCGATGATGAGATCCATCAGGCGCTGGTGAACAGCGGCGCGCTGGAGTTTGTCCGCAAGCAGAAGATGGGGCTGAACTACATCATCAACGAGGGGGGCGCTGGCTTATCGGGCGGTCAGCGTCAGGCACTGCTGCTGGCGCGCGCGCTCATTACCTCGCCGAATATTTTGCTGCTGGATGAACCTACCGCCTGGCTGGATGAGATGAGCGAGAAGCACGTTATCCAGCATCTTCATCAGTGGCTGGGCAAACGTCGTACGCTGGTGGTGGCTACCCACCGACTGCCGATTCTGGAGCTGGTGGACCGTATTATCGTGCTGGAAAACGGCAAGATTGTGATGGACGGCCCTCGCGATGCCATCCTGCGTCAGCATGGAATGGCGGCGCAAAAAACGCCGCAGCGTACCGTCGCCCTGAAACCCGCACCGGTGGCTGAGGAGGGCGTAGCATGAATGATTTAACGCGTTATAACAGCCGTCTGAAAGAGCCGCGCCTGCCGCGCTCAACGCTGGTGGCATGGTCGCTGTTTGCGCTGCTGGCGGCGTTCATCATCTGGGCGAGTCTGTTCCAGCTGGATGAAGTGACCACCGGTAGCGGCAAAGTGATCCCGTCCTCCCACGAGCAGGTGATTCAGTCGCTCGAGGGGGGGATTATCCATAGCCTGCTGGTGCGCGAGGGTGATATCGTCGAGCGCGGTCAGCAGCTGGCGCAGCTGGACCGCACCAAAACCGAATCCAGCGTGCTGGAAAGTGAATCCCGGCTGAATGCCGCGCTGGCCACCGCCGCGCGTCTTAATGCCGAGGTAAACAACACGGCGCTGGTGTTCCCGGATGAGCTGGACGATGACGTTGAACTGGTAAAACAGGAAACGGCACTGTATCAGTCGCGCCGAGAGAGCCTGGATAAAGGGTTAGCCGGCCTGCGTCAGGGGGCTGAGCTTGTGCAGCGCGAACTGGCCTTAACCCGCCCGCTGGTGACCCAGGGCGCAGCCAGTAAGGTAGAAGTGTTGCGTCTTGAGCGTCAGAAGAATGAGCTTGAGAGCAAAATCACCGAGATGAAAAACCAGTATTACGTCCGCGCCCGCGAGGAGCTTTCAAAGGCTAACGCGGAAATAGAAGCGCAACGTTCGGTGATGAAAGGGCGCGAGGATTCTCTGACGCGCCTGACCTTTAACGCGCCGGTCCGGGGGATTGTTAAAGATATCGACGTGACCACGGTGGGCGGCGTCATTCCACCCAACGGTAAACTGATGAGCCTGGTGCCGCTTGACGACCAGATGGTGATTGAGGCGAAAATCTCTCCGCGCGACGTGGCGTTTATCCATCCGGGACAGAAGGCGCTGGTAAAAATTACCGCCTATGACTACTCCATCTATGGCGGGCTGGAAGGTGAGGTGACGATGATTTCGCCGGACACGCTGCAGGATGAAGTGAAAAGGGATGTGTATTACTACCGCGTTTATATCCGCACCGACAGTAATCATCTGACCAACAAACAGGGCAAGGCATTTCCGGTTTTCCCCGGCATGATCGCCACCGTCGATATCAAAACGGGAAGCAAAACGATTATGGATTATCTGCTGAAACCGTTGAACAAAGCGAAAGAGGCGTTGCGGGAAAGATAAAAATGCTGGCGTTCGGGAGACCGGACGCCAGTCAGTTTATACGGTTGTTGTTATGATGTGTGCAGTACGTCGTTCTTTTGGGACAATATTAATGTAGTGTGTGACATAGGCAAAATATAACGCGGCATAATTTTCGACCAGTTCAATAAATGCCGGGTATATCGCCATCCGCCCGTCACCCCGATCTTTCAAATATCCCATTTCTTGCGCTGCCTTGATAATGCGGGTCACATGAATACGTGATACAAAAAACTCTTTTGCAAGCGTTGCAGGTGAATACTCAATGATTGCGCCGTGTGCGGTTTTGTTTTTGACGGCCTGTAAATACAGATACAGCATAATCATGCGTCCGCCGTCTTTATCAATAAACAGTCCGACTTCAGGCAAGATCTTCCTGAAGGTTAAACCCCGAAAAAGATATTCCGCCGCCCGGCGGAAGAAATTATTCCGCGAAACGTCATGATCCAGTAAGTTGACATCAATGTTAAACGCTGGGTACAGAATACTGACGGGCACAAATGCGCCGGACATATAACGTTTGAGTTCCTCCAGTCCTTTTTGCGTGGGGGCAATATTGGTTTTGCGTCGATCTTCGGTGCAGCGCCAGGTTTTGATTCGCCCGGTCGTTCGAAGCAGAGTGATTATCGCAATAACGCTGTTAGGACTGGCAATTTTATAACGGGAACATAACTCTTTTATCTCTGAAACCGACTCGGCCTGATTGCCAAAGATGAAACAACACATCGAGAGAATAATATTGAATCGGGATTCCTGAAGCATGGTTTTGTAAAACAAGGGTTGCTTTTTATAGATGGCATCGTTGATGGTGTAGTGCTCGCGTATTGCCTCGCTAAATCGGGGGTTATTCTTGATGACATCCCTTCGATGTAGCAAGGCCCTGGATGAGATATGATTATCCATAGCATTTTCTCTTTATTTGAACGAACCGATTAAATGAAGGATCCAGTCTTCTTTTCGGAATTTTATTATACCCCGACATAAGAATATTTACCGTCGTTATTTGAAAAGAAAGATATATTTATTGCGCTTATGGATACGGAAGATGATTAACCCAAAGATGTTCAGGCCAGATCGCAGGATAACAGTATATTAACCATCGCGCGTGCTGTAAGATAAATATATGCACCAGGTTAAATCATTGTTGTTATTTTCTATCCTCAGTTCCGTATTTCTCTCAGAATCGTCTTCTGTCAGAAAGGATCGCCTTTTTGTCTTCAGGAGCAACCATGGCCCATCAAAATACGTTCGACGTTTCTGCCAGCCTTGAGCAAAAATTCGTTATCTCAGCCTGCAGTTTCACCTATCAAGGATATAGCCTGTTTCTAAAAGAGCAGGGGATTATGGCTTCGCAAATACGATTTAATGGGGAAACAATTGCCCAGAGTGATATTAAGAATATCGTTATAAATCAGTGTGCTGAGATATCGGTCTTTCTTGATCATGATGTGGTTAACTTACTGGATACGCTCAAGAAATTGGCCACGCTCCTCAATTCGCTGCCGGTGATCCGCACGGTGACGCTCTACGGCCAGATACCCGATAGCTGGCTGTATCGGACACTGGAAAATATGGTTGATAATAAAAATACGCTCTCTATGGTGCGCGTGGCTACGCTCATTGATGTGATCAACTCTGTTAAAACAAGTGATGGCCTGCGCCAGACGCGTTCGCAATTATTAAGTAAAAAATCGTTTTACTGTGAATATAAAGGCACAATGAAAGGATTAACCCGGCGCGAGCTTGACGTGTTACTGAATTTCTACCGCGGAATTTCCATAAAAGTCCAGTGTGAGAATTTGGGGCTGTCGAACAAAACGCTTTACACTCACCGAAAGGAAGGGGTAAGGAAATTACACCTGATAAAACCCTGGTTAAGCGACCGTAATTTGTTCAGAATGGAAGAGAGTACCCACAAGGATATGCAGGGAGAGGGGCTTTCATCGCGCGAAGTGGAAATCTTCAATGCGTTACTGAGACGGGAAATATTCCCGGTGTATCAAATTATCACCGATCGCTTTAAAAAAGGGGTGGGCTTTGAAATTTTGTTACGCTGGAACAATAACGGTAAAGTCTTAAAGCCAACCGAGTTTATGACAGACATTTCCAGCGTGGAAATATGGCTAAAAATCACCGCGCTGGTGATCCACGCGGCTGTCTCCGGTATCAATAAATACAATGGTAAATTCTATTTTTCGGTGAATATTCCGCCGCAACTGGCTTCAGGTAATGCCTTGCCGGGCATGGCAAAAAAAGCGACGGGAATGCTGTTACAACCGCAGTGGGCGTCAAAACTCGTGTTTGAGTTTGCTGAAACCATTGATGTCACAAAAGATAAAGCAATCCCGGAAACCATGCAGCGTATACGCAATACCGGCTGCAGATTATTCCTCGACGATTGTTTTTCGGATCACCATGTGATGTTTCCGGTTCGCCAGGTGCATTTTGACGGGTTGAAACTGGATCGCGATATCGTCGAGCAGTTTGTCGCCAATGATAATGACTATAATCTGATCAAAACCATTCAGTTTTACAGCGATATAACCGGAAGCGAATGTGTTGCAGAAGGCGTGGACAGCGAGGAGAAATTTGAAAAACTTGTCGCGTTAGGACTGAAAAGCTTCCAGGGATATTATCTCTCGCGGGCGGTGAAAGAGGATGAATTAGATCGTATGGTGAGATTATTTAGCTAAGGCAAAAGTGGCTGGCGGGCAGCAGGGCGCAATTTTCCCTCGCTGCCCACCCGCACAAATTCAGAGTTTTTACATCAGGCGTTAAATATCGTCTCGCGTGAAACCTACCACAATTTCCAGCGTATTACGGATTACATCGCAGGCTTCAGGCTCTTTCGTAATTTCCAGGGCGTGAACCAGCTGTAAGATAATCTCTTTATTTGAAAGGTTATCCCCGCAAAGCATAATGCACCGAATGGCCGATCCTAACACTTCAGCCTCATCAGAAAGATGCTTTCCCGCGTTAAGAAAATGCTCGGCCAGTCCTTTATCATGCAGTGCTTCGAAATTATAGGCTTGCTGTATAATTGCTTTGCTCATGGTAGTCACCGTGTTGGTCGTAAATTAGTGTTTTTTGTCGGGCGCAAGAAGCGTGTCTTTTTTAAAAAGTGAACGAATTCGACCAACGTCATAATCCCCGATCACTCTTCCACGATCTTTCGAAACGCCAGTTATGCGCTGACGCACTTCATCTTCAGCGGCAATCAATGCATTTTTGCGTTCATCATTTGACTCAACATTCGCCATCGCAAGGAGCCGATTAGCGAGAGATGCAAAGGTGATAGGCCCGTTTTCCTTGAGGATGGTTAACACGGCCTCGCCAATTAAATCATCTTTAAGTCGTTCAAATTTAGTTCTATGCATAACGTCTATCTCACTCTGCTACGGCCTTGACGCCGTAACATTGGGTTAGTTATCGCGTACTGATAAATACAATCTCTGTCTCAGCGTAACCAACGTAGTCACTTCACAATCAAAATTCAGGTTAGCGCTCAAAGAAGAGGGCGATGAGACCGTTGTAATGTGCCTTTTCGTGCTCACAGGATGACTCTTCAATGCGTCGCAGAAGCTTTGTACAAATTGTCATTCTGCTCAGTTGTACGTTTTCTTTGATAATTTCACTGACGATCAACCCGAGCGTCTCCTGCTTGGTTGGTATGTTGTTTTTGTTAAAATACAACGTGATAGCGTGTTCTGTTGTCGAAGGCACTGAGTTGCGACGCATCATTTTCCACCGTTATCAAACATTTTCGTAACATCGATGTGATTGAATCTATACCATCCTGATAAATCTGTACAGAGAAAATGTACAACTTTTTCATTTTTGCGAAGAATATATTCTCCTGCTTAAGCACATATTTTCAGATTCTCTGCAATACTTTTTCCATACCAAAAAGGAGGGTATTCCATGCAAGACGGTTACTACTGGATAAAGTTCAGGGGCATCGTGCAGAAAGCCCGCTACTCTGACATTCCTGCCACGGATGTGGAGAAGGGCGAGCAGACGAGGGGCGTCTGGCACTTAATGGGAGAGGATATAGAAGTGTGTTCTTCGGCGGAGGCCGTTGTTTTGTCAGAACTTCTTGGGGGGCCAGGAGCAGATATTTATTGAACGCTAACGCAGCAAAAGAAAAGGCCCCGTGGGGCCTGATATTATTTACGGCCCAGCAGAAGGCCAAGCACCACACCTACTGCACCCGCGGCGATTAAGCCTGACAGTGGGTTATTTCTGACCGCTTCCGTCACATCCGAAACGGCATCGCTGGCCTGTGCAGCATACTTCTTCGCAGCACCTTTGACCTGGTGCTTTGGTGAATCAACGAAATCGCCAAACTGCTCCTGCGCAGAGCCTGCCAGTTCATCAAGTTTGTTTTTCGCTTTGTCACCCGCGTAGTCGGCATTCTTATCAGCATTAAAATCAGACATTGTTTCCCTCCTTTTGTAGATAGTTTAAGGATAGACCCAGTTTCAGAATTTATGTGCTTTAACCTTAAAAGTGATGCGTTTGGAGGCCTTTTTAGGATATGTCTCCCTGTTGGGTAGCCTGGGTGCGGCTGACAACTGTTAAATTATTTTTGTTTATATAATGCACGGAGGTAAATCAGTAACGCATTGATGAAAAAGGATAAAATGAATAAAATAGTGGTGTAATTGTCGTTCCAGTCCAGCTCTGTGACAAAGCCGAAATTTCTGGTGTACAGGTGATAAAGAAGCACGTCAGGAAGGAAGTAGCAAAGAAGTGTATATATCACGAACAACATCATTGTTTCGGCAATCCACCTCAGGGCATGTTTTTTTGCGCTCATCAGTATACCTGTATCGTGCCCAGAGCTTTTAATTGTGGTGTGACCATCATTGCTCCTGAAGAAAGTAATGCATGCATTAGAAGCATATAGTGAGCGTGATTCGGTAACGTTATGCATCCATTACTGATTCCCGATTGTCCCGCAGGATGCAGTCGAAATGAACCTCGCTTAACTTTATCTATAAAGGTTATGTCATCAATATGTTCATCATCACGATACAGAGCAAACCAGTAATCACGATTTGAACCGCTTTCTAGCTCCTTCACTAAATCTTTACAGTGTGACTTGATGCCTCCACGGGGTCGAGTGACGATATGATACAGCCCCGGCGGTAAGGGTCCCACCTCCGGTGTTGCAACAGCTGCAGGGTTATTTCTGTTCTCCCCGGCATTACCTGAATAAGCTGGGAAAAAACCTATCCCCGGGCAACTTAATGTTGAAAGTTGACCGCCGTTTAAATGAAATGTGCAGCGAATCATCTGTCTTTCCACTCGTCAGAAAAAAAGATGTTACCGTCGCAGTGTTTCCAGGTGATCTTTTCGTATCGTAGCGCGATGCTTTCAAGATGATTGTGCTTTTCCGTTACCGGATTTTTAACGTCGTGCATCAACGGACAAATCGACACGACCTTGACGTTTTCCAGCAACATATTGAAGTATTCTACCTCCTGGCCTGCATCGTTGATCTTGTACCATTTAAACTCGGCAGCTTTGAGTGTCTGTCCTGTCGCGACAGCCTTGTAGAGGTAGGGGCTGGAACTATCGAATTCCTTTTCAAAGACAAGTGCACTGTGCACTCGGGTACCAGTAATTTTGCCGGTATTATTGTCCGTTGGCAGGTGCAAACCATGCCCAAAACCGAGCACTTCAATACTCCCTTCACGATCTTTCACATCCACCGCGCCTTTTATGTGCGCGCCGCCGTCGTCCTTCAACCACAGGTATGCTGGTATTGCCATTGCTAAACTCCTTTTAAGTAGACATTTCGAATATCTAATAAATACCTCTTTCCCCAATGCAGTTAGACAAAAAATGTCATTTAAGATATTGATAAATAAGTATGTTGTTAGAGTTGTGGCGAATGATTTTTTTGAAGGACCTCATGACTGCTGCCCCGACAGCCTCAAAACAAGAGTGTATATCTAACGGCATTTAAAACTGATCAGGCTCAACCTGGCATCATGGAGGAGATGGAAGTAATACTCGAAGAGACAAAAAAAGCTGCAGCGGCATCATTGATCCCTGAATTTGAGGCGCCCGGTTTTATCGGATTTTTTTCTGTCTATACAAATTCATCTTCAATTCGATTTAACCCTGGCGATGAAGTTGCAGCGAGCCAACTTTCATATAGCGCTATCAATGATCCCGCCGCGTTTATGATTCAGTCATCAACTCATCATGCAGGCGGTACGTGGCGTTGTCTGGGCTTTGCGGGCTATCAGGGCCAGTCAGTAGGGAAAGCAGTAATGCCATTTCAACGTGTAGATACACTCCCGCCGCAGCCTGTCAAGAAGCTTAGAGGCTTGAGAACGGGGGTCAGAAACTGCACCTATTCAGCACCAGACGAATCCATGATTGACTGTGAGGTTTTCATGGGGGGTAGGTGGCGACCATTTACAGTATGTGCATCTGATAACACGGAATGGGGGAAAGATATTTTCAGTAATGCGCTATCAGGTTTCTACGGGACTGTTACCGAGTTCTCTGATCCTGTTTCAGGTAGCGATTAACGCTAACGATCTTAATTCTGACAAAAAACCCGCCGAGGCGGGTTGTGGAGATGTCAATATTTCCTCTTAGCAGAAGCTACGAAAAATATCAGCAAAGTGTTTATCAGCACTGACACAGCGAGAATACCGAACAGCACTATGTCACTCCAGTTCGTTTCCGTTATGAACCCCACTTTGTCGCTGTAGACATCAAACAAATATTCAAAGGGGAAGGCGATGTAAATTACAGAGAAGATAGTCAGAAACGATATGAACTGAATCAGCCATAATCCTGCCTGTTTCGCGGGCGTCATCATCAGTACACCTGTATCGTGCCATAGGCAAACAAAGAAGCAGTTACGAGCATTTTGGGCATACTCAATAGCGCGTCTCTTAGGATGTGAAAGTGTGCGGGCGATGGTAGAGTAATACAACCGTTGCTGATTCCGGCCCAACCTGCTGGGTGAAGCCGAAAGTTCCCCCTCGCAACCTCATCAATAAATGTGACGTCATCAATACTCTTATCGTCGCGGTACAGCGCGAACCAGGTGGAATGATCTGACAACGTATATTTTGTGGCGAAATAATCTTTAACGTGGGTACCAATGCTTCGCGGTCTGTCCACAATGTAATATTTACCTGGTGGTACCGGCCCGATGTTCTTCACAGCGACTGAATCTGGATTATTCCTGTGTTGTCCTGCATTGCCTGAATAAGCCGGGAAAAACCCTATACCTGGGCAGCTCAGATTCGATAACTGGCCGCCATTCAGATGAAAAGTGCAGCGAATCATCTGTCTTTCCACTCGTCAGAAAAAATGATGTTGCCGTCGCAATGTTTCCAGGTGATCTTCTCGTAGCGCAGCGCGATGCTTTCAAGATGGTTATGCTTTTCCATTGCCGGATTTTTAACGTCATGCATCAGCGGGCATATCGAGACGACTTTGACGTTCTCAAGCAGCATATTGAAGTATTCCACCTCCTGGCCTGCATCGTTGATCTTGTACCACTTAAATTCCGCAGATTTTAGCGTCTGCCCGGTGGCTACCGCTTTGTACAAGTATGGGCTGGCGCTGTCGAACTCCTTTTCGAATACCAGTGCGCTATGCACGCGAGTACCCGTGATTTTTCCCGTCATGCTATCGGTTGGCAGGTGCATACCATGACCAAACCCTACAACCTCGATAGAACCTTCTCGGTACCTTACATCTACCGAGCCTTTAATATCCGCGCCACCGTCGTCCTTCAACCACAGGTATGCTGGTATTGCCATTGCTAAACTCCTTTTAAGTAGACATTTCGGATATCTAATAAATACCTCTTTCCCCAATGCAGTTAGACAAAAAATGTCATGTAAAATATTGATAAATAAGAATGTTATTAGGGTTGTGGCGAATGACTTTTTTGAAGGACCTCATGACAGTTGCCCCAAAAGCCTCAAAACAGGGATGTTTACATGAAGTCCATAAGCGAGTTACTATACCCCCCTATAGTATATAGGAGGGCGTATGCCGCATTCACCTGCTGACAAAAAACGTATCCTTACTCGCGTACGCCGCATCCGGGGCCAGGTCGATGCCCTCGAGCGTGCGCTTGAGTCCGGCGAACCCTGTCTGGCCATTCTGCAGCAAATTGCCGCCGTGCGCGGTGCGGCGAATGGCCTGATGGGCGAAATGGTCGAAATTCACCTCAAAGATGAGCTGGTCACGGGTGAGACAACCCCGGACCAGCGGGCAGTTCGGATGGCCGAAGTCGGCCATTTGCTGCGCTCTTATCTAAAATAAACCCACAGACCTCACTACAAGGGAAGAGACACTATGAAATCTCGCGCAGCTGTTGCATTCGGTCCAGGCCAGCCGTTGAAAATCGTTGAAATTGATGTCGCGCCGCCGAAAAAAGGCGAAGTGCTGATCAAAATTACCCACACCGGCGTGTGTCATACCGACGCCTTTACCCTGTCGGGTGAGGATCCGGAGGGCGTGTTCCCGGCGGTGCTCGGCCACGAAGGCGGCGGCGTGGTGGTTGAAGTAGGCGAGGGCGTAACCAGCCTGAAACCCGGCGACCACGTTATTCCGCTGTACACCGCCGAGTGCGGCGAGTGTAAGTTCTGTAAATCCGGCAAAACCAACCTGTGCCAGGCCGTTCGTGCGACCCAGGGCAAAGGCCTGATGCCGGACGGCACCACCCGCTTCTCGTACAACGGCGAGCCTATCTACCACTACATGGGCACCAGCACCTTCAGCGAATACACCGTGTGCGCGGAGATCTCGCTGGCCAAGGTTAACCCGCAGGCACCGCTGGATAAAGTGTGTCTGCTGGGCTGCGGCGTGACGACCGGTATCGGCGCGGTACACAACACTGCGAAAGTGAAAGAGGGCGATACCGTTGCGGTATTCGGTCTGGGCGGAATTGGCCTTGCGGTTATCCAGGGCGCGGTTCAGGCGAAAGCCGGGCGTATCATCGCGGTAGACACCAACCCGGAGAAATTCAAACTCGCGGGCGAGATGGGCGCGACTGATTTCGTGAACCCGAATGATGACGCAAGGCCGGTTCAGGAGGTGATTGTTGAGCTGACCGACGGTGGCGTTGACTTCAGCTTCGAGTGTATCGGCAACGTCAACGTGATGCGTGCTGCGCTTGAATGCTGCCACAAAGGCTGGGGCGAAAGCATCATCATCGGCGTCGCGGGTGCGGGGCAGGAGATCAAAACCCGTCCGTTCCAGCTGGTCACGGGCCGCGTATGGCGCGGATCGGCGTTCGGTGGTGTGAAAGGCCGTACTCAGCTGCCGGGCATGGTAGAAGATGCGATGGCTGGCAAAATCCAGCTCGATCCGTTCATTACCCACCGTTTACCGCTGGATCAGATCAACGAAGCGTTCGATCTGATGCATCAGGGTAAGTCCATTCGTACCGTCATACATTTCGGCGACAACTAATTATTCTGCCAGCGGTTTTTGCCGCTGGCCTTTCCTGCATATTCTTCTCTAAAGTGTGACCTGGCTGGCGCTTTTAGCCATAAGCAAATTCCCCGCCGTGCCGATGACTATTTTACAGGCGTGTTTATACGCATCTTACCTATAAGAGAGTCGACGGTCATGGACAACACAACATCGATGCAGGCGCAGCAGCGGCTGGGCTTCTTGCATCATATCCGGCTGGTTCCGCTGTTTTCCTCCATTCTCGGTGGCATTATTCTTCTGTTCGCCCTGAGCGCAGGGCTGGCAGGGTATTTCCTGCTAAAAGCCGATACCGATCAGCAGGATGTTACATCCGAAATTCAGGTACGTATGGGGCTGTCGAACAGCTCGAACCATCTGCGTACCGCCCGTATCAATATGATCCACGCCGGTGCGGCGAGCCGTATCGCGGAAATGGACGCGATGAAAGAGAACATCGCCGAGGCGGAAAAACGCATTAAGCAGTCGCAGGAGGGGTTCACCGCCTATATGAACCGTCCGGTCCGTACCCCTGCGGATGAAGCCCTGGACAGCGATCTGAAAACCCGCTTCGATGCCTATATCGCTGGTCTTCAGCCGATGCTCAAATATGCCAAAAACGGCATGTTTGAAGCCATCATCAATCACGAAAATGAGAGTGCCCGTCCGCTGGATGATGCCTATAACGACGTGCTGTTAAAGGCGATCAAGATCCGTACCGATCGCGCTAACGCCCTCTCCACGCAGGCGCATACCCGCACCCAGCTGGGGCTGATGTTTATGGTCGGGGCTTTTGCATTAGCCCTGGTGCTCACGGTGATGACTTTTGTGGTGCTGCGCCGTACCGTGATCAACCCGCTCCAGCGCGCGGCTACGCGCATCGAGAATATCGCGAAGGGCGATTTGACGATGCCGGACGAGGCGACGGGCCGCAGCGAGATTGGCCGTCTGACGCGGGACCTGCAGACAATGCAACATTCGCTGGTGACCACGGTAGGGACCGTGCGCCAGGGAGCGGAGGAGATCTACCGCGGCACGAGTGAGATTTCCGCCGGTAATACCGATCTGTCATCGCGTACCGAACAGCAGGCCGCCGCCATTGAGCAGACCGCGGCCAGCATGGAGCAGCTGACGGCAACCGTGAAGCAAAACGCCGATAACGCTCACCATGCCAGCAAGCTGGCGGAGGATGCGTCCGGTAAAGCCAGCCGGGGTGGACAGATGGTCTCCGGGGTGGTGAAAACGATGGGCAACATCTCCACCAGTTCGAAGAAAATTTCTGAAATCACTGCCGTCATCAACAGCATTGCATTCCAGACCAATATCCTTGCGCTCAACGCCGCAGTAGAGGCGGCGCGTGCCGGGGAACAAGGGCGTGGATTTGCAGTGGTGGCAAGCGAAGTACGTACCCTGGCGAGCCGCAGTGCCAACGCCGCGAAAGAGATTGAAAGCCTGATCAACGAGTCCGTTTCACTGATTGACCAGGGCTCTGGCGAGGTGGTAGCAGCGGGTAACACCATGAATGAGATTGTTGAAGCGGTGAAACGCGTCACCGATATCATGCTTGAAATTGCTGCCGCGTCGGATGAACAGAGTCGCGGTATCGTTCAGGTAAGCCAGGCTATCTCTGAAATGGACAAAGTGACCCAGCAGAACGCCTCGCTGGTGGAAGAAGCCTCAGCGGCGGCGGCATCTCTGGAAGAACAGGGCGCGCGTCTGACCGAGGCAGTAGGGGCATTTCGTTTGAGCGGCGCGAAGCAGGGCCGCGCGGTGACGGCTGCACCGGTGGCGCAGAACGTACCGTTGCGCCAGGCGGCAACGATTTCCGGGGATAACTGGGAGACGTTCTGAGTCGCGGAGTGTGTCGGGTGGCGCTTCGCTTACCTACAACATCTGACCTACAAAAAAAGGGACCTTTCGGTCCCTTTTTCATTGTTTACTTCTTATCCGGTAACGCATAGGCGATAACGTAATCACCGCGATCCGGTGACTGGCGCGCGCCGCCTGCGTTGATGATGATGTACTGTTTACCGGTTTTCGGCGAAACGTAGGTCATCGGGCCGGACTGACTGCCCACCGGCAGACGGTCTTTCCAGATCTCTTTCCCGGTTGCGGTATCAAACGCGCGCAGGTAGAAGTCCTGGGTACCGGCAAAGAACAGCAGGCCGGACTGCGTGGAGAGTGATGCCCCAAGCGTAGGCATACCGATCGGGATAGGCATATGCATGCGGATCCCCAGCGGACCGGTGTCTTCGACCGTACCGACCGGAACCTGCCACACCAGCTTGCCGGATTTCAGGTCAACGGCTGACATGGTGCCAAACGGCGGTTTCTGACACGGAATGCCCAGCGGCGACAGGAAACGTTCGCGCATTGCGCCGAACGGCGTGCCGTCCATCGGGACAATCCCCATTTCGATACCGCTGGCGTCTTTCGCCACGTTAGCGCGAGGAACCATGTAGTTCGCCAGCCCCAGACGCATGTCGTTAACGAACATCAGGCCATTGTTCGGGTCAACCGACACGCTGCCCCAGTTCATCCCGCCAAGAGAGCCAGGGAATTGCAGAGAGCGGTCCAGACCCGGCGGAGTAAAGACGCCCTGGTGGCGCATCTCTTTAAACTGAATACGGCACAGCAGCAGGTCAACCGGTGTTGCGCCCCACATGTCGGATTCGGTCAGCGTCTGGTTGCCGATCATCGGCATGCCAACGGAATAGGGCTGAGTAGGCGAATAGCGCTCACCCTCAACGTTACCCGCAGGCACAGGGCGTTCTTCAACTTTCGCCACCGGCTTGCCGGTTTCGCGGTTGAGCATAAAGATCATGCCCTGCTTGCTGGTCTGGACCAGTACCGGCGTGGTGCCGCCTTTACCATCCGGCAGATCGTACAGCAGCGGCTGGGAAGGCAGGTCGAAATCCCACAGGTCGTGGTGCGTGGTCTGGAAATGCCAGCGAACCTGGCCGGTGGTGGCGTCCACGGCGACAATCGACGAACTGTACTTGTCATCCAGCGCGGTACGTTCACCCGCCCAGAAATCTGGCGTTGCGTTACCCGTCGGCAGATAAATCAGGTTCAGTCTGGCGTCGTAGGACATGGCAGACCAGACGTTCGGGGTACCGCGCGTGTAGGTCTGGCCTTCTGGCGGCTCACCGGTCAATGCAGGGTTGCCCGGATCCCAGGCCCACGCCAGTTTACCGGTATGAACGTCGTAGGCACGTACCACGCCCGGCGGTTCACCCGTGGAGAAGTTATCCGCCACGCGTCCGCCGACCACGACCACGTTACCCGCGACCAAAGGCGTCGAGGTTTGCTGGTAATAGCCGGGTTTAATTTCACCCATGCCGACGCTCAGGTCGACAGTGCCATGGTCGCCAAAGTCGTCACAAACCTTGCCGTTGTCGGCGTTGATGGCAATCAGACGGGCATCGGTGGTAGGCAGGAACAGGCGACGCGGGCAGGCCGCAGGCTGAGTTTCTGCTTGTGACGTTGTCACGCTTGAGCGATCTTCAAAATAGCCCAGCCCGCGGCAGCGCTGCCAGTTCGGGGCCGTCGCTTTTGAGTCGTAACGCCATTTCTCTTTGCCGGAGTCAACATCCAGCGCCAGCACTTTGCTGTACGGCGTACACACGTACAGCGTGTCGCCTACCTGCAGCGGGGTGTTCTGATCTTCTGCACCTGAGCCGTTGCTTTGAGGGATGTCGCCGGTATGGGCCACCCAGGCCACTTTCAGCTCGTTGATGTTTTGCTTATTGATCTGGTCGAGTGCGGCAAAACGGTCACCGTGGGTGGTGTTTCCCCAGTGTTCCCAGTTCGTCTGCTGCTCGCCGGGTGCCACCGGTTTTACCGGTACCGGTTCGTTGGCCGCGACCAGCGTTTGCGGTTTAAACATCCAGCCGAGGCTTACCAGCATAACAACAGCCAGCACCGCCGCAACGCCAAAGGCAGGCGCTTTGTTCACCGGCGTGCCGTGCTGTGCTGCGCGCAGATAAGGCCAGACGATGGCACAGAGAAACGCCAGCACCGCAAAGGTGAACAGGCGTGAAAACAGCGGCCAGAAATCCCAGCCTGCATCGCTCACTGCCCAGAACAGCGACGCAATAAACGCCAGGCCGTAGAGCACGATCCCGATGGTGCGATTGGTGAATATCAGGATGGCAGCAATCACCATCACGATGCCCATGATCAGGAAGTACCAACTTCCGCCCACGGTGGCGAGCTTTAAGCCCAGCCCGCCGACAGCCAGACCGATGAGCACCATCAGTCCGGCAAGAAGCCACTGCAGAATACGAGGTACTCCGCGTGGCGCGTTGCCAAATGCCATTTCTGTCTCCTTAAATACACCCGTCCTGTCAGGCCTGCATGGTGTCTGTACCAAATGGGTAATTAATATTGAGGTTAAGCAGGTTTTAACGTTTATAGCGGGGCTATAAGCGGCTGAATACACCTTTTATAAATGATATGTGAACCATTTGGTGAATTCGTGGCTATGATAAATCTGTTAAATTGTTTTACGCAATTGTTAATGAATAATTTCGCATTTATTGATTAGCGCAGAGAAGCAACCCGTCATCACGACGGGTTATGCAGGCGGGAGAAAAAGGGGTAATTACACCGGCATGGATTTACGAATTGCGCTCAGCAGGGTTTGCGCGCCCGCAGAGAGCGGAACGTCCACGCGGGTCAGAATGCCGATAGGTTCGCCCGCGCCGGGAGAGGTGACCGGCAGCGCAATCAGCGTGCCGCGGCGTAAATCGTCTTTGACCGCCCCTGACGGGACAAACCAGACATAGTCGTAATCGACGGTAAGTTGGCGCGAAAGGGAGGCCGACAGCGTTTCGATGCAGCCCGAGGGCAGCGAGCAGCCCTGCATCTGCAACATGGTTTCGGCATTCTGACGCGGGACCGTGCCCTGCGGCGACACCACCACCGGCCACTCCATAACCCGGCTCAGGGTGACGGTGTCCTGCAAGAGTGGATGATTTGGCCGCACCACCAGCTTGAGGGATTCGAGAAACAGCAGCTCATAGTTCAGGCCGCTCATCAGCTCGGGGTCGGACATTCTGCCGATACCCAGATCCAGTTCGCCGGATTTCAGCCCCGCGAGCAGCATGGTGTTGTTCATAGTGGCGACCTGAAGCGTGGTGTGCCGTTGCTGCCGGTGAAACTGACCAATAACCGGCGGCAAAATTCCCAGCGCCGCCGTGGGCAGCGCGCCTATACGCACGACCTCGGTGGCTTGTTCATCTTTGCGGTTTAGCGCCTGGCCTGCGGTGTTAAGGGCATCAAGCACTTTCACGGCGTGCGTGAGAAACTGCTCGCCCACGATCGTCAGCTGCGCCCCGAGACGGCCGCGATCGAACAGGCGCGTTCCGGTGAGCTGCTCGAGTTCGTTCAGCGTTTTTGAGAGTGCAGGTTGACTGAGATTAAGGGTTTCAGCCGCACGCCCCAGCGTTCCCTGTTGAGCGACGGCCACAAATGTATGTAAATGGCGCAAGCGTATGCGCTGACTGAACAGACCATTTTTTTCCATAGGCGATGTTTAAAACAGAGCGATGCCGCTGACAAGCGATGTTGTTTAATTTTGATAACTTCATAGCAAAATATTATTAACATTCGATCTGTTTGAGTTACAAGCGCTTTTTGGTCCGGGCGGGCTGGCGCGCCGCCCTGACCCTGGATTTATCAGTGGTAACCTTCGGTATCAGACACTTTGCCGCGGAAAACGTAGTAGCTCCAGGCGGTGTACACAAGGATCACCGGAATGATTAACAGCGTGCCGACCAGCATAAACAGCTGGCTGGAAGGCGGGGCTGCGGCTTCCCACAGGGTAATGCGCGGAGGAATGATATGCGGCCACAGGCTGATGCCCAGCCCGCTGAACCCGAGGAAGATCAGCCCAAGGGTCAGCAGAAACGGGCGGGCGTGGCTGTGCGGGTTGTGAGTCATCCGCCAGATCCACAGGCTCAGCACGCCAACCAGCAGCGGAACCGGGAGGAACCAGAAAAAGTTTGGCAGCGTGAACCAGCGCTCGGCCACGTACTGCCAGCCAAGCGGCGTCCAGATACTTACCACGGCAATCACCGCAATCAGTGCCAGCAATACCCGGCGGGTAAGATAGCGCATGCGGGTCTGCAGTTCACCTTCGCTTTTCATAATAAGCCAGGTGGTGGCGAGCAGGGTGTAAGCGACCATAAGACCCAGGCCGCAGAACAGGTTGAACGGGGTGAACCAGTCGAGCGCGGAGCCAGCGAAACGTCGGCCTTCTACGTCGAAGCCGTTGATCATCGCCCCCACGACAATCCCCTGGCTGAAGGTGGCAAGCAGCGAGCCGCCAGCAAAGGCATAGTCCCAGAATTTGCGGTGCGACGGCGTGGCCTTAAAGCGAAATTCGAACGCCACCCCGCGAAAAATCAGGCCAATCAGCATAGCGGTCAGGGGAATGGTCAGGGCATCGATGATGACCGCATAGGCCAGCGGAAAGGCGCCGAACAGCCCCGCGCCGCCCAGCACCAGCCAGGTTTCATTTCCATCCCACACCGGGGCTACGCTGTTAACCATCACATCGCGTTCTTTGGCGTCGCCGACAAAATTAAACAGCAGGCCAATGCCCAGGTCGAAACCGTCCATGATGATGTACATCAGCGTGGCAAAAACGATGATCGCGATCCAGATGACAGAGATATCAACGCCCATCAGGGTCTCTCCTGTTCAGAAACCGACTCGGCGGCAGACAGCGGACGGGCAGGGGTGCCCGAGGTATTCGATGTCAGCGTGCTGGCAGGTTGCGGGCCTTTCTTGATCAGCCTGACGAGATAGACATAGCCCACGCCAAAGACCGAACAGTAGACCAGGATAAAGGCCAACAGACTGATGCTCATTTGCAGCGTGCTATGCAGCGATACCGCGTCAATGGTGCGCAGATAACCATAGACCACCCACGGCTGACGGCCCACCTCGGTGGTGACCCAGCCCGCCAGCAGCGCGACCAGCCCGGCAGGCCCCATAAAGAGGGCGAACCAGTGAAACAGACGGGAGTGGTAAAGCCGGTTGCGATAGCGTAGCCAGACGCTGATCGCCCCAAGCGCAATCATCAGCAGCCCCATGCCAACCATAATGCGGAATGACCAGAAGACGATAAGCGAGTTTGGACGCTCGTCTTTGGGGAACTCTTTCAGGGCGGGAACCTGTTTATCGAGGCTGTGCGTCAGGATCAAACTGCCCAGGGCAGGAATTTCCAGCCCGTATTTGGTGCGCTCCTCATCCATATCCGGCACGCCGAACAGCAGCAGCGGGGTCGCTTCACCCGGGCGGTTCTCCCAGTGGCCTTCGATAGCAGCAATTTTCGCGGGCTGATGTTCCAGCGTGTTCAGACCATGCATATCCCCGACCACGGCCTGAATGGGCGCAACCAGCAGCGCCATCCACATCGCCATGGAGAACATTTTACGTATGGCGGGCGTATCGTTTCCGCGCAGCAGATGCCAGGCCCCGGAAGCGCCGACAAACAATGCGCTGCACAAGAACGCGGCAATCGACATGTGGATAAGACGATACGGGAAAGAGGGGTTAAAAATGATAGCCAACCAGTCCTGCGGGATCACCTGGCCATTTTCGATGGTGAACCCCTGCGGGGTGTGCATCCAGCTGTTAGACGCAAGGATCCAGAAGGTGGACATCAATGTACCCAGCGCCACCATGCAGGTGGCAAAGAAGTGCAGGCCGGGGCCGACTTTGTTCCACCCAAACAGCATCACGCCAAGGAAACCGGCCTCCAGGAAGAAGGCGGTAAGCACTTCGTAGGTCAGTAACGGACCGGTGATACTCCCGGCGAACTGCGAGAAGCCGCTCCAGTTGGTGCCGAACTGGTATGCCATGACCAGCCCGGAGACGACGCCCATGCCGAAGTTAACCGCGAATATTTTGAGCCAGAAATGGTACAGCGATCGCCAGACGTCGTTTTTGGTACGCAGCCACATGCCTTCAAGTACCACGAGATAGCTGGCAAGCCCAATGGTGATCGCCGGAAAGAGAATATGAAAGGAGACGGTAAAAGCGAACTGAATCCTGGCCAGATGAAAGGCGTCGAGTTCGAACATGGTTCCTACCTCTGGAACGAATGGCCTCTGGAACGGATGGTGCACTGGCGCTGCCAGACAGCGTTCAACTGTCTGGCATGCTTCTGACTATTTTTTCGCTTCGACCCCGGAGGTCTCTGAGCGTTGTAAGAACTGTTCCGTCGTCTGCGGAATATGGGTGATCAGCCACTCAGCCATCGCTTTTTCTTCGGCAAGGATAGATTCAATGGCCGGCACGGAGGCGGTATCGCCTGCGCGTTTGGCTGCCGCCAGCAGGGAGGTATAGCAGGCAATCTCAAATTGCTCGAAAACATAGCCGCTGATGGACCCTTTCACGATTTCATCGGACGGGAACATACCGCCAATGGACTGGCCGAGCGCGGCCATCTTGCTCATGGAGTCTTTGAGGACGGAACGAGAAATATCATTGCGGTCGAGGATCTCTTCCAGCAAACTGATTTGACGTTTTGTCTCGCTAATATGTTGTTCAATTCGGGAGCGGATGTCAGGGTAATTATCGATGCGGCTGGCCATGGATTCCAGCATTGATTCCGCTTGCTTTTCCATCGCATGGGCATCGCGTAGCCAGTCATGATAGTGTTCTACGTGATTCATAATCGTGTCCTCAATTATTAGATGGTCAATTTATTGTTACTCTCTGCAATTCGAACTGCACCTGCAGTACACTACTCATTCATTATAAAAACAGAAGGAATAACGAGAATTAACCACAGCAGTGCTGCCGCTAAAAAGCATCCTTTAACGATCGCCAGACAAATGCTTATTTAAAATATCTGTGTTAAATCGTTATTTCTTCGCTTTTTTATTGATATTACCTACGGCAAGATCGGTGAGTTTAAGATCGGTTTCTTTTTCTTCTTCAAGCGTTTCCGCCAGTAACTTAACGGCTTTAGTATAGCCTAACTGTTCCGCTAAGGTCGCCAGGGTACCGTAACTGGCAATTTCGTAATGCTCTACTTTTTGCGCAGCGGCAATTAATGCGGCATCACGGACTTCATTTTTTTCAGTGCTCTCAATGACTTCATTTGCCTCTTCAATCAGGCCTTCCATTGCAACGCACTTCATACGCTTAATCTTGAGGCCATTTTCCTGCTCAATAATCTGATCGATACGCTCGATCTGACCCTGTGTTTCCTCAAGGTGAGCAGTGAAGGCTGCGCTAAGCTGTTCGCTGGAGGCGGCGCGGGCAAGTTTGCTCAGCGCACGGGTCAGCTGCTTTTCCGCGCTGTAGGTGTCGGAGAGAAGGTGAATAAAGACGTCTTCGATGCTTTTCATTTCATATTTACGATCCGATTAAATATGTGAAGGGTACTGCGAGCCGTCTGGCCCGCAGCAAGCTCTTTAGGTATTTAAAGAGACGTAATTAAGATCAGGATTTGTCAGAACCACGGCCTCCGCCATGACTATTCTGGCCCCCTTTCTTACCTGCTTCAGAGGCGCGTTGCGGGTCGTTTTTGAAATTCCCACCGCTCTGCTGTCCACCTTTACGTCCTGCGTCAGATGCTTTATCACGATCTTCAGCGAAATTACCGGAACCACCACGATGCTCTGCCATATTAAACCTCATATTTCATATATTGGTCATGTCAGTAAGATACGAATATATTCCGTATCACTCGTCGTTCGATTAATAACTGTAGTCGCTGGTGGAGGTTCGTCAAATTTAATTAATGGTCCTATTTAATTTATCGCAAAATAATGTGGCAATTAACGCTTCGCTTGCTATAAATATATTCTTCCAGGAGGGCGGGTAAGTCGTTGTGTTTGCTGGGGGTATTCAGATTCCGTGCGCGCTAAATGATATTTATGGCAAAAGTTATTGGCCCAAAAAAATGAGGGTAGATGCCGTTTGCAGATTATTCCTGGTGATATTTCATCATAGCGAGACATAGCGGTAGAAAATATTTACAGGAGACTATTTTAGGCCTCATTTGTTACAAGGTGCGTCAGCGCACGTGTTGACCACACGCGTCTTAAGATCACAATTTGTAAATTCTTCCCCCCGGAAGGAACGGCCTTTTCTACACTCCAGGTAATATTCACTGGAGGCAAGACATCATGGCGAACACCATCACGGCTGATGAGATTCGGGAGCACTTTTCGCAGGCTATGTCGGCGATGTACCAGCAGGAAGTTCCGCAGTACGGCACATTGCTTGAGCTGGTGGCAGATGTGAACCTTGGAGTTCTGGAAAATAATCCTTTATTACATGAACAGCTTGCGAATGCAGATGAACTGGCGCGCCTCAACGTTGAGCGTCACGGCGCGATTCGCGTGGGGACCGCGCGGGAACTCTCTACCCTGCGCCGGATCTTCGCCATTATGGGCATGTTTCCGGTCAGCTATTACGATCTCTCACAGGCGGGGGTGCCCGTTCATTCCACGGCGTTTCGTCCGGTTGACGATGCAGCACTGTGCCGCAATCCGTTTCGTATTTTTACCTCGCTGCTGCGTCTGGAACTGATTGAAGACGCCGCGCTGCGCGAACGCGCGGCTGAGATCCTCTCGCGGCGGAACATCTTTACGCCGCGCTGTCTGGCACTTCTTGACCTGTATGAGTCAGAAGAGGGCTTTACCGATGCACAGGCGAGCGAGTTTGTTCAGGAAGCGCTGGAGACGTTCCGCTGGCACCGTCACGCGACGGTAGACCGGGAAACTTACCTGGCGCTGAGCAATGCGCATCGCCTGATTGCCGACGTCGTCTGCTTCCCCGGATGCCATATCAACCATCTCACGCCGCGCACGCTGGATATCGACCGCGTACAAGAGCTGATGCCGAAATACGGTATTGAACCCAAAGTTCTGGTGGAGGGGCCGCCGCGCCGCGAGGTGCCGATCCTGCTGCGCCAGACCAGCTTTAAAGCGCTTGAAGAGCCGGTGCTCTTTGCCGGGGAAGATAAAGGAACGCATACCGCCCGCTTTGGTGAAATAGAACAGCGCGGCGTGGCGCTCACCCCGAAAGGACGCGCGCTGTACGACAGCCTGCTGAGCCAGGCGGGGACGGGCAAAGACAACCTGACGCACCAGCTGCATTTGCGCGAGACGTTTAGCGCCTTCCCGGACAGCGAAATGTTTTTGCGCCGTCAGGGGCTGGCCTATTTCCGCTACCGCCTGACGCCTTCAGGCGAGGCGCACCGCCATGCGTTTCGTCCCGGCGACGATCCGCAGCCGCTTATCGAGCGTGGCTGGGTGGTGGCGCAGCCGATCACCTATGAAGATTTTCTGCCCGTGAGCGCTGCCGGTATTTTCCAGTCCAACCTCGGCAATGAAACGCAGGCGCGCAGCCACGGTCATGCCAGCCGGGAGGCATTCGAGCAGGCGCTGGGCTGCCCGGTGCTGGACGAATTTACGCTGTACGAGGAGGCGGAAGCGCGCAGTAAACAGCGTTGCGGTTTGCTCTAAAATCGTTACTCTGCAAGGGTGTGATGGAAAAAGAAGGTGAGTATGCATAATCCCTCCGCCCCTGTGGTTGAAACGCGCCAGGGCGCGCTGCTTGGTTTTACAGATGAGGATGTTCACGTCTGGTGCGGTATCCCTTATGCCGCACCGCCTGTCGGTGAATGGCGCTGGCGCTCACCGCGCGCGCCTGAGCGCTGGGAGGGCGTTCGCCAGGCCACGGCGTTTTCCCCGTCGAGCTGGCAAAGCAGCGAATATTGTCAGCAGCTCGGCGGCGGCGATCCCGGCATGTTTTCGGAAGATTGCCTCTACCTTAACGTGTGGTCACCCGCTGCACGTACCTCGCCGCGCCCGGTGATGGTATGGCTTCACGGCGGGGGCTTTACTCTCGGTGCGGGTGGGTTGCCTCCCTATCAGGGGAAAGCGCTGGCCCGGCGCGACGTGGTAGTCGTAACCCTCAACTATCGGCTTGGGCATCTTGGCTTTTTCGCGCATCCCGCGCTGGAGGGGGAGGAGGAGCGCGTGGTGCATAACTTTGCGCTGCTCGACCAAATCGCCGCGCTGAAATGGGTACGGGATAACATTGCTGCCTTTGGCGGCGACCCGAACGCCATCACCCTGTTTGGTGAATCCGCCGGTGCACGCAGCGTGTTATCGCTGCTGGCGTCTCCGCTGGCGAAAGGGCTTTTCCATAAGGCGATTGTGCAAAGTGGCTACACCTTGCCGGACACGCCGCGCGAACAGGCTTTGAAGAAAGGGCAAGCGCTGGCCCACCACTTTGGCCTTGAGAACGCCACGGCCGATGAGCTGCGCGCCATTCCGCCTGAGGCCTTCTGGCCGCTAACGGCTCCGCTGAATATCGCCCCTGCGCCCATCGTTGGTGATTGCGTGTTGCCGGAAGCGATGCTGGATGTCTTCTTTGCCGCCCGTCAACATCCGATGCCGATCATGATTGGCTCGAACAGCGACGAGGCCAGCGTCATGGCGGTCTTTGGTATCGATCTCGCCGGGCAGATCCAGAAACTGCGGCGCGAAAGACGTTTTGGACTGGGGCTGATCAAGCTGCTCTATCCCGGCGTGAAGGGGGATGAAGAGCTGGGCAGGCAGGTGTGCCGCGACATGGCGTTTACCACCATGGGGTACGTGGTCATGCAGGCGCAGCAGCGCGCCGGAGCGCTCTGCTGGCGCTACTGGTTTGATTATGTGGCAGAAGCGGAACATGCCACCTACGTCAACGGTGCCTGGCACGGCAATGAAGTTCCCTACGTGTTTGATACGCTCGGGCAGGTTGAGCCGTCTCGTCACTATGTGAATGAGCGCGACCTACACTTTGCAGCCCAAGTGGCGGATTACTGGGTGAGCTTCGCCCATGATGCAGGCAGCCGCGACAGCCTGCCGGGGCCGGTCCGCTGGCCCGCATGTCGAAAAGGTCGGGATGTGCTGCTACGAATTGGCGTGAATAAATATGCAGGTTTCAGGCTGGAAAACCGCTTTATGCGCGCGCGCATGAGCCTCTTCAAACGGGTGATGAAACACCACGTCAGCCTCGACTGAGCAGGCAGGCGCGAAACGCCGCCAGTCCGTCCTCCTGACCGGGCGAGTCGCGCCATACCAGGCGGTAACTCGCCCCGGTTTTAATACTGGTGTCATAAGGCCGCGTCAGCCGTCCGGCGCGGATATCCTCCTCCACCAGCGATTCGTCGGCAATCGCCATCCCCAGCCCCTGAATAGCCGCGGTAATAGCGAGATCCATGGTATCGAAGTGTTGATTTTTGAGCATGGCTGCGACCGGGTGCGCCTGATGTGCCAGCCATAACGACCAGTCCGTTCTGTCGCGGGTCGGGTGCAGAAAGGTTAAGGACTCAGGCGCGACGTCCGCGCGCTGGGGGCTTACTACCGGGGTTAAGGCCTCTTCAAACAGCAGGTCGCCCGCGCTCATGTGGGTGCCAAAGACGATTGCCGCATCGTAGGACTCGGTTTTGAAATTGACGTTATGATCGGTCGTGGTGGTGAGCGCGATCTGCAGATCCGGCTGATCACGTTCAACCTGAAGCAGACGCGGCACCAGCCAGCGCATGGCGCAGGTGGGCGCTTTCAGGCGGATCACGGTCTGGTGCGTTCGCGCGCGATCGGCCACCGTCAGCAGATGCTCAAAGGCAGATTGCAATTCCGGAAGCAGGGCGCTTCCCTGGGATGAGAGCCGCAGCCCGCGGGCGTGGCGCTCAAACAGCGGAAAGCCGAACCACGTCTCCAGCGCCGCAATTTTACGGCTTACCGCGCCCTGCGTCAGACAGAGTTCTTTGGCGGCGTGGGTAAGATTAAGATGCCGCGCGGTGACCAGAAATGCATCAGCGGCGTTGAGCGGGAACGAGCGGCGCGACATAAAAACTCCTCAGCTATGCATTTTTATCATGGCTATTATGACAACAATTCGATTGTTCCAACAGCTCAGTTGTTGTTTGAATAGTTATGCACTCACCATGAGAAGGACAGAGGATGACTATACGAACCCCGGTGCAAACTCGCTCAAAATTGCCTGACGTGGGGACCACCATTTTTACCGTTATCGGCCAGCTGTCCGCTCAGCATAACGCCATCAACCTGTCTCAGGGCGCGCCGAATTTTTCCTGCGATCCGGGCCTGGTCGCTGGCGTGACCCGCGCCATGGAAGCCGGGCATAACCAGTACGCCTCGATGACCGGCCTGCAGTTGTTGAAGGAGCGGATCGCAGAGAAAATCGGTACGCTGTACGGCACGCAATACGATCCCGGCACGGAGGTGCTGGTGACCGCCAGCGCCAGCGAAGGCCTTTACTCGGCGATTGGCGGCCTGGTGCATCCGGGCGATGAGGTGATTTACTTCGAACCCTCGTTCGACAGCTACGCCCCGATTGTGCGTTTGCAGGGTGCCACGCCCGTCGCCATCAAGCTGACCGTGCCAGATTTTGCCGTCGACTGGGACGAGGTTCGCGCGGCCATCACCCCGAAAACCCGGATGATCATCGTCAATACGCCGCATAACCCGAGCGGGCAGGTCTTCTCGGTAGACGACCTGCAGCAGCTTTCAGCCCTCACGCGCAATACCGACATCATTATTTTGTCTGATGAAGTGTACGAACATGTGGTGTTCGACGGCCAGCCGCACCACGGCATGGCGACGCACCCGCAGCTCGCCGAGCGCAGCGTGATTGTCTCCTCGTTTGGGAAAACCTATCACGTCACCGGCTGGCGAGTGGGGTACTGCGTTGCGCCCGCGGAGCTGATGGAGGAGATCTGCAAGGTCCATCAATTTTTGATGTTTTCTGCCGATACCCCTATGCAGCACGCCTTTGCCGAGCACATGACCGATCCGCAAACCTGGCTGTCGCTGGCGGCGTTTTATCAGCGTAAGCGCGACCTGCTGCAAAGTTTGTTGGCAGAGTCACCGTTCAGGCTGCTGCCGAGTGCGGGATCGTTCTTCCTGCTGGCAGACTACCGTTCGTTCAGTGATGAGCGCGACAGCGAACTGGTGAAACGGCTGATCACCGAGTGCGGCGTTGCCACCATTCCGCTGTCGGCGTTTTATGCCGACGGCACGGACAATAAGTTGATCCGCCTCTCTTTTGCTAAAGACGAGGCGACGTTACGGGCAGGTGCCCAGGCCCTGTGTCGGGTTAAACCACGCTAAGGAGTTTGAGATGAAATTACGCGCGTTAGTTGTCGGCATGGGACTGCTGTGTTCGTTCTCGTCGTTTGCGGCCACCGAACTGCGTTACGGGCTGGAAGCAGAATATCCGCCGTTTGAAAGTCGCAATGCCTCGGGTGAACTCGAAGGGTTCGACGTGGAATTGGGTAATGCCATCTGCAAAGCGGCGGCGCTGAAATGCAGCTGGGTGGAAACCTCGTTTGATGCGCTCATTCCGGGGCTGGTGGCGAAGAAATTTGACGCGATTAACTCAGCGATGAACATCACCGCGCAGCGCGAGAAAAGCATCGATTTCACCCAGCCGATTTACCGTATTCCGTCGCAACTGGTCGGCAAAGCCGGCAGTGCGATAGACGCGACGCCAGAAGGACTGAAGGGTAAAACCATCGGCGTTCTGCAAGGCTCTATTCAGGAAACCTACGCAAAAGAGCACTGGGAAAAGCAGGGTGTCACCGTGGTGTCTTATAAAGATCAGAATATGGCGTGGGGAGATTTGCTGAATGGCCGCATCGACGCCTCGCTGGTGATGTCCGCGGCCGGGCAGGCAGGCTTCCTGAGCAAGCCGCAGGGTAAAGGGTTTGGCTTTATTGGCAAACCGGTGTCGGACGACACCATCCTCGGCAGTGGGATCGGCTTTGGGCTGCGTAAAGGGGATGAGGCCACCAAAAAGCAGCTTGATGCCGCTATCGATAAAGTACGTGCCGATGGCACGATCGCTAAACTCGCTGATAAGTACTTCCCGGGTATCGATGTCAGCGTGAAATAACCGCCTCGCTTTGTCCCGGCTGTCGATGTCCAGCCGGGTACTTTTTTACATGACGCTATACTGTTCTTTACACCACTTTCAGGCCGTTCTGGTCGACAGAAAATATTTCATACTTTGTTCAGATAATCACCGGCCAACAATTGGATTTCTAACCGTTTTTGTTTAGGCTGTGCGTTCTTTCTTGCCGTCGTTTCGCCCTGTGCGAAATACATTCACACGACCATAAGGACGTTTTCTCAGGCATGAATCGCAGACGTTTTTTAAAAGGCTCACTGGCTATGGCCGCCCTGAGCGGTACCTCTGGCCTGGCTTCCCTGTTTTCTCAGGCAGCATATGCTGCAGACTCTGACATAGCTGACGGCCAGAGCCGTCGTTTCGACTTCTCTGTTCTGCAATCCATGGCGCACGACCTGGCGAAAACCCCGTGGGGCGGTGCGCCGCGTCCGCTGCCGGAAACGCTGGCGACCATGACCCCGCAGGCCTACAACGCTATTCGCTATGATGAGAAGCAGTCACTGTGGAATAACATCGAAGGCCGCCAGCTGGACGTGCAGTTCTTCCATATGGGCATGGGCTTCCGCCGTCGCGTACGGATGTTCTCCCTGGATCAAAGCACCTCCCAGGCGCGTGAGATCCATTTCCGTCCGGAGCTGTTTAGCTACGGCGACACGGGGGTCGACACCAGACAGCTGGAAGGGCAAAGCGACCTGGGCTTTGCGGGCTTCCGCGCCTTTAAAGCACCCGAGCTGGCGCGTCGCGATATCGTCTCATTCCTCGGCGCAAGCTACTTCCGCGCGGTGGATGACACCTACCAGTACGGTCTGTCGGCGCGCGGGCTGGCTATCGATACCTTTACCGATACGCCGGAAGAGTTCCCGGACTTCACCGCATTCTGGTTTGAAACCGTTAAACCTGGTGATACTACCTTTACCGTCTACACGCTTCTGGACAGCCCAAGCATCACCGGCGCCTACAAGTTCGTGATCCACTGCGAAAAGAGCCAGGTGATCATGGACGTAGAGAACCACCTCTACGCGCGTAAAGACATCAAACAGCTCGGTATCGCACCGATGACCAGTATGTTTAGCTGCGGCAATAACGAACGCCGCATGTGCGACACCATTCACCCGCAAATTCACGACTCTGACCGTCTGGCCATGTGGCGCGGCAACGGCGAGTGGATCTGCCGCCCGCTGAACAATCCGCAGAAACTGCAGTTCAACGCTTACATGGACAAAAACCCGAAGGGCTTTGGTCTGCTACAGCTTGACCGTGATTTTTCCCACTATCAGGACATCATGGGCTGGTACAACAAACGCCCGAGCCTGTGGGTTGAGCCGCGTAATAACTGGGGCAAGGGGGCGGTCGGGCTGATGGAGATCCCTACCACGGGCGAAACGCTGGATAACGTGGTCTGCTTCTGGCAGCCGGAGAAAGCGATTAAGGCGGGGGACGAGCTGGATTTCAAGTATCGCCTCTACTGGAGCGCACAGCCGCCGGTACGTTCTCCGCTGGCAAACGTCTATGCCACCCGCACCGGCATGGGCGGCTTCCCGGAAGGTTGGGCTCCGGGCGAACACTACCCGAAAGTGTGGGCGCGTCGCTTCGCCATTGATTTTGTCGGGGGCGATCTGAAAGCCGCTGCACCGAAAGGTATTGAGCCGGTAATTACACTCTCCAGCGGTGAAGCCAGACAGGTTGAGATCCTCTACGTTGAGCCGTTCGACGGGTATCGCATTCTGTTTGACTGGTACCCCACCTCGGATTCCACGGAGCCGGTGGATATGCGGATGTTCCTGCGCTGTCAGGGCGACGCCATCAGCGAAACCTGGCTGTATCAGTATTTCCCGCCCGCGCCGGATAAACGCAACTACGTTGACGACAGGGTAATGCGTTAGTCCTTATGGCATGGTGCCGGGTGGGCTAACGCTTACCCGGCACTGACAGTGCCTTCAGCGTCCGCCACCTGGCCATTGAGAGGGAACATGTCTTCAGAAATCATACCCGTCACCCCGAATATTGAACTTCGCGCCGTCGACGAGCGCTATACCTCCGAACTGCATCATTTAGTTGTCAAAAACAAAGCCTGGCTACAAACCGCCTTCGACTGGGCGCAACACGTCGGCAGTGAAGACGACACCCGGCGTAACGTGCAGAGCAATCAGATGCTGCATCAGCGTGGTTACGCCAAAATGTTCCTGATTTTTCTCGATGATCAGTTAACGGGCGTGTTGTCATTTAACGCAATCGAACCGGCAAACAAAACGGGATACATCGGCTACTGGCTGGATGAAGGGCATCAGGGGCAGGGGATTGTGTCTCAGGCACTGCAGGCCTTTATACGTTACTACGCCGGGCGCGGGGAAATTCGTCGCTTCGTCATCAAATGTCGGGTTGCTAACCACAACAGTAACCGCGTCGCACAGCGTAACGGTTTTACGCTCGAAGGCTGTCTGCGCCAGGCCGAGTTCCTTAATGGTCGTTTTGACGACGTTAACCAGTACGCGAAAATCGTCGCGCTATAGCGCACCCAGCAGGGGCGTGCGGGTGATCCGCTGCCTGCCGTTGATAACCTTCTCGCCGCGCAGGTGAATGCTCTCGCCTGCAAACGCCTCTATAACGGCATCGTCTGTTATCTCAATACGATGCTCGATCAGCACATCGCCGGTGATGCGCGCCCGGCCCTGGATCACCACGCGGTCGTCTATCAGAATCGGCCCGCCGCGTAACCACGCCTGACCGCCGATCAGCACATGATGTTTGATCACGCAGTTCCCCTCGACCACGGCGTTCTCTGCAACCTGCGAGCTGTAGCGCAGGGTCGGTATGGCGTCCTCTTCTTTTCCCGCTATCAGTCGGGCGTGACCGTAGACCTTTGCGCAGTCGCAAACCCAGACGTTATTAAGTTCGTTACCCTCAAGAATGGCGTGGTCGAACACCTCCGCACGGTGTTCAACAAAGGCATTGCTCACCATTGCTTCACCGTATATTTGCGCCTGATGAACGATGCGCGATTCGCTCACCGTCGCATTGCCGTAAATCTTCAGGATCTGCTCATGGTCAGGGGTTAACCCTTTGGCTGCGATAACCTGGCTGTGGTGAAGCACGCGGGCGTTACCGTAAATATGACATTCGCCACGCACAATTGCCTGCTGGATGGTGACGTTGTCACTTATTATCGCGCCATGGCTGACCTGCGCCGCATCCAGCCAGCTGTTGCCGCCTACCTGCGCGCGATGGCTTATCACGCAGGGTTGGGTGATCCGGGCGTTGTCGCAAACGCGTGCGCCGGCAAACACTACGCTGTTTTCATCGTATATCCAGCAGTGCCCTTCGTGCGCGAGGGCACTCTCGTCTTCAACCCAGCCGCCTTTGGTGCCGCTGGCGACATCGTTGAAATCCATTGTGGCGATAAGCTGCCGTAAGATAATCGGGGAGCGGGGCTCGTCGTTTTGGCTGTGCCAGATCCGCGTCTCGTCGCTAAGCCGGTATTTTTTCATTCTGTTTTCTCTGAAAAGCGTCTTTACTAAACGTAGCAAATTTTCCGCGTTTCGAAGTGCTGGCGTCCCGTGCGGAAACCCCTTAAAATGGCATTTCAAATACATTTTAAAATATCAAATAAATGCATAAAAATAACACTTCCCAACAAGCTCTTAACTTGCCCGCAGGCTATTTCGGCATGGTGCTGGGAACCATTGGGATGGGCTTTGCGTGGCGCTATGCCAGCACACTCTGGCCGGTGTCGCACTGGCCTGGCGATATACTGGTCGCGCTGGCGGTGGCAATCTGGTTTTTACTGACACTGGCGTTTATCAGCCGCGCAATCCGGTTTCCGCACAGCGTGCTGGCAGAGATGCGCCATCCGGTGATGAGCAGCTTCGTCAGCCTCTTTCCGGCCACAACCATGCTGGTGGCGATCGGTTTTGTCCCCTGGTATCGTCCGCTGTCGCTGGTGTTATTCGTCGCTGGCGTGGTGATACAGCTCGGCTATGCGGCCTGGCAAAGTGCAGGGCTGTGGCGTGGGAAACATCCGGAAGAGGCGACCACGCCCGGTTTGTATCTGCCTACCGTGGCCAATAACTTTATTAGCGCGATGGCCTGCGGGGCGCTCGGGTTTAACGATGCGGGCCTGGTGTTTCTCGGGGCGGGGGTGTTTTCGTGGCTTAGCCTCGAGCCGGTGATCTTACAACGCCTGCGCAGTGCCGGAGAATTGCCGTCAGCCCTTCGTACCTCGCTCGGTATACAGCTTGCGCCCGCGCTGGTCGCCTGCAGCGCCTGGCTGAGCGTAAACGGGGGCGATGCCGATACCTTTGCCAAAATGCTGTTCGGCTATGGTTTATTGCAGCTGCTGTTTATGCTGCGCCTGATGCCGTGGTATCTGTCTCAACCCTTTAACGCGTCGTTCTGGAGTTTCTCGTTCGGCGTCTCCGCGCTGGCAACCACCGGCCTGCACTTAGGGCATAGCAGCCCGTCGGGCTTCTTTCACGCCATCGCCATTCCGCTGTTTATTTTTACCAACATCATCATTGCGATGCTGCTGGTTCGTACGTTTATCTTGCTGATGCAGGGCAAACTTCTGGTGCGCGCTGACAAAGCACGGCTTATGCAATCTGAGGAAAAGAAATGACTGTTGATGAGAACTACTTCACCGAAAAATATGGCCTCACCCGTACGCACTCTGAGGTGCTGTACAGCGCCGGGATCGTCAAGCCGGGTAAAACTCTTGATCTGGGCTGCGGTAACGGGCGCAACAGCCTGTATCTGGCGGCCAACGGCTATGATGTGACCGCCTGGGATAAAAATCCCATGAGCATTGATAACATCGAGCGCATCAAAGCGGCAGAAGGGATTAGCCATCTGCAGACGGCGATCAAAGACCTGAACACCCTCAGCTTTGACGGCGAGTACGATTTTATCCTCTCCACCGTGGTGATGATGTTCCTGGAAGCGAAGACCATTCCCGGCCTGATTGCCAATATGCAGCAGTGCACCAAACCGGGCGGGTATAACCTGATTGTCGCCGCGATGGACACGGAGGATTACCCTTGCACCGTGGGCTTCCCGTTCGCGTTCAAAACGGGCGAACTGAGCAACTACTATGAAGGCTGGGAGTTGCTCAAGTACAACGAAGAGGTTGGTGAGTTACACCGCACCGACGAGAACGGCAACCGCATTAAACTGCGCTTCGCCACGCTTCTGGCGCGCAAGCCAGCTTAACGCGCGGCCAGCAGACAGAGCTGAAGGGCGGTGTGGTAAGAGGCCTCGAACGAACTGAGCGGGAGAAACTCAAACTTCGAATGGAAGTTATGGGCACCGGTAAAGAAGTTCGGGGTCAGCAGCCCTTTGGCTGACAGCGCTGCGCCGTCCGTACCGCCGCGCATGGGCGTCGGTTTTGGCGTAATGCCAAGCGACGTCATGGCCTCAAACATCAGGTCGATGGCGCGCCTGTCTTCCCCAATCGCGTTGCTGATGTTGCTGTACGTATCCTCAATGTGAAATGCGACCCTGGCCGTTGGGTGCTGCGCGGCTATCTTCTCTGCCACGCTTGCGATCTGCTGCTTACGTGCGACAAAGCCTGCGGTATCGAAATCACGAATGTTTGCCTTGAGCACCGCCTCACTTTGCCCGGCCTGAATGCCGTTGAACCAGATATAACCTTCACGCCCCTCGGTGCATTCCGGGGTTTGCTGGCGATCGAAATGGCTGATGAAATCAGCGGCCATCAGCAGCGGGTTCACCAGCACGCCTTTGGCTGACATCGGGTGCGCCGTGACGCCGGTGAAACGGATCTCCGCCGCTGCGGCGTTGAAGTTCTCATACACAATCTCGCCCAGTTCACAGCAGTCGATGGTCCAGGCAAAGTCCACGTCGAAACGTGCCAGGTCCAGCGCTTTGGCACCACACAATCCAATCTCTTCGTCGGGCACAAACGCCACGACAATGTCGCCATGGCGATGTTCTGCCGTCAGGTTTTCAAGCAAGGTCATGACCACGGTAACGGCGGATTTATTATCTGCGCCTAATACGCTGGTTCCGTCGCTAAAAATAATCTCTTCATCAGGGTAAGCCAGAATTTCAGGGTGCTCTTTTACGCGAAGCCAGATGTCTTTCTCTTTATTCAAACAGAGGTCTTCACCGCGAAAGGTTAATATTTGTGGATGAATATCCGGTGATAATCCGACATCAACGGTATCGATATGGGTGATAAATCCAATTCGTGGTGCGCCCTCAACATTTCCTTTTTTTACCGCGGTGACGGTGGCGAATTCATCGATTGCTATGTCGCTTAAACCCAGCTCTTTCAACTCGTTAGCCAGCTCACGCGCCATGTTATGCTGGCCCGGCGTGGAGGGCAGGGTTTTCGCTTTCGGATCGCTCTGGCTGGTAATGGCGAGATAGCGGAAAAAGCGTTGGGTTAATTGTCTGGAGAGGGGGGAAGCCATAGTGATTCCTTCTTTTTTGTTTTATCAGGTGTTTGCAATCTCACTTTAATGTTATTTATGAAATGGCAAAAGAATTAATTAGCCGTCGAATTAAAAAGACAGGATCAGCCAATGAATTGCAAACTTACAACGTTAACTCTGGCACTTGCTGCGCTGACGGTCAGTTCCACCGTCGCGGCAAAAACGCTGGTGTATTGCTCCGAAGGATCGCCAGAAAACTTCAACCCTCAACTGTATACCTCCGGCACCAGCGTGGATGCCAGCGCTGTACCGGTCTATAACCGGCTGGTGGATTTTAAACCGGGCACCACGGAGCTGGTACCCAGCCTCGCAGAGCGCTGGGAGGTGAGCGAGGACGGCAAGGTGTATACCTTCCACCTGCGTAAAGGCGTTAAATTCCAGAGCAACAAAGCGTTTACGCCCACGCGCGACTTCAACGCCGACGACGTGATCTTTTCGTTCATGCGCCAGAAAGACGTTAATCATCCTTACCATAACGTCTCTAATGGCAGCTATTCCAACTTCGAGAGCCTGGAGTTCGGCAGCCTGATCGTCGCTATCGATAAGGTCGATGACCATACCGTACGCTTCACGCTGGCCCATCCGGAAGCGCCGTTCGTGGCTGACCTGGCCTGGTATTTCGCCTCGATCCTGTCAGCGGAATATGCTGACGCGATGCTTAAAGCGGGCACGCCAGAGAAGGTGGACATGGATCCGATTGGCACCGGGCCGTTTAAGCTGGCGCAATACCAGAAGGATTCCCGCATCCTGTTCACGGCGTTCCCGGAATACTGGCAGGGCAAATCAAAGCTCGATCGTCTGGTGTTCACCATCACGCCGGATGCCTCGGTGCGGTTTGCCAAAATCGAGAAGAACGAGTGTCAGGTGATGCCGTTCCCGAACCCGGCAGATCTGCCGCGCATGAAGGCGAACAAGGACATCAACCTGATGAGCAAGGCCGGGCTCAACACCGGTTTTCTCGCTTTCAACACCCAGAAGCCGCCGCTGGATAACGTAAAAGTTCGCCAGGCGCTGGCAATGGCGATTAACAAACCGGCGATCATTGATGCGGTGTTCCACGGCACCGGTACGGAGGCAAAAAATCTGCTGCCGCCGGGCGTCTGGAGCGCGGACGATAAGCTCAAGGATTACGCCTGGGATCCTGAGAAGGCAAAAGCGCTCTTAAAAGAGGCCGGATTCGCTAATGGGGTAAGCATCGATCTGTGGGCGATGCCGGTGCAACGTCCGTACAACCCCAATGCCAAACGCATGGCAGAGATGATTCAGGCGGACTGGGCGAAGATCGGCGTGCAGACCAAAATCGTGACGTATGAGTGGGGGGAATATCTCAAGCGCGTGAAGGGCGGTGAACATCAGGCGGCGTTGATGGGCTGGACCACCGCGACGGGGGATCCGGACAACTTCTTCGGGCCGCTCTTTACCTGTACCTCGGCGAATGGCGGGTCGAACTCGGCCAGGTGGTGCTATAAGCCGTTCGACAAGATTATCGCCGAAGCAAAATCGATAACCAATCGCGATAAACGTATCGCGCTGTATAAAGAGGCACAGCAGATGATGCATGACCAGATGCCCGCCGTGATGATTGCGCATTCCACCATTTTCGAGCCGGTGCGAAAAGAGGTGACAGGCTACGAAATTGACCCGTTTGGCAAACATCTGTTCTGGCAGGTGGATATGAATAAGTAATATCTGAATTGCCCGGCGCGCCGGGCAATCTTTTCGCATTTTGTGCTGCCATCGTCATTTTTTGCCACAACAGACGCCCCCCTTTTTTGCTATAACTTCAATTGCATACTTGCAGATAACCTGGAATCCCATCATGCGTACTCATTCCCTGTTTAAGGTCGCGGTGCTCTCCGGCCTTTTGGCAATGGCGGGCTGTGCCTCTAAAGTCGCAGCACCTGACCAGTTTTCTGGTTTTTTAAAAGACTACTCTGGCTTGCAACAAACAACGTCTGCGACGGGGAAACCCACGCTGCGTTGGGTAGATCCGTCGTATAACCCCGATAATTACGACAGCATTATCTGGACGCCAATTACCTATTATCCGGAACCCAAACCCACTACGCAGATTGGTAAACGCACGCTTGATGAGTTGCGCAATTACACCAATGACAAGCTGAAAGCGGCCGTTGCCCAGCGTAAACAGATTGTCACCACCCCAGGTAAACACAGCCTGATCTTCCGTGGCGCAATTACCGGCGTCAGCTCGCAGAAAGAGGGGCTGCAGTTCTACGAAGTGGTTCCTGTTGCGCTGGTCGTGGCCGGCACGCAGATGGCAACCGGGCATCGCACCATGGACACGCATCTGTTCTTTGAAGGTGAGCTGATTGATGCCGCCACCAACAAACCGGTGGTGAAGGTGGTTCGTAAAGGAGAAGGGAAAGAGCTGGCGAATGAAAATACGCCGCTGACCTTCCAGACGCTGAAGCAGGTGGTTGATGACATGGCGACGGACGCCACCATGTTTGATGTGAATAAGACTGCGAAATAATGGATAAGGCCTGCAATGTGCAGGCCTTATTTTTCACGCCATCCGCAGACGTCTGAACCAGGTCTCCGGTTTGGTAAACATCACCATATTCCCGCCCAGGATCAGCACTAACCCCACGATCCCATTCATGTGCCAGACATACCCCTCGTAAAATGTTGAGATAGTCAACGCCACCAGTGGAAACAGCAGCGTACTGTAAGCCGCTTTGCCGGGGCCGATGCGTCCCACCAGCGTAAAGTACGCACCAAACGCAATCACCGATCCGAACAGGGCAAGATACAGCAGAGCGCCCAGGTAGGTCACCGTCCACTCCGGCACAAAGCTATCGCCGCGGAACAACGCAATGACGCCCATGATTACCGTTCCGTAAAGCATCGCCCAGGCGTTGGTCGTCATGGTTTCCAGCCCGTTGCGCTGATGACGCATACTGATCATATTGCCCAGCGAGAACCCATAGGTACCAAGCGCTGAAAGGCCAATCCCGGTCAGCAGCGAGGCGCTCCAGCCGCTCGCCAGCAGATCGTCCCAGAAGAGGGTGACAATTCCCGTCAGGCCCAGCGCGGCTGCCGTCCAGAATCGTGCCGGCGGGCGCTGCCCGAAGAAGATGAAGCTGTTAATGGCGTTATACAGCACCGCCATCGAGAAGATAACTGACTCCAGTCCGGTGTTGATATGCGCCGCCGCGGTGTAAAAACACCAGAAGTTGAAACAGAAGACGCAACATCCCTGAAGTACGCAGAAGAGGTGATCCCGTACCGCCAGCCTGCGCAAGCGACGCAGGGCAATCAACACGATCATCATCGTGGCGCTGGCGACGGCGAAGCGCCAGAAAATCGACACGGGCGCCGCAACCGGCCCCTGTTGCAGAAAAATGGCGATCCAGGTGGTTCCCCAGATGATAACCACCAGCCCGTACAGTAGTGCGTTCATTGTTCCTCTCTTACGTCACGGCGAAAAGGAGAGTGTGGCGCGTTCTTCCCGGGCTGGCTTTCAACGGTTTGCGCAGGACTTGCAAATTCTTGCGCTTTTTTATCCGCCGGGATCTGGCAAGTGGCTGCAACACTTCTTAGACTGACACTCTGATTAATCACCTGTTAACGGCCATGTCTCACGCTTACGACACCTTTGAAACGCTACGCCAGCAGAACGCGGTGCTTCGGGAAACCGTGGCGCTCAACTCCGGCATTCAGCTGGCGGCGTGGTACAACAAGCACGATACGATCACCGTTAAAAGTAACCACCATACGCTGAGCCTGTACGTGGCGGACGGTTACGAGAGTTACCAAAAAACGCCGGGCGGCTGGAAGAACGGCGGCGGCCCCGATCGTTTTTGCCTGATGCCCAAAGAGAGCGAATCGACCTGGGATATCCGCGATGACCTGTCGTTTGTGCATCTCTACTGTACCGACGAACATTTACGGGACGTCGGGGAGAAGATCTGGGACAAACGGCCTCTGTCGCTCACGCTGGACGAAAAAATCTTCGGCAGCGACCCAAAAATTACCGCCCTGTACCGGCAGTTTTTGCTCGGCTGCGACTGGCAGCAAAAAGCCAATCAGCTCACCCTGAGCACGGCATCAACGCTGCTGCTGACCCATCTTTTGCAGAATTACGCCAACGTGCAGTGGAAACTGCCGGTGGTGACCGGCGGGCTATCGCCGTTTGTACTGCGCAACGTGGTGGCGTTTATCGAGGAAAACCTCGCGCAGCCGCTGACTCTGGCGGATCTGGCAAGCCAGGCGGCGCTGAGCGAATATCATTTCGCCAGGATGTTCCGCCAGTCTATGGGGCAAGCCCCGCACCAGTACGTCATGCACCGGCGGATGGAAAAGGCCAAAGCGCTGATCCAGCACACCGCCATGCCGCTCACCGATATCGCGATGGCCTGCGGATTTAACTCCGCCAGCCATTTCAGCAACCGCTTTCGCAGCGTGCTGGGCGTCACCCCGTCACAGTTACGCGCGACGAAGGTGTGAAAACACGCCGTAGCAGAGTCCGCCCAGAATAAGCCCCCAGAACGCTGAACCAATCCCCATCATCGTTACGCCGCTGGCGGTCACCAGAAAGGTGATAATGGCTGCGTCTCGCTCCGTTTCGTTGTGCAACGCCTGGTAAAGGCTGCCGCTGATAGTGCTGAGCAGCGCCAGCCCGGCCAGCGTCTGGATCCAGCTCAACGGCAGGGCAGCCATCAACCCGGTGATGGAGCCGCCAAACAGACCGGCCAGCAGGTAAAACACCCCTGCGGCGGCGGCCGCTATCCAGCGTTTACCGGCGTCCGGGTGTGCATCCGGGCTTTGGCAGATGGCCGCGGTAATGGCGGCAATACAGATCGAAAACACGCCGAAGGGCGAAAGCAGCAGGGCCAGCCCGCCGGTAAAGATCATCAGCGGCGATACCGCCAGCGGATACCCGGACGCCTTCATGGTGGCAAAACCGGGGGCATTTTGTGAGGCCATGGTGACGAGGAAGAAGGGTAACCCGATGCTCATTACGCTGCTGAAAGAGAAGGTCGGCGCCACAAACTCAGGCATGACGAAAGAGAGAACAATCTTATTTGTGACAATGTCACCTCCGGCCCATGCCGCTGCGATGCCAGTGAGTAAAGTTGCGACGATGGCATAACGCGGCGCAAGGGCTTTCGCCAGCAGCCAGGCGAGCAGCATACTGCCGCAGAGCAGAAGATGACCGTCAAGGTGGCTGAAAGCCTGCAGGCCAAAATGCAGTAACACCCCGGCCAGCATCGCCGCGGCGAGTGAATGGGGGATCAGCTGCATCAGGCGCGCAAACAGCCCGGTCGCGCCGCACAACAGGATCAGCGCATTGGCAAAGATAAAAACGCCGATGGTTTCCGAAAGCGTGATGCCGTGCAGGCTGGTGGCCAGCAGCGCCGCGCCGGGCGTTGACCAGGCCGTCAGCACCGGCGCTTTGTACCACCACGACAACGCGAGGGTGCTGATCCCCATGCCAATCCCGAGGGCAGTCATCCAGCCGGCAATCTGCTGCGCGCTCGCACCCGCAGCAGCGGCAGCCTGCCAGATGATGGCCGCCGAGCTGGCGTACCCGACCAGTACGGCAACGAACCCGGCCAGCATGGCTGGGAATAGAGGAGAGGGACTGCGCATAAAAAACTCCGTTGTGCGTTATAACGTCCGATATACGGTATCACTGTGCGTTATAGCGCACAAGTGGTATGCTATCCGGTAACGGAGGGACTATGGACATGACACAACACCTTGCATCCACGTTGAAGGCGCTACGCCAGGCGCGCGGATGGAGTTTATCGATGCTGGCGGAAAAGACCGGCGTCTCAAAAGCGATGCTGGGCCAGATTGAACGCAACGAATCCAGCCCGACGGTCTCGACGCTCTGGAAGATTGCCACCGGCCTGAACGTGCCGTTTTCGGCATTCATTACGCCAGAGGCTGAATCCCCGGCGGTTTACGACCCTCAGCATCAGGCGATGGTGGTTAAACCGCTGTTTCCCTGGGATGAGGCATTAAAGTTTGACCATTTCTCCATAACGCTGGCGCCGGGTGCCCTGAGCGAATCCACGCCCCACGAGGCCGGGGTGATTGAACATGTGGTGGTGATAAGCGGCGAACTGGAGATGAATATCGACGGTGTCTGGCGCACGATCGCCGCCGATTCCGGGGTCCGTTTTGCGGGCGACAAACCGCACGCCTACCGCAACAGCGGCACCCGCACCGTGCATTTTCATTCGCTGATCCATTATCCCCGCTGAGGGTACGCAAAATGGTTCCGTTGGCGCAGACTTCTGACTACAATAGCCGCCATTTTGACCATAACGGATAACGACGAAGTATGCGCCTGCACTCCCATCATCTTGAACTGTTAAGCCCGGCCCGCGACGCCGCCATCGCCCGTGAAGCGATCCTTCACGGTGCCGATGCCGTCTACATTGGCGGCCCGGGCTTTGGTGCCCGCCATAACGCCAGCAACAGCCTGAGCGATATTGCCGGTCTGGTGCCGTTCGCCCACCGCTACGGCGCAAAGGTGTTTGTGACCCTGAACACCATTCTTCATGATGATGAGCTGGAGCCTGCGCAGCGTCTGATCACCGACCTGTACGAAACGGGCGTAGATGCCCTGATCGTTCAGGACATGGGCGTACTGGAGCTGGACATCCCACCGATTGAGCTTCATGCCAGCACCCAGTGCGATATCCGTACCGTGGAAAAAGCGAAGTTCCTCTCTGACGTCGGTTTTTCGCAAATCGTTCTGGCGCGAGAGCTGAACCTGAACCAGATCCGCGATATTCACCAGGCAACGGATGCGACGATTGAGTTCTTCATTCACGGCGCGCTGTGCGTTGCCTACTCCGGTCAGTGCAACATTTCTCACGCCCAGACCGGGCGTAGCGCTAACCGCGGAGACTGCTCGCAGGCCTGCCGTCTGCCGTATACCCTGAAAGACGATCAGGGCCGCGTCGTCGCGTTCGAAAAACACCTCCTGTCGATGAAAGACAACGATCAGACGGCCAATCTTGGCGCGCTGATCGACGCTGGCGTGCGCTCCTTCAAGATTGAAGGTCGCTACAAAGACATGAGCTACGTGAAGAACATCACCGCGCATTACCGCCAGATGCTGGATGCGATCATCGACGATCGCGGGGATCTGGCGCGCGCGTCGGCGGGGCGGACAGAGCATTTCTTTATCCCGTCCACGGATAAAACTTTCCACCGCGGCAGCACGGACTACTTCGTGAACGCGCGTAAAGGGGATATCGGCGCGTTCGATTCACCGAAGTTTGTCGGTCTGCAGGTTGGCGAAGTGCTGAAAGTCGCGAAAGACTATCTGGATGTAGAAGCGACCGAGCCGCTGGCAAACGGCGATGGCCTGAACGTAATGATCAAACGTGACGTGGTGGGATTCCGCGCCAACACGGTGGAGAAGACCGGGGAAAACCGCTATCGCGTCTGGCCCAACGAAATGCCTGCCGATCTCTTCAAAGCGCGTCCCCATGCTGCGCTCAACCGTAACCTCGATCACAACTGGCAGCAGGCGCTGCTGAAAACCTCCAGCGAGCGCCGTATTGCGGTCGATATTGAGCTGGGGGGCTGGGAAGAGCAGCTGATCCTGACCATGACCTGTGAGGACGGTATTAGCGTTACGCATACCCTCGACGGCATGTTTGACGTCGCGACCAATCCGGAAAAAGCGCTGAACAACCTGAAGGATGGCGTGGCGAAATTGGGGCAGACGCTGTACTACGCCCGCAACATCGACGTGAAACTGGCGGACGCGCTGTTTGTCCCGAACAGCCTGTTAAACCAGTTCCGCCGTGAAACGGCAGACATGCTGGACGCGGCGCGCCTGGCCCAGTATCCGCGCGGCAGCCGTAAAGCAGAAACCGTGCCTGCGCCCGTTTACCCTGACACCCAATTATCCTTCCTGGCGAACGTCTACAACCACAAAGCACGGGCGTTTTACCACCGCCACGGTGTGCAGTTGATCGACGCGGCGTACGAGGCGCATGAAGAGAAGGGCGATGTCCCGGTGATGATCACCAAACATTGTCTGCGCTTCGCCTTTAACCTCTGCCCGAAACAGGCAAAAGGCAATATCAAAAGCTGGAAAGCCACGCCGATGCAGCTGGTCAACGGGGACGAGGTGTTAACCCTGAAATTTGACTGCCGCCCGTGTGAAATGCACGTCATTGGCAAAATGAAAAATCACATCTTCAAAATGCCGCAGCCGGGCAGCATCGTGGCCTCCGTCAGCCCTGACGAGCTGCTGAAAACCCTGCCAAAACGTAAAAGCTAATTAGCGAAAATAGGTCTCCGGTTTGCGCGACTTCTGCCAGGAATGGTGTTCGCGCAGACCTTCCGCTGACTCCTCCGCAACCGCTCTAAGCTCATCACTGTCCGCCTCATGGCGAAGCTGGTGATCGACCGTCCTGACCCACAAATATTCATGCCCTTTATGTCCAGCCATCAACTGGCCTGAAAACAGTGCGCACACAAGCATTACAATAGATAACCCTTGCTTCAACATATCTTCACCACCAAATAACATTTGCCGCTATCATGCCGATAATTCCCTCAGGTTATTATTCGATTATTCAAATAAGCGCAAAGCAAACGTCAATTTATGTCTGGTCAGAGCATGTAATGGGCAAAATGTCACTGCCATTTATGGTGTGCAATCATCACTTAGATTTATCAGTTTTTGATATATAATAAGAATCTTCTGACTAAGGAATGGGTACGATTTAATGGGTAAGGTATTAGGTGTTGCGCTACTTGTCATTGCACTGGGCGTTACAGCCTGTGTGAGCTATTCCTGGGACGACAAACCCGAATATATTCAGTCTGCAGAAACACGCGTAAGTTCCTATTTGACCAGCGACGTGGGCCGGGTCGCCTGCAATAGTACAAAAAAGAACGATCAATACTGGGAATTAGGTTGCACCACCCAGGCTAGTGGTAAAACATTCCAGTTTGCCGTGTATCCAGCCGACCGTGCACCGTACGGGGTTTCACGTCCGTTTTATCTCGAAGCTATCAATGATGAGGCAAAACAGAGTGCAACGGTAGGGCTGATGCGTTATCTGCAAATTAATACGCAGCCAGGCTAAATGTTGTTTAGTCTCTGTTGAATCACTGGATGGTAGAGTTTGGGTGTTCCGCAGCCCGGCCTGATGTGTCGGGACGTAGAGACCAAAATACAAATCTATCCATGCAAGCATTTACCGCCAGATTATGGCGGTTTTTTTTTGCCGCTTTACCGGGCTTTTAGCGCACAGGCTTTACGGTACTGGGCCGGTGTTTGCGAAAACTGCAGGCGGAAGTGGTAACGAAGCGTGCTTGCCTGGCCGAATCCCGTCTGCTCTGCAATGCTCTCGACGCTTAAGCGGCTGTGTTCCAGAAAGGCCTTCGCCTGCATCAGGCGCGCATTCAGCAGCCAGCGCGTGGGCGTCGTGCCGGTGGCATCCTGGAAGCGCCGCAGGAATGTTCGCTGGCTCATGCCAACCCGCTGCGCCAGCGCGTCAACCGTGTGCGGTGAACTCAGGTGCTGATGGAGATAATCAAACAGCTGACCAAGGCGTTTGCTCTCACGCAGCTGCGCGACCGGGTGGTTGGGCTGCTGCGTCTGCGAACCGTCCCGGTGCGGTGGAATGACCAACCGGCGCGCCACCCGGTTGGCCGCCTCGAGGCCGTAATCCCGGCGCACCACATGCAGACATAAATCAATACCTGCCGCGCTGCCCGCGGAGGTCAACATATCCCCCTCATCCTGATACAGCACATCTTCAACCACGTTAATCGCCGGAAAGCGCGTTTTCAGCGTGTCGATGTAGCGCCAGTGGGTGGTGGCTTTTCGCCCGTCGAGCAGGCCGGTTGCCGCCAGAACAAAGACGCCGGAGCAGATGGTAAGCAGCTGGCAGCCGCGGGCGTTCGCCACGCGCAGTGCCTGACACAGCGCCGGTGGAACCGGCTCATCCACGCCACGCCACCCGGGAATGATGACCAGGTCGGCGTCATCAAGCAGGCTCAGATTGCCATCCGTCACGATCCGTATCCCGCCCGTGGCCCGCAGTTCACCCTCGTCAACGCCCGCAACGGCAAACCGATACCAGGACTCGCCCATTTCCGGGCGCGGGAGGCCAAAAATCTCCACCGCCACGCCGAACTCAAAGGTGCATAAACCGTCGTAGGCCAGGACGACGACGCGGGGGCCGGTTTGCTGACGTAAGGTTGTCATCTTTTGGCTGTTTTCTGGCATAAACGGGGGCATTCACTGGCTGAATTATTCAATAAAGTAGTGGTAACACAAACGCCAACAATGAGGAAGGATCATGAGCTATGTTACTGAATTTCCGGCTGCCGGGGCGCAGGACGCTGCGGCACACTTTCTGCGCCGGCTGAGCGTCGAGACGGACTGCGCGGACGTCCATCATGCGCTAAACAACCCTGAGCAGGACTTTGTGCTGCTGCACGTCGTCGGCAGTAATGAGCAGTTTGCCCGCCGTCACATACCCGGTGCGCTGCACTTGCCCTGGCGGCAGATGACCGAAGATCGCATGGCGCACTGGCCGGCCGGAACGCTGTTCGTGGTTTACTGCGTTGGCCCGCACTGTAACGGGGCGGACAGAGCGGCGCTGCAGCTGGCGCGCCTGGGTCGGCCGGTCAAAATCATGATCGGTGGCATCACTGGCTGGGAGGACGAACAGTTCGAATTTGCGGCGCAACATTCCCCTGTCGCGCCGTGATGATGAATTTATTTCAACACCCGTGAAATTTTCTCAGTTGTCGCCAGGCGGCAGGTATGTCATCTTTTTTGGACATTTAGACATCCAGAAGTCTAAAATTCAAATGCTGAATTATCACTGTCGGCAACTATTACCGACAGCCAAAGGAGATTGCTATGCAGCGACAACACGCCCCATACCGCGCCGACGTAGTCGGCAGTTTTTTACGCCCGGATGCCATTAAGCAGGCTCGCGTGCAGTTCGCCCGGGGTGAAATTGATGCCGGGCAGCTGCGGGCCGTGGAAGATGAGGCCATCCGTCATGTTGTCGAACAACAGTGCGCCTGCGGCCTGCATGTTGTCACCGACGGCGAATTTCGTCGGGCCTGGTGGCACTTCGATTTCTTCGACGGTTTGCAGGGCGTCGAACGCTACGATTCGCAGCAGGGCATTCAGTTTAACGGTGTGCAGACCAAAGCTCACGGGGTTCGCGTGACCGGCAAGCTCGGCTTTGGCGACCATCCTATGCTGGAAGATTTCCGTTATCTGAAAAGCATCAGCGGCAACGCGCAGCCGAAGATGACTATCCCAAGCCCGAGCGTGCTGCACTTCAGGGGCGGTCGCAAAGATATCGATGCGACGGTTTATCCGGATCTTGACGTCTATTTTGACGACCTGGCGACCACCTGGCGCGATGCGATCCACGCGTTTTATGAGGCGGGATGTCGCTATCTGCAGCTGGATGACACCGTCTGGGCGTATCTCTGTTCAGACGACCAGCGCCGGCAGATCCGCGAGCGCGGGGATGATCCCGACGAACTGGCGCGTATCTATGCGCGCGTGCTGAACAAGGCGCTGGAAGGCAAGCCGGAGGATCTGACCATTGGTCTGCATGTCTGTCGCGGTAACTTCCGCTCGACGTGGATCTCCGAAGGGGGCTACGAACCGGTGGCAGAAACCCTGTTCGGCACCGTCAACGTCGATGCCTTCTTCCTGGAATATGATAACGATCGCAGCGGTGATTTCGCGCCATTACGATTTGTGCGTCCGGGCAAACAGCAGGTGGTGCTGGGGCTTATTACCACTAAAAACGGCGAGCTGGAAAACCCGGAGGGCGTTAAAGCGCGTCTGGAAGAGGCGTCGCAGTACGTCGCCAAAGCGCAAATTTGCCTCAGCCCGCAGTGCGGTTTTGCCTCCACGGAAGAGGGCAACAGCCTGAGTGAAGATCAGCAGTGGGACAAAGTACGGCTGGTCACGCAAATCGCCAGCGAAGTCTGGTTGTTATCTGAAATGTTATAATATAACATGCCTCACTCTTATAACACGGAGTGAGGGTTTTGTTGTGGCTGCACATATTGGAAAATTTGCAATGACTCTGGGGGCCCTGCTGGTCAGCGGCCAGCTGTTTGCGCATTCGCACGGTCACCAGATGACGGAAGCGGAGCAGAAAGCGGCAAACGGCGTTTTTGAAGACAAAGACGTTAAGGACAGAAAACTGTCCGACTGGGACGGCGTCTGGCAGTCGGTCTATCCTTTCTTACTCGACGGCTCGCTGGATCCGGTTTTCAAAAAGAAAGCGGAAAAAGACAAAAGCAAATCCTTTGATGAAGTGAAAGCCTACTACCGCACCGGCTATGCGACCGACGTCGACACCATCGGCATCGAAGATAACGTGATGGAATTCCATAAGGGCAAAGAGGTCAGCCGTTGCCATTATGACTACAGTGGCTACAAAATTTTGACCTACACCTCAGGCAAAAAAGGGGTGCGTTATCTGTTCGAGTGTAAGGACGCCAGCAGTAAGGCACCGAAATTCGTGCAGTTCAGCGACCACACCATCGCGCCGAAAGCCTCTGCGCACTTCCATATCTTTATGGGCAATACCTCACACGACGCGCTGCTGAAAGAGATGGATAACTGGCCGACCTACTATCCTAACGAGATGTACAAAGAGCAGGTTGTAGAAGAGATGTTGCACCACTAAGCTGTTGATTTTGCCGGGTGGCGGCTTCGCGAACCCGGCCTACAACGACGTGAATGTAGGCCGGGTTCGCGAAGCCGCCACCCGGCAGTTAAACTTCTCATGCCACGTTTGGCATTTCACACCACGCCTTCACGCGCATCCCGCGCAATATCATCAGCCACGCCACGACAATGGCCGCCATCATAATCGCAAACAGCGACCAGTGCGGTAAATGGGTGAGGATGATCCCGGTGATCATCGGGTTTGCCGCCGCGCCCAGCCAGCCGAGCGCCTGCGCGGAGAAATAGCTCGCTTTCATCCCTGGCGGGGCGATGTTGTCGATCAACATGTATTCACCAGGCGCATAAATAATCTCCCCCAGGGTAAAGATCGCCGCGGCGATACCCCAGTAAACCAGATTCTCGCCGGAGAACATAAACCCACCCAGCCCCAGAATGAAGAACAGCGTCGCAACGGTCATCAATGGCCGAATGTTGCGGGCAGTGATTTTGCGCCCGAGCGCATACTGCAGCGTCACCACCACGGCGGCGTTAACCGGTAGCACCACGGCGACAACCTTCTGGGCGAAATCGCTGTCGTCATTCGCCGCCAGAACATATTGTGAAATGCAGCTGGCAAAGGAGCCACCCACGTACGAGGCGAGCAGGCCGGAGAGCGTGAACCAGAAAAGGGCGCGGTCTTTGAGCAGCACGGAAGGCTGCCAGGGCGTGGTCTCCTGCGCCGTATCCAGGGCGACGCTTTTCTGCACCCAGAAATGGATAAAGCCCAGTGGCAGCGCGGCGCAGAACGCCGCCAGCCAGAACGGCAGTTGCAGGCTGTACATGACCAGTAGCGTGCCGATCGGTGGCCCGATGGTCCAGCCGATATTCAGAAAGCTGTAGTTCAGTGAGAAAACGCGCGCTTTTTCGCTGGAGGTCAGCACATCGGCGAACCAGGCCTTTAGCACCGTGGAGAAAACCGAGTAGGCGCAGTTGATGAGGGCGAAGAACAGTACCACCAGCGTGACGTTATCCACCAGCGGGATCGCCACAAAACCTGCGATAAACGCCGCGATGGAGATAAGCATGTAGCGTTTCTTGTCAAACTTATCGGCCAGAATGCCAAACCCGAGGCTGAACACCACGCCAATGGTCAGCGCCACCGTCAATGCATAGCCAATATTCTCCACGCTCATGCTGTAGACGCGCGTGAGATAGATGGTCATAAACGGCAAGGTTGCCCCACGACCGATGGTTAATAACAGTGACGATGCCAGTAACGCTGCGGTGGAGCGCCTGAGTGAGGATTTCATATGCCTGCCCGACATTGCTTAATCTTATTGTTGTGTGCATTCAGGAGTATCACGACATGCGGGGGATTGTATAGCGTCTGATTTATCCGTAAGTGCCGCGTCTGACTGCCAGAATTAATGATCTTTTCCTCCCGCTGTTTTTTCGCTACCTTGAAGTGTTTACAAAAATTTAATAATCAGGGGCAGGGTATGACGCGTAAAGACGGACTGCTGGCGTTGCTGGTGGTTGTGGTGTGGGGCCTCAATTTTGTGGTCATCAAAATGGGCCTGCATAACATGCCCCCGCTAATGTTGGCAGGGTTGCGTTTTCTGCTGGTGGCGTTTCCGGCGCTCTTTTTTGTCGCCCGCCCAAAAATCCCCTTCAGACTGCTGCTCGGCTATGGCCTGACGATTAGCTTTGGTCAGTTTGCCTTTTTGTTTTGCGCCATTAAATTCGGTATGCCAGCCGGGCTGGCCTCGCTGGTGCTGCAGGCGCAGGCGTTCTTTACCATCATTCTCGGGGCGTTTGTCTTTGGCGAACGTTTGCAGGGGAAGCAGCTGGCGGGGATTACCCTCGCGGTGTTTGGCGTGCTGATGCTGATTGAAGCCAGCCTCAACGACCAGCACGTTGCGCTGCTGGGCTTTATGCTGACGCTGGCGGCGGGGCTAAGCTGGGCGTGCGGAAACATCTTTAACAAGCTGATCATGCAGCATGATGCGCGTCCGCCGGTGATGTCGCTGGTGGTCTGGAGCGCCTTAATTCCCATTATACCTTTCATGGCCGCGTCGTTTGTTCTGGACGGGCCGCAGCTGATGCTTAACAGCCTGGTTGAGATTGATCTCATCACTATTTTGTCGCTTATCTATCTGGCGTTTATCGCGACCATTGTCGGGTATGGCATCTGGGGATCGCTGCTGGGCCGCTACGAAACGTGGCGCGTGGCGCCGTTATCCTTGCTCGTGCCGGTGGTCGGGCTTGCCAGCGCGGCCATCCTGCTGGATGAAGAACTGAGCGCATTGCAGCTGTTTGGCGCGGTGCTGATTATGGCAGGTCTGTATATCAACGTCTTTGGATTGCGCGTCATGCGAATGAGGCGGGCAAGGGGATAAGCAAAAAAAGCCCCGCATCTGCGGGGCAAAAACGAATCAGAGGTCGTGGTTGTAGTACGGCACGCCTAATTCGTCGGATTTGTCGCTGCCAGCGCCCATATGGTTAAAATCATAGGGAGACTGGTCATGTGCTGACGGCAAAACTATCGTGTTACAACTGTTTTGCTGCGTTGCACAGTGTGTTTGCTCCGCGAAGGCCTGGCTGGAAACAAGCGCCAGCAGGGCGAGGGCGGCGGAGGCGGTGAATTTCATGATTTCCTCGGTTACGTCTTTACAGGCGATGATTAACTGCAATGTTTAAGTGGATACAGATAACGGGATTCACCCGGCATACTGGTAATACGATACTTATGAGGCGGCACGTCGAAATAGTTCTTAAACGTCCGCGTCAGGGTTTGCTGTGACTCAAAGCCGTAACGCTCCGCCAGATATAGGATCGGTTCATTGCTTTCTTTTAGCTTTTGGGCAATTTCCGTCAGCTTGCGGCTACGAATGTATTGGCCTAATGAATGACCGGTCTCTTTTTTGAACATCCGTTGCAGGTGCCATTTTGAGTAACCTGAACGCTCTGACACCTTTTCAAGGGAGAGCGGCGATTCCAGGTTATCTTCGATCCAGTCCAAAATGCTATGAATGGTGATAGCGTCAGTATTGCGTCTGGACATCGTCATACCTCTTTTCTGTATTACGGCAGTATTTTCTTAAGCAAAAGCTCAAGTGTTGCCACTTCATCTGCCGTTAAGTTTTTTGTTAGTTCCTGGTGCAGTGTTAGTCCTACTAATTGATGACATTGCTCACACATCTCCGCGCCGTCGCTGGTGAGCTTCACCAGTACGCCACGTTTGTCATTCGGGTTAGGGCTACGTTCTATCCACCCCTTGCAGACCAGGCGATCCAGCATGCGGGTTAATGCACCGAGATCGACAGAGAGCACCTTCTTCAGCTCAACCGGCGTGATACACACTTCGCAGCGAATGGAACACAGCACTTTGAACTGTGTTGCGGTGATATCCAGCGGAGAGAGATAGTCATTGAGCAGGCGATCTTTCTTCTGATTCACCATGTGAATAAGACGACCCAGTGGAATTATGTCGTTAAAGAGATCACTGGTGCTTTTCACAATGGTTGCCCTGGCAAGTAGTTTAGTCACGGCAGATATTATTGCTCAGGCAAGTATAAGTCAACTGAATGAATCAGCCGATGCCACGAATTGCTAAAACGTTTCATGAACTTTTTTCGAACGCTTTTATATCAGTTACATAACGCAGGGTTATTTTTCTGTACGCAAATAATCCTTACGTTGTAACCATGGCTCCATGAGTGGGTTTCACCCTATACTTGCGGTGTTGAAAATGGATAAGGACAGCGACGCATTATGGTGGATTTGATTAAAGCAATTGGTCTTGGGCTGGTGGTTTTGCTGCCGCTGGCTAACCCACTGACCACGGTTGCGCTCTTTTTGGGGTTGGCAGGGAACATGAACAGCGCCGAGCGCAATCGTCAGTCGATGATGGCCTCGGTGTACGTGTTTGCCATCATGATGGTGGCCTATTATGCCGGGCAACTGGTGATGAACACCTTCGGGATCTCCATTCCCGGTCTGCGGATTGCGGGTGGGCTGATTGTGGCGTTTATCGGCTTCAGGATGCTGTTCCCGGCGCAGAAAGCGCACGAGTCACCGGAAGCTAAAAGTAAATCCGAAGAGATGGAAAACGAATCGTCGACCAACATCGCCTTCGTTCCCTTAGCCATGCCGAGCACGGCGGGCCCGGGGACCATTGCGATGATCATCAGCTCCGCCTCAACGGTGCGCGACGGGTCCACTTTTCCGGACTGGGTGATTACCGTTGCACCACCGCTGATCTTTGCGCTGATCGGCATTATCGTGTGGGCCTCTTTGCGCAGTTCAGGGGCGATTATGCGCTGGGTTGGCAAGGGCGGGATAGAAGCCATCTCGCGGCTGATGGGCTTCCTGCTGGTGTGTATGGGCGTGCAGTTTATTATTAACGGCGTGCTGGAAATTATTAAAACCTACCATTAGCGTCATGCCCGACGGCGCTGCGCAAACGGGATTGTAGGCCGGGTAAGCGCAGCGCCACCCGGCAAACGCTTCAGCCGTTATTCACCTGTTCCTCCAGCGCCACCGGCCATTTGCGGAAGATAAGCACCGACCACACCAGCGCTATCGCTGCCGGGATCGCGCCCAAATAGCCGATGGCCGACATCGAAACGTGCAGGCTGATCTGATTTCCCACCAGCGCACCCGCGCCGATCCCCAGGTTGAAGATGCCCGAGAACAGCGACATCGCCACGTCGGTGGCATCCGGTGCCAGCGCGAGCACCTTAACCTGCATACCCAGCCCGATAATCATGATGGCAACGCCCCAGAACAGGCTGAGGATCGCGAGGTGGGTTTCACTTGCTGCCGCAGGCATGAGCAGCAGCAGACAGGCCAGCAACAGCCCGATTGCACTGCTCACCAGGGTCGACGCATGCTGATTACCGAGCTTCCCGAACAGAATACTGCCGATGATGCCCGCGCCGCCCAGGATCAGCAGCAGGATGGTGGCAAAGTTCGCGCTAAAGCCTGCCACGACCTGTACAAACGGCTCAATGTAACTGTAGGCCGTGTAATGGGCCGTCACTACAATCACGGTTAACAGATAAATACTCATCAGCGCCGGGCGGCGGATCAGCAGCGGCAGGCTTTTCAGCGAGCCGGAATGCTCGCTGGGCAGTTTTGGCAGCAGCTTGACGAGGCAGATTAGGGTGATCAGCGCGCCCATGCCGATAGCGAAAAACGTCGTGCGCCAGCCGAAATATTGCCCCACGATGCGCCCGATAGGCAGCCCGAGCACCATCGCCAGCGCGGTGCCGGTAGCAATCAGGCTCAACGCCTGAGCGCGTTTACCCGCAGGGGCGAGGCGAATGGCCAGCGAGGCGGTAATTGACCAGAACACCGCATGCGCAAACGCAATCCCGACGCGGCTTATCACCAGCACCGTGAAGTTCCATGCCATAAACGACAGCACATGGCTGGCGATGAACACCACAAACAGGCCGATTAACAGCTTGCGCCGCTCCATCTGGCTGGTCAGCAGCATAAAGGGCAATGACATCAGGGCCACCACCCACGCGTAGATAGTGAGCATAATCCCCACCTGCGCCGTTTCCATCCGGAAACTTTGGGCAATGTCAGAGAGCAGCCCCACGGGGACAAATTCAGTGGTGTTAAAGATGAATGCGGCAATAGCGAGCGTGACCACACGTAGCCACGCGACCTTGCGGGAAACAGTGTTCGTTGTCATAGAAGCGTCTGGGATTGGTTGCGAAGAAGAGAGGAGACGATCTTAAAGCGTTCAGCGGCGAAAACTCAACCATTATGTGACGCAGATCGCACTATTTTCCGGCAGAGAGCGGTAGCGGAGCGCACTGTTTTCCCTGAAGATAAAGGTCAGCACAGCGATAACAGGCGGTAAGACAATGCAGGAAATTGATTTTTATCTGGTAGATGCCTTTAGCGACACGGCGTTTGGCGGCAACGCGGCAGCGGTGTGTCCACTGGAAGAGTGGCTCGCGGACGAGACGCTGCTCAAAATGGCGCAACAGCATAACCAGTCCGAAACGGCGTTTTTCGTGCGCACCGACGAGGGCTTCGAGCTGCGCTGGTTCACCACGCAGTATGAAATCAACCTTTGCGGCCATGCCACGCTGGCGGCGTCCCACGTCATTTTTGAATACCTGGACTACCCACAGACGGAAATTACCTTTGCAACCCGCTTTGTCGGCAACCTGACGGTCAAACGCAACGGCGACTGGCTGACGCTCAATTTCCCGGCGTGGTCCACTGAGGCCGTTGCACAGCCACCGGCAGCACTGTTCAGCGCGCTGGGCATCAGCGGGGCGAAAGAGGTTCGCCTGGGGCGGGATTATCTGGTGGTACTCGACAGCCAGCAGCAGGTGGAAGAGCTTACACCCGACATACCGGCGATGCTCCCGCTGGATAAGATGGTTTGCGTCACCGCGCCCGGTGAGCAGTATGATTTCGTCAGCCGCTTTTTCTGCCCGGGGGAAGGGGTGCCGGAAGATCCGGTGACCGGGTCCACCCACAGTATGTTGATTCCCTACTGGAGCGAAAAACTGGCGAAAACCCGGCTTAATGCTCGCCAGGTTTCAGCACGTGGCGGGGATCTGCGCTGTGAACTGATCGGCGATCGCGTACTGATTAGCGGCCAGGCCACGCTGTATCTCAAAGGGAAAATTTTCCTCCGCCAGTCTTGATATCAGCCTGCGGGCGCGGGCAACTCGCGCTCATTTAGCAGGGCGATAAAGGCTTCAAGCTGGCGCGTCATTGCGCCGCGCCGCCACACCAGCCACGTTGTCAGCCAGCGCCAGTTTTCCGCCAGCGGCCACGCCTCCACCTGATGATGCCCCGGCATGCTCTGCAGCATCGAGCGGGGCATCAGCGCAATGCCTGCGCCCGCAATCACGCAGGCCAGCATTCCGTGATAAGACTCCATCTCGTGGATGCGCCCTGGCATCGCCCGGTCTGCATGAAACCAGCTTTCCAGATGTCGGCGATACGAGCAGTTGGCGCGAAAGGCGTAGACGTCGCTGCCGTTTACCTGCGCGGCGCGGGAGACGACATCGTGTCCGGCGGGCGTCACCAGCATCATCTCTTCCCGGTACACCGGCATCCCTTCCAGTTCAGGATGGGAGAGCGGGCCGTCGACAAACGCGGCGCTCAGCGTCCCTTCCAGCACGCCGTCGATCATGGTCCCGGACGGGCCGGTCGAGAGGGCAAACTGTATGCGAGGATAGCGCTGGTTAAACTGCGCCAGGCTTTCCGGAATGCGAACGGCGGCGGTGCTTTCCAGCGCGCCAAGGGCAAACAATCCCTGCGGTTCATCCCCGGCGACAACCATGCGCGCCTCGTCAACCAGCGCGAGGATCTGCTTGCTGTAGCGCAGAAAGTTGTGCCCGGCGGGGGATAAACGCAGACGCTGGTTTTCACGGATAAACAGCTCAACGCCAAGATCGGCCTCAAGCTGACGAATGCGGGTCGTCAGGTTTGAGGGAACGCGATGCACTTTTTGCGCCGCCTGGGTGATGCTGCCGGTCTGCGCGACGGCGTTAAACATTTCAAGCTGGGTCAGGTCCATAGCATTCTCGATTCGTGAATAAGGTGGTCAATATTATTCATTTTTAAGAAATAGCAGATCGGGCCACACTGAATCAACTCTTATAATACGTGGAGAACATCATGACGCATTCCCCTGCAACACACGCACTCTCTGTAAACCCGGCGACAGGCGAAACCCTGGCCGCTTATCCGTGGGCAACGTCCGACGAGGTCCAGCACGCTATTGCGCTGGCCGATAGCGGTTTTCGTCAGTGGCGCAACGAAAGCGTGGCGCACCGCGCGCAAAAACTGCGCGACCTCGGTGCGACGCTGCGTAACCGTGCGGAAGAGATGGCGCAGATGATGTCCCGTGAGATGGGCAAACCCATCCTGCAGGCACGTGCTGAGGTGGCCAAGTCTGCCGGCCTCTGTGACTGGTACGCCGAACACGGCCCGGCGATGCTGCGTACGGAAGCCACTCAGGTCGAAAATAACAACGCGGTGATTGAGTACCGTCCGCTGGGGCCGATTCTGGCGGTCATGCCCTGGAACTTCCCGCTCTGGCAGGTGCTACGCGGCGCGGTGCCTGTCCTGCTGGCGGGCAACAGTTATCTGCTCAAGCACGCACCCAACGTGCTCGGCTCGGCGCAGCTGATTGCGCAGATCTTCGCCGAGGCCGATTTCCCTGAAGGGGTGTTTGGCTGGGTTAATGCCACCAACGAGGGCGTAAGCCAGGCGATAAACGATCGCCGCATTGCGGCTATCACCGTGACCGGCAGCGTGCGTGCGGGGGCGGCTATTGGTGCTCAGGCGGGGGCCGCGCTGAAAAAATGCGTGCTTGAACTCGGCGGTTCCGATCCTTTCATTGTATTAAACGACGCGGATCTGGATCTGGCGGTGAAGGCGGCGGTGGCCGGACGTTACCAGAACACCGGGCAGGTATGTGCGGCGGCGAAGCGTTTTATCGTCGAAGAGGGCATTGCCGATCGCTTTACCGAACGTTTCGTGCAGGCTACCGCGGCGCTGAAAATGGGCGCGCCGGATCACGAAGAAAACTACCTTGGCCCGATGGCCCGCTATGACCTGCGTGATGAACTGCATCAGCAGGTGCAGACGACGTTAGCCGAAGGGGCAACCCTGCTGCTGGGTGGTGAGAAGGTTGCCGGGAAGGGGAACTACTATGCGCCAACCGTACTGGGTAACGTGACGCCTGAAATGACGGCTTTCCGCCAGGAACTGTTTGGCCCGGTGGCCGCCATTACGGTGGCAAAAGATGCGGAACATGCCCTCGCACTTGCCAACGACAGCGACTTTGGTCTATCCGCCACGGTGTTTACCGCAAACGCAGAGCAGGCCGAGAAATTCTCTCAAGGGCTGGAGTGCGGCGGGGTGTTCATCAATGGCTATAGCGCCAGCGATGCCCGCGTGGCGTTCGGCGGCGTGAAGAAGAGCGGATTTGGCCGCGAGCTGTCCCACTTCGGTTTGCACGAGTTCTGCAATGTACAGACGGTCTGGAAGGATCGCGTTTAACCACCCTCAAGGCCTTCCGCGTGAAGGCCTTTGTCATGTTTCTGCAATGGTTCTGTCATTTTCCTCTCGTAGACTCCCACGCGTCTAACGCTTTGTTACAGAAGAAAATTATGAACCTAACGCAAATTTTTCGCCGTATTGCGCCGCGTCTTTTTCCGCGTCAGTTTGGTCTGCTGGCCGGTATTTTTTGTATTATTGGACTCTTCTCGGCATTACAACTTTCCTCCTCGATTCTCCTTGGCGCATCGCTAAAAGACGCTCAGCGCAACGAACGGCATAACCAACTGGCCTATCAGCAGCAGGGCAAGCTGGATTTAGCCCGCGTCTCCCTGCTGGCGGCAAGCGATCTGCTTAACCGTTCCGGCGTCTAATTTATTCAGGACAAAGAGACAGGCTCTGAGGGTAGCTGGCACAGCCTGATGGACGAAGCGCAAAAAGCGCTGGCGGTGTCGCAGCAGGCCTGGCAGGCGTGGCTTTCACTGAACCCGCCGAAAGATGAGGCGCTGGTGAACAGCTATCAACTGTTTTACGGCGCTATCAAAGAGCAGGCCGACGGGCTGGTCGACACTCATTCTATCGACGCTTTTTTTGCCGTGCCTGCTCAGGCATTTCAAACTGATTTCAACGATAACTACGCCCGTTATCAGCAGGCAAGCGAGAAGCAGGCCATGCAGGGGCGGCAAACCTTAATGGCGCAGCTCTCCGGTCTACAAACGGCGTTTCTGTTTGCGCCGCTGGTACTGCTGGTGATTGCCGTTGCCGTGTGGTTTGGGATGGCAAAATGGGTCATCACGCCGCTTCGTCGGTTAATTGCGCATATCGATCGTCTCGCGGCGGGCGATTTGTCCGGTATGCCGCCGGATGTGGTGCGCTTTAACCGGGAGATAGGGCAACTGAGCGACAGCATCCGTACCATGCAGCGTGGCTTGCAGGCACTGGTGACGCAGGTCAGCGATGCCACGTCGTCTATGGTCGAAAACATTGGCGCGCTTGCACAGGGCAACAAGGCGCTGTATCACCAGTCAGCGCGTCAGGCAAAAGAGCTGGAAGAGGTAACTGCTCATATCGCCACGCTTGAAACCCACGTCGAAGGCAATACAGGCTATGCGAAACTTGCCAGCTCGCGCGCGGACGAAGCACGTCAGGCGGCTGCGGGGGGCGATCGTATGATGTCGACCGTGAATGCCTCCATGCAGGCGATCGTCGACCGATCCGCCGAGATGCGGGGGATCGTCGCCATGATCGATAACGTGGCATTTCAGACCAATATTCTCGCGCTGAATGCCGCCATCGAAGCCGCGCACGCGGGCAACCAGGGACGCGGGTTTGCGGTGGTGGCGAGAGAGGTCGGGTTACTCGCCAGAAAGAGCAGCCATTCCACGCAAACCATCCAGGAGCTGATCAATCACTCGCTGCAGGGCATCGAGGATGGTTCAAAGGCCGTTAGCCGTCTGGAAGATAACCTTCAGCAGGTCACCGGGCTGGTGGCGACGCTGAGCAGCCTGCTGAGCGATATCTCCTCGGCCACGCTGAGCCAGGGAGAAAGTATTCACCTGATGACGCGGCAGCTGCAGGCGCTGAATCGCGTTTCGCGTCAAACGGACCTGCTGGTCAGCGATGCGTCGCAGGCTTCTGCGCGGCTGCATCAGGAGTCGGGCCAGCTGCTCGCGGCGGTTTCGCGTTTTCGTCTCCCGGCCTGACGCAACAGAGCAGCCTCTGGTATACTCGCAGCCCGTTTTAGCCTGAGGGCAAGGAGCAAAGAGTGGCTACGGTCATCCATAATGAGATGCTGGACGAGATTCTGGCGCAGGTTCGCCCGTTAATTGGGCAGGGTAACGTTGCCGACTATATCCCGGCGCTGGCGTCCGTTGACGGTAATAAGCTGGGGGTTGCCATCTGCACCGTAGACGGGCAACGTTTTCAGGCCGGGGACGCGGAAGAGCGTTTCTCGATTCAGTCGATCTCAAAAGTGCTGAGCCTGGTGGCGGCCATGCGCCAGTATGACGAAGAGGAGATCTGGCAGCGCGTTGGCAAAGATCCTTCCGGCCAGCCGTTCAACTCGCTTTTGCAGCTTGAGATAGAGCAGGGTAAACCGCGCAACCCGTTCATCAACGCCGGGGCGCTGGTGGTGTGCGATATGCTGCAAAGCCGTCTCAGCGCACCGCGTCAGCGGATGCTCGAAATTGTCCGCCAGCTTTCCGGCGTGCAGGACATTACCTACGATCCGGTGGTGGCCCGCTCTGAGTTTGAGCATTCGGCCCGTAACGCCGCCATTGCCTGGCTGATGAAATCCTTCGGCAATTTTCATAACGACGTTGCCACCGTTCTGCAAAACTACTTCCACTACTGCGCCCTGAAAATGAGCTGCGTTGAGCTGGCGCAGACCTTTTTATTCCTCGCCCATCAGGGCCACGCGCCGCACCTCGCTCAGGAGGTGGTGTCACCTATGCAGGCCCGGCAGATAAACGCCCTGATGGCGACCAGCGGTATGTATCAAAACGCCGGCGAATTTGCCTGGCGCGTGGGGTTACCCGCCAAGTCCGGCGTGGGCGGCGGGGTGGTGGCGATTGTGCCGCATGAGATGGCGATTGCCGTCTGGAGCCCGGAACTGGATGAGACGGGGAATTCACTTGCAGGTGTGGCGGTACTTGAAAAGCTGACGCACCGGCTGGGACGTTCTGTTTACTGATGTCGACGTTAGATCCTCTTTTTACCCGCCTTGCGCAGTCAACCTTCCGCTCGCGTTTTCATTTAGGCGCGAAAGAGCGGCAATACTGCTGGGATAAAGGCCCGGACACCATCGATCGGCATGCGGCTGATTTTATCGCGCAGCGCCTGGCGCCTGCCCAGCCAACGAATGACGGAAAACAAACGCCGATGCGCGGGCACCCGGTGTTTATCGCTCAGCATGCGACGGCCACCTGCTGTCGTGGCTGTCTGGCAAAGTGGCATGCGATACCGCAGGGGCAGGAACTGACTGCGCAACAGCAGCAGTACGTGGTGAGCGTGATTCATCACTGGCTGGTAAAAGAGATGAACGCCTAAATTTGACGAGTTATGATCCTGTTGTATCTGTGCTATAGATACTTATTCACTTATTTCCCTTCATGAAGATGACCGCAAATAATTGCCATACGTCATTATATGGATCCCTGTTTAATGCGTTCTGAACTCTCGTCCTTCAAGCTATTTTCACCAGACAGCCCTCTGCGTAACGCGGCAGGGATATTTGCTCTTACCACCTTGTTCTATTTTATTGGTGCTGAGCTGCGTCTGGTGGAAGCCTTATCCCTTTTCTGGCCGCTCAACGGTGTGATGGCGGGGGTCTTTGCGCGTTATGCTTACCTTAACCGGCTGCATTATTACGCGGTGTCGTACGTCGCGATGTTGTTATATGACGCGGTGACGACCAACTGGGGCGTGGCGTCTCTGGTTATCAATCTGTCGAATATGGTGTTTATTATCACCGTCGCGGTGCTGGTGCTGCGGGATAAACGGCTGATGAAGAAAACGCCCGATCCGCTCAACGCGCTGCGGCTGTTCAACTATTGTCTGATCGCCGCCTTGCTGTGCGCGCTGCTGGGCGCATTAGGCTCGGTCGGGATCGACAGTCATACCTTCTGGCCGCTGTTTGCCGACTGGTTTAGCGAGCAGTTTTCAACGGGCGTGTTAATTGTGCCCTGTATGCTGACGGTGACAATGCCGGCGCGCCTCCCGCGCCTGACGCCGGAGGCACTGTTACCGGTGCTGGCGCTGATGGTCTCCGTGGCGGCGTCCGTGGTGATTGGCGGAGCAGGGAGTCTGGCTTTTCCGCTGCCTGCACTTATCTGGTGTGCGGTGCGGTACTCGCTTCCGGCCACCTGTCTGCTGACCTTTATCACCGGCGCGGTAGAAGTTGTGCTGGTGGCGAACTCCGTCATCAACATTGCCGTTGCCGCGCCGCTCTCAACGCCAATGATGTTTTCCGCCCGTCTGGGCATTGCGACAATGGCGATTTGTCCGGTGATGGTCTCCGTGAGCGTGGCGGCTATTAACTCGCTGATCCGCCAGGTGTCATTGCGGGCGGATTATGATTTCCTGACCCACGTCTATTCCCGTTCCGGGTTGTATGAAGCGCTGAAACAGGAAGAGACGCACAAGCACTCCCGCTTTCTCACGGTGATGCTGCTGGATATCGATTATTTCAAAAGCATCAATGATAACTACGGTCACGAGTGCGGCGATAAAATCCTGACCGCGTTTGCGCAGAAGGTGCAGCAGGTTGTTGGTGAGGACGGGCTGGTGGCCCGGATGGGCGGAGAGGAGTTTGCGGTGGTGGCCAATACCGGTGATGCGCAACGTGGCTTTGAGCTGGCCGAGCGCATCAGGCTGACGATCGCCAATCATCCCTTTACCTGGCGTCAGCAGACGTTGTTTTTGACGGTCAGTATCGGGCTGGGAAGCGGGAAAGCCGACCCACGGGTATTGACCGAGGTTTTCAACACGCTGCTGACCGAAGCGGATGACTACCTCTATCGTTCGAAAAAAGCAGGGCGAAATCGTACCAGTGCGCGTATGCAGGACGACACGATTGTGGCCGACGCTGAACGGGATGCGGAAGAGGTGTAACCGTCACCACCTTAGGTAGCGCGCGGTATTAAAGCGAATGAATATCCGATAAATTGCTTGCTACGTATTTTCAAGCTCAATAAGATACCGCAAGAAACATATCGGAAAAATCTTAGCATGAATGCAACCGACCCTCTCAGCATGAAGCCTCGCTTACCGGGACGTCGGTTTGTCAAACGTATGTATCTGATGCGTATGCTTGGTACGCTTCTCTGCTTTTTCCCCATTCTGTCGGTATTGCTTGAGCAGCAGCGCTCCCCGTGGCTTATTGGCCTGCTTGGGGCTAACGCCTTTATCTGGCCGACGGTGGCCTGGTATCGTGCACGACAATCAACGACTCCCCTGGCGACTGAACATCAAAATCTGGTCCTTGACGCTGGAGCAGGCGGATTCTGGATTGCCATGATGGCGGTAAATCCGCTGCCCTCTGTGGTAATTGCTACTATTCTGCTAGCCGATCGGCTCTCTGCGGGCAGCTACACACTGCTGAAAAAAGCGGCCGCACTGATGCTGGCGGTTTTTCTGGTGAGCTGGCTGAGTCAGGGAATGGTCATCAATCCGGAGGTTTCTTCGCGGACCCTTTACGCTACCTTGCCGCTGATCGCCATCTATATCATCGCCCTGAGCGTTCTGACGGACGGGATCGCCTTGCGCCTGCGGATCAAAAGTCGCGAGCTGGAACGGATCGCAATGATGGATCCGCTACTGGATATTGCTAACCGGCGACTGCTTGAAAAGCGTATTGAGCATGAGCTGAGTAAACTTCGCCAGGCATGCCGTGATTCTGCGCTGATGTTTATTGATATCGATAATTTCAAGGACGTTAACGATCGCTACGGCCACAAAGTCGGGGACGCGATGCTGGCTACTGTGTCGGAAATTCTGCATCTGGCCACGCGCCCGACGGATACCCCTGCACGGCTGGGCGGCGATGAGTTTGTCATTCTGCTGCCGAATACCACCGTCGACGAGGCGCAGGTTGTCGCCACGCGCATTATGGACGCCACGGCCGTGATGAAAGATGTGGCTCAGGAAGCAGTTCCTTGCACGCTCAGTATCGGCATTGCCTGTGCCACCCGCGACATGGAAAGCGTGACCGACTGGCTGCAGGCGGCCGATAGCGCCCTCTATCATGCGAAACGCGAAGGTAAGAACCGGATCTTCTCGCACTGACAAAGTGCCGGTTTAAGCTACGCTGTTAATAACGCAAGGCACAAGGAGATGTCATGAAAGCCCCTGCTACCCCTACAGATGAAAATGAACGCCTGGCCGCACTGCGCGAATCGGGCTTGCTTGATATTGACCGTTCTCCGGCTTTTGATCGCCTGACGCGGCTGGCGAAGCGCTTTTTCCAGGTACCGCTGGCGATGGTTAATCTGATTGATGAGCATTCGCTTATCGTCAAGTCGGCCGACGGCAAAGCGCCTGACGTGGTACCGCGCCACATCTCTTTCTGCGGTCATACTATCCTCGGTGAAAAACCGCTGGTGGTGGGGGATATGCTTCAGGATCCCCGCTTCGCGGATAATCCGCTGGTGGCAGGCGAACCCAATGTACGCTTCTATGCCGGATTTCCGCTGCGCCTGCGTAACGGGGCAAGCGTCGGCTCGCTGTGTCTTATCGACTATGCGCCCCGGGAATTTAACGCGGCGGATCTCGCCGTGCTGAGCGATTTAAGCGCGCTGGCGGAAGATGAGTTTGCGGCGGTCAGCGCGGCAACCACGGATGAACTGACGGGGCTGTTTAATCGCCGCGGCTTTAACCAGATTGTCGAATTTGCGCTCTCCGTCGCCAGACGGCGGGCAGAGCCACTGACCCTGGGCTGGATGGATTTAGACCACTTTAAGGATATCAACGATCGCTTTGGGCATGATGAAGGAGATAAGGCTCTTAAGGCGATGGCTCGTCTGATGCAAAGTTCTTTTCGCGAGGCTGACCTGCTGGTCCGCTTTGGCGGAGACGAATTTGCGGTGCTGTTTGCCGATACCGACGAACAGGGGGCCTGGATCGCCATGCACTATCTTGTCGAACAGGTTGAACACTACAACGCGCGTCAGCTGCACCCATGGTCGCTCCATTTTTCCTGGGGCGTGAGCGAATTCGATCATCACGGCAACGATATGCAGCAGTGGCTGAAAAATGCCGACGAGAAGATGTACGCCATGAAACGCCAGCGTCACCAGAAGGGATAACATAACAAAAGCCTATGGCTGAAGGGGTTGCGTTGCCCAAAGGTGATCCGCAAAGTGAAGCGGTACTCAACACAGGGAAAATCCATGAACGCACCGCTTCAGCTCCAGATCTTGTCACGAGACACCCTTCTTACCCACCTCGATGCGCTGGCCGACATCCTTGAAAACTGCGTGAACGGCGGGGCATCGGTAAGTTTTATGCTGCCCTTTAGCCATGAGAAAGCCCGCGCGTTTTGGCTGAATATCGCTGCGAGCGTGGCACGAGGCGAGCGTACCGTGCTGGCCTGTTTTGACGAGCAGCGCCAGCTTATCGGGACGGTTCAGCTCATCACCGATCAGCCTGAAAACCAACCCCACCGTGCCGACGTAGCAAAACTGTTGGTTCACGAAAAGGCGCGACGCAAAGGCGCTGCGCTGGCGCTCATGAACGCGCTTGAACAGGTGGCGCGGGACAAAGGGATTTCGGTTCTGGTGCTGGACACGGCAACCGGGAGCGGTGCCGAACACTTTTACCTGCGGGCTGGATGGCAAAAAGTCGGTGAGATCCCACGCTATGCGCTTATGCCGGACGGTGAACTGACTGGCACCACACTGTTCTATAAATTCCTGTAATTATTTTTTACAACCACTCGCTCCCTTGATCAAAACAGGGTTTATGGTCGTTAAGTTTTGGTAAGTTATTAGACCAATCCTATCAGGCTGTATGACTAATCATAAAAGGAACCCTGTCGTGAGCACACTCAACCGTCGTGATTTCCCTGGCGAGCTTTACCCGGAGCGTATCATCCAGTTTGGCGAAGGTAATTTCCTGCGCGCGTTTATCGACTGGCAAATCGATCTGCTCAATGAACATACCGACCTTAACTCCGGGATCGTGATTGTTCGCCCGATTCAGAGCGATTTCCCGCCGTCGCTGAGCACCCAGGATGGTCTCTACACCACGATCATTCGCGGGCTGAACGAGCAGGGCGAAGCCGTGAGCGATGCACGCCTTATCCGTTCGGTTAACCGTGAAATTAGCGTCTACAGCCAGTACGACCAGTTCCTGAAACTTGCCCTCAATCCGTACATGCGCTTTGTTTTCTCGAACACCACCGAAGCGGGGATCAGCTATCACGCCGGGGATGCGTTCGACGATGCGCCTGCGGTTAGCTATCCGGCTAAACTGACGCGTCTGCTCTACGAGCGTTTCAGCCACTTTAACGGGGCGGCGGATAAAGGCTGGGTCATCATTCCGTGCGAGCTGATTGATTACAACGGCGATGCGTTACGAGATTTAGTGCTGCGTTATGCCCAGGAGTGGGCGCTGCCTGCGGCCTTTATCCAGTGGCTAAACGAAGCCAACACCTTCTGCTCCACGCTGGTCGACCGTATCGTAACCGGCTATCCGCGTGATGAAGCTGCAGAACTGGAGGCCGGGCTGGGGTATCACGATGCGTTTCTCGATACCGCCGAACATTTCTATCTGTTTGTTATTCAAGGGCCTGAATCCCTCGCCCGGGAGCTGCGTCTTGACCAGCTCCCGCTTAACGTACGGATTGTAGAGGACATTAAGCCGTATAAAGAGCGTAAAGTGGCGATCCTCAACGGAGCGCACACCGCACTGGTGCCTGTGGCATTCCTGGCGGGGCTGGATACGGTAGGCGAGGCGATGAACGACACGGACGTCTGCGCGTTTGTGGAAAAGGCCATTTACGAGGAAATTATCCCGGTGCTGGACCTGCCGCGCGACGAGCTGGAATCCTTTGCCCGCGCCGTCACCGGGCGTTTTCGCAATCCGTACATCAAGCATCAGCTGCTGTCGATTGCCCTGAACGGGATGACCAAATACCGCACGCGTATTCTGCCGCAGCTGCTGGCGGGGCAGAAGGCCACCGGTAAACTGCCGGCTCGTCTGACCTTTGCGCTGGCGGCACTGATGGCGTTTTATCGGGCGGAGCGTAACGGTGACGTTTATCCGGTGCAGGATGATGCTCACTGGCTGACGCGTTATCAGCAGCTCTGGGCACAGCACACAGATAAGCAAATCGATACCCGTGCGCTGGTGACGGCGGTTTTGAGCGTCAGCGAACACTGGGAAAGCGATCTCACCCAGATCCCGCGACTGGTAGAGCAGGTTGCCACCGATCTGGATGCCATTCTTCAGCAGGGTATGCGCGCTGCCGTTAAGCCGCTCTGCTAATCTTCTCGTCCCGGCTTCGGCCGGGATAATTTATAATATTAGTTACAACATACTATTTGCCCCTTTTCTTAAAAAAGAACATCAGCACCGTGCGCTTTACGCTTATCAGGAGAGAAAATGCAATGTTCTATTAACAGACTTGCAACCGTGACGGGGATCACGTTTAATAGCGGCGCATTTTCCTTTCCTGAAGCTCACTATGATTGTTCGCCCTCAACAGCACTGGTTACAACTCATTTTCGTCTGGCACGGTTCCGTTTTACCCAAAATCTATACCCGCCTGCTGCTTAATTTCCTGCTTTCGATTACTGTGATCGCGATGCTGCCCTGGTATACCTCGCTGGGCGTCAGGTTTACCGTGGCACCGTTCAGCATTCTTGGCGTGGCTATCGCGATCTTTCTGGGTTTCAGAAATAACGCCTGTTATTCGCGCTACGTCGAAGCTCGCCAGCTTTGGGGGCAGTTGATGATAGCGGCCCGGTCGCTGTTTCGCGAGGTAAAAAATACCCTGCCTGACGATGCCCATCTCGGGGAATTCGTGCGCCTGCAAATTGCGTTTGCCCACTGCCTGAGAATGACGCTTCGCCGCCAGCCTCAGGCCGATCGGCTTTCAGCCTATTTATCCGCTGAACATCTGCATAAGGTGATGGCCTCAAACTCTCCGGCAAACCGCATTTTGCTGATCATGGGGGAATGGCTTGCCGTCAGGCGTCGGGAAGGGCAGCTCTCAGACATTTTGTTCCACAGCCTCAACAATCGACTTAACGATATGTCCGTGGTGCTTGCCGGCTGCGAGCGCATTGCCACCACGCCCGTGCCGTTTGCCTATACGCTGATTTTGCACCGCACGGTTTATCTCTTCTGCATCATGCTGCCGTTCGCCCTGGTGGTGGATCTGCACTACATGACACCCTTCGTCTCGGCGCTGATTTCATACACTTTTATCTCGCTGGACACCCTTGCAGAGGAGCTTGAAGATCCGTTCGGTACCGAGGATAACGATCTGCCGCTGGACGCCATCTGCAACATGATGGAACGCGACCTGTTGCAGATGAACGATGAAGAGAACATTCCAGCGCGACTGATGCCGGACAAACACTATCAGCTGACGTAACGGGCATTCCATTCGTCGCGGGTGATTTCCCACAGTTCGGAGTCCAGCAGGCCGCTGACGTAGGCTTTCTTTTCAGTTCGGATAAGCCGCATGCCGCTACTGGCTGAAATACGCTGCGAGCGGCTATTGGCGGCCGCTTTCGGCGCACGGAGCACCGGTTTGTTCAGCGTATTAAACCAGTAATCCGTCGCCGCAATGCTGGCTTCCCGCATGTACCCCTGACCCTGAAATTCCGGCGCCAGCCAAAAACCACGGTTATTGTCTTCCACATCGTATAAGCAGATGATCCCCATCAGCTCGTCCGGGGCTTCGCGTCGGCGGATGCTCCAGAACCACGCAATCCCTTTGTCCATGTCAGGCAGAGCGACGTTATTGACATAATATTCCGCACCATCATCGGGATAGGGCCACGGAACAGATGAAACCATATAACGAACGATCTCCCAGCGCGGGTATCGCTGTTGGATCTGTGGCGCATCTTCAGCAACCAGGGGCTTAAGTAGTAAACGAGGCGTCGTCAGGGTAGGTATCGTCATCCGCTGTTCTCCTTTTTTTAGCGTTATGCATTTGCGCACCTTCTGGTATTTTCATCATTACCACAATCCAGACTGAGAATCTCTCGTTCCTGAACATTAATGAGTGAGGAAGACATGGCCGTAACAGTACGTGCTTTACGTGAAGATGATTACCCCCGGTGGCGCGCGCTGTGGGATGGATATACCCATTTTTATGACTGTGAACTGGATGAATCCGTTACGGCATCCACCTGGCAACGCGCGCTAAACCCGGATTCTGCTCTGTTGTGCCGCGTTGCTGAAATCGAGGGCAAGGTGGTGGGTTTCGCCCTGTGCGTGTTGCATGACGGCACATGGTCAACGGCGCCGATTTGCTATCTTGAGGATCTGTTTGTCGACGCTGAGGTCAGGGGGGCGGGGGCCGGGAAGGCGTTAATCGATGCGCTGATGGAAGAGGGCAAGCGCGAAGGGTGGTCAAAACTTTACTGGGTCACCCGACAAAATAATCCGGCGCGCAAGCTGTACGACAAATTTGGCGAAGCGGACGATTACGTTCGTTATCGTATCTCGCTCTAAGCCTTTATGCCTGGGTTTGTATCACAGTGTATCTGTGCCGGAGATACATACACAGGCATGCAATAAAGAGCCTTTCACACATATCCGCTATACAAAACAGTGGTGTTATATCCCCGTCAACTGTACTCACTTGGAGATAACATCATGTTTAGCAAACTCGCTTATTCCACACTCGCGTTAACCGTTTCTCTCGGCACCGTCATGTCCTGCCAGGCTGAAGTTACCGGAGCTGATTATAAAAACGCCTTTAATCAGGTCCACCAAATCAACGCCGGCGATCTTAACGTTGGCTATGTCGATATCGGCCCGAAAGATGGGCAGCCCGTCATATTGCTGCACGGCTGGCCGTATGACATTCACAGTTACGCGGACGTTGCGCCGCTGCTGGCGGCGAAGGGGTATCGCGTAATCGTGCCTTCTCTTCGTGGCTACGGCACCACGCGGTTTATCTCGGACAAAACGCCGCGTAACGGCCAGCCGTCGGCAATGGCGAAAGACATCGTTAACCTGATGGATGCCCTGAATATCAAGCAAGCGGTCTTCGCGGGCTATGACTGGGGTGCCCGTACGGCGGATATCGTCGCCGCGCTCTGGCCGGAGCGGGTGAAATCCCTGGTATCGGTCAGCGGATATCTCATCAGTAGCCAGGCGATCGGCGAAAAACCGCTGCCACCCAAAGCGGAAGTGCAGTGGTGGTATCAATTCTATTTCGCTACCGCACGCGGGGCAGAAGGCTACGCCAAAAATACGCATGACTTTGCCCGCCTGATCTGGTCCCAGGCATCGCCGGACTGGAAATTTACCGACGCGACCTTTAACGCCAGCGCCGCCTCGCTCGATAACCCGGACCACGTCGCCGTCACCCTCAGCAACTACCGCTGGCGTTTAGGGCTGGAAAAAGGCGAGCGCAAATATGATGCCTACGAGCAAAAACTTGCTGCGCTGCCGAACATCACCGTACCGACGATCACTATCGAAGGCGGTAACAATGGCGCCCCACATCCTGCACCTGAGGCCTATGCGGGCAAATTTACCGGTAAGTATGAACACCGCACCTTTGGGGCAACCGTTGGTCACAATCCACCGCAGGAAGATCCGCAGGATTTTGCTAAGGCGGTTATCGACGCGGACAAGCTCTGATATGTGCTATTTTCAATTGGTTACCCTTCTGTCAGGAGCCTGCGGTGGAGCATATTGATCATATCCTTGTCGTCGATGACGACAGGGATATTCGTGACTTAATCGTCGATTACCTTAATAAATCAGGCTATCTCGCCTCCGGCGCAGCCAACGGCAAAGAGATGCGCGTGGTGCTTGATAAACAGCATATCGACCTGGTGGTGCTGGACGTCATGATGCCTGGTGATGACGGGCTAACCCTCTGTCGACAGCTACGCAGCAGCAAATTTAAAGATTTGCCGATCCTGATGCTTACCGCACGAAACGAAGAGACCGACCGGATCCTCGGCCTGGAAATGGGGGCCGATGATTACGTTGTGAAACCCTTTGTCGCTCGCGAACTGCTGGCGCGGATCAAAGCCATCCTGCGCCGCTTCCGCACCATGCCGCCCAATCTGCAGGTTACCGAGGCCGGTCGTTTAGTTGTGTTTGGCGAATGGCAGCTGGATACCGTTGCCCGCCATCTCATCGACAATGAAGGTATGGTGGTAGCGTTGAGCGGGGCGGAATACCGGCTTCTGCGCGTGTTCGTCGACCATCCACAGCGTGTGCTGACGCGCGACCAACTGCTGAACCTGACGCAGGGGCGAGATGCCGAGCTATTCGAACGTTCGATCGACCTTCTGGTGAGCCGCGTTCGCCAGCGTCTCAATGAGGATGCCCGCACACCTGCCTATATCAAAACCGTGCGCAGCGAAGGTTATGTTTTCACCATGCCCGTGACCATTATCGAGGCAAATGAATGACCCTTTGGCCCCGTTCGCTACTGGCCCGGCTGCTGATTATCGTGCTTCTCGGACTGTTGCTGGCTAACTCTCTCAGCCTGACTCTGGTGCTTTACGAGCGAATGCGCAGCGCACGCACGGTGATGCTCGGCAACCTGGAATATGATGTGGCGACCAGCGTGGCCATCCTGGACAGGCTGCCGGCGAACGAACGTCCGCAGTGGCTGGATCGCCTTGACCGGGGTAACTATCGTTATCTGCTCGGGCCGGGAGAGCCGGGTTCTCCTCCCCAGGATAAACGCTCGCGCGACGCCATTCGCACCTTAAAAGAGACGCTGGCAGACAGCTACCCGTTGTACTTTACCGCCGTTCCCGGGCCGATCTCGCACATTCAGGCGCATCTGACACTGAGCGACGGCGCGCCGTTAACCATCGATCTGATCCCCCGCATGCCGCCGGTCGCCAGCTGGCTTCCCGTGGTGCTGGTTTTGCAGCTGCTGCTGGTTGCGCTTTGCTCATGGATTGCCGTGCGTCAGGTGGTGCGGCCATTTTCCCAGTTCACGCGCGCGGTGGACACGCTTGATCCCGCCGCTAACATGCCCATGACGGAAAAAGGGCCGATGGAAGTCCGTCGGGCGGCACACGCGTTTAATGCGATGCAGTCGCGCATTCAGTCCTACCTGCGGGAGCGGGCGCAAATCCTGGCCTCGATTTCGCACGATCTTCAGACCCCCATAACCCGCATGAAGCTGCGCGTGGAGATGGCCGAACAGCCAGAACTTCGCGACAAGCTGCTGAATGACCTGGACAATATGTCGCGCCTGGTACGTGAAGGCATTGCGTATGCCCGGTCATCAGAAACCCTCGAAGAGACCACGCTAAAGATGGAACTTAACGCGTGGATCAACAGTATTGCCAGCGACTATCAGGACATTGGTAAAAACGTGCAGTTTCATGCAAACGAGGCGCGATTGCCCATCGTCACGCGTCCGCAGGCGCTGCGCAGGGTGATGACCAACCTGCTCGATAATGCCCTGAAGTTTGGCGGAGAGGCCATCATCAGAATTGATAATATCAGTGAAGAAGAGGTTGTTATTCATATTCTGGATAACGGCCCGGGGATCCCGGAGGCGGAGATCGAGGCGGTACTGCAGCCATTTTACCGGGTCGAGACGTCGCGTAACCGCGAGACCGGCGGAACCGGGCTAGGGCTGGCAATCGCCACCCAACTTACCGTCCAACTCAACGGCAAACTGCATCTCGCCAACCGGGCAGAAGGCGGGCTGGACGTGAGCGTCACGCTGCCACGCCGGTAATTGTACGGCTTTGTATCGCATTGCCACCGCGATACGCTGAAAGACAAAATTCGCCGTTTTGCACATAACCTGAATACATCAGTACGTTCAAATGACCCCACTGCAGTTACGCAGCCACTCTGATATGTGAGGTCATTATGTTTCTGATAATCGCTTTTTTGGGCGGGATGATTAGCCTGCTCAGCCCCTGTACGCTCCCGGTTATTCCGCTGCTGTTTGCGGGATTCCAGGGACAGCGCCGTCAGATCCTGGCGCTCCTCTCCGGTATGATCGTGATGTTTACCCTGGTGGCGATGGTCGTCACGGTTGCCAGCGACAGCATTGCGCAGGCAACCGTGATAGGGCGCGGGGTTGCTCTCGTTATTCTTGCGGTGGCGGCCCTGGCGCTGATCTTTCCGCAGTTTGCTCAACGCATTGCCGGGCCTGCGGTTGCCGCAGGAAATGTATTAAACGCCCGCAGTGGACAGACGCGCGGCGTGCTTTCCGCTTTCCTCGGCGGGCTGGCGGTAGGGCTGCTCTGGTCACCCTGTGCCGGACCGATCCTTGGCGCGATTTTTAGCATCAACATTGCTGGCCATTCGGCTATCGCAACCGGCGCGCTGCTCGCCACATACGGCAGCGGTTGTGCCGTGATGCTGGGCCTGCTTGCCGTGGGCGGACGCCGGCTGATGGCGCCTTTACGGGCAAAATCGGCCCTTATGGAGCGGCTGCGTCATGGGGCGGGCGTCATGATGCTGGTCGCCGTGGTATTCAACGCCACCGGAATGACCTCAGCGTTGCAAGGGGCTAACGGGCTTGCCGATCGGCTCGAGAATACGCTCTTAACGCTGGTTAAACCCGCCAGCACCGGGGTGAAACTGCAGCCTGTAGTGCAAACGACGACGACCAGCCAGTTACCGTCTCTGGACGGCGGAACCGGTTGGGTAAATGGTGACCCTGTCACTTCTGGATCACTACGAGGCAAGGTGGTCCTGATCGATTTCTGGACCTGGGACTGCATTAACTGTCAGCATACGCTGCCGCATGTGCGTGACTGGGCGAATAAATACCAGTCGCAGGGCCTGGTCGTCATCGGTGTCCATACGCCAGAATACCCGTGGGAAAAACCGCTTTCATCCGTTAAAAACGCGGTGAATAAATGGCAATTGCCGTACCGGGTAGTGGCGGATAATAACTATAAAATCTGGACCGCGTTCGGCAATCAGTACTGGCCCGCTCACTATTACTTCGATGCGAAAGGCCAGCTGCGTTACACCGTTTTTGGCGAGGGGGATTATGAAAAACAGGAGCAGGTTATTCAGCAGCTGCTGAAAGAAGCCCGCTCCTGATCGTCGCCTCAGGGTACGCGTTTGGCGACAATAAACAGTCGTGGAAAGGCCAGCAGTATCTGCCCGTTTTCCTGGAGAGGATACTGCGCTTCCAGCATCTGATGGTAGCGTTTGAGGTAGTTTTTCTGCTCACTCTCGTTGAGATCCTGCAACCACGGGCGTAAACCCGTAGCACTGACCCAGTCAATAATCGCCTGATGTGAACCCATTTTGTGGAAATAGGTGGTCCGCCAGATATCCACCTCGCAGCCTGCCTCCGTCAGAATATCGTAATAGGCGTGAACGCCCGGCAGCGGTTCCCGACCACGGTCCGGGTAGCCTTGTTCGCTGGCCACGTCACGCATGGCGACGTGGGTTGGTTCGAGCCAGTTATCCGGCATCTGGATCGCCAGCACACCGTTTAAGCGCAGCAGGGAAACCAGATGCGGCAGCAAATCGTAATGGTTGGGTATCCACTGCAGCGAGGCGTTGGCGTAAATCAGGCTAAGCGGTTCCTGCGGCCTGTACTGGCGGATATCCGCCTCTACGAAGCGGCAGTCGGGCAGGGCAGATCGTGCTTCCTCCAGCATCGCCGGAGAATTATCCACCCCGGTAATGTCGGCATCAGGCCAGCGCTGGCGAAGCAACGCGGTACTGTTTCCGGGGCCGCAACCCAAATCGACAATCGAGGCGACATCATCAAGCTGAACGCGGGCGAGCAGTTCTGCGGCGGGTCGTGTGCGTTCTTCACCATATTGCAGGTAAAGAGAGGGATTCCAGTCGGCCATTTTTTACATCTCCGTCATGCATGGTTCAGCAAGAATAGCACAGGCAGCCACCTGCACGGCGGCAGGCAGCTGTTAAGACACAAGCCTATAAAATGCCTTTCAGCGCAACGTGATACAGCAGCATGATGGTTTTACCGTCGACGATCAGACCCTTTTCAATGCCCTTTAACGCCTCGTCGAGCGTAAGCTCCAGCACCTCGATATCTTCGCCTTCAGCCTTGATCCCGCCTCCGGCGCTGGCCCGATCCTGGGGGTGATATTCCGCGAGGAAGAAATAGAGTTTTTCCGTGACCGAGCCAGGGCTCATGTAGGCCTCGAACACTTTTTCCACGCGCGATACCCGAAAACCGGTCTCTTCCTCGGCTTCCGCCTTAATACGACTTTCAGGATCCAGGTTATCGAGAAGCCCGGCAGCGGCCTCAATGAGATCGCCCGCGTGACCATTGATAAATACCGGAAATCGGAACTGGCGCGTCAAGATGACCGTCTTTTTGTCGCGGTTGTAGAGCAAAATCGTCGCCCCGTTTCCCCGGTCGTAAACCTCACGTGTCTGACGCTGCCACTCCCCATCGTGGCGCTGGCGGTCGAACGTGTATTTTTTCAGGCTGTACCAGTTATTGGACAATATTTCGTCCGCAATAATGCGTATATCTGCACGTTGCAAGGGCATGTTTGCTTCTCCTTAGGATGAGAAGCTATAATAAGCAGCAATAACGTGCGTTATCAAGATAAAACATGCAACTTCAGGATCTGATTATGCTGACCAGCCAGCGAAAGCAATTCATTATCGACATACTCCACGCCGACGGACAGGTGCAATCGAAGGCGTTAAGCCTTCATTTTGGCGTTTCGGAGGATACCATCCGCCGCGATTTACGTGAGCTTGCGGCAGAAGGGCGTTTGCAGCGCGTTCACGGCGGGGCGCTGCCGGCATCATCCGCGACGGCACCTTTTGCCGAACGCCAGACTTTAAAGGTGGATGCCAAGAAAAACGTAGCCCGCTGCGGCGCGCAGCTGATTTCGCCAGGTCAGGTTGTGATTATCGACGGAGGAACCACGACGTCCGAGCTGATCACCTTTCTGCCGCAGGATTTGAACATTACCGTTGTGACGCACAGCCCGGGCATTGCGCTGGGCCTTATCAATCATCCATACATCGAGGTGATTTTGATTGGAGGTCGGCTCTACAAACACTCCATTGTGACGGTCGGCGCGGCGGCAGTGGAGGGCATTGAAAAGATCCAGGCCGACCTGTTCTTTATGGGCGTCACGGGCATCCATCCGGAAGCCGGGCTGACAACCGGTGATTATGAAGAAGCCTCTATCAAACGCGCTTTCTCAGGCAGAGCAGCAGAGACGGTCGTGCTCGCTTCGCCGGAAAAAATCAACGCGGCATCATCTTTTGTTATCGGCGGCCTGTCGCTCGCCAATACGGTTGTGGTTGAAGCGAATACCGATCGCGCGTGGATAAATGCCATCGAAGAAAAGGGCGTTTCAGCCGTTAAGGCCGCGTGACCGCTAAACCAGGTTTCGTTATCCCTTAGAAGGGATATCATTTGATTTATCCCCTATAGGGGATAATACTGTGCTTATCCCCCATAGGGGATAAACTCACGGTGAGAGCGAGACACGATGAAAGCACCCATGATATACAGCCCGACGCAGCTGGCGAACGCCATGAGGCTGGTTCGCCAAAAAAACAACTGGACCCAGAGTGAGCTGGCAAAAAAGATAGGCATTAAGCAGGCGACGATTTCCAATTTTGAAAATGCCCCGGACAATACCACGCTAGCGACGTTTTTTAAGATACTCCAGTCGCTTGAGATGAGCGTGTCTTTGCACGAAGCAGACCATGCGGTTGCCGATAATCCACAGGAGCTGGACTGGTAATGCCGACATTAGTGACATGGATGAATAACGAACGCGTCGGTGAACTGACGAAATTGCCAACCGGTGCACATACGTACAGGTATGACAAAAGGTGGCTATCTAGCCCGTACGCCCGGCCTTTGTCGTTATCTCTGCCGCTGCAAACCGGTAATATCACCTCTGATGCCGTTTTTAACTTCTTTGATAACCTCCTGCCGGACAGTCCTGTCGTCAGGGATCGCATCGTGAAACGCTATCAGGCGAAATCTAAACAACCTTTTGATTTACTGGCAGAAATAGGTCGCGACAGCGTGGGCGCCGTGACGTTACTGCCGCCAGAAGAAGCGAGCCTGAATCCGGTCATGGCCTGGGAAACGCTCAGCGAGCAGAAGCTGGAAGCAATACTCTCGGCCTATAAATCCGATATTCCACTGGGGATGATTGATGACGAAAATGATTTTCGCATTTCCGTCGCCGGCGCCCAGGAAAAGACGGCGTTATTAAAAAAGGGAGATGACTGGTGCATCCCGAAAGGCACGATGCCAACGACCCATATCATTAAGTTGCCGATCGGCGAAATCAGGCAGCCTAACGCTACGCTGGATTTACGCGACAGCGTCGATAACGAATATTTCTGCCTCAAGTTCGCAAACGCACTGGGTTTTAAGGTGCCGAAAGCGGAAATCATCAACGCGGGCAGGGTGCGCGCGCTTGCCGTGGAACGCTTCGACAGGCGCTGGAATGCAGACCGCACCGTGTTACTGCGGCTGCCTCAGGAAGATATGTGTCAGACATTCGGACTGCCTTCCTCGTTAAAGTACGAATCCGACGGTGGCCCCGGCATTGCGCAAATCATGTCATTTTTACTCGGCTCTAGCGCTGCACTGAAAGATCGCCACAACTTTATGAAGTTCCAGGTGTTTCAGTGGCTGTTGGGCGCAACCGACGGCCATGCTAAAAATTTCTCGGTATTTATACAGGCGGGCGGAAGTTATCGGCTGACGCCATTCTATGACATCATCTCGGCATTCCCGGTACTCGGTGGCGCCGGTATTCACATCAGCGATTTGAAACTGGCAATGGGCCTGACGGCATCCAGGGGCCGAAAAAATGCCATCGATAAAATTCATCCGCGCCATTTTATGGCAACTGCAAAAGCGGTGAAGTTCCCGGAGGATCGGATGAGAGAGATTATGCAGTCGTTCGCAGATCACGTCCCGCTGGCGCTTAACGAGGTTATGGATTCGCTGCCGGAGGGTTTTTCCGACAAGGTGGCGACGTCGATAACATCCAACGTGCGCCGGTTGCATGCGCGTTTATGTAAAGAGGTTGGAAAGTGAGCGGTCTGGGTGATGCGATGAAGGTGGGCAATGACGTTGTAGAATTACTGGTTTTGATGTGATGGTATGTTAGTGCGCATAATGTATATTATGTTAAATTGTATAATTAGTAGCGACCCCAGCTAATGACTGGATGCCCTGTCTCTCCATATAAACCGCTATGGAAGTTTGAGGACAACACCTGCCCCTGGATTTGCGATGCCTGAAAGCTTAGAGATAACTGCCTTTGGCATTTTCAGTGAATCTCTGTCCACGCATAAAAATGGGGCCTCAGGGGCCCCACGCTGTTTACGGTGAACGACTTATCAAATTATTCAGGCAGTGCGTAAACCACCACCTGGTCGCCAACCTGATCCTTCAGAATGGTATTGCCGCCGGCAACGAAAGCCACATACTGCCGACCCTTATACTCATACACCGACGGGTTGGCAACCGCTGGTGCCTCGACCTGATCGGACCACAACTCTTCGCCGGTCTCTACCGAGTAGGCGCGCACTTTGGCGTCCATTGAGGCGCCAATGAAAATTACGCCGCCCGCGGTCACAGCCGGGCCACCGATGGTAGGAGAACCCCAACTTTCCGGCATAAAGAAGCCATACTGCTGCGATGCACCTATCGGACGACGCCATTTAACATCCCCCGTATGCATATCCAGCGCCACGATTTCACCAAACGGTGGCTGCCAGCATGGCATGCCCAGCCAGTTGTTCGCGACCATCAGGCGCAGGCCGTAAGGTGCCCCTTCCTGTGGTGCAAAACCACTCTCATTGCCGGCGCTTTTATCCGCTTTGTCGTAGTCTTCGCGGCTATACAGCTTCACATACTGAACAATATGGGAGGTGTTAACGATAGCAATTTGTTTATGCGGGTCAAACGCCACGCCACCCCATTGAACACCACCCGCACTGTCCGGATAGGTCAGTGCGCCCTCGCCTTTCGTTGTTGGCGGCGTGTACATACCTTCATAGGTCAAGTTATCCCAAAGGCGGCTACATTGCCCGGCACCGACAACATCTGCCAGTTTCCAGATGGCTGGTTTTTTCGACTGGTCCAGCAGCGGCGCAGGTTTGGTGGGGAACGGCTGCGTAGGCGAAAGAACTTCCCCCTTCACCGAACCATCACCCTGCGGTACCGGGCGTTCTTCGATAGGCCAGACGTCTTCCCCCGTCAGACGGTTAACCACAAACAAAAAGCCCTGCTTGGTTGCCTGAACCAGTGCCGGGATCTGTTTGCCGTTGACGGTGATATCCATCAGCGTTGGCGCAGAGTTAATATCGTAATCCCACACATCGTGGTGCACCCATTGACGCGACCAGACCACTTTGCCTGTATTGATGTCCAGCGCGGTGGTCGACGTGCCGAGGGGAATAGCGTCGACACGATTACCGCCCCAGTAGTTAGGTGATGGAGATGAGACCGGAAGGTAGACCAGCCCGTTCGCCTCGTCGGCAGACATATGTGTCCAGACGTTGGCCGTTCCGGTGCGTTTGCGGATGTCAGCGGGGATCGCTTCGAAAGACCATTCCCGCTTGCCGGTCTGAGCGTTGAATGAAAATACGGTGCCTGGAGGTGCTTCAGCATACGCCCAGTCCTTGCCGGCCCAGCCTACAAGCAGATGATTACCGACCACCGTTGGTGGCTGAAGAATGGACAGCGGATATTTGGCGTTCTCCGTGTTCCACTGATTGATATCCAGCACGCCATTGTCCGCAAAGCCGCTGCATGGTTTGCCTGAATCGGCATCCAGCGCAAAGAGCTTGCCATCAACGGTGCCCATATAAACGATTTTCTGACAGGCTTCTCCGGCGACCGGCTGCTTTGCCTGCCAGTAAGAGACACCGCGGTTTTTCAGTACCGGCTGAGTGAGCGCTTTTCGAGAAGATTTCGTGTCATAATGCCACTTCTCTTTGCCCGTCCCCGGATCCAGCGCTATCAGGCGATCGAAAGGGGTACCAATGTAAATGGTCTGATTGGCAAAAATTGGCGTCGCTGACCAGACGGTAGCAGGCGTCTCCCCTTTCCCATCCGACACGTCACCGGTATGAAACTCCCACACCTTGGTTAATTTGTTAACGTTCTCCGCCGTGATCTGTTTCAACGGGCTGTATTTCTGCGCGTTGAGTTGCCCGTGAAAGCTATCCCAGATGGCCTCAGAAGGTACCAGCGGCGTGGCCGGTTGGCTGGCTGAAGCGACATTCTGCCCCACGCTTTTGCCGGTAGAAGCCTCATTCGTGGTTTTGGTGGTTCCCTGTTTTTGCTGATCGGCGGCGTCGACGTTGAGCTCTTCCTGAGTCCCCTGTGAGGCCTCAGCGGCTTTATCCTGCGCCTGTGTTAGCGGTGTGACCAGCAATGCGAGTGTTGTCATGCTGACTTTTAATAACGGGTAGTGTTTATTGTTATGCACGGGTGGCTCCTCAGGCGCTGACGCGTTGATTGTGACGGGCGGAATTGCTGCAAAGCGCAATCAGACCAATCAGGCCGACCACCATGGCTGCGGTGATGATGTACTGGTGCAGTAGCGCGGCGGCGAAACCAATACCAAACAGCATCACAAGAGTGACAATGATCAGGAAAATGCGTGCACCGCGACGGGTGGCGGCACGTAACAGTAAGGTCAGTATCGCCAGTACGGCGCTGGCGATGACGACGCCCAGTGCCCCGATGGTACCGGTGACGCCCGTAAGCGGCGTTAACCAGGCGTATAACGCCACCGCGAAACTGATTACCGCAGCCAGTAGCAGCAATATGCTCCCGACCCGGGAAGAGTGAGAATGCAACATACCAGGAAATCCCCTTAAAAAAATGAATCATCAACTCAACGTGTTTTGTGAGCATGTGCGACTGTTATTCGCGCAGGCGAAGGCCAAGAAATCAATGCGATGTGAAGAACAGCGGCAAAATTCACTAAACGTAACTGAGTATAGAAGAGGATATTTTTTGTGGGCGAGACAGATGCCAACGTAGCACGTGTTGCTTACAATTCGGGGCGGTGTTGTACCAGCCCCTTCCCTGTTCATCACGACACCGCCCGACAGACTTCCCGCACCTTCTCCCGTAACCACCGGTGGCCCGGATCATTTTCCATTTTAGGGTGCCACATTTGCGAAACCGTTATGACCCGGGCAGTAAACGGTAATTCGAAAATATGCAGTTTGTCGGTCATCTGCTGGTTCAGCAGATACAGTGCGGGCACCATCGCGATGAGACTGGATTCAAGCGCCACCGATAATGCAGTCGGAAAACCGGGGACAACGCTGGCGACTTTACGTTTAAGGCCCAACTCCGCCAGCGCTTCGTCGACAAAACCGTTGAGTGAGCCGTCGGGCGCTGCAACCACATGTCCCCAGGAAATAAAGGCATTCACGTCTATCTTTGGCAATGAAACCAGCGGATGTGCTTTGCGAACCGCGCCGACAAAACGATCCTGGAACAGTCGCTGAATGCGGATCTCTGGCCCCATGTTGCTTTGTACACCGATTTCCAGATCAACCAGGCCTTCACGCAAATAGCGCGAGGTTTTCTCCGGTTTCGGCGCAAATCGCAAACAGACGTCAGGCGCCGCTTTTGCGACGGATGCAATCAGCGCGGGTCCAAACGCGACCACAAAGCCATCGTTCGCTCTGATGGTGAAAAGCCGCGCAAGTTCTTCCACCTTCAGCGTGTCGGCGGACGGCTGAAGCACCGCCCTCGCCTCGTGCACCGCATTTCTGGCACGCTCTCTGGCGCCTTCAGCCCAGGGCGTCAGGACCATATTGCGGCCTGCGCGAACCAGAATCGGATCGCCCGTCACGTCACGCAGCCTGCTCAACGTGCGGCTCATGGCCGATGTACTGAGGTTTAAACGCCGTGCTGCGCCGGCCACGCTGGCTTCGGTGAGCAGTACATCAAGCGCAACAAGCAAATTAAAATCGGGGTCCGCCATACAAGCCTCGTGAGAAAGTGATAAGGCGTTTCATGCAACGATTAAGTGCAAACGCTGCGCCTTCCGCCCGTTATATCCCATGTTTATAGTTTCGTCATCAAAACCTGACTGCAGGAGTAAACACCATGATGCTCTTTTCACATCAGCCCGGCGATGAGGGGCTGCCAGGTCACGAGCGCGCGCGGGTGATGGCCGCCGTTATGACGACGACGCTAATGGGCGTATTTGATGGCACCATGATCAACATTGCGCTGCCCTCAATGGCGAACGCGCTGCACGTCTCCGCCAGCGTCGCCGTCTGGTTCGCCAACGCTTATCTGCTGGCGGCAGCGATGATGCTTGCCATTTTCGCAGCGCTCGCGACTCGCGTGGGATTTCGACCCGTGTTTCTGTCCGGCCTTGCAGCATTTACGCTGGCTTCGCTAGGCTGTGCGCTGGCAAGTTCCGCGGAGCTGCTGATTGGTATGCGGGTGATACAGGGCATTGCCGGTGCCGCCACGTTAAGCATCGCCCCGGCGATCCTGCGCTCCGTCTTTCCGGGACGACTGCTGGGGCGCGTGCTCGGCCTGCACGCCCTGCTCATCGCCTCAAGTACCGCCATCGCGCCCGTGCTCGGCGGTGTGATACTGCACGCCCTGAGCTGGCAATGGCTGTTCGCGATCAACGTTATTCCGGGCACCGTCGCGCTGTGGCTGGCCTGCAACGCGTTGCCTCGCCAGAAAGCTGTCGATAAAACCCCGTTTGACGTGCCCGGTGCCCTGCTCTCGGCGATGTTTTTAGGTACCACGGTGATGACGGCCAACAGTTTTTCCGGCTTACAGGTCTTCAACACGGATGTTTTGAGTTGGGCAAGCGTCGCCCTCGTAAGCGCCGTAGCGTTTACCCGGCACAGCCGTCGCACACGGGATCCGCTGTTGCCGCCGGTAATCTTCCAGAACGCACGCTTTACGTTGGCCGCCCTGACCTCTTTGGCCTCTTTTGTCAGTCAGGGGGCAACCTTTATTGCGCTGCCGTTCCTCTTTCAAAACGTCTATGGCTTTAGTCCCGTTGTCGCGGCGCTGCTGTTCACTCCATGGCCGATAGGGATCGTCTTGATCGCACCCCATGCAGGCCGCTGGGCAGATACTTTCTCTGCGCCGGTGATATCGACCCTGGGTCTGATGATTTTTGTGGTGGGATTAGTTCTGCTGGCCATGCTGCCCGCCTCTCCCTCGACGTGGGATATCTGCCTGCGTAACCTGGTGTGCGGTGTAGGGTTTGGCTGTTTCCAGAGTCCTAACAACCGGGAAATGCTCTCGAATGTAGCCCGGGAATATGCCAGCTATGCGTCCGGGGTATTAGCCATCGTCAGGACCTTTGGGCAGTGTCTTGGGGCCGCCACGGCTGGCGTAGTGTTGACGATGATAACAACCGCCTCCCGGCCAGGGCTGGATGTCCAGGCGGTTCATCTGTCGCTGTGGATTGCCGTTGCGGCATCAGCAGCGTCGGTCGCGTTTAGCCTGAGCAGGCTGCGCAAACCCGTGCGGGCGGGTGCATCGGAACAGGAGCAGCGGTGAGGCTGCTCCCTTCACACCTTACTCCAGTGCCAGGAGAGCAAAGCTGGCAAGCCAGTGCCCGCCGCTATAATGACTCCCCACCACATGCTCAACGCTGGCGGCCAGATGCTGTTCAACCGCCTTGCTTAGCGCCGGTTGCGCTACATGGTTTTCCGGCAGCGCGTTGGCGATATGCTTCATGCACCAGGCGCGGCTGAGGTTTAGCCCGTCGAGGTGAGCAATTTTCGGATCGGTACGGTCGCTGACCTGTGCCGGTTCCATGAGCGCCGTAATCGATCCGACGTTCGGCAGGAATGTGTCGAACCAGGCCGGGAAGTGTTCGGCCACTTTGCTCATCAGCAGCGCTTCGGTGAGCGCACCGGAAATATACTCATCACCGCCCGGCTCGTAATGTGCCGGATAGTGCGTGTCGCGGGCATAGAAACGGTTTGCCGCCGCCAGGATAGACTCTTCCAGCGCGCTATCCTGCACCGCGCGGGCATAATCCAGCGCCAGCGCCAGGGCGAATGCCGTGTTGTAGTGCGTCCCGACGCGGATCGGGTACGTTAACTTGCTGAGGTAATCCACCAGCCTGTCGCGAATATCCTGAGTTAACGGCTCAAGGGTTTGATACCAGCGTTGCGCCTGTGGCAATGCGGACTGTTTCAGTTCCTGAGCCAGCGCCAGTAGCCAGCCGTAGCCGTAAGGGCGCTCAAAGGAGGCGCGGAACGGTGCGTTGAAATAAGCCAACTCCTGCGCCACGTTCTCAGCTTTAATGTGTTCTTCAAACAGCGCGACGATCGCCTCCCGGCACGGCAGATCCGGATAAAGACGAACGCAGCGCAGCAGGAGCCAGTAGCCGTGTACCGCCGAATGCCAGTCGAAACAGCCGTAAAATACAGGGTGCAGCACGCGAGGCGGTAATACATCCCCGTCATCATTAAGCAGGTGCATAATGTGGTTCGGGTATTCCTGGCGCAAATAGGTTAAAGGCATACGGGCAAAAGCGTCCGCCTGATGTTGCGTTAATTCCATAACAGCTCCTTAGCGAAACACGAGGAAATACATTAAGAACACGTTCACCACCAGCAGGGTTAACGCGGTCGGGATCTGGATCTTAATGACCTGATATTTGTCCTTCAGCTCCAGCAGCGCGGCAGGAACGATATTGAAGTTCGCGGCCATCGGCGTCATCAGGGTGCCGCAGTAACCGGCGTACATCCCGATAGCCAGCAGTGGTGCCGGGTTGCCATGATGAACGTTAATCAGGAAAGGCAAGGCGATCCCGGCGCTCAGCACAGGGAAGGCCGCAAACGCGTTACCCATAATCATGGTGAATAACGCCATGCCGATGCAGTAGATCACCACCAGCATGAAGCGGTTATCCGGATCGACAAACAGGCTGACAACCTTCTGTACCGACTCCCCGGTATCCGCAACCACAAACACCCCACCCAGCATGGCCAGCATTTGCGGCAGGATCACCGCCCAGCCGATGGTATCCACCAGGCGACGTGACTGACGGATAGCGTGCAGCGGCGTCCCCTTCGTCAGCCACCAGCCCGTCAGGATCGCCGCAACGCACGCGACGCACAGCGCGGCCAGCGTAAGCTGTTTCTGATCGAGAAGATAAACGCCGCCAATGGACACGCCTTTAAGGAACAGCGTCCCGATAACCGTCACCACGGGGATCATCAGCGCAGGCAGGAACAGCCAGTTTTTCAGCCGGTTTGAGGAGGCAACGCGCTCCTCATCGGTCGACATTTTATAGTGTCCTTTGCCAACCAGCCCAAAGCCGGCCAGCAGGGCGATAACGATAACGCCGCCGCCAATGATCCGGTACGCCAGGGATTTACCCAGCTCCTGCACCATCAGATCGCCAAACAGGAAAATCCCGCCGAACAGGAACCAGAACAGCGCCGTGGTAAAGCGTTTAGGGTTGGCGCGATCCCGCAGGGTCATAATGACCAGCAGCATAACGACAAAGCCAATCAGGTAGTAAACGCGGTTAATGGTGATTAACGTCATCATGGTGCGATCTCCTGCGTACCCTGCTCTGCTCGCCAGGCCATGACGTCGCGACGGATGCTGGCATCCAGGCGCAGCAGACGCGTCATATGAATGATCAGCGCCGCAATGGCGGTGGGAATGGCCCACAGGCCGATGTGAAGCGGCTCAATCCCTTCAATGCCGTTCTCTTTCAGGAACGCGTCAATCAGCAGCACCGCCCCGAAAGCAATAAAGATATCTTCACCGAAGAAGACGGCAATATTGTCGCACGCGGCGGCATGGGCTTTGATTTTGTCGCGAATATGCTGCGGGAGTTCGCCGTATTCATTAAGCGCAGCCCCTTCCGCCATGGGTGCCAGCAGCGGACGCACGGTCTGTGCATGACCGCCAAGGGACATCAGCCCCAGGGCCGCCGTACCTTCACGCGCCACAAAGTAGAGCATCAGAATACGCGCCGAGGTCGCGCTGGCAATTTTTGCGACCCAGGCCTGGGCCCGCTCTTTCAGCCCGTAGTACTCCAGAAGACCAATCACAGGCAGGATCAGAATGAAGGTGGCGAGCGAACGGCTGTTAACGAACTTCTCGCCAAAGGTCTCCAGCAGCATGCCGAGATCCATGCCGACCAGCAAACCCGTCGCCAGCCCTGCGACCACGACAACCAGCAGCGGGTTGAAGCGCAGTGCAAAACCAATAACCACCACCGGTATCCCGATAAGCGGCAACAGTGTAGAACCGTCCATAAACGTTTACCCTATCCAAAGTGAGCGTTGCGCGCCGGCGGCGATTTTTTTAATACTTCGCATCAGGGCGAAGTGGCTGCTTTGCGGCGAGCGATGTTGTGTTTTGCGTCAGGCTCCACAGAACCTGGACTAAAAAGCTATATCTGAAGCGCAAAAACATGTAAACAATTTATCAATAAAATGTTCTTATTTTATCGATGAGTTTACATTTCCGGGCGGATTATACGCGCCCATAAGGATCGTTATGACCGCAAAAAAAAGTGCGACCTCCGCGAACAGCGATGACATTACCGATGGCCGTATCGTGTCTTCCCGCCATCTGGTTTCTGAGCGCTGCGCGGAGCTGTCGGAGCTGGAATACGCGCTGATCATGACCAGCAACGCGTTTAACAAATGGATGGTGCGCTGTATGACCGCAGCCGGAGAGCCGGATATGGGGGCCTTTGACGTGTCGCTTCTGCATCACGTCAATCACCGTGACCGTAAAAAGAAGCTGGCCGATATCTGCTTCGTGCTGAACGTGGAAGATACCCATGTCGTGACCTATGCCCTGAAGAAGCTGGTCAAAGCGGGCTATGTCACCAGTGAGAAAGCCGGCAAAGAGCTTTATTTTTCGACGACAGAAGAAGGTAAGGCGCTGTGCATGAAGTATCGCGATGTGCGGGAAGCCTGCCTGATCAACATTCAGGCGGAAAGCGGTATTGCGGGGGCGTCTATCGGGGAGACCGCGCAGCTGCTGCGCACGATCTCCTCGTTGTATGACACCGCCGCCCGGGCGGCGGCATCACTGTGACTCAGGGACGTCTGAAAAGGGTGATACTGCGTCCCGGCAATTCATAATCAACGGCCGTGGTAAAGACCTCCCCGGTGGTCACGTCTTCAGCCGTTGATAATTCCAGGACCCAACCCCCTGTACCAAACTGCGGGATCTGGAACGGCACGACGCCCTCGAAAGGATTAAAGAGCATCAGGATATCGTGCCAGATGCCCTCCTCCTGCTGAAGGTCGGGCCGGCTGATCGCCATCCCCAGCGTGGCCCCTTCGTCCCACTGCTCAGACTGCTGCGGCCCGCCGCCGGCGTTGAACCAGCGGATCTCCAGCCCGTCGCGCCAGCTCTCGCGGCGCAGCAGGGGTTGCGCCGCCCGAAGCGCGATCAACCTTTGGGTAAATTCGCGCAGCGCAACGTCGTTTTCAGACATGCCGTTCCAGTCAATCCATGAGATCTCGCTGTCCTGGCAGTAGCCGTTATTGTTGCCTTTCTGGGTGCGCCCGAACTCATCGCCCGCCAGCAGCATCGGCGTGCCGTGAGAAAACATCAGCGTGGTAAGGAAATTGCGTTTCTGCCGCTCGCGGGTAGCGATAATGTTCGGATCTTCGGTTGGTCCTTCCTCGCCATAATTACAGGAGCGGTTATCGTTATGGCCATCGTTGTTCTCTTCCCCGTTATCGGCGTTATGTTTCTCGTTAAACGAAACCAGATCGTTTAGCGTGAAGCCATCATGGGCGGTGATGAAGTTGACGCTCGCCCACGGGCGACGCCCGCGCAGATCGTACAGGTCACCGGAGCCGAGCAGCCGCGCGGCAAAATCGGTCGAGACATTATCCCCCTTCCAGTATTCGCGAACGGTATCGCGATACTTATCGTTCCACTCGCCCCAGCCGGGCGGGAAGCCTCCCACCTGATAGCCGCCCGGGCCGATATCCCAGGGTTCGCCAATCAGTTTCAGCCGGGATAACACGGGGTCCTGCGACATCGCATCAAAAAAGCCGCCGCGCGGATCAAATCCTTCCGGTTCACGCCCCAGAATGGTACCGAGGTCAAAGCGGAAACCGTCTATATGCATTGATTCTGCCCAGTAGCGCAGGGAATCCATCACCATCTGCAGCACGCGTGGATGTGATGTATTTACCGTATTCCCGGTGCCGGTGTCGTTAATGTAATAGCGATGCTGATCCGGTAACGTGCGGTAATAGCAGAAGTTGTCGATGCCTTTGAACGACAGCGTTGGCCCCAGCTCATTGCCCTCTGCGGTGTGGTTATAGACCACATCGAGGATCACTTCGATGCCCGCGTCGTGGTACGCGCGCACCATATCCCGGAATCCCTGAATCCCCGCCGGGCCGTAATAACGCGACGCCGGGGCAAAAAAGCCCAGCGTGTTATACCCCCAGAAGTTCTTCAGCCCCCGGTCAAGCAAGTGCTGATCGTCCGGGAACCAGTGAACCGGCAGCAGTTCCACCGAGGTGATGCCCAGACTTTTAATGTAATCAACCGAGGCTTTATGCCCCATTCCCTCAAAGGTGCCGCGCAGCTCGGGCGGAATCGCCGGGTTTAGCTGCGTAAAGCCCTTAACGTGGCTCTCATAGACCACGGTATTGGGCCACGGAATGTCTGGCCGGTTGTTATCCTGCCAGTCAAAGGCATTGGGATCGACGACCTTACATTTTGGCGTAAACGGAGCGCTGTCACGGGTGTCAAAGCTCAGGTCTTTCTCTTCGTGACCCAGCTCGTAGCCAAAATGGGCGTCGTTCCAGTCGATGTTCCCGACCAGTTCGCGGGCATAAGGATCGACAAGCAGCTTGTGCGGATTAAAGCGATGACCATTCTCCGGATCGTAAGGCCCGTAAACGCGATAGCCATAAAGCGCACCTGGCTGCAGGTCGGGCACATAGCCATGCCAGACTTCGTGGGTATACTCCGGCATCTCAAGCCGAGCGATTTCCGTTTTACCGGAAGGATCGAACAGGCACAGTTCCACCCGCTCCGCATGGGCGGAGAAGAGCGCGAAGTTCACCCCACTGCCATCATAATTAGCGCCCAGTTGCTGGCCGTGACCAGACCGAATTTCAAACTTACTGTCCTTAGGCATTTTTATTTCTCCACGATTATTCGCAGGTAAGCAGTACCACTAAACATCCTGTTTCTGATGTCAAATCCAGAGTGTCTTGCAGAAGGCGGCTTTCGCCGGTAAACAGATCCCGGTAACGCTTTCCGGCCAGCTCGGCTGGCAGGGCTACCGTCGTGTTGGTCCACAGTTTTTCATTTGCGGTGACGTTAAAGACCAGACGCGGCACGGCAACAATCAGCGCCTCGCCATCCTTAACGCGGGCATAGGCAATCAGGTTCTCTTCGCGCTCGCCGGTCACCTTGAGCGGCAGCCAGTCGCCGTAGCGGAACAGCGCTGAATAGTGCGGTCTGAGGCGCAGCAGCGTGGCGGTGACATACTGCTTCACGCGGCCATCTCGCCAGCACTGCTCATGGTCAAATACGCTTGCATCCAGGGTGCTGAGATCCTGTACAAGCGTGGCGAAGTCCGGCTCGCGTCGGTTATCCGGATCGACAAGGCTGAAGTTAAGCGCTTCGCTGCCCTGGTAGATATCGGGTACGCCTGGTGCGGTCAGTTTGATCGCCGTCTGGCTCAGGCTGTTCATCAGGCCTGCGCGAATAAACGGCTGCAGGGTTTCACTGAAATCATGCAGGAACACAGTGTTATCCGGCGAGAGGAGATGCCGGACGTAATCCATCACCACGTTCTCATAGCTCTCGTTGCTGTCGATCCAGTCGGTGCGCTGTTTGGCCTCGCGCAGCGCTTTTTCGATAAAGCCCAGGAAGCGCGTTTCGAGCGATTTAAGGCCGTCGTGGTCATCCGGAGAGAGCGTGGCGGGCCACACCCCCGCCAGCGCCTGATAGATCATCCAGGTATCCGCGGCGTTCGGCGCGGTACCGTCATTGAGGAAACGCACCTGGGTCTGGTTCATCTTTCGCCAGCGCGCCAGGTTTTCTCCCCACTGTTCCGGCGCTTCGGTCAGGGTGTAAAGACGCGCCCGCGTATCTTCCCCCCGCTTGGTATCGTGGGTTGAGGTGCCAAGCAGCGCATCGGGCTGACGGGCCAGACGGATGCGCATTTCCTGATGAAAACGCGATATCGAGAAAGCGCGAGGCGTGGGATCGGCCCCCACCTCGTTCAGGGCAAGCTCCAGGTTGTTCCTGAAGAACAGCGTGTCTTCGACGGATTTCGCCATCAGCGGGCCGGTCAGCTGCTGGAAACGGGTTCTGAACAGCGTGGCGGCATCGCGGTCGCGCTCCGGGAGGTCGCCGGTAAGAATGTGCACAATCAGACTCAGCGCAGGTTCCGAAGTGTTAACGCTGGCAACCACGCGATTAAGCAGCACGACATCGCTCGGCGTTAAGCCCTCTGCGGTGCCGTAGGTACGGTAGACAGGAAACGCGATTAGCAGCTCGCGCAGGGCATGGCGGATCTCCTCAACCGGGATCTCCGCGCCGTTGTGCTGTGCAAGCTCCGTTGCGATGGTAAGCAGCGTGGTGAATTCGCCTTCGAAATTGCGATCGGTCATCAGACCTTTGGCATCCCGCAATTCTGCGTATCGATCAACCGTCGTGCCCAGGGTCTCTTCGTGGATTTTCTCCAGCCGCTCAAGGCTATTGTCATCCACCAGCACCTCCGCCAGCGAGGCGATAAACTCGTACCCGGTGGTGCCCGATACCGGCCAGTCAGCGGGCAGTTGTTCACCTTTCGCCAGTATTTTCTCCACCGTGATATAGCAGTCTGGCCCGGTCGCCTCACGCAGACGGTTGAGATACCCCAGCGGGTCTGCAAGACCGTCGATATGGTCAATGCGCAGGCCATCAACGATACCGGCGTGAACCAGCTCAAGGATCAGACGATGCGTGTCGTCAAACACCGCGTCATCTTCCACCCTGACTCCCACCAGCCCCGTTATCTCAAAGAAGCGTCGCCATGAGAGCTGTTTGGGTGCCTCGCGCCAGGACATCAGCCGCCAGCTCTGCGCTTCGTGCAGCTCTGCAATGCTCTTATCTTCAGAGAAGGTGCCGGGGTTAAGCGGATATACCGCATCGTAATACACCAGCGATGCCTTATCGGTGACACTGTCACGCTGTAAGGTGATTGCCCCCTTCTCCAGTTCGGCCTCAAAGGTGTCGCCCAGGAACGGCAGCGTGAGCGGGCGCGACCAGTCGATATCAAAGTAGTGCGCATAGCGGCTCTGGCTGCCATGTTCGATCACGTCTCGCCACCAGCGGTTTTCCAGCGAGGTCGACATGTGGTTAGGGACGATATCAAGAATCAGCCCCATGCCCGCCTGTTTCAGCGCGGCCGCCATGCGATCAAAGCCTTCTCGTCCGCCAATGGCCGGATCGATCTCGTTGGGATCGGTCACGTCATAGCCGTGCGTCGAGCCGGACGTCGCCGTAAATATCGGTGAGGCGTACAGGTGGCTAATGCCGAGGTCTTTAAAATAGGGCACCAGTTCGACAACGCGATCGAAGGTCATGCCATTGCGAAACTGAATACGGTACGTGGCGGCAGGGATCATAACGACGCTTCTCCTTCAGCAAAGCGGACAACGGCGCTGTACGGGGGCAACGCGTCGCCCGGTTCAGGCCAGGCAAACAGCGTTTCGCCGGGAAGATCGGGCAATGCAGCGGACGTCTCTGCAATATTCAGCGCCAGAGAAAGCGTCCCTGACGGGAAGCGCCAGCTTACCGCCACCATGCCGGGAGCCGTCTGCACCACGGTGCCCTCAACGGTACCGCCCTGGCGAAGTAACGGCACGATATGAGCATGGCGCAGGGTAAGCAGGTTGCGCGTAAAGCGTAGCCACGTCTTGCCCTCATCCGTCGCCACGTTATTCCAGTTGATTTTTGAGCGCATAAAGGTGTTCAGATCGTTCGGATCCGGGACGGCCTCATCATGTCCCGAGTGGCCAGAAAACTCTTTGGCGCGCCCTTCCCGCACGGCTTTCGCCAGGTCTCCATGGAAGTCGGTGAAAAACAAAAACGGATGGGTTTCGCCAAACTCTTCGCCCATAAACAGCAGCGGAATATGCGGTGAAAGCAACAGCGCGGCCAGCAGAACGCGGGTTTTTTCCGGCCCTGCCAGGGTGATAAGCCGCTCTCCCTGTGCGCGGTTGCCGGTTTGATCGTGGTTTTGAATAAAATCGACGAAGAACTGCGGCGGCTGGCTGCGGCAATCCACGCCGCGCGGTTCGCCGGTCTGGAGAGATACCTCGCCCTGGTAGACAAACCCTTCCGCCAGCGCGCGGGCGAATTTTTCCTCAGGCCGATCCGCAAAGTCCTGATAGTAGGCATGCGTTTCGCCGGTCGCAAAAACGTGAGCGGCATTGTGAAAATCATCGTTCCACTCGGCGGTAAAGCGTGGCGTTTCGCCTTGCGCATCCCGGGGATGCAGAAAAATCACGTTGCGGCTGTCTTCGGTGGTGAGATGAATATGCCGGTCAGGAATCACCTCCCGAATGCGGTCGGCAATCTCTTCCAGTACAGGGGTTTCAGACGGGTCGTGGATCTGGTCAATGGCATCAAAGCGTAAACCGTCCAGATGATATTCTGTCAGCCAGTAAAGCGGCGCGTCGACAATGTATCGCCTGACCGCCTCGGTCTGGTAGGCAATACCGTTGCCCCACGGCGTCATGCGCTCCGGGTCGAAAAAGGCAGGCGACAGCAAAGGCAGGTAGTTACCTTCGGGGCCGAAGTGGTTAAGGACGATATCCAGCACCACCGACAGCCCCAGCCCGTGCGCGGCATCGATAAAGGCGTGGAAATCTTCCGGCGTGCCGTAGGCCGAGTTCGGCGCGTACAGTAAAACGCCGTCGTATCCCCAGCCGCGCGCACCGCCAAACTGCGAGACGGGCATCACTTCAAGCTGCGTAACACCCAGTTCCACCAGGTAAGGCAGCTTATCAATCGCTGCAAGGAACGTGCCCTCCGGGGTGAAGGTGCCGATATGAAGTTCGTAAATCACCGTCTCTTCCCACGGGCGTCCTTTCCAGTCAGGGTGAGCGTGAGGATAACGCCCCGAATCGATGACAATGGAAGGTCCGTTAACATCCCCTTTCTGGGCTCGCGAAGCGGGATCGGGAATGGCCATGCCGTCCTGCAAAACAAACTGATACTCTGTCCCGTGCTTCACATCCGGTACGTCGACCTGGAACCAGCCATGCCCTGTCGCCACCATGGGAATATCGGTTTCCGTAAGACGCAGCGTGAGATCCTGTTGTCCTTCAGCCCAGACGCGAAAACGTACGACGTCAGAGGAGATAAACTCAGCGCCCCAGCGTGTGTGAAATGTCCTGAATTCCATTTATTGTCCTCGATTGACCCTAATTTACGCCCAACGAAGTACAAGCTTAGTTCAGGAATGAAAGAGTGTTACGGCGGGCGGGCGTTAACCGCCCAAACTGCGGGGTTTAGGCTTTTTGTCGAGGGAATATAGATTTATCTGATTTTCCGCGTTTTGCCCGTCCAGGTCGCATTTCCGGCTACGCTTGAAATTCATCACTAAGGAGGCCGATATGACGACAGGAACTAACCCCACTTTGCATTACCCTCGCCCGCCATTTGTGGAACAGCCACAGCAGGCCCCCGGACTGGCATCAGAAATGAAGCCTATTCCGGATCATGGTGAAACCAGCTATATCGGTTCTGGCAAACTGGAAGGGAAAAAAGCCCTCATCACCGGCGGTGACTCTGGTATCGGGCGCGCGGTGGCTATCGCCTATGCGCGTGAAGGTGCTGACGTCGCGATTGGCTACCTTCCTGAGGAAGAGTCCGACGCAGCGTCGGTGATTGCCCTGATTCAGGCAGAGGGTCGTAAAGCCGTCGCCATTCCGGGCGATATTCGCGTTGAGTCGTTCTGCGATACGCTGGTTGAAAAGGCCGTGGCGGAGCTGGGCGGGCTGGATATTCTGGTCAATAACGCAGGCCGTCAGCAGTACTGCGAATCGATTGAAGATCTCACAACCGCCGATTTTGACGCGACGTTCAAGACTAACGTTTACGCGCCGTTCTGGATCACCAAAGCCGCGCTGCGTCATCTAAAAGAGGGGGCGGTTATCATCAATACCTCTTCCGTTCAGGCCTTCAAACCGAGTGAGATTCTGGTGGATTATGCCCAGACCAAAGCCTGCAACGTGGCGTTTACTAAGTCTCTCGCTAAGCAGCTTGGGCCGCGCGGTATTCGGGTAAACGCCGTGGCGCCGGGTCCGTACTGGACGCCCCTGCAGTCGAGCGGCGGCCAGCCTCAGTCTAAGGTTCAGTCTTTCGGCAAAGACACGCCGCTGGGGAGACCGGGCCAGCCTGTTGAAATCGCCCCGCTGTATGTCCTTTTTGCCTCGGATACCTGCTCCTATGCCTCTGGCCAGGTCTGGTGTTCGGACGGCGGCACGGGCGTAGCGTAATTACGCCTGAGCAAGCGTGGTTAAGAATTTCTTCAGCACTTCAGAGCGAATGAAACGGTGACAAATCAGCGTCAGTTCGCTCTCTTTAATGCGATCGAGGATATCGATATAGACCACGTTTTCAACGCGTAACGTCCTGGCTGACGCGGGAAGCAAGGCGATACCAAATCCCGCGGACACAAGGCTCACCACGGTGGGCACATCGCTCGCCTGTTGAACCACGCTGGGTTGAATCCCTGCTCCGGCACAGACATCATTGAAATACTGCTCCAGCCCCATGCCCTGCGGATCGCGCAGGGCAATCCATTTCTCCCCTTTAAGCGATGCCAGCGTCAGCGCAGCGGACGTTGCCAGCGGATGTTCGCTGTACAACGCCAGAATGCTTTTTTCCCCGGCAAAATGAATGCTCTGCAAATCGTCAGGAAGCGCGGGCAGCGGCGCGCGAACAATCGCCACGTCCAGATCGTTACGCTGAATTGAGGCATAAAGGTTCTGCACATTTCCGGTCGTCATGGAAAGCGTGACGTTAGGCCACCGTGCATGAAAATGACGAAGCACGGCAGGCAATTTCGCCTCGAACATCGCGCTGGAGACGCATCCCAGATTCAGTATGCCCTGCTCGCCTCTGGCGGTTTGCCTGGCATCCAGAATGGCCTGCTCTGTCATGGCGATGGCCAGCCTGGCTTTGGTCAGAAAGGCCTCCCCGGCTGGCGTAAGCGTCAGCCGTCGGTTCGCCCGGCTAAAGAGCGTGACGCCCAGCTGCGTCTCAAGGGACTTAATCTGCTGGCTGAGCGCCGGTTGCGCCATGTTCAGGCGTTCTGCGGCCCGGTGCATGTGCAGCTCTTCAGCCACCGTAATGAAATGACGCATCAAACGAAACTGCATAAAGTCACCCCGTAAACCAATCGATAATAAATTTCATATCAAAATAGCAGTAATGATGCAATTGATAGAGATTATTAATCCCCTGACAATGTAGGCATTCACTCAAGGGAGGACAGTATGGAAAAGCCAGTCAACGATCTCAGAAGCGCCATCGCATTACTGCAACGCCACGAGGGGCAATATATTGAAACCGACCATCCGGTCGACCCCAACGCCGAGCTGGCGGGCGTCTATCGCCACATTGGCGCAGGCGGCACGGTAAAACGCCCTACACGCATTGGCCCGGCAATGATGTTCAACAGCATCAAGGGTTACCCGGATTCCCGTATTCTGGTGGGGATGCATGCCAGCCGGGAAAGAGCGGCGCTGCTGTTAGGGTGCGAACCCTCCGAACTGGCGAAACACGTAGGCCAGGCGGTAAAAAAACCGATTGCCCCGGTGGTCGTCCCGGCAGCCCAGGCGCCGTGTCAGGAGCAGGTATTTTACGCTGACGATCCTGATTTCGATCTCCGCAAGCTGCTGCCTGCGCCCACTAACACGCCGATTGATGCCGGTCCGTTTTTCTGCCTTGGGTTGGTGCTGGCAAGCGATCCGGAAGACGCTTCGCTGACCGATGTGACCATTCACCGTCTTTGCGTGCAGGAGCGCGATGAACTTTCCATGTTCCTTGCCGCCGGGCGACACATCGAGGTCTTTCGTCAGAAAGCCGAAGCGGCCGGTAAGCCGTTGCCGGTCACCATCAATATGGGGCTGGATCCGGCTATCTATATTGGCGCGTGCTTTGAGGCACCGACCACGCCGTTTGGCTATAACGAGCTGGGCGTGGCGGGCGCGTTACGTCAACATCCGGTTGAGCTGGTCCAGGGCGTGTCCGTCAATGCAAAAGCCATTGCTCGCGCCGAGATCATCATTGAAGGCGAACTGTTGCCGGGCGTGCGCGTCAGGGAAGATCAGCATACTAATACCGGCCATGCGATGCCGGAATTCCCCGGCTACTGCGGTGAAGCGAACCCCTCCCTGCCGGTCATCAAGGTTAAAGCAGTGACCATGCGCCATCAGGCCATTCTGCAAACGCTGGTCGGCCCCGGGGAGGAACATACCACGCTTGCCGGTCTGCCTACCGAGGCCAGCATCCGTAACGCCGTGGAAGAGGCTATTCCGGGCTTTCTGCAAAACGTCTATGCACACACCGCGGGCGGCGGGAAATTCCTCGGTATTTTACAGGTGAAAAAACGTCAGCCCTCGGACGAGGGGCGTCAGGGTCAGGCGGCGCTGATCGCGTTAGCCACCTACTCTGAGCTTAAAAATATTATTCTCGTGGATGAGGACGTGGATATTTTCGACAGCGATGACATTCTGTGGGCCATGACAACCCGGATGCAGGGCGACGTCAGCATCACCCATCTGCCCGGCATTCGCGGACATCAGCTGGATCCGTCTCAGGCCCCCGACTACAGCACCTCGATCCGTGGCAACGGCATTACCTGCAAGACGATATTTGACTGCACAGTCCCCTGGGCACTGAAATCCCGGTTCGAGCGTGCACCGTTTATGGAGGTTGATCCGCGTCCATGGGCGCCCGATCTGTTTAAATCCTGACAGCCCTCTTTCTTCACCCCGGATGGGGTGAAGAAACGCACGCGAAAATTGCTGCTTTCCCGCCTTTCTTGTACCCTTCTCTTCGTTGCTTTCCCCCACACTTTTTAAGACATCCGGACGCGCTATGACTGCACACGTTTCGAAAGACCCTCTCCACGGCGTAACCCTGGAAATGCAGGTAACCGCGCTGGTTGCGCGCTACGGCTGGAACGAATTAGGCAATCGAATCAAAATTAACTGTTTCAGAAAAGACCCCAGCGTCAAATCGAGCTTAAAATTCCTGAGGCGTACCCCGTGGGCGCGCGCCGAAGTGGAAGCGCTGTATCTGGACTCACTCAATGACGATGACGTTGAACCACAGCCTGAGCCAGCCTTTAATCCCTGGGCCAACAGCCGGATCACGAAGAGCTAATACATCCATGACACAACATGTAAAACGGATTGGTGCGCTGGTGGGTTGTGCACTTTTACTTGTTAGTTGCGCCTCAAAACCACCGAAATCACTGGTTACCCCACTCCCGTCGGCGAATAAACCGACACCCCGGACTCATGAACCGATGCGCGGGATCTGGCTGGCGACGGTCTCCCGACTTGACTGGCCGCCGGTATCGTCGGTTAACACCCTCAATGCCGATCAGCGTATTGCACAGCAAAAACGGGCGCTGACGGATAAGCTCGACAAGCTCCACACCCTCGGCATTAACACCGTCTTTTTCCAGGTGAAGCCCGACAGCACCGCGCTCTGGTCATCCAAAATCCTGCCGTGGTCAGACACCCTGACAGGGAAGATTGGCGAATACCCCGGCTACGATCCACTGCAGTTTATGCTGGACGAAGCCCATAAGCGCGGTATGAAAGTTCACGCCTGGTTCAATCCCTACCGGGTATCCACCAACGTAAAACCGTCAACCGTTGCCGAACTCAACCGCACCGCATCGCTGCACCCTTCCAGCGTCTACGTGCTGCACCCCGAGTGGGTACGCGTTTCCGGCGACCGCTTCGTGCTCGACCCCGGCATTCCTGAGGTCAGGGACTGGATAACCCAGGTGGTGTCCGAGGTGGTCGCGCACTATGCCATCGACGGCGTGCAGTTTGATGATTACTTTTATACCGAAACGCCCGGCTCAACCCTGAATGACGCGCAGACTTACCGGCAATATGGTCAGGGATTCAGTTCGAAAGCCGACTGGCGTCGTCACAACACCCATCAGCTTATCGTTCAGGTCTCCAGAGCCATTAAGCAACTTAAGCCGGACGTTGAGTTTGGCGTAAGCCCGGCAGGCGTGTGGCGCAACCGTTCGTACGACCCGGCAGGGTCCGACACGCGCGGGGCGGCGGCTTATGATGAGTCCTACGCTGACACGCGTCAGTGGGTGCAGCAGGGGCTGCTGGACTACATTGCACCGCAAATCTACTGGCCATTCTCGCGGGATGCGGCGCGCTATGACGTGCTGACAAAGTGGTGGGCCGACGTCGTAAAACCGACCCATACTCGCCTGTATATCGGCGTTGCGTTCTATAAGGTGGGCGCACCGTCCAAAAAAGAGCCAGACTGGACGGTGAATGGCGGCGTGCCGGAGCTGAAAAAACAGCTTGATTTGAACGATTCGCTGCCTAACGTCAACGGCACCATTCTGTTCCGCGAAGACTATCTCAATCAGCCTCAGACGCAGGACGCGGTGACGTACCTCAGGGGCCGCTGGGGACGTTAAGACAAAAATTAAGCCAAAAAAGCAGGCAGAAACGTCCTGTTTCTGCCTGAGTTGATTAGGGTTTAGGCCCGAACATCGCCTCCAGCTGTTTCTCGTCCGGCATTCCTGTCACCTGCTGTAGCTCGTTATCGGCGTTGAGATAATAAATCGCGGGCGTGGCATTCGCCCCGAGGCTGTCCATTAACTGCTGATGCTGCTGTAACAGCGCAACGGTCTCACGCGACGCCTTGCCCTCGTTTTTCGGTAATTTTTTGCCACCGGAAAGCTCATACTCTTTCCAGGCGTTGACCGGATCCCTGGCATTGAGGATCAGGGACGCGTTACGCCCGCTTTGAGGGTTGAGAAACGCAACCAGCAGCGTATTCAGCTGAACCTTGTCCGCCTTCACCCACGGCTGCGCGGCAGACCAGAAGGCTTTGCAGTACGGACAGAACGGATCGGCGAACACGAATACTTTGCGCGGCGCGGTATCCGCCCCCTCTTTCAACGGCTGCGCGGCGTTCAGCTTCTTCCACATCTCCCGGCCCAGCGGAGCGTAGATCTCCTTCTGGAAATAGTCCTCGCTGAGGTTTTTGCCCTTCTCATCATACAGATAACCGGAAATCACGTGCCTGCCGTCGGGCGTTAAAAAGAGTGTCACGCCCATATCCTGATATTGTCCAAGCCAGGCCGGTGCCCCGCCGGGGGCATTGATTTTCTTGATGATCGTAATGTTTTGCTGATCGCTGAAGTGCTTAACCACCTCCGGCACGGCCTCAGCGGCCTGCGTCAGGCCGGATGCCATCAGCAGTGAAAGTAACAATCGTTTTTTCATTTTCCTCTCCGGAGTGCATCGCTGACGATTTCATCGAATTGTTCATAGGGAACCCAGCCGGGCAACAGGACATCACCGATGAGCGTTGCGGGCGTGCCCTGAATACCGAGTTTTTCCGCGATCAACAGGCTGCGTTTGATCGTAATCAGGCTTTCGTCATCCGGGGCCGTGATGTTGACCCCCGCCCGTTTCTGGGCCTCCTGAATACTGGCGTCGTCGTGGTAACCCTTTTTCGCCATCAGAGTATCGTTAAATTTCATAAATTGCCCGGGATGGCTGCGCCAGAGGGTTAAGGCGTCACGTGCCGCCGTAACGGAACTCTCAGCGCGGTATGGCAGAAACTTATACACCACTGCCACCTCCGGATGTTTTTCTACAATCTTTTCCAGATAAGGATCGAATTTTTTGCAGTAGGGGCAGTTGTAGTCGGTGAACACCACCAGCGTCAGCTGAGGTTTAGTAGCCCCGATGCGCGGGGAGTTCGGATCGTTAAACAAGAAGTCAAAGACGATCTTCTGCGCGCGCTGCTCCTGCGCCTGCTCCGGCGTAAGCGCATCTGCGGCCATCGCCTGAACGGAGGTAAAAAGCAGCAGCAGTGTAATCATTAATTTTTTCATCATGTTAACCTTTGGCGTTATTCAGCGTGGCGATCAGGGAGCGTTTATCTAGCAGCGGCGAGAGGATCACGCCGTCGGGCTTGCCGGGGCCAGAAATCTCGTTGAACGGGATGGCGTAGCGGTTTCGTCTGGCGAGGAAATCGGCAATCAGCGGCGAAGGCTTGCTCCAGTCACCGCGCAGGGCTACCACGTCCGGCTCACTCAGGGCGGCAATCACCTCAGGCTGATTTAATACCCGATGTTCGTTGACCTTGCAGGTCACGCACCAGTCGGCGGAAATGTCCACAAATACGCGTTTCCCCTGCGCCAGCGCGCGCTGAATAGCCTCCTCGGTTAAGGGTTGCCACGGGATCACTGCTCTGCTGGCCTCGCTCCGGGAAGCAGGCTCCGCGAGCACCAGCCCACGCAGCTGGTAACCGCCAAAGACTGCCAGCGACATCACCACCAACCAGAAGATCGGCGCGTTTTTTTGCCCAATTCGGGCGTAAATCACGATCGCTACCACGATCATGACAAGCATGATGACGTGGCTTATAACGTTACCTAAATGCTGCTGGAGCAGCGTCGCCAGCCAGAGACTGGACGCCAGCATCATCGCCCCGAGAATGATCTTGAGCGTATTCATCCAGCGACCCGGATGTGGCAGCAGCATGGCGGTTTTCGGGACCAGCGCGACAAACAGCCAGGGCAAGCTCATCCCCACGCCGAGCATCAGGAAGATCAGCCACAGCGTCGGCAGGGGTGACGCCAGCGCAAAGGCTACGGCGGTCCCCAGGAATGGCGCGGAGCACGGCGTGGCGAGCAGCGTAGCGAACATGCCCTCACAAAAACTGCCCGTTAAGCCTGAACCACCCGCCGTTGCCAGCCGACCGGCTGCGGCAGAAGGCAGCAGCATTTCAAACGCGCCAAATAAATTCATCGCAAAAATGAATGTCACCGCGACCATCAGGCCGATAAACCAGGGATTCTGGAACTGAATGCCCCATCCGAGCGATGCGCCGGTCAGCTTCAGGGCCGTCACCATCGCGGCCAGCAGGGCAAAGGAGGTCAGAATACCGGCGGTCGTCGCCAGGAAACGTACCCTGACCTTGCGCCTGTCGGATCCAGCGTGCAGCACGCTGCTCAGTTTCATCCCCATAACCGGCAGTACGCAGGGCATCAGGTTCAGGATCACCCCACCGAGCAGTGCAAAGGCCAGCATGCTGAAGAGGTTCGTCGAACGGCCCTGAGCGGCGGGTTCCGCGCCCACGGTCATCACGGTTTCCTGAGCCTTGTCGCCGTTGGTTAGCACAAACGACAGTTTTTTTCCTTCAAGCGTAGCGGGCTTATCTCCCCACTCATCGGTCACCGGCACCGTGACGCGCAGCTGATTGCCGTTGTGCTTAATCACCGGCTCGCCGGGCAGGATATCGCCCTCCAGCGGGTCAAAGTAGATCCCAGGATTATGCCACTCGCCGTCCGTCGTGCCCGTCACCACCAGTTTATCGCCGGATAGCCAGGCCTCGAGATGGGAAGAAACGCCCGAGTCCCCCGGAATGGCGCGCATGGCATCGTCAAATGCGTCCTGGAACCCCGCATCAACGGGGGCGTTGAAATCCAGGTGCAGCTTGTAGTCCGTCAGCAGACAGACATTGCTACAGGTAGAGAGCGTCAGCGTGCCATCCAGCGTGTCGCTGTTCAGGCCGGTCAGGGTCATCGGGATGACGACCTTATCGTGGAAACCCTGGGTGGTCAGGCCCGAGATGTCAAAGCGCGAGGGAACGGGCCAGTGCCAGGTGTCCTGGACGCCTTTCGGCCAGTTAATTTGCGGGGCAACGCCGCCCTCGCCCGGCGAACGCCAGTAGGTTTTCCAGCCGGGCTGCAGCTCGACGGTAAGTAATGCCACTGTGTCGTGCTGGCGCTTTTCCGCCTGGACGCGAACCCGGGCGTGATCGTTTTGTGGGGAGGTTAACCAGCCTGTGTCTGCCGCATGGGCGATGCCGATGCAGGACAGCAACAGGAGGACAAAGCCCCTGAAGACGTTAAACATGTTTTACTCCGTGATTAGTGAAAATTATCGTGTGGTAACGATGTTTTCACTCACGGAAGACGCAGTTTTTGAGGTGTATTCGGGGAGGCGGGGCCTGAACAGGCTGTTCCCGGTAAACCCACGCGCGCGCCTGGGTAACCAAGTGCAGCAACGCGAAGAAAATCACGATGGCGGGCAGCGCGCCGTCGAAGAACAACGGCTGGGCGCACAGCAGTGAGTGTGCGCCAAGCTGACACGGTGATGGGCCAGACTGCTCTGAGTCGGAGGTGTTACCCGCCCCGTCAGTCATCAGTACCGTTTGCGCCTGCTGTTCCAGCCCCTGCAAAAAATGGTTGAGATAGACCGCCCGCTGAACCAGGCAAAGCGCCATCGCCAGACAGGTGATTATCAAAAGCCATTTACCGAGAAGCGGACGGTTGCGCATAAGTTTCCATTATGATTGAACGCTTGGATCATAAACGATAGCGATGAATCTACAAGCCCCGGCGTGTAAGGTTTTGTCTGGCGACGCGTTTATGTACGCGTCAGCGCATCATATGCGGCCAGTGAATGTCCCCTACGCCGTTCAGCTGAGGGCGGGCAAACAAGAACCCCTGGAAACGGCGAATGCCCGCCGATTCGAGCCAGCACCACTCTTCCAGCTTCTCGATGCCTTCCGCCACCAGGGTGATTTCCAGATCGGTGCAGCAACTGACAATCGATTTCACGATGGCCTGCTTCGGGCCGCTAAGGTGGATATCGCTGACAATCTCGCGGTCGATCTTGAGTTTATCCGGCTGGAATTTCGTCAGCAGTGACAGCCCGGCATACCCGGAGCCAAAATCGTCAATTGCCAGACCAATGCCCTCTGCCCGGAGCTGTTTGATGGCGCTGTTAAACTGGTTGAAACCGGAAATGATCTCGTTTTCCGTCACCTCAATCACCACCTGCTCCGGCTGAAGCCCGTGGATCTTAATTTGATCCACCAGAAATTCGACCGCGCCGGGCACTTTGACGAGTGACATGGGCAGCAGGTTCACGGCGATTTTATGCCCGCCTATTCCCAGCTTTTCCGCCAGGGCAAACGCATAAGCTTTTGTCTGGAGGTCAACTTCGTAGATTTTTTCCGGATCGAGCGTCTGAAAGAAAAGTTCCGGGCTGCCGCCGTCGTTGCCGCGTATCAGGGCCTCGAGGGAGCTGATTTTACCTTCCGCAGGCTCCACGATAGGCTGGAGAGCAAACTGGCAGGACTGATCGGCCAGCAGGCCCACGCCGGTGGCAAACGGGGCGCGCTCCCGGGACAGCGTCCACTGGCTGGCATCAAATGTCGTGCCGGGATTTGCCGTCCCTTTTCGGTTGATAAATGACTGGATGAACTTAAAGACCCGGTCCCCGGAGGCGAGATAGCTTTCCAGCTTGCTGTAATGCAGCACCGACTGGAGAACGTCCTTCGGGGATTGCACCTGCAAATCAAACAGCAACATGCCGATATGCTCGAACCGTCTGCGCGGACCATAGTCACGCATCAGTTCCACAACATCGCAGTGGCGTTTGTCCTCCCGAATCTTGAGGAAAAGCGTAACGACGCTCTCTTCCTTTCCTTCGAGGATTTGCAGAATTTCATGCCCGCTGGAGAGCAAAATGCCGGTGATGTTCAGACCCGTATTGCGGATCTTAGCCTGCTCAACCAGCGTGCGCAGCTGAGCGGCATCACAGGATGAATGTAACCGGCTTCGATAAATGAGTGTAGTCAGCACAGCAACGGGTTCCGATAGTAAAGAAATGCTGAAAGCGAAGCTCCAGCATACTGCAAGCGGCTGAACTAATACATATACATAAGTCAGGCAAATGTTTAATGACTTTTCACCGGCTCGCTCAGCGTATCAATGCGCTCCTGCATATAGCTGTAGAACGGATTAGAGGTGACGCGCATCAGCGCCTCTTTACCCACGCTCAGCACCGAGGTTTCGCCCCACAGCGCAATGGTCCCGAGGCTGATGCCATAGCGGTTCTTCACCTCAGGCTGACGGCCATAGAGATCGTCATCCGGCGGGAACGGCACCGCCACGTGCGACAGCGAGTAGACGTCCTGCGGGTAAGGCAGCGACAGCGCCACGGACGTTTCAGCCGTACGGCCTGCTGGCGTGGTTTTCGCCACGGTATTGAAACTGTGCGGGCCGTCATTCGTGATAACCGTGACAGTGTAACGCCTTACTGCCGGAGGCAGCAGTTCAGAGACGGCGGTCCAGGACGAGGGTCTGAACAACGGACGGAAGCTCGCGGCCTGGTTGATGTCAAACATCACCAGCTCGCTGCCGTTAGCCGGAAGCCGATCGAACAATTCGGTGACCACGGCGCGGGTGCTAACCGTGGAATCCATTACCGACTGAAATGCCAGCACGGGCGGCAGTGCGTCAAGCCTGTTCTCTTTGCTGTCGCGGGTCAGCTGCTGCTGCAGAGCCTGGGTCAGCAGCCAGGACTGACGCGCGGCGTTAACCGGAAACGAGTTGTATTTATAAGGATTATATTCCGGCGAAATGTTAAGCCAGGCCGCCTTGGCAAAGGCGGGGAGCATTGCCGGTAGCCCGGCTAACCCGGCAAATCGGGCAAACGCGGTCACGCCAATCATCGGCGACAGCAGGACCAGTTGCTGGGGTTTACGAAGCTGCGGGTTGTCCAGCGCGTCGAGGGCGTATTTCATCGCCAGCGCCCCGCCGTTGGAATAGCCCACCAGATGCAGCGGAACATCGCCACCAAGACGGGTAGCCTCACGCACGGCAAGGCGGGTGGCGGCCAGCCACATCTCCCAGTCCACATTCGTCAGCGCGCCGGGGGCCGTGCCGTGACCGGGCAGACGCGGCACCACCGCCACAAAGCCGTGCTGCTGGTAGCGAATGGCCAGATGCCTGACGCTGTAGGGCGAGTCCGTCAGCCCGTGCAACAGCACGACGGCCCCGCGAGGCTTCCCGGCAGGCATCAGAACCATGGAACGGTTGGCATCAGGGGTGAACTGCCCGGGCCAGACAAGGCTCTGGCGGGCGTAGCGGTTAAGCGGCGTGCGCTCTGTCGCGTCGGTCTTCGACGTCACCTCAGCATCCAGGCTGGCGAAAATGGCCTTTTCGCGGGTGAGGTACTGCGCAAATGTGGCCTTATCCATCTCAGGGGCTGACAGCTCATCGGCGCGCCAGGTATGCCAGAGATGCAGCGCCGGGCCTTGCTGCGAGAGGTAAACCCGCACCGCGAGGAGCACAATCAGCACGATCCCCAGCACCATTGCCACTTTTTTTGCAAGAACGATCAGACGCACGCTGACACGCCAGGGCAAATTCGCCATGCCGATATCCCTTTGATAATCACAGTTTTACTATCTTAACAAAAAAGCGAAACGTCTGGAGTATTGATGAGGTGTATGAAAGGCGGATGAGAGACAGGAAAAAGCCGGGCATCGCCCGGCTCTGACTTAGTTCAGCGTGTAATCAAGGGTGATTTCCGCTTTCAGCACCTGCGATACCGGGCAGCCGGCTTTGGCTTTCTGAATGATGCCGTCAAACTGCTGAGGATCGATGCCAGGCACCGTGACTTTGCTTTTCAGCGCGATTTTGCTGATTGCAAAACCACTGTCGGTCTTGTCGAGCGACACGTCCGCCGTGGTGTCAATGGAATCCGCCGTGTAGCCGCTTTCGCCCAGCATCAGCGACAGCGCCATGGAGAAACAGGCCGCGTGTGCCGCGCCAATCAGCTCTTCCGGGTTAGTGCCCTTTTCCCCTTCGAAACGGGTATTAAAGCCGTAAGGTTGCTGGTTAAGGACGCCGCTCTCTGTGGAAACCGTCCCTTTGCCGCGCTTAATGTCGCCAGACCAGTGTGCTGAACCGTGCTTATGAATCGTCATTCTTGCTCTCCTTTTGGCTTACAAAGAGATAAGTATAGGACGCTACGCGTTTTCTGCAGGAAAGACAGACGAGTCTGACAAGGGTGCCAGATATGCCGCCAGCGCATCGAGGAACACCCGCTGCGCGGCGGGCTGGTAGTCACGCGACTGATAAATACCGAAAATCCCGATCGCTTTGGGCGTGTAGGCGCTCAGCACTGGCACCAGTTGCCCCGTCTGTAAGGCGTCTCGCGCCTCACGCTCCGGCAGCATCGCAATGCCGCAGTGGTTAATGGCCGCCTCCATCAGCAGCGACGAAATGCTGGCACTCAGATTGCCGCTTACCGCTGTAGAAACCAGCTCCCCCTGTGGGCTGACAAAGCGCCACGACTGCCCGGCGAAAAAGCTGTAGTGCAGGCAGTTGTGCTGCATCAATTCCTCAAGCTGTTGCGGCGTACCCGCCTCTGCGAGATAACGTGGAGAGGCGCAGAGTACCGAATCGCACTCCCCCAGCCGGCGGGCAATCATGCCTGGCTCAGGATTATCGGTGATGCGGATCGCCACATCGATACGCTCGCCCACCAGGCTTACCGGATGGTTGTTGACGTCCAGCTCAATACGCAACTGGGGATAACGCGCAAGCAGCCCGGGTAGCACCGGCGAAATGATTTGCATGGCGGTAAAATGCGCGCAGGCCACCCGCAGCGTTCCTGCGGGGGAATCTTTCGCAGACTGATCCTCAATCTCCTGGGAAATTTGCGAGAGCGTGCGGGTTTTTTGCAGCACTTTTTCACCCGCCGCCGTCAGCGTCAGTTTGCGGGTTGAACGGTTAACCAGCCGTGTCCCCGCCCATTTTTCCATCTGCTCCAGATAACGGCTCACCATCGGACGGGAGATCCCCAGCGCACGTGCCGCCGCGCTCAGGCTCCCCAGTTCGCAAATGCGGTTATAGACCTGAGCGGCAATAACGCGATCCATCTTATGCTCCATCTGCTCGATTTATGAAACTAAGCATGTCTTGTTTCAGGAATTCTGGCAAATGGTGAAATCCGTACAATAGAGTCTTTCCCGAACAACGAGACAATATGATGAAGCTTACTCGCCTTGCATTGCTGTGCACCCTCTTCACCCCAGCGGTTTTTGCCGCACCGTTAACCATTGATACTTATAACCCGCAGGAGAAAGGTATTTTCGCGGTCTCCTCGACGCTGGTCTCAGGGCCGACAGAGGCTGTGCTGTTTGACGCACAGTTCAGCGTGAAAGACGGTGAAGCGCTGGTGGAAAAAATCCGCCGCACCGGCAAGACCCTCAACAAGATTGTGATCACTTCCGGCGATCCGGATTTCTACTTCGGCCTGCAGCCGCTGGTCAGCGCTTTCCCGAATGCCAAAGTGGTTGCCACGCGGCAGGTCGTTGACCATATCAACGCCACGAAAGAGGCCAAGCTCGCCTTCTGGGGACCCCAGATGAAAGACGGCGCGCCCGCTAAACTTGTGGTGCCACAGGTCATTGCCTCAAACACTTTTATGATTGACGGCGAGAAGGTCGATATCGAAGAGCCTGAAAGCTACGCGGCGTACGTGTGGATCCCGTCGGCCAAAACGATTCTGGGCGGCACCGGCGTCTCCTGGGGGATTCACGTCTGGACGGCGGATACGCAAACCAAAGCCAGCCGTCAGCAATGGCAGCAGACGCTGGAGAATATGGCCGCACATCAGCCAGAGCGCGTGATCCCGGGGCATTATCTCGGTACGCCGCCAGCCGGTACCGGGGCCATAGACTTTACCAAAGCTTATCTGGCCCAGTTTGAGAAAACCCTGGAGGAGCATAAAGACTCCGCAGGCGCGATCGCTGCAATGAAAAAAGTGTACCCCGCACTTGCAGAAGAGAGCTCGCTTGAGCTGAGCGCCAAAGTGAATACCGGCGAGATGAAATGGTAATGAACTGAATACCTCCTGCTATATTTATTTTTTTATAGCAGGAGGAAATGATGACTTCGTCAGTTCGCGGTATTGACCACATTGGTATTACGGTTCCTGATATTGAACAGGCCACCCTCTTTTTTAAACAGGCATTCGACGCAACGGTTTTATACCACTCGGTTGACCCCGGCAGTGAAAATATTGACCATGATGCGCAGGAAAAAACATTAAGGTTATTTCCCGGCACAAAAATCCGCGCCATCCGTATGCTGGCTATGCCACACGGCCCGGGCGTTGAGCTGTTCGAAATGCACGGCCCTGAACAGGGGCACCCCGCCCGCGCCAGCGACTTTGGCCTCCAGCACTTTGCCGTGTATGTGGATGATTTTAAAAAAGCCATCTCCGCCTTCACCGCCGCAGGGGGAGAAATGTTTACCCAACCCAAGCCGCTCACGTTCCCGGCTGAACAGGGCGACGGCAATGCTTTCTGCTATGGCCAGACCCCGTGGGGAAGCGTGGTGGAATTGATCTCCTGGCCCTCTCCGATGCCTTTTGAAAAAACGACAAAATTACGCCGTTGGAAACCCTGAATTTTAATTCTGTGCTATGGAAAATGATATTTTTATTTCCAGGACGAATCTGAGCCACAACGCGAAAAATATTTGTCACTCTGTTTGTGAATTAAGATTTTGCAAGCCGTAACATTAAACAGACAACGACACGGAGGCAGCATGTTTACTTATTATCCGGCACACACCACAGCAGCTCAGCCCGAACTGGTCAACGCAATCGCGCAGGGTCTTCACGCCGAGCACGGTGCTGTTACTGAAGATGACATTTTGATGGAACTGACCCGGTGGGTGGAAGCCACAGACAATGACATCCTCAGTGACATCTACCAGCAGACCATTAACTATGTTGTCAGCGGGCGTAATGCCCCGTTGTAAAAATCTGCTATGCTGGATCTGCAACCTAAGGGGTTACATTTCGTTTGCGTAAGCAAACTTGTCCTTAAAACTATCAACAGGATTGAGGAGTAAATATGAAATCGAACCGTCAGGCACGCCACATTCTGGGGCTGGACTACAAACTCTCTAACCAGCGTAAAGTGGTGATTGAGGGCGACAGCGAGAAGCAAGTCACCCACGCTACCGGCAGAAAACGCCACGCAGGTAAGTAAGTCCCGTTAAGGATCCACAACACCATCGGTCACCCCGGTGGTGTTTTTTTTATGGTTTGCGGTAATTACCATTTACCTCCTTTATAATACCGCCCGACCCCACCCCGCAGCACAGGCCAGAAAGATGACAAACAGCAGTGTCAGGGACGGATCTTCAAAAAAGAGTGAGTGACATGGACAACAAACTGAAAAAACATCGTTCCTTATATATCCCTTATGCCGGACCGGTTTTACTGGAATTCCCCCTGCTGAACAAAGGCAGCGCTTTCAGCATGGAAGAGCGCAGCAGCTTTAACCTGCTCGGTCTGCTTCCGGAAGTGGTAGAAACCATTGAAGAACAGGCGGATCGCGCCTGGATCCAGTACCAGGGTTTCAAAACGGAAATCGACAAACATATCTACCTGCGTAATATCCAGGACACCAACGAAACCCTTTTCTACCGTCTGGTACAGAACCATCTCGAAGAGATGATGCCGGTGATCTACACCCCAACGGTGGGCGCGGCGTGTGAACGCTTCTCCGAGATCTACCGCCGCTCGCGTGGCGTCTTCATCTCCTGGCCTAACCGTCACAATATGGACGACATTCTGCAGAACGTGCCGAACCACAACATCAAAGTGATTGTGGTGACCGACGGCGAACGTATTCTGGGCCTTGGCGACCAGGGCATCGGCGGAATGGGGATCCCTATCGGGAAACTTTCGTTATATACCGCCTGCGGGGGCATCAGCCCGGCGTATACCCTGCCGGTCGTACTGGATGTCGGCACGAATAACCAGCAGCTGCTGAGCGACCCGCTGTATATGGGCTGGCGTCATCCGCGCATTACGGATGATGAGTATTATCAGTTTGTTGACGATTTCATTCAGGCCGTGAAGCAACGCTGGCCGGACGTGTTGCTGCAGTTCGAAGACTTTGCGCAGAAAAACGCCATGCCGTTGCTCAACCGCTACCGCGATGAAATCTGCTCGTTCAACGACGACATTCAGGGCACGGCGGCGGTCACCGTCGGCACGCTGATCGCCGCCAGCCGCGCGGCAGGCAGCCAGCTGAGCTATCAAAAAATCGTCTTCCTCGGCGCGGGTTCTGCGGGCTGTGGTATCGCCGAGCAGATCATCGCCCAGACGCAGCGCGAAGGCTTAAGCGAAGAGCTGGCCCGCTCGCGCGTCTTTATGGTCGACCGCTTTGGCCTGTTGACCGACGGCATGCCAAACCTGCTGCCGTTCCAGACCAAACTGGTACAGAAAAAAGACGCGCTGAAAAACTGGGATACGGACAATGAAGTGCTTTCCCTGCTGGACGTGGTGCGCAACGTTAAGCCGGATATTTTGATCGGCGTGTCCGGTCAGACGGGTCTCTTCACGGAGGAGATCATTCGCGAGATGCATAAACACTGCGAACGTCCTATCGTCATGCCGCTGTCCAACCCGACATCCCGTGTGGAGGCCACCCCGCAGGACATCATCGCATGGACCGAAGGCAATGCGCTGGTTGCCACCGGCAGCCCGTTCGAGCCGGTGCTGTGGAAAGACAAACTTTACCCTATCGCCCAGTGCAACAACTCCTATATCTTCCCGGGGATTGGCCTTGGCGTTATCGCCTCTGGCGCGTCGCGCATCACCGACGAGATGCTAATGTCGGCGAGCGAAACGCTGGCGAAGCACTCTCCGCTGGTGAACAACGGCGAAGGTCTGGTTCTGCCGGAGCTGAAGGACATTCAGACTGTGTCACGTGCCATCGCATTCGCGGTAGGCAAAATGGCGCAGCAGCAGGGTGTGGCGGTGAATACCTCTGCCGATGCGCTGCAGCAGGCCATCGACGATAATTACTGGAAGCCGGAATACCGCAGCTATCGTCGTACTTCAATTTGATCTGCGCTCCGACCTGGCCCTCTCCCTGTGGGAGAGGATCAGGGCACCCGATCGCAGTGCAGCCTAATCGCCCGGTGGCGCTTCGCTTACCGGGCCTACGGGCCAGATGTTCTCCCTTCCCCTGTGGCAGAGATCCCCACTAGCCAAACGTGCGTTCCCCCGCTACACTCCTCTCATCCATTAACTAACTGAATATATAAGGAGGCCTGTTATGCTGTACTGTGAAATTTTCAATTTTTCACATACTCTTGGTGATCGCATTTGCTCAGGCGTTATCGATATCGTGCTGCGATAACTTCGGCTTGAGCGAAGACACTACCCCCCTGAATCCCTTCTCTCGGGCTTACTGAGTTATCGTCAGCGATGTTTGACGAGGCATAAACATGCCTGTAACTCCTGGGTAAGCAACAATGAGCACACTACTCACTGCACAATCTTTACGTGTTGATACGGCGTTTGGCACGCTCTTCGACGCACTCTCCTTTACGCTGAAAAAAGGCGACCGCATTGGTCTGCTGGGCGATAACGGCTGCGGCAAAAGCACGCTTTTGAAGATCCTCGACGGCACGGATTCCCCTGCCGCTGGCAGCGTCTCTCTCGCCGGGCATTGCCTGGTGGCGCGCATCGAGCAACATCTTCCAGAGAGCCTGTTTCCGCTGACCATGCTGGACGCGGTTCTGGCGCAGCTTGCGCAGAGCGAGCGCGAAAGCCTGCGCTGGAGGGCCGAAACGCTGCTGGCCAGCATGGGCTTCTCTGCGCAGGATATGGCCTTGCAATCCGCCACGCTGAGTGGCGGGCAGCATACCCGCCTGCTGCTGGCGCGGGCGTTGATACGCGAGCCGGACCTGCTGCTCCTGGACGAGCCGAGTAACCACCTCGATCTGCCCACCATGCTGTGGCTTGAACAGTTCCTGCAAAACTGGTCCGGCAGCTTTGTGCTGGTCTCCCACGACAGACAACTGCTGGATGCCGTCACGAACGGCAGCTGGATCCTGCGGGATAAAACGCTCCACCATTTCGCGCTTCCCTGCACCGCCGCGCGTCGGGCGCTGGTAACAAAAGACGAAAGCGATGCACAGCGTTTTAAGGCGGAACAAAAGGAGATCGACCGCGTCGCCGCCAGCGCTAAACGGCTGGCGACCTGGGGCAAGGTGTACGACAACGAGGATCTGGCCCGTAAAGCGAAACAGATGGAAAAACAGGTCGAGCGGCTGAAAGAGAGCCAGACGGAGGTCACGGCGGGCAGCCAGTGGACCTTGACCCTGCGCGGCGACGCGCTGCGGGCTGACCGTCTGCTGGAGATGGAAAACCTTGAGGTACCGCCTGCACCGGGGCTTCCGGCGCTGTTCAGCGTCGAGGCGGCCAGGCTTAAAAGCGGCGACCGGGTGGCGATTGTGGGACGTAACGGCTGCGGTAAATCATCGCTGATGAAGCTTATCTGGCGACATTTTCGCGGTGAACTGACGGACGCGAGGCTGAAACTTCATCCCCGCGTATCGCCAGGTTACTACGACCAGACGCTGCATCAGCTGCCGGACGCGGCATCTCTGCTGGATGCGCTGGAGCCGTTTGCGCCCGATCCCCACAACCGCAAAATGGCGCTTATCAGCGCCGGGTTCCCGTGGGCGCGTCACGGGCAGAAAGTCAGTACGCTGAGCGGCGGCGAGCGTTCTCGCCTGTTGTTCGTTGGCCTGACGCTTGCCCGCTATAGCCTGCTGATGCTGGATGAGCCGACCAACCACCTGGACATGGAAGGCAAAGAGGCGCTTGCCGACACCCTGCAACAGTTTGCAGGCGGCGTGCTGTTAGTCAGCCACGATCGTCAGTTAATCAGTCAAAGCTGCAACCGGTTCTGGCTGATTGAGGACGGTATGCTGACCGAATGGCACGATGCCGACGCGGTGTTTGCGCGTCTGCGTGAAGCGTCGGGTATCGCGCCTCAGGCGGCGTCGTCCCGGCCTGCGGAACAGACGCTTTCATCAGCAGACGATTTGTTTGAACGGCTGGTTACGCTGGAGACGCTGCTTGAAGAGGATCTGGCCCGTAAGCCAAAGCATCAAAAGCCGCAGCTACAGGCACAGTGGCGTAAAGAAATTGAGGTGATAGAAGCACAGCTGTAAGACTGCGCCCGGCGGTAGCCTCGCCGGGCCCATTTTTTACTGCGGGTTTTTCGCTTTCCAGGCATCCCACGCCTGTTTGATCTCCTGCTTCGCGGTGGCGGCATCGTTGAAACCGCTCAGCTCCACCTTTTTACGCCCTTCCGGTAATTGCTTGTAGACCCTGAAAAAGGCCTCAAGGCGCTGTACCTCGATTTTTGGCAGATCGCTTAGCGCCTGAATATCGTCGTAGGTAGGGTCAATTTTGCTCGCCGGTACCGCAACGATTTTGTCATCCTTGTCTCCGCCATCCACCATCTTCAGCACGCCAATCGCCCGCAGCTTGATCAGCGTGCCCGGTGCCATTGGCGCACGGGTATAGAAAATGACGTCCAGCGGATCGCCATCCCCCGCCAGAGACTGGGTCAGCGAGCCGTAGTTTGCCGGATAGGCCACAGGCATCGACTGAAAACGATCGGCCACGATAAAGCCGGTTTTAGCGTCGGTTTCATATTTAACGATCCCGCCCGCCGGAATTTCGGTCACGGCGTAGAATTCTTCGGGGGCGTTTTCCGGCTGAGGAAATTCGAGAATATTTTGTGCATGAACGGAGGCAGACAGAAGAACGCTGATTGCGATAAGTTTTTTCACCAGATGCATTGTCTTTTAACTCTTCGGTTATCAAGAAGACAACACGTTACGTTTGGTACATGACAGAACCATGACGTTTTTTTGGCACTTTTTTGGCCCCCTGATTATGGGTGGATCGCTGTATTCTTAATCTGAAATCGGATGAAAGTATGACAATCTGTTGCGGCCGCCTTGCATTACCGCACTAAACTCTTAATCCTTAATGGGTATCACACCTGCAATGCAGATGCACATCATGAACAAGGAGAAACAGATGAAAGCTGCTGTCGTAACTCAGGATCATCAGGTAAACGTCACCGAAAAAACCTTACGCCCTCTCAAGCACGGCGAAGCGCTGCTGAAAATGGAATGCTGTGGAGTGTGCCATACCGATCTTCACGTTAAGAACGGTGATTTTGGCGATAAGACCGGCGTCATTCTCGGCCATGAAGGAATTGGTATCGTCAAAGAGATTGGTCCGGGCGTGAACTCGCTTAAGGTTGGCGACCGCGCGAGCGTGGCATGGTTCTTCGAAGGCTGCGGGCACTGCGAATACTGTAACGCCGGCAACGAGACCTTGTGCCGCAGCGTGAAAAATGCCGGTTACTCGGTTGATGGCGGTATGGCAGAAGAGTGCATCGTCACGGCGGATTACGCGGTCAAAGTCCCGGACGGACTGGATTCCGCTGCGGCCAGCAGCATCACCTGCGCGGGCGTCACTACCTATAAAGCCGTGAAAATGTCGACAATCAAACCCGGCCAGTGGATTGCGATTTACGGCCTGGGCGGTCTGGGCAACCTTGCGCTGCAGTATGCTAAAAACGTCTTCAACGCGAAGGTGATCGCCATTGATGTGAATGACGAGCAGCTGAAGCTGGCTGCCAGCATGGGTGCAGACCTGACCATCAACTCGCGTAACGAAGACGCGGCAAAAGTGATTCAGGAGAAAACCGGCGGCGCACATGCTGCGGTGGTGACGGCGGTCGCGAAAGCGGCGTTTAACTCTGCGGTTGACGCCGTGCGTGCCGGTGGCCGCGTGGTGGCCGTTGGCCTGCCGCCAGAAGCGATGAGCCTTGATATTCCTCGCCTGGTGCTCGACGGCATTCAGGTCGTGGGCTCGCTGGTTGGCACCCGTCAGGACCTGGTTGAAGCCTTCCAGTTCGCGGCAGAAGGTAAAGTGGTGCCAAAAGTGACGATGCGTCCGCTGGAAGATATCAATGCCATCTTCAAAGAGATGGAGCAAGGCCAGATCCGTGGCCGTATGGTAATTGATTTACGCGCGTAAGCGTCTGATGCCGGGCGGCGGCCTCGCCTGCCCGGCCTGTTATGAAGACCGTCTGTCGGAAATCCACTCCTGCACTTCAATCTGAAACGTGTCCGGCGCTTTGCGGTACATCTTGCGCGCAAGATCCAGAATGGTGTGGCGCGATAACTCCTCTTCCATCCTCTGCTGCGCGCTGTCCATCACAGAACGTACGCCGCAAGGACCGTCGCACACCCACGCGGGCGGCGTTTCGTCAAACACGGCCAGCCGCTGGCGTACTTCGCGGCACTCAAACATGTTTTTTTCACCATCGATGGCGTGCGCCACATCCAGGACGGAGATCAGCTCTGCCGGCCGCGCCAGCTTAAATCCCCCGCCCTTGCCTTCCGTACTGATCACCAGCCCGGCGCGCGACAGGCGCGTAAAGATTTTACCGAGATAGTCATAAGGAACGCCCTGCAGGGCCGCCATCTCCCGGACGCTCATCTCTCGCTCGCACCCTTTCGCATCCACCATACACATCAGGCTGTGAATGCCGTATTCCACACCGGAACTGTAAAACGCCATGATTAACTCCGAAGTCATTTATCCGGGTCATTATAGCGGCGTTACACATGATAAACACCGCCATCGTCACCGCATCTGATTAACCTGCTGATTTTAGGCACCATTTAAATTTAACTCAGAAAGAAGTTGTCGCAGTTAACTCCGACAAGTATAGTTGCAGTTATGTCAGACACCCAGCCTGACGACCAAAAGGATCGAAGATGAAAAAGCAGATTTTAATTGTGGGTAGTGGTTTTTCCGGTATGTGGGCTGCGGTCAGTGCCGCTCGCCTGTCCGCGCTGACGGGGAATAACACTCTGTCGATTGCCGTTCTGGCGCCCGTCGCGGAGTTGCGCGTTCGTCCCCGCTTTTATGAAGAAAAGGTCGCCACGCTGGTTGCGCCGCTGAGCGATCTCTTTGCCGAACTGGACATTGAATTCATTGCGAGTAGCGCAGAACGTATTGATGCAAATGATAAAAGCGTTGTCTGGCGCGATGCGAATGGCCAGGAAATGACCCTGAGCTATGAGCGCCTGGTGCTGGCAACGGGTAGCCAGACCAAACGTCCACCGATTGCCGGGCTGGCTGAATATGCGTTTGATATCGACCAGCTGGAATCCGCTCAGTTTTTTGAGCAGCACCTTGATTCGCTGGTTGCGCGCCCTTCGACGCCCGAGCGTAACACCGTTGTGGTCTGCGGCGGTGGTTTTACCGGTATCGAACTGGCAACCGAACTGCCTGCCCGTCTTCGCGCTCGTTTCGGTAACGAGACAACGACTAAAGTTATCGTAGTTGAACGCGGCGCGGCGATCGGCGGGCGCTACAGCGAAGCCCTGCGCAATACCATCGAAGCCGCCAGCGAGGAGCTGGGCATTGAGTGGCGTTTGAACAGTGAGATTGAAGCCATCGACGCCGGTGGCGTCACGCTGAAAAACGGCGAGCGTATCGCATCTGCTACTGTTGTCTGGACGGCAGGTGTAGAGGCAAACACCCTTAGCCAGCAGATTGACGGCGAGCGCGACAGCCAGGGGCGTCTTGTCGTTAACGAAAACCTTCAGGTTCCCACCCACCCGGATATTTACGCCACGGGCGATATGGCGCATGCCAAAACCGACGACGTGGGCAACACGGCGCTGATGACCTGCCAGCACGCCATTCAGCTCGGCAAGTTTGCGGGCCATAACGCCGCGGCCAGCCTGCTTAATCAGCCGCCGCTGCCTTACCGTCAGGTGAACTATGTGACCTGTCTTGATTTAGGGGGCTGGGGCGCGGTCTACACCGAAGGCTGGGAGCAGGAGGTAAAATCCGTGCGTGATGAGGCGAAGAAGATCAAAATGGCTATCACTAACGAGCTGATTTATCCGCCTGCGGCAGACCGCAGCGTCGCGTTTGCGGCGGCCGATCCGCTGGCGAAATTTGTGTAGGGAGTATCCCGTCAGGCTAGCGCTCGCGCGTTAGCCTGCGTACGTTTGGCCTTCTGATAGCCGTAGAGCAACAGCGACACCATCGCGGAGAACGACAGCAGCGCCGCAGGTAGCGTAACGTAGCTCCAGCTAAAGCCGAGCGTGATCATCATCCCGCCAAAATATGCGCCAATTGCGCTGCCCAGATTAAACGCCATCTGGCCTCCCGCCGCCCCGAGCAGTTCGCCCCCCTTCGCATTTTGCAGCAGCAGGATCTGCAGTGGCGCAGAGAGCGCAAACAAACCGGCACAGCAGATGAACCCCATCGTCAGCGAAGCGGTCTGGTGCTCGCCAAACGCGAAGAGCAGTAGCAGCGAGGCGACTATCACCAGATCGGTTGTAGCGGCAATCCGTAACGGGCTAAAGCGGCCGGAGAGTTTCCCGCTCATCAGGTTGCCCAGCACCATCCCAAGCCCCATCAGCATCATAATCGCCGTCATTCCCCCTTCGGAGAAACCGGAAACGTTGAGCATAAAAGGCTTCACGAAGCTAAACCAGGCAAACACCCCGGCGTTGCCAAACATGGTGGCGGCAAAAATCAGCCAGGGTTCCGGGCGCTTCAAAAAATGAAACTGTTCGGTCAACCGGGCAGCGGTTTTATCGTGGATAGTGGGCACCCACAGCAGCACGGAGAGAATAACCAGCGCATCGAACAAGGCAATCAGGAAGAAGGTATAACGCCAGCTGAATGCATGTCCGAGCCAGGTTCCCAGCGGTACACCCACCAGGTTGGCAACGGTCATCCCGGCAATCATCCCCGCGACCGCGACCGTTACCTTCCCCGGCGGCGCGATTTTCGACAGCACAATCGCCCCCACGCCAAAGATGGCACCATGAGGGAAACCGGAAATCAAACGTCCCATCGCCAGACCATACCAGGAGGATGAGAACGCAAAAATGGCGTTGCCGATTGCACACATCGCCACCAGAAACAGCAGCGTGGATTTCAGCGAAAACTTGCTGGAAAAGAGCGCCACAATCGGTGCGCCAATCACCACGCCGAAGGCGTAAAACGAGATCATGTTTCCGGCGGACGGAATGGATATCCCGGTGTCGTGCGCCAGTTCGGTGAGCACGCCCATAATGCCAAACTCGGCCATCCCCAGGCCAAACGTACCCAGTGCCAGCGAAAATATTGTTTTTTTCATACCGCAACCGCAAATAAATGAGAGGCAACGGGCATTATTGACCAAACTGGTATGGTGAGCCAGTTCAAAACCGATCTCTGACACGTTAATCCATTTATTCAGGTCGATTACACTTCAGGTGGGTCCGCAAGAGGATGACAAGTATGGTCAGCAAAAAGAACGCGAGCAAAGTGGTTGATGACGCGACGAAAACACCGCTTAAAACGAAAGAGTATGAAAAAGAGCTGCGCCGTCTGCACGTAGAGCTGGTGAAGCTTCAGCAGTGGGTGGTGAGCAAAGGGTTGAAAGTCTGTATCGTGTTTGAGGGGCGAGACGGCGCAGGCAAAGGGGGAACAATCAAGGCCATCACCGAGCGCGTTAGCCCCCGGGTATTCCGGGTTGTCGCCCTGCCGGCTCCCACAGAAAAGGAGAAGAGCCAGCTCTACTTGCAGCGTTACGTCTCCCACCTGCCTTCGGCGGGTGAAATCGTCATCTTCGATCGCAGCTGGTATAACCGCGCGGGCGTTGAGCGCGTGATGGGTTTTTGCACCCCGGAACAGGTGGAAAAGTTTCTTGATGGCACGCCGGTTATGGAAAAAGCGATGGTTGATGCGGGGATCATCTTACTGAAATACTGGCTTGAAGTGACGCCAAAAGAGCAGGAGCGCCGCCTGCGCGACCGTATTAACGACGGACGGAAAACCTGGAAACTGTCGCCGATGGACATTAAATCGTTCAATCTATGGGATGAGTATACGGTCGCGCGCGACGAGATGTTCAAAGCCACCGACACCGCCTGGGCACCGTGGTTTGTCGCCCGGTCGGAGGATAAAAAACGCGTGCGGTTAAATATTATTTCGCATCTGCTTTCCCAGATCCCCTATAAAGACCTGCATATCGAAACGCTGGATTTACCGAAGCGTAAAATAGGTAAGGTAAAGCCGACAAAATACCCGTTCAGGTATGTAGAAGAACGATTTTAACCGCGGTCTGAAAGCAAAACGCCGCCGGTCGAAACCGGCGGCGTTTAATACTATTTGAGCCCTTTCGTGCTCTCTTCTTTCGCTTCCTGACGTTCAACGTCGCGGTACCAGCGCGGGTGGTGTTTCTGCGCCCAGCGGCGACTCACCTTCCCTTCAATCATCCCCTTAATCGACCCTTTCACCCAGAAAGCCATATACATATGGATCAGGATGGCGTGGATCAGGATGATGGCCGAGGTCGCGTGGATCAGCAGCGCATAGCGAACCCACTGGATCGGGAAATAAGGCGCAAAGTACGGACGCCAGATGATCACGCCGGTCACCAGCAGCACGAAAATCATGCTCATGATGGTCCAGAACATCATCTTTTGTCCGGCGTTATATTTGCCGACTTTGGCGACTTTATGCTCGTTGCCTTTCAGAACTTCGATAATCCCCTTCACCCACGGAATGTCCTGCTTGTCCGGGATGTTGTGGTGTACGAAGCGTACGAACATAAACATCAGCACCACGAAAATCAGCACGCCAAAGAACGGGTGCAGAATGCGCCCCATCTGCGGTGTACCAAAGGTTTCCGTCAGCCACTGCAGCGTCGGGAAGAAGAACGAAATCCCCGATACTGCCACCAGGAAGAAGCAGATCACCACCGTCCAGTGACAGGCGCGGTCGATAAATTTCGTGCGCACAATCATCTTTGACTTACTCATGATGCTCCTCCTCGTCGTCATCCACCTCTTTATTCGGACCAATGCCGATATAGTGATAAATCAGTCCGGCAAAGGTGGCGATAAAGCCCGCCGCGGAGAGCGGCTTGAGCGCCCCTTTCCACAGGTTGATCGAGGTGTCGATCGCCGGATCTTTCGGCAGATTGTGGTACAGCTCCGGCTGGTCGTTGTGGTGCAGTACATACATCACGTGCGTTCCGCCTACGCCCTGCGGGTTATACACGCCTGCGTTTTCGTAGCCGCGTGCTTTTAACTTATCGACGCGCTGCTGCGCCACTTCCAGCATCTCGGTTTTGGTCCCGAAGTGAATGGCCCCGGTCGGGCAGGTCTTCACGCAGGCAGGCTCCTGCCCGACGCTGACGCGATCCACGCACAGGGTACATTTATAGACCCGGTTATCCTCTTTATTGAGGCGCGGGACGTTAAACGGACAGCCCGCGATGCAGTAGCCGCAGCCGATACAGTTGTCCTGCTGGAAATCCACGATGCCGTTGGCGTACTGAATAATCGCACCGGCAGACGGGCAGGCCTTAAGGCAGCCCGGATCTTCACAGTGCATACAGCCGTCTTTACGGATCAGCCACTCCAGCTTGCCGTTCTGTTCGGTTTCGCTAAAGCGCATCACCGTCCAGGATTTGGCGCTCAGATCGGCCGGGTTATCGTAGACCCCAACGCAGTGACCCACTTCATCACGAATGTCGTTCCACTCTGAACATGCTACCTGGCAGGCTTTACAGCCCACGCAGGAGGAGACATCGATAAGCTTGGCAACTTCAGCCTTGTAATCCCGCCCGCGAGGCGCGGGCGTGATAGGGTTAGTCGCGGAGCGTTTGATAATGTCTTGTGTTTCCATCGCCATTTAATCGCTCCTTACGCTTTCTCGATGTTAACCAGAAACGCTTTGTACTCCGGCGTTTGCGAGTTGGAATCGCCGACGTTAGGCGTCAGGGTATTGGCGATATAGCCCTTCTGCGCTACGCCTTCAAAGCCCCAGTGCAGCGGAATACCGACGGTTTCCACCTGCTGGCCATGCACGTTCAGGCTCTGCAGACGGCGGGTCACCACCGCAACGGCGCGAATAAAGCCGCGCTTGCTGCTGACCTTCACGCGATCGCCGTTGGCAATCCCCTTCGCTTTCGCCAGCGTCTCGCTGATCTCCACAAACTGTTCCGGCTGCGCGATGGCGTTAAGCCGCGCGTGCTTGGTCCAGGTGTGGAAATGCTCGGTCAGGCGGTAGGTAGTCCCCACGTACGGGAACTTGTCCTTCTTGCCTAAACGCAGCACGTCGTCTTCGTAGATACGCACCACCGGGCTGGACACCACGTTCGGGTGCAGCGGGTTGGTGCCCAGCGGCGTTTCCATCGGCTCGTAGTGTTCCGGGAACGGCCCTTCAGCCAGCTTGTCGAGGGCAAACAGACGCCCCAGCCCTTCCGGCTGCATGATGAACGGCCCGGTTTTGCTGCCCGGCGCGGCGGTGTTGAAGTCCGGGATATCGTTCCCCGTCCACTTCGAACCGTTCCACTCGATCAGCATACGTTTTGGATCCCACGGCTTGCCGTTGATGTCCGCAGACGCACGGTTGTAGAGCACGCGACGGTTAAGCGGCCACGCCCATGCCCAGCCCAGCGTATTGCCGAGGCCTGACGGGTCGGCGTTATCCCGGTTAGCCATCTGGTTACCCTGTTCGGTCCAGCTGCCGGCATAAATCCAGCACGAAGAGGCCGTGGTGCCGTCATCACGTAGCAGCGCGAAGCTGTTCAGCAACTGGCCTTTCTTCGCCAGCAGGTTGCCGTTAGCGTCATAGAGATCCGCCAGCGCAACGCCGTTGTTCTCTTTGGCCACTTCCTCTGACTCAGGATGGTCCGGCTGCTTATAGCTCCAGCTCATCTTCAGCAGCGGCTCAGCGCCTTTGCCGCCTTCCGTGCGATACATTTCGCGCAGACGATGGTAAATGCCCGCCAGAATTTCGCCGTCGTTACGTGCTTCACCCGGTGCATCCTGGCCTTTCCAGTGCCACTGCAACCAGCGACCAGAGTTGGCAATAGAGCCATCCTCTTCCGCGAAGCAGGTGGACGGCAGGCGGAACACTTCGGTCTGAATCGAGGCCGGATCGACGTCGTTGGATTCCCCGTGGTTCTGCCAGAAGGTCGAGGTTTCGGTCACCAGCGGATCGATAACCACCATGTACTTCAGCTTGCTCAGGCTGCGAACCACTTTGTTTTTGTCCGGGAACGACGCAACAGGGTTAAAGCCCTGGCAGATGTAGCCCGTGACGTTGCCTTTATCCATCATGTTGAAATACCTGATGACGTCGTAGGCCTGGTCCCATTTCGGCAGCCACTCAAAGCCCCAGTCGTTCTCTTTCTGCGCCGCATCGCCGTAGAAGGATTTCATCAGGCTGACGGCGAACTTCGGATAGTTACTCCAGTAGTTCACCTGATCCGGCAGCGTGGCTTTTGGCGTATTCGCCGTGAGCCAGGTCTGGAAATCAGTCTGTTTTTCTGACGGCAGCGTCAGATAGCCCGGCAGGCTGGTCGACAGCAGGCCAAGATCGGTCAGGCCCTGAATGTTGGAGTGACCACGCAGCGCGTTCACGCCGCCACCGGCCATCCCCATGTTGCCGAGCAGCAGCTGGATCATCGCCATGGTGCGGATGTTCTGCGCGCCCACGGTGTGCTGTGTCCAGCCAAGCGCATACAGGAACGTGGTGGTTCTGTCTGCTGCACTGGTAGACGCCAGCACTTCACACACTTTCAGGAAATCTGCTTTTGGCGTACCGCAGATGTTTTCAACCACATCCGGCGTGTAGCGGGACACGTGCTGTTTCAGCATATTCCACACGCAGCGCGGATCGGTCAGGGTGTCGTCGCGTTTCGCATAGCCGTTTTCGTCGAACTGGTAGTTCCAGGAAGACTTATCGTACTGGCGTTTTTCCGCGTCATAGCCGCTGAACAGGCCGTCTTCGAAGGCAAAATCTTCCCGCACCAGCAGGCCGGCGTTGGTGTAATGCTTAACGTATTCAGCGTTAATTTTGTTGTTTTCGATCAGGTACAACAGCACGCCAGACAGGAACGTAATGTCCGTACCGGAGCGGATTGGCGCATAAATATCGGCCACCGATGCCGTACGCGTAAAGCGCGGATCGACGACGATAAGCGTCGCATCGTTGTTGTTTTTCGCTTCCATCGCCCAGCGGAATCCCACCGGATGGGCCTCAGCGGCGTTACCGCCCATGACCACGACGACGTTGGCGTTTTTGATATCAACCCAGTGGTTGGTCATCGCACCGCGACCAAATGTTGGAGCAAGACTTGCTACCGTTGGTCCGTGTCAGACGCGCGCCTGGTTGTCTACTGCCAGCATGCCAAGGGAGCGCACAAATTTTTGCGTCAGCATGCCGGTTTCATTGCTTGCCGCGGATGCACAAAGCATCCCGGTAGAAAGCCAGCGGTTAACCGTGACGCCCTGCTCGTTCTTTTCAATAAAATTGGCGTCGCGGTCGGCTTTCATTAATTTTGCAATGCGGGTGAACGCGTCATCCCAGGAGATACGCTGCCATTTGTCAGAACCTGGCGCGCGGTACTCCGGATAGCGCAGACGGTTTTCGCTGTGAACGTAGTCCAGCAGCCCCGCGCCTTTCGGGCAAAGTGCCCCACGGCTCACCGGATGATCCGGATCCCCTTCAATATGATAAATCGCTTCTTTGGCGTTTTTTGCGCCATCACCCAGGCTATACATCAATAGCCCACAACCCACGGAGCAGTATGTGCAGGTGTTGCGGATCTCTTTGGCGCGCAGCAGTTTAAAGTTGCGCGCCTGAGCCAGTGCCATTTTGGGAGCGAATCCCAGCGCAGCGACTGTTGTCCCGGCCATACCGCCCGCGCAGATTTTGAAAAATTGTCTGCGGCTGACGTCCATTGCTGTCCTCGTTTACTTTTGAGAATTCGCGCCGCAAGCTAACAGCAAAGTCCCTGTTTTTTTTGCGTCAAATCAAGTACACCTTATTTAGCCCCCTAAATAGTCATGGTCGTTGAGTTTATGTACTCCTTAGGGGCTACTTTGCGCGCACATTATTCGCAAGGTGAATGGAATCGATGTTATAACTTTTCCCTTTGAATATAAGAACACTGGCGAAGAAATGGACAGAAAGAGAGCGACGCTCACAGGACTGGCGGCAATACTGTTATGGAGCACCATGGTCGGGCTGATTCGCAGCGTAAGCGAAGCGCTGGGGCCGGTGGGCGGCGCGGCAATGATTTACACCGTGAGCGGTCTGTTATGTCTGGTCACGGTGGGTTTTCCCGATGTAAGACGCTTTTCCCCGCGCTATCTTATTGCCGGGAGCGTGCTGTTCGTCAGCTATGAAATTTGCCTGGCCCTGTCGCTGGGTTACGCCGCCACGCGTTCGCAGGCCATCGAAGTGGGGATGGTCAATTATCTGTGGCCGAGCCTGACGATTGTGTTTGCGATTTTGTTCAACGGCCAAAAATCGACTCTGTGGGTGATCCCCGGCCTGGCCCTCTCCCTGCTGGGCGTGAGCTGGGTATTAGGCGGCGAACAGGGATTACAGGTTGATGAAATCCTCCGCAATATTACCTCCAGCCCGCTGAGTTATGCCCTGGCCTTCTCCGGGGCATTTATCTGGGCGGCTTACTGCACCGTAACCAGCAAATATGCCGGCGGGAAAAACGGTATTACCCTTTTCGTGTTGCTGACGGCGCTCAGTTTGTGGATCAAATATGCCCTCAGCGATCAGCCAGAAATGATGTTCAGCGTGCCGGTAGTGGTGAAGTTATTACTCTGTGGCGTCGCGCTGGGTTTTGGCTACGCTGCCTGGAATGTCGGTATTCTGCACGGTAATGTGACCCTGCTCGCCGCCGCCTCCTATTTTACGCCGGTATTGTCCTCCGCGCTGGCGGCTGCCCTGTTAAGCGCACCGCTCTCCTTCGCCTTTTGGCAGGGCGCGGTGATGGTGTGCGTCGGGTCATTGTTGTGCTGGCACGCCACGCGAAAAGCAAAAGTCTGACCCACCCGTTTCGATATTTGCCCTCCAAGCCAGCTTATCAAGCTGGCTTTTTGAACTGCTATACCCCGGGCTGTTCGCTCCCTGCGGCACGGCGCAGCCAGTTTTGCAGCAGCTTGCCGTCTTCGGTCATGTCCGTGTCAGACCGCACACACAGGTAGTAATCTCGCCCGTCGTCGATCGGCGCATTGAAAATTTTCACCAGCTCACCGCTCTCAAGATAAGGCGCAATCAGCGGCTCGCGCATCAGCGCACAGCCCAGCCCGGCCTGCACACCCGCGAGCGTCAGCAAGCCATCCTCAAACATCGGGCCGCTGCGGCGTGGGGGACGCTTTACGCCCTGCTGAACAAACCACTGCTGCCAGGTGGATCGCTCCTCATCGTGCAGCAACGGCATTTGCAGAAGCTGCTCTGGGGTGTCGATATGCCCGTGAATGCGTAAAAATGCGCGGCTGCACACCGGGACCATTTGTCCTGAAATCAACTTTTCACTTTGATAGCCCGCCCACTGCCCGTTGCCGAAGCGGATCGACATATCCGAGGCATCGCTCAGGTAGTTGCGATGGTTGGCATACACCACGTTGATTTCGGTTTGGGGATTCGCCCGCATAAATGCCGGCAGGCGTGGAATAAACCAGCCCATGCCGAACAGCGGGATCAGGCTGATGGTGACCTGACGCGTTTGCGACTGTTCAACCAGGTGTTCCGTCGCCTGACGCAGCACGTTAAAGGCCGCGCGGATGGAACGGTAGTAATCGCGTCCCTGCTGGCTCAGCACCAGCTTCCTTCCCTGGCGCTCGGTCAGGGGCATCTGGAGATACCCTTCCAGTACCTTCAACTGATGGCTCACGGCGGAGGGCGAAATATCCAGCTCCTGCGCGGCCTGCGTTACGCTTCCCAGCCGGGCAATGGCTTCAAAGGCACGAACGGCACGCAGCGGCGGATCGTTTGCCAGACGGCTTTCACCATCGGCGGGCGCAGCGTTCGATTGTTCTGTTTTATTCATATATTGATTTCTTTAGGCTTTTTACCCCGTCATGGGCTTTCAATATAGTCATGCAAATCATAAAGATAAAACAATACCGGTTTATCATAAGAAATAATTTATCTGTATTTTACAATTTTATTCATTTGTTGGATGGTAGCCGCTGAAAGAGCAATTTGTCGGGTACGAACGTTGGACACACTCATACAACAACTGATCAACGGTGTGATGCTGGGAAGCATCTACGCGCTGATCGCGCTGGGCTATACCATGGTGTATGGCATTTTGCGCATTATTAACTTTGCCCACGGCGATATTCTGATGGTTGGCGCGCTTACCACGCTCTCCGCCCTCAACGCCCTGAACACAACCTTCCCGCACATGCCGCAGCTGCTGCAGCTCGGCTTTGCCCTGTCGATTGCCATGGCGGTTTGCGCCGTGCTGGCCATGGCGGTAGAACGCTTCGCCTATCGCCGCCTGCGCAACGCGCCGCGCCTGGCGCCGCTGATCTCCGGGATTGGCGTCTCCGTATTACTGCAAACGGTGGCGATGATTATCTGGACGCGTAATCCGCTGATGTTCCCGCAGATCCTGCCTATGGACCCCATTGCCATCACCGCCGGTAGCGAAGCGCATCCCCCTGCCATTATCACCGTAACGGGGATTGTCACCGTCGCGCTGGCGCTGATCGTGATGATCGGGCTGTGGCTGCTGGTGGAATACACCCGGCTCGGGCGCGGCATGCGGGCGGTTGCTGAAAACCCACGCGTCGCCACGCTGATGGGGGTCAATCCGAACGCCATTATTACGCTGACCTTTGCCATCGGCGGGATGTTTGCCGCACTGGCGGGCGTGATGATGGCCAGCAACTACGGCAACGCCAGCTTCTCGATGGGCTTTTTGCCGGGCATTAAAGCCTTTACCGCGGCGGTACTCGGCGGGATTGGCAATATACGCGGCGCGATGATCGGCGGGATCTTGCTCGGCGTCATCGAAGCGCTGGGTGCAGGCTACCTCGGTGAACTCACTGACGGCGTGTTCGGCAGTAATTATCAGGACGTGTTTGCCTTCATCGTGCTGATTCTGGTGCTGGTCTTCCGCCCGGCTGGTTTACTTGGTGAGCGCGTGGCGCACAGAGCGTAAGGGAAACGATGACAACCATACCACTACCTACACCCGCCGCGACGCGTAAATTCTGGTCCGGCATGACGCTGTTCTGCCTTGCTCTGCTGGTAGCGCCCGTCGTTGCCACCCAACTCGGCGGTAACTACTGGGTGCGCGTGATCGATTTCGCGCTGCTCTACATCATGCTGGCGCTGGGGCTGAATATCGTCGTCGGCTACACCGGCCTGCTGGATATGGGCTTTATTGCCTTTTACGCGGTCGGGGCGTATCTCGCCGCGCTGTTGGCTTCTCCGCATCTGCTGGAGGTGTTCCCGATCCTCGCCGTCTGGTTCCCCGACGGACTGCACACATCCTATCTGCTGATCATCCCCATCGCCGCACTGGTTGCGGCGGTGTGCGGCATCGTTCTCGGCGCGCCGACGCTGAAGCTGCGCGGCGACTATCTGGCCATTGTGACCCTCGGCTTCGGGGAGATCATCCGTATCCTGATGCGCAACCTTGACCGCCCGGTGAACATCACCAACGGCGCTAAGGGCATTACCGGCGTTGATACCCTGAACCTGTTTGGCCTGAAGTTTAGCGGCGTATACCACTGGTTCGGCGTGAAGGTGCCTGCCCTGTGGCTGTGGTACTACCTGCTGATGCTGGTGATCGTGGGGATTATCTTCGTCTGCCTGCGTCTGCAGCATTCGCGCATTGGCCGCGCCTGGCACGCCATCCGTGAAGACGAGGACGTCGCCCGGGCGATGGGCATTAACGTGCGCAACTACAAGCTGCTGGCCTTTGCGATGGGTGCCTCGTTTGGCGGCGTAGCGGGCGCGTTGTTTGGCGCGTTTCAGGGATTCGTCTCACCGGAATCCTTCACCCTTCAGGAGTCCATTGCCGTGCTGGCGATGGTGGTGCTCGGCGGGATGGGACACATCCCGGGCGTGATCCTCGGCGCGGTACTGTTAACCGCCCTGCCGGAGCTGCTGCGCAGCCAGGCGGCACCCGTGCAACAGGCGCTGTTCGGAACGGTACTCATCGATCCCGAAGTGTTACGCCAGCTGTTTTACGGACTGGCGCTGGTGCTGGTCATGCTCGTTCGTCCGTCCGGCATCTGGCCGGTACGTCATAAGGAGGTGAAAGCATGAGCCTGTTAACCGTGCGCAACATGTCCAAACGTTTTGGCGGTCTGACCGCGGTCGATAACGTCTCGCTCTCTATTAACCGGGGCGAGATCTACGGCCTGATTGGCCCTAACGGCGCGGGAAAAACCACCTGCTTCAACCTGATCACCGGGCTTTACCCGGCCGACAGCGGTGAATTTTTCATTGCGGACAAACCCTATTACCCGAAACAGATCGAGAAAGTGACCGCCGCAGGGATCGCCAGAACCTTCCAGAACGTGCGCCTGTTTAACGACATGTCGGTGCTTGAAAACGTGATGGTCGGGCGGCATGTGCGCACCCGCAACGGACTATGGGCGGCGCTGAGCCGTCACAAACGCGCCCGCGCGGAAGAAGCACAAACTCGTGAACAGGCCTGGCACTGGCTGGAATACACCGGTATTGCGAAGTATGCCCACTACCGCGCCTGCGATCTGGCCTATGGACACCAGCGTCGACTCGAAATCGCACGCGCCATGGCAACAGACCCGCAGTTGCTGGCGCTGGATGAACCCGCCGCCGGAATGAATGCGACGGAAAAAGTCGCTCTGGGCGAGCTGTTAATCCGCATCCGCGACGACGGCAAAACGCTGCTGATGATTGAACACGACGTCAAGCTGGTCATGGGCATCTGCGACCGCCTGACGGTCCTCGACTATGGCAAAACGCTCGCCAGCGGTACGCCGGAAAGCGTGCGACGCGATCCGGCAGTTATTGCGGCCTGGCTTGGAGGCAACGCCCATGTCTGAACTTCTTAAGGTCGAACGCCTCGACGTGCATTACGGCGGCATTCAGGCAGTACGCGATGTCTCCTTCACCTTGCACGACGGTGAGCAGGCCACGCTTATCGGCGCAAATGGCGCCGGTAAAAGTTCCACCGTTCGCGCCATTACCGGGCTGGAACGCTTTACCGGCACCATCACCTTTAATGGCAAAAATGTCCGCAAACAGAAACCCGAAGCCCTGCTGCGCGACGGCCTGGTGATGGTTCCCGAAGGGCGCGGCATCTTCGCCCGAATGACGGTACTGGAAAATTTGCAGATGGGTGCCTGGCTGAGAAGTGACAGCGTCACCGTTAAGCGCGAAATGAACGAGATTTTTGACCGTTTCCCGCGTCTCGGTGAACGCCAGCACCAGCTGGCGGGCCTGCTCTCCGGCGGGGAGCAACAGCTGCTGGCACTGAACCGCGCCCTGCTCAGCCGCCCGCGGCTGCTGATCCTCGACGAGCCGTCAATGGGGCTTGCGCCGAAGATGGTTGAACACATTTTTGCCGTCATCGCCGGGCTGCGCGAACGCGGCGTTGCACTGCTGCTTATCGAACAGAATGCCCGTCTGGCGCTTGAGGTCACGGACAGCGCATGGGTGATGGACAGCGGCAGCATTGTGCATCGCGGTGAGTCTCACGCGCTGCTCAATGATGACCAGATTGCACACATTTATTTGGGCGAAATGCCCGTTTAACAACACCAACCAACATCAGGGAAAACAATGAAAACAGTAAAAATCAGTGCGCTTAGCGCCGCTATTCTGCTCAGCGGTTTTGCCTCTACCGGCGGATGGGCAGCAAACAGCGAAACCGTGGTCATTGGCCTGGCGGGGCCGTTAACCGGGCCGTCTGCCCGTATCGGGAAAGATCTCGAAAACGGCGCGCAGCTGGCTATTGATGATATCAACAAACAGCACCCGACCATCGGCGGCAAAGCCGTGACCTTTAAGCTGCAGTCCGAAGATGACCAGTCCGACCCGCGTACCGCCGTTGCCGTGGCGCAGCGTCTGGTCGACAGCGGCGTGGCGGGCGTGGTCGGCCACTGGAATACCGGCACCAGCATTCCGGCAGCGCGGGTCTATCACGACGCGGGTATCGCGCAGGTTGCCCCGGTCGCAACCGGTCATGCCTATACCAAACAGGGCTTTGACACCAGCTTCCGCGTGATGGGTCACGACGATGACGGCGGCCAGTTTGCCGGTCAATACGCAGTCAATACCCTGAAAGCGAAACGCATTGCGGTGATCGACGACCGTACCGCCTTTGGTCAGGGTCTGGCGGACGAATTCATTAAATCGCTGGATGCACAGGGCGTGAAGATCGTTGACCGCCAGTATGTCGACGATAAAACCGTCGATTTCAGCGCCGTGCTGACCGCCATTCGCAGTAAAAATGCCGACCTGATCTTCTTCGGCGGCGTGGACAGCCAGGCCGCCCCGCTGGCGCGACGCATCAAACAGCTGGGCATGAAGGCCACCCTGATGGGCGCGGGCGGCTTCGTCAGCCAGACCTTCCTGCAGCTGGCGCAAAAAGAGGGTGAAGGCGTTGTGGCGCTGGAGCCGGGCCTGCCGGTCGAGCAGATGCCGGGCGGTAAAGCCTTCGAGCAGGCGTACCAGTCCCGCTATCACACCCATATTGAACTGCATGCGCCGTTTGCCTATGACGCCACCCGCGTGCTGGTTGCCGCCATGGAAAAAGCGGACTCGGTCGATCCTGCCGACTATCTGCCTGCCCTGCGCGCCATCAGCTATTCCGGCGTAACCGGACAAATCGCGTTTGATAAAGAAGGCAATCTGACCTCGCCGTCATTCACCGTTTACAAAGTTGTCGATGGGAAATGGCAGCCGCAAACCGTGCTCGGCGGCGCGAAATCCAGATAACCGCAGTGAGGCAATGTGATGAGTGATAATAATGAGCTGGGCATTCTTGCCCGCCGCAAAATTGAAGCAGAAATTATTAAGCCAATTTATGAAATCCTCGTGCGCGAGATTGGTAAAACCCGCGCGCAGGCCGTCATTGGCGAGGCCATTGAGCAGGCCGCCATCAACGCGGGCAAAGAATTTGCCAGCAAGGAACCGCACGGCGCAGATGTGAAAAGCTTTATCGCCCTGCAGTATCTGTGGGAGAAGGACAACGCGCTGGACGTGAAGGTCCTCGACGCCGACGACACGCAGTACAACTATAACGTCACCCGCTGCCGTTACGCCGAGATGTATCACGAGATGGGGCTGGGAGAGATTGGTCATCTGCTCTCCTGCGCGCGCGATGAGAAGTTTATCGTCGGCTATGCGCCGGATGTGGAACTGACCCGCACCACCACCATCATGCAGGGCGGCTCGTGCTGTGACTTCCGCTACCGCAGCAAAAAGGACAACGCATGATCAGGGTTAACGCCGAACGACTCTGGTCGACGCTGGAGATGATGGCGCAGATCGGCGGCACTCCCGCCGGAGGCGTCACCCGCCTGGCGTTAAGCGAGGAAGATCGCATTGCGCGCAACCTGCTGCGCGACTGGGCGCTGGAGGCGGGCTTCACCTGTGACGTTGACAGCATGGGCAACATGTTTATCCGTCGCGCGGGTAAAAACCCGGCGCTTGCCCCGGTCATGACCGGATCGCATGTGGATTCGCAGCCGCTCGGCGGCAATTACGACGGTATTTACGGCGTGCTGGCCGGGCTGGAACTGCTGCGCACCCTGAACGATAACGCGATTGAAACCGAGCGCGACATCGTGCTGGTGAACTGGACCAACGAAGAAGGCGCGCGCTTCGCCCCGGCGATGCTGGCCTCCGGCGTCTGGGCAGGCCAGCTCTCGGAAGACTTTGCTTACGCCAGGATGGACAACCAGCGGGTCACCGTTCGCGAGGCGCTGGAAGCGATTGGCTATCGTGGCGAACGCCCTGCCCGCGCGTTTCCGGTTCACGCCTGCTATGAGCTGCATATTGAACAGGGGCCGATTCTCGAAGAGGAAGAGATCGACATCGGCCTGGTGCGGGCGGCCATGGGTCAGCGCTGGTTTACGGTAACGCTCGACGGTTTTGCCGCCCATGCGGGAACGACGCCGATGCACAGCCGCCGCGATGCGGTCATCGCCTTCGCCGGGCTGGCGCTGAACGTGGAGGAGATCGGGTATCAATTTGCACCGGACGGACGCGCCACCATCGGCATGGTGCAGGTCACGCCGAACTCGCGTAACGTTGTCCCTTCACGAGTGGAGTGCAGCGTGGAGTTTCGCCACCCTTCACAGGACGCGCTCGACTCTATGGAAGCCGGGCTGTATGAGGCGACGAAAAACCTGGCCGCACGCGGCGTGACGGCCAACGTCGAGCGCATCTTCGACTATGCGCCCATCGCCTTTAACGAAGCCTGCCTGGCCCGTACGGAAAATGCCGTCGCCGCGCTGGGCTATTCGTCAAAGTCGATGGTCTCCGGCGCCGGACACGACACCTGCTACGTCAGCAAGGTGGCCCCCGCCAGCATGATCTTCATTCCGTGCGTGAAAGGCATCAGCCATAACGAAGCAGAAAAGATCCTGCCGACGTGGTCAGAGAAAGGGGCCAACGTGCTGTTGCACAGCGTGTTGGCCGCCGCGCTGGAAAAATAAGCCGGGTGACGGCTTAACCTTACCGGGCCTGCATCCACACGTCAGGCCCGGTAAACGCAGCGCCACCGGGCTTGTTTTACGCCTTCGGCACCTTCGCCAGGCTAAACCAAATCCCCACCGCCAGAAGCAACAGCATGCCCCCCGCGCTGCCGAGCGCCACGCTGTGCGAGGTGATAAATGCCGTCTTCGCCGCCTCGATGACCGACTCCGCTAACGCAGGCGACAGATCCTGCGCCGCCTTCACCGCTTCGCCGATAGATGAGGACGCTTTATCCGCCAGGGATGCGTTCAGCCCCTGCGGCAGGACAATCGACGCCGAGAAGCTGCGGGTCAACAGCAGGCCAAAAATAGCGATCCCGAGACCCGCGCCCAGCTCGTAGGACATGGTCTCGATAGCGCCCGCCGCCGCCGCTTTCTCTTTCGGTGCCGCCGCCATAATCGCCGAAGTGGAGGCCAGCAGCGCGCTCGCCGCGCTAAAGCCTAACAGCACCATCAGGCACCACGCCTGCCACTGCTGGGTACTGAAATCGAGCATCGACAGCCCGATAAAGCTCACCGCGCTCAGCCCCATACCGCCAGCCGCCACAATGCGCAGCCCCAGACGCCCCACCAGCACACCGGCAATCGGGCCGCTGAATCCGCTGGCAACCATCACCGGCAGCATAAACATACCGGCGTCAAACGGCGTGAAACCGTGAACAAACTGCAACTCCTGCGCCATCAGCAGTTCGAAGCCGACCAGGGCGATCATGGCGGTCATCGCCATCACTACCCCGCTCAGGATGATGCGATGGCAGAACAGCCGCATATCGATCATCGGCACGCGGGCGCGCAACTGGATACGCACGAAGATAAAGAGCATCACCGCCCCGACAACCAGCACAGAGGCCACCAGCCACGGAGAGAGATCGCCTTTCAGCGCCGTTTTCGCGCTATAGACCAGGAGTAAAATCGCCACAATCAACATGATCGCATGGCCGATATTCAGCGGCTGCTCGGGCCGCCCCTGCTGGGCAGGCACAAACCGGGCGGCGAGGGAAACCACCACCAGCACGATCGGCACGTTGATCAAAAAGACCGAACCCCAGTAGAAGTGCTCAAGCAAGATGCCGCCAATCAGCGGGCCAAAAGCCGCGCCGCCGGACCCAACTGCCGCCCAGACGCCAAGCGCAATGTTGCGGTGACGGGCATCGGTAAACAGCGTGCGGATCCCGGCAAGCGTTGCCGGAATGATCATCGCCGCACCGATGGCCAGCGAGGCACGAGCAGCAATCAACCACCCTGCCGTCGGCGCAAAGGCCGCCGCCAGGGATGACAGGCCAAACAAGGTACTGCCGATCATCAGCAGTCGCTTAAAGCCGATGCGATCCCCCAGCGCGCCCATGGGCAACACCATCCCCGCCATCACCAGCGAGTAAATATCAATAATCCACAGCAATTCATTGCCGCTGGCACCCAGCGTCATGCTCAATGTCGGCGCCGCCACGTGCAGCACCGTCGCGTCAATCGCTACCGGGATATACACCAGCACGATAATCACTAACGCTAACCACTGACGAAACATAAATATCCTTTTTATTTTGAAAACTGGACACATGTCCAGGCTGCGATCCTACGTAAAGTTGAACACTTGTCCAGTGCTTTGTTACACTTGTTTCATCCCCATTGAGAGTGAGAAAAAATGCGTTATCTGAGCAAGGATGAGCGACGGGAAGAGATTTTACTGGCAGCCATGCGCGTCGCGCTGAGCGAAGGACTGGCGGCCATGACGGTACGGAGGATTGCAGCGGAGGCCGGGGTCGCCACGGGACAGGTGCATCACCATTTCACCTCCGGTGGCGAACTCAAATCGCTGGCGTTCGTTCGGCTTATCCGCGAACTGCTGGACGCGGAAGTGGTCGGTGAAGACGCAAGCTGGCGCGAACGGCTGCGCGCCATGCTCGGCAGCGATGAAGGTGGTTTTGAACCCTATATCCGCCTGTGGCGCGAAGCGCAGATTCTGGCGAGCCGCGACAGCGATATCAAAGGCGCGTACGTGCTGACGATGGAGATGTGGCACCAGGAGACGGTCGCCATTATTAATGCAGGTGCAAACGCCGGAGACTTTACCCTGACCGACCGCGCCGAAGACGTCGCCTGGCGCTTGATCGGCCTGGTCTGTGGTCTTGACGGCATTTATGTTTTAAATATGCCTGAAATAGACGACGCCGCCTTTAATAAACATCTGGATAAAATGATTTCGCTGGAATTGTTTTAATACTCCCTCGGTGGTAGTAATTCCCACAAAAAGTTACAATTGGTAACACATAAAGCGACCCTGCTTTCCCATCTCCTTCTCCCGGGGTCGCTTTTTTATCTATCCTTTCAGAAGTATCCCAAAACATCCAAAAAATATATTTAACACCCTTCAGGCATTTGACTGTTTTCACTTAATTTTTTCTTCATTTAATTAAGCAAGAGGGCGCTATGTCACAACAAAGTGAGAAAAATAATCATTATCTTTTAAGTAACTGGAAACCGGAAAATGCGCAGTTTTGGGAGAATAAGGGAAAACATATTGCGCGACGAAATTTGATTATCTCCGTGGCCTGTCTGCTACTCGCCTTTTGCGTATGGATGTTATTTAGCGCCATTGCGGTAAATCTTAATAAAGTCGGATTTAATTTCACTACCGATCAGCTGTTTATGTTAACCGCGTTACCCTCTCTTTCCGGGGCAATATTGCGCGTCCCCTATTCCTTTATGGTGCCGATATTTGGCGGGCGTTACTGGACCGTCTTCAGCACCGTTATTCTGATAATTCCCTGCGTGTGGCTAGGCATTGCGATTCAGAACACCGCCACGCCCTACTGGGTGTTTATCGTGATCGCCCTGTTGTGCGGTTTTGCGGGCGCAAACTTTGCCTCCAGCATGGGCAACATCAGCTTCTTCTTCCCGAAATCCCGCCAGGGTAGCGCGCTCGGCATCAACGGTGGGCTGGGCAATCTCGGCGTGAGCGTCATGCAGTTACTCGCCCCGCTGGTTATCTTCCTGCCAATGTTCACTTTCCTTGGGGTTCACGGCGTGCCCCAGGAAGACGGCTCAACCCTGTGGCTGGCGAATGCCGCCTGGATTTGGGCGCCGCTACTGCTGCTGGCCACTATTGCCGCGTTCTTCGGCATGAACGATATCGCCAGCTCTAAGGCCTCGATTGCCAGTCAGCTTCCGGTTCTGAAGCGTTTTCACCTCTGGCTGCTGAGCCTGCTGTATCTCGCGACCTTCGGCTCGTTTATCGGTTTTTCGGCGGGTTTTGCCATGTTGTCGAAAACCCAGTTCCCGGACGTCAATATCCTGCACCTCGCCTTCTTTGGCCCGCTGATTGGCGCTCTGGCGCGCTCGGCGGGCGGCATGATCTCCGACAGGCTGGGCGGCGTACGCGTGACGCTGATTAATTTTATCTTTATGGCCGTGTTTAGCGCGCTGATCTTCCTGACGCTGCCCGGTAGCGGGTCCGGCAGCTTCATCGCGTTCTACCTGGTCTTTATGGGGCTGTTCCTCACCGCAGGCCTCGGCAGCGGCTCGACGTTCCAGATGATTGCGGTTATTTTCCGCCAAATCACCCTAAACCGCGTTAAGCAGGAAGGCGGAACGGACGAACAGGCGCAGCACGAAGCGGTAACCGAAACGGCCGCGGCGCTGGGCTTTATCTCCGCGATTGGCGCGGTGGGCGGGTTCTTCATTCCCAAGGCCTTCGGTACCTCGCTGGCGATGACCGGTTCGCCAGTGGGCGCCATGAAAGTGTTCCTCGTGTTTTACATCGTTTGTGTCTTTGTCACCTGGCTGGTTTATGGCCGTAAATCCTCACAAAAATAACAAAATAGTCTTTTGCCGGAGGGCGGTGCAGTGCTGTCCGGCAATGTTATCGGAGCAGGAGAAATGTCATGAGTAAACTGTTGGATCGCTTCCGTTACTTCAAAACCAAAGGCGACAGTTTCGCCGATGGTCACGGTCAGGTGTATCACACCAACCGCGACTGGGAGGACAGCTATCGCCAGCGCTGGCAGTTCGATAAAATCGTGCGATCCACCCACGGCGTGAACTGTACCGGCTCCTGTAGCTGGAAGATTTACGTGAAAAACGGCCTGGTGACCTGGGAGACGCAGCAAACCGACTACCCCCGCACCCGCCCCGACCTGCCTAATCATGAGCCGCGCGGCTGCCCGCGTGGCGCAAGCTACTCCTGGTATCTCTACAGCGCTAACCGCCTGAAGTATCCGCTGGTGCGCCGCAAACTGATTGAGCTGTGGCGCGAGGCGCTCGCCCAGCATATCGACCCGGTGCTCGCCTGGGATGCCATCCAGAGCGATCCGCAGAAAGCGCAGAGCTACCGCCAGGCGCGCGGACGCGGCGGGTTTATCCGCTCGAACTGGAAAGAGCTGAACCAGCTGATTGCTGCCGCCAACGTCTGGACCATCAAAAATTACGGCCCCGATCGCGTAGCGGGCTTCTCGCCGATCCCGGCGATGTCGATGGTCTCTTACGCGGCGGGGACGCGCTACCTCTCCCTGCTGGGCGGCACCTGCCTGAGTTTTTATGACTGGTACTGCGATTTACCGCCCGCCTCGCCGATGACCTGGGGCGAGCAGACCGACGTGCCGGAATCCGCCGACTGGTACAACTCCAGCTACATCATCGCCTGGGGCTCCAACGTGCCGCAGACGCGCACCCCGGATGCCCACTTCTTTACCGAAGTGCGCTACAAGGGCACTAAAACCGTCGCCATCACGCCGGACTTCTCCGAGGTGGCGAAGCTCAGCGATCAGTGGCTGGCCCCGAAACAGGGCACCGACAGCGCGCTCGCCATGGCGATGGGCCACGTGATCCTCAAAGAGTTTCACCTCGATAACCCGAGCGACTACTTCCTCAACTACTGCCGTCGCTACACCGACATGCCGATGCTGGTGCTGCTGGACGAGCAGGCAGATGGCCGCGTGGTGCCGGGCAGAATGCTTCGCGCCTCCGACCTGGCCGACGGCCTGGGTGAAGCCAATAACCCCGAGTGGAAAACCATCGCCTTTGACGCCGCCGGGGATCTGGTTGTACCGAACGGATCGATCGGTTTCCGCTGGGGTGAAAAAGGCAAATGGAACCTTGAGTCGCTGTCTGCCGGTCAGGAGACCGAGCTGACGCTCTCTCTGCTCGACAGCCATGACAGCATTGCGGACGTAGCCTTCCCCTATTTCGGCGGCAATGAAAACCCGCACTTTCGCAGCGTGAAGCAGGAGCCGGTGCTCTTGCGCCGCGTGCCGAGCAAAACCCTGACGCTTGCTGACGGCAGCCAGAAACGCGTCGTCAGCGTGTACGATCTCGTGCTGGCGAACTACGGCCTCGATCGCGGTCTGGAGGACAGCAACGCGGCGGTAAATTACGCCGACATCAAAGCCTATACCCCGGCATGGGGCGAGCAAATTACCGGCGTACCCGCCTGGCTGATTGAAAAAATCGCCCGCGAGTTTGCCGACACGGCGCACAAAACTCACGGACGCTCGATGATCATCCTTGGGGCCGGTGTGAACCACTGGTACCACATGGACATGAACTACCGCGGGATGATCAACATGCTGGTCTTTTGCGGTTGCGTCGGGCAAAGCGGCGGCGGCTGGTCGCACTATGTCGGCCAGGAAAAACTGCGGCCGCAGACCGGCTGGCTCCCCCTCGCCTTCGCGCTGGACTGGAACCGCCCGCCGCGCCAGATGAACAGCACCTCGTTCTTCTACAACCATGCCAGCCAGTGGCGTTACGAAAAGCTGACCGCGCAGGAGTTGCTCTCGCCGCTGGCGGACGCCACCAAATTCACCGGCCACCTGATTGACTTCAACGTCCGCGCCGAGCGCATGGGCTGGCTTCCGTCGTCGCCGCAGCTGAACCTCAACCCGCTACACATCAAGGCCCGCGCCGACGCGGCCGGAATGACGCCGCAGGAGTATACCGTTCAGGGGCTGAAATCGGGCGACGTCCGCCTCGCCTGCGAACAGCCCGACAACGGCAAAAACCATCCGCGTAACCTGTTCGTCTGGCGCTCGAACCTCCTCGGCTCGTCCGGTAAGGGCCACGAGTACATGCTCAAGTACCTGCTGGGTACCGAAAGCGGCATTCAGGGGGAAGATTTAGGCTCGACCGACGATGTGAAGCCGGAAGAGGTGGAGTGGCAAACCGCTGCCATCGAAGGGAAGCTGGATCTGCTGGTCACGCTCGATTTCCGTATGTCCAGCACCTGCCTCTTCTCCGATATCGTCCTGCCGACCGCCACCTGGTATGAAAAAGACGACATGAATACCTCGGATATGCATCCGTTTATTCACCCGCTCTCCGCCGCCGTTGACCCTGCCTGGGAATCACGCAGCGACTGGGAGATCTACAAAGGCATTGCCAAAGTGTTCTCGGAGGTCTGCGTCGGCCATCTGGGTACCGAAACCGACGTGGTGTTGCAGCCTTTGCAGCACGACTCCCCCGGCGAGCTGTCGCAGCCGTTTGATATTCAGGACTGGCGCAAGGGTGAATGCGATCTGATCCCGGGTAAAACCGCGCCGGGCATCGCCGTTGTCGAACGTAACTATCCGGAAACCTACGAGCGCTTTACCGCCCTCGGTCCGCTACTGGATAAACTCGGCAACGGCGGGAAAGGCATCTCGTGGAATACCCAGAAGGAGGTCGAATTCCTTGGCAAGCTCAACTACGTCAAGCTCGACGGCCCGGCCAAAGGCCGCCCACGTATTGAAACGGCAATTGACGCCTCGGAAGTGATCCTCGCCCTCGCCCCGGAAACTAACGGTCAGGTGGCGGTGAAAGCCTGGGAAGCGCTCGGGGAGATGACCGGACGCGACCACACTCATCTGGCGTTGAACAAAGAAGACGAGAAGATTCGCTTCCGCGATATTCAGGCTCAGCCGCGCAAAATCATCTCCAGCCCAACCTGGTCCGGGCTTGAGAGCGAACACGTCTCCTATAACGCCGGGTACACCAACGTTCACGAGCTGATCCCGTGGCGCACGCTGTCTGGCCGTCAACAGCTGTATCAGGACCATGTCTGGATGCGCGCCTTTGGTGAAAGCCTGGTGGCCTATCGCCCGCCGATAGACACCCGCAGCGTCACCCACATGCGCGAAATCCCGCCGAACGGCTTCCCGGAGAAAGCGCTGAACTTCCTGACGCCGCACCAGAAATGGGGCATTCACTCCACCTACAGTGAAAACCTGCTGATGCAGACGCTGTCTCGCGGTGGCCCGATTGTCTGGATAAGCGAAACCGACGCCCGTGAACTGGGCATTGAGGATAACGACTGGATCGAAGCCTTCAACGCCAACGGCGCGTTAACCGCCCGAGCGGTGGTCAGCCAGCGCGTGCCGCCGGGCATGACCATGATGTACCACGCCCAGGAGCGCATCCTGAACATTCCAGGCTCTGAAGTGACCGGGCGGCGCGGCGGGATCCACAACTCGGTGACGCGCATCTGTCCAAAACCGACGCACATGATTGGCGGATACGCGCAGCTGGCCTACGGCTTTAACTATTACGGAACCGTTGGCTCCAACCGCGACGAGTTCATCATGATCCGCAAAATGAAAAACATTAACTGGCTGGACGGCGAAGGTCGGGATCAGGTTCAGGAGGCGAAAAAATGAAAATACGCTCACAGGTTGGAATGGTACTGAATCTCGATAAGTGCATCGGCTGTCACACCTGCTCGGTCACCTGCAAAAACGTCTGGACCGGGCGCGAAGGGATGGAATATGCGTGGTTTAACAACGTTGAAACCAAACCGGGTATAGGTTACCCGAAAAACTGGGAAGACCAGGACGAGTGGCAAGGCGGCTGGATCCGCGGCATTCACGGCAAGCTGACCCCGCGCCTCGGCAGCAAGCTCGGCGTCCTGTCGAAAATCTTTTCGAACCCGGTCATGCCGCAGATTGATGATTATTATGAACCGTTCACTTTTGATTATCAGGATCTGCACCGCGCGCCGGAGGGCGATCACCTCCCTACTGCGCGCCCTCGCTCGCTTATCGACGGCAAGCGAATGGATAAAATCGTCTGGGGGCCAAACTGGGAAGAACTGCTCGGCGGCGAGTTCGAGAAGCGCGCTCGCGACCGCAACTTCCAGAAGATCCAGAAAGAGATGTACGGCCAGTTTGAAAACACCTTCATGATGTACCTCCCGCGCCTGTGCGAGCACTGCCTGAACCCAAGCTGTGCGGCCACCTGCCCAAGCGGCGCGATCTACAAACGTGAGGAAGACGGGATTGTCCTGATCGACCAGGACAAATGCCGCGGCTGGCGTCTGTGCATCAGCGGCTGCCCGTACAAGAAAATCTATTTCAACTGGAAAAGCGGTAAGTCCGAGAAATGCATCTTCTGCTATCCGCGCATTGAGTCCGGCCAGCCAACGGTCTGTTCGGAAACCTGCGTGGGACGAATCCGCTATCTTGGCGTGCTACTGTACGACGCGGATCGGATTGAAGAAGCGGCCAGCACCGAGCACGAAACCGATCTGTACGAGCGTCAGTGCGATGTTTTCCTTGACCCGCACGACCCGGCGATCATTGAAGAAGCGCTGAAACAGGGTATTCCTCAAAACACAATCGACGCCGCGCAGCGTTCGCCGGTCTACAAACTGGCGATGGACTGGAAGCTGGCCCTGCCGCTGCACCCGGAATACCGTACCCTGCCGATGGTCTGGTACGTTCCGCCGCTGTCACCTATTCAGTCTTATGCCGATGCGGGCGGTCTGCCGCAAAGCGACGGCGTTCTGCCGGCGGTGGAAAGCCTGCGCATTCCGGTGCAGTACCTGGCAAACATGCTGAGCGCCGGTGACCCGGCTCCCGTACTGCGCGCCCTGAAGCGCATGATGGCAATGCGTCACTATAAACGCTCCCAGACCGTGGAAGGCGTGACCGATACCCGCGCCATTGAAGAGGTGGGGCTGACCGAAGCGCAGGTTGAGGAGATGTACCGCTATCTGGCTATTGCCAACTACGAAGACCGCTTTGTGATCCCGACCAGCCACCGCGAAATGGCGCGTGACGCCTTCCCGGAGAAAAACGGCTGCGGATTTACCTTTGGCGACGGCTGCCACGGCTCCGACACCAAATTCAACCTCTTCAACAGCAGCCGCATTGATGCCATCAACATCACCGAGGTGCGCGAACACGGGGAGGGAGAATAATGCAGATCCTGAAAATCATCGCGCTACTGATTGAGTATCCCGATGAGGTGCTGTGGGAAAGCCGCGAGGAGGCGCTTTCCCTTATCGAACAGGATGCCCCCGCGCTGCTGCCGTTTGCCCGGCAGCACCTTGGGGCTACTCTGCTGGATAAGCAGGCCGAGTGGTGTGAGGTGTTTGAGCGGGGTCGCGCCACCTCGCTGCTGCTGTTCGAACATGTGCACGCCGAGTCCCGCGATCGCGGGCAGGCGATGGTCGATCTGATGGGCCAGTATGAGAAAGCCGGGCTTGAGCTGGACTGCCGCGAGCTGCCGGACTATCTGCCGCTCTATCTGGAGTATCTCAGCATTGTCAGCGACGCGGAGGCACGCGAAGGGTTGCAAAACGTCGCGCCGATCCTGGCGCTGATTGGCGGACGCCTGAAGCAGCGCGGCGTAGCGCATTATCAGCTGTTTGATGCGCTACTGCGTTTTGCCGACAGTCGTCTCTCCAGCGACAGCGTGGCGCAGCAGGTTTCCGGTGAAAAAAGGGATGATACCCGCCAGGCGCTGGACGCCGTCTGGGAAGAGGAACAGGTGAAGTTTATCGAGGACAACGCCACATCGTGCGACAGTTCGCCGATGCAGCAATATCAACGACGCTTTAGCCAGGACGTTGCACCGCAGTATGTGGACGTCGGCGCCGGAGGCCCAAAATGACGCACTACCTCAACGTGTTTTTCTATGACATTTACCCCTACATCTGCGCCACCGTCTTTTTCATTGGCAGCTGGTTGCGCTACGACTACGGACAGTACACCTGGCGCGCCTCGTCGAGCCAGTTGCTCAGCAAGCGCGGCATGAACTGGGCGTCGAACCTGTTTCACATCGGTATCCTCGGGATTTTCTTCGGGCATCTGTTCGGGATGTTAACCCCGCACTGGATGTACGCCTGGTTTTTGCCGGTGGCCGTTAAGCAGCAGCTGGCGATGATCGCCGGGGGGATTTGCGGCGTGCTGACGCTGATCGGCGGCTCCATGCTGCTGATCCGCCGGCTGTTTAACCAGCGCGTGCGCGCCACCTCGACCACGCCGGATATCATTATCATGAGTATCCTGTTGATTCAGTGCATTCTCGGGCTGACGACGATTCCGTTCTCGGCGCAGTATCCAGACGGCAGCGAGATGATGAAACTGGTGGGATGGGCGCAGGGAATTGTAACCTTCAAAGGCGGATCGTCGGAAATGCTGAGCGGCGTTGCGCCCATTTTCCGCATCCACCTCGTGCTGGGCATGACCATCTTCCTGATCTTCCCATTCACCCGTCTGGTGCACGTCTGGAGCGCGCCGTTCGAGTATTTCACCCGTCGCTACCAGGTGGTGCGCTCGCGCCGCTAAGTGTGTCGGGTGGCGGCTACGCCTTACCCGACCTACGTTCGAACCCTTGTAGGCCCGGTAAGGCGTAGCCGCCCCCGGGCTATCAGGTCAGAACGGCGTGCTTCCGCTTATGATTGAAACAACTAACATCAGAACTAAAACCGCCACGATGAGACCAAAAGCCAGTAACGCCGCATGAAAAGCGATCGTGGCCCCGGAAAAAAAGAGTGCCCCACTCACGGTCCATTTGTTCTCTTTACGAAGGCCACTAATGAAAGCAAGTCCAAGAGCCATGACAGATAACAGTATTCCGCTAGCGATCAGTAACCGGTCAATATCTACCGGTTTCTTTTTCGTCTCAACGGTCGGCTGCTCTCCTTTTAGACCAGCCATTATTCCTTTTTTTACCGCCGTAACCTTTTCAGCCACAACAACTTCAAGCGCTGTCGACTTCGTGGAAAACGGACCGAGGGTGAACTGAACTACTGAGAGAAGCAGTGCAATAACGCCGAGCAACATCCCCACTGAACTGAATTTATTCCGAATCAAGATTTCCATATCAGTACGCCTTTGACATTGTCGGGTGGCGGCTACGCCTTACCCGACCTACGTTCGAGCCTTTGTAGGCCCGGTAAGGCGTAGCCGCCACCGGGCTATTTTCCTGCCTGCGGATGCGTATCAAACCCCGCCATCACCGCAGACAATTCTGCTAGTGTAAAGCCGTGCTTCGGATCGTCAACCCCGAGACCAAACCGTGACTGCATCAGCTGATAAAGCGCCTGCGCGTCCGGCAAATGGATCTGCTCCTCCACATGGCCGTTGTGCCAGTGCGTGAAGTTAAAATTAGTCAGCGTCAGCTTGCCGCCGTCCGGGAGATGGCGACACATCAACAGATGATGACGGAAGTGCGATTGCGGCCAGTGCGCGGACCAGAAGTTACCCATCACGTAATCGTTAAAGTACTGCGTCGCCAGGTCAAAGTGGTACATCGATTGCCAGTGGTCATGATGGCGGAACTGAAGCACCCAGTCGTTACCTTCGCTTAGCAGGCGGTACAGGCCGTGCGGCGTACTCTGCTCCTCGTTGGCGAGTAAGCGCATGGGTGCCGTGAGCGTTTGTCCGCCAAACCCGACATCCGCTATCCAGCGTTCGCCGTTCAACTCGACCAGCAATAAACGGTGGGTACGCGGCGGCATCTGCGGCGGATTCGCCAGCACCACCCGCCCCAGCACGCTACGCACCGTAAACCCCACTTCGCGCAATACGCGCTCGAACAGGCCATTTTGCTCAAAGCAGTAACCGCCGCGGCGCGCGGTGACCAGCTTGTCGACCAGGCTTTGATCGTCAAGATGGATCTCACGCGGCAATACCACATCGATATTCTCAAACGGGATCGCGCAGTTGTGATGTAAATGCAGCGCACGAAGGGTGTCGTTATCAACCTGCGCGGGCTGTTGCCAGCCCGTGCGGGCAAAATAAGCACTCAGAAATGGGGGCATGGTTGGCTTCCTTGATGTGATATTCCTTGTTTATAAACTATTTTACCCGCCCCATATGCGCAAATGTGCTTTTTAGCGCTGCTTAGCGCGCTGCATAATAGCCAGCGCGCTGAGCATCAGGAGAAGCCCCGTCACCAGCGTCAGCGTCGCCATTGCCATGCCTTGCCCTACGGAGCCTTGCTCGAACTGCCGCCAGATAAACACCGAGACCGTCTGTGTGCCCGCCGGGGCAAGCAGTAGTGATGTCACCAGCTCACGCGAGGCAATCGCAAACACCATCAGCATCGCCGCCAGCAGCGCGGGAGAGACGAGCGGCATCACGATATAGCGCAGTGCCTGAAACGCCGAGGCCCCGTGAACCCGCGCCGCAGGCTCCAGACTCCCGCCCAATTGACGCAGCGCGCTGCCAACGTAGCGCACGGGCCACGGCAGCAACAGGCAGCAATACGACAGCAGCAAAATCGCCCAGCTGTTATACGGCGAGACCGGCCAAAAGGACCGGTTCCAGAGCAGAATCAAACCGACGCCCACGACAATGCCGGGCAGCGCGGCGGGCATCAGCGAGAGCGCATCAAGCATTGCGCGCCCTTTTATCTTTTGCATTACCACCAGCCACGATGCCAACAGCCCCAGCAGCCCGGTAATGCACGCCGTCCCGAGCGCCAGCGACAGGCTGGTTCCCAGCGCCGGCAAAGCCTCTCCCTGCTGGCTGAACAGTGCCGCATAATGTGACGTTGTCACATTATCAAGCGTCACACCTCCAGATAATGTACCGAGCACGCCGGAGAGCGCCATCGATACGCCGGGTAACAGCACCGCGACCGCACTCACCACCATCATCAGCACAACCATCGGCAGCGTGTAGAGACCGGCGTTTGCCCCACTGTTTTCGGTCGGCTTGCCGGTTATGCTGGTGACGTCATGTTGTCCGGTCAGTTTTTTCTGCATCGCCCAGGCACCAAGGGCAATGACCACAAGCACTACCGAGAGCATCGCCGCCCCGGACAGATCCACCGGCCAGTCGGCCAGCTTCTTCTCGATATCGGTGGTTAACATCAGCACGCCCGCTCGCGCCCCCAGCGCCGCCGGAACGCCAAACTCCTCAATTGCGAGGGTAAACGCCAGCAGCATTCCCGCCGCCAGCGACGGGGAGAGCATTGGCAGCGTGATGTGCCAGAACGCCCTGCCCGCGCTTGCGCCGTGCACCCGGGCAACCTGCGCCAGTCGCTGACCGCTCGCCAGCAGGCTACGCGATACGGCAAAATAGACCACCGGGAAAATATTCAGCGCCATCACCAGCACGATCCCGGTTTTGCTGAACAGCAGATCGTTGAGGTTTATCCCGGTCATCTGTTGCAGATATCCGTTGGTTTGCAGCACCAGCATCCATGAGAGAGCCGCGATATAGGGCGGCGTCAAAAACGGGATCAGGAAAAGCAGATCCCACAGACGCGGCCACGGCAGGTTGAACACCCCCCGCGCCACGCCCAGCGGAAAGCCGATCAGCGCGCTGACCAGCGCAACGCCTAACCCGACCTGCAGCGTTCCGCCCAACATGCGGGGCAACTGCGGCTCTGCCAGCAGCGCCTGTACACCGCTAAACGCGCCGCTGAAATTGCCAGCGCTGAAGTGAGGAAATATCGCCTGCAAGGCGATGAACAACAGCGGAGACGCCACGAGGACAACCAGCAGCGTCAGCGTCATGGCCGATAACATTCGTTGATTCACAGGAGCTTCCTGAAGACGGGGTTGCCCCCGTCACTTGCATTACAGAGAGAACAGCGTCGTAAAGCGCTTGAGGATGTCGCTTCGTGAGCCCGAGGACTCGCTTTTCGTGGGCAGCACCGTCAGCTCGTTCAATAGCGGACGTTTCGCCTTGACGTCTTCGCGCGCGGGCATCAGCCACGCATCGGCGACCATCGCCTGGCCTTCCGGGGAGAGGACGTAATCGACAAAAGCCTTAGCCTCGTCGGCGTGCCGGGTCGATTTAAGGATCATCATCGGACGCGGCGCAATCACTGTGCCGCTGGCCGGGAAGATCACCTTAAGCGACTCCCCCTGGCTGATGTTGCCATAGGAGACATAATCCACCGCACCAAACACCGCCGCTTTTGCCCCCTGCATCACGGGCGTTACCGCCTGCGCGTTCGGGCCGCTGACTACCATGCCGTTCTTTTTCAGCGCATCGAACAGCGCCCAGGCATTGTCGCCCATGCCGTTTTGTAGCCCGATCAGCAAATCCAGCGACGCGCCGGAGAGCGCCGGGTCCGGGGTGGTGACCTTGTCCCTGAAGGCGTCGGTGGTGAGATCCCGCCACTCCTTCGGCTCCGGCGTACCGCTTTTAGTATTCCAGACAATCCCTAACGCCGAGACGCCCTGCGCCACGTAATCCGCCGATTTCAGATCCGCCGGAACGTGTTGCGCATTGACGCTTTGATAAGGCAGCAGCCAGCCGCGGTCGTGGAGGTCTTCCGCCGTGTCCCAGGAGGCGGAGATCAGGATATCCGCCTGCGGGTTGGCCTGCTCTGCCTCCAGGCGCGCCATGACTTTTCCGGTGGTCGCCTGGAAGATATCGACTTTCACCCCGGTTTTCTGTTCAAACCCGTTAGCCAGATTTTTCGCGAGGGAACCCGGCCCCGCGGTGTAGACCGTCAGCGCATGGGCGCTGGAAAACGTGACAGTAGATAGCGCCATTGCGAGCAGGACTCCTTTTTTCACAGACATGGTGGCTTTCATGCAAACTCCCCTGAGGTTGAAATCAAACGATCGGCAGCCACGCTGCCAGCAGATAGATGCACGATGCGATCGGCGAGAATTTCAGCCTCCCGGCGGTCGTGAGTGACATACACGGCGGTGGTCCCGAGCTGGCGCAGCAGCGTGGCCATCTCCTGACACAACGATCCACGCAGTTCGCTGTCGAGGTTAGAGAGCGGCTCGTCAAAGAGCAGGACGCGAGGTTCAGCGACTATCGCCCGGGCCAGCGCCACGCGCTGCTGCTGCCCGCCCGATAGCCCGGCAGGTTTGCGGTCAGCAAAGGCCGCTAACCCGACGCGGGAGAGCGCCTGCGCGACGCGATCCTCACGTTCCTGACGCGAGACATGGCGCATTTTTAACGGGAACGCGACGTTCTGCGCCACCGACATGTGCGGCCACAGGGCATAATCCTGGAAAACCATGCCGATATCCCGCGCCTCGGGCGGCAGCGACCAGCCCGCTTTCGCAACCTGACGATCGCCAAAATGGATATCGCCGCCAGCAGGCTGGGTTAATCCCGCCAGCAGCCGGAGTAACGTGCTTTTTCCGCAGCCTGATGGCCCCAGTAGCGCAACGACGCTGCCAGCCTCGATATGCAGATCGATTTGATTCAAAACGGTGTGCGCACCAAACGCGTACGAGACGCGGTTGAGCGTGATGGAGGTGAGCATAGTGTGATCCTCTTTGGGATTTACTGGCCGCCACTGTAGGGTACGAGTATGACGAACGCATGACGGTGGCGTTGCGGCTTGATTTCGACCACCTTTCAGTCGTTTAATGCCGGAAAGCCTGCGCAGAGGAAATCCCATGAGCCCGTTTCGCCCCGTCGAGTTAAAACACGCCAGCCGCCTGCTGAACCACGGTCCTACCGTACTGATTACCAGCCGCGATGAAACCATTGACCGCCGCAACGTTATGGCCGCCGCCTGGTCGATGCCTGTCGAATTTGATCCGCCCCGCATCGCGATTGTTGTCGACAAAAGCGCCTGGTCACGGGAGCTGATTGAGCGCAGCGGGACATTCGGCATCGTCATTCCGGGCGTGGCGGCCGCCAACTGGACCTGGGCCGTGGGCAGCGTCAGCGGACGCGACGAAGACAAGTTCAACTGCTACGGCATTCCGGTCATCAACGGCCCGGTGCTGGGCCTGCCGGTAATAGAAGAAAAATGCCTGGCGTGGATGGAGTGCCGGTTATTGCCCGCCACCGCCGCAGCCGAGAAATATGACACGCTGTTCGGCGAGGTGGTATCCGCTGCAGCGGATGCACGCGCCTTTGTCGCCGGGCGCTGGCAATTTGACGGGGATAAGCTGAATACCCTGCACCATCTGGGGGCCGGAACCTTCGTGGCGAGCGGTAAAATGGTGAAGGCACCGGAGTGAGCGCGTGGAATATATCAGCCTGAAATATAACTATTTTCTATGGCATTTTATGTTTACCGACAGAGTTTAAAACAGAGGATATTTCCGGGGCTGTTGTTATAACAGCCTCTCAATAAGGAAATATCGATGTCATGGAATAAAGATGGCGCAATCTCATATGCGAAATCACACGCCCAATCTAAGAGCACGCTCATTACGGGACAAAGTTACCGAACCATCCAGCCCCATTACGAACTCTTCAGGCATGACTAATGAAAACAGGCTTACTTTTTCTTATCCTGTTGTCCCCGTTGTCTTTCGCAGAGACTCTCTACCAACCCGACGTGACGGCGCTCAAATTTAATCAGTGGTATATCGCGCAGATGAACCTGAATAACCCACCCGTCCTTGATCCAGATAGTCTGCATGATTACGTTGCGTCCGGGACTATTGCAGCCATTAAAGAATTGTATTCAGGAGACAGTAACGAAAAAGACATGCCCGATGCGGATATGTTCCTTAAATCGCAGGACTGGGATGAGGACTGGGATCAGATAAAGGTCCTGTATTCTGATTTTGATGCTGTGTGCACAAACGTGTATGTCGCATTTGGCAAGAAACAGAATCACGTTGTCGCAGATTGTCTCGTTCAGGAAAATGGGAAATGGAAAGTCCGATCGGCAACCCTGATTAAGTAATACGATGCGTCGAACCCATCCTGGCAAGAAAAAACGCATGGTAGCCTCAAGGCTACCATGCAATGACCTAACTCTTCGCACGCCGTGCAATGATTTCATCCGCTACATTTCGCGGCGCTTCGGCGAAATGGTCGAATTCCATCGTATAGGTCGCGCGTCCCTGGGACATCGAACGCAGCGTGGTGGCGTAGCCAAACATCTCTGCCAGCGGCACATCAGCACGAATGATTTGGCTGCCGTACTGCTCGGCCATTCCCTGCACCATACCGCGACGAGACGAGAGATCGCCCATGATATTTCCGGCGTACTCTTCCGGCGTTTCCACCTCGACATGCATCACCGGCTCAAGAATAGCCGGGTCCGCCCTGCGTGCGCCCTCTTTGAACCCGAGGATCGCCGCCATGCGGAACGCCATCTCCGAGGAGTCCACGTCGTGATACGAACCAAACGTCAGGGTCGCCTTCACGTCGACAACCGGATAACCGGCCAGCACGCCGCTGTTCATGGCTTCACGCAGCCCTTTTTCAACAGAAGGGATGTACTCACGTGGCACCACGCCGCCCTTGGTGGCATCTTCAAAGGTGAAACCACTTCCGGGTTCAGACGGCTCAAGGCTCAGCACAACATGGCCATACTGCCCTTTCCCGCCGGACTGCCGGACAAACTTACCTTCAATATCCTTCACCGCTTTACGCAGAGTCTCACGGTAGGTGACCTGCGGACGCCCGATGTTGGCTTCTACGCCAAACTCGCGCTTCATGCGGTCAACGATAATCTCCAGATGCAGCTCGCCCATCCCGGAAATAATCGTCTGCCCGGACTCTTCGTCCGTGTGCAGGCGGAACGAGGGGTCTTCCGCAGCCAGACGCTGCAGCGCCAGCCCCATTTTTTCCTGATCGGCCTTGGTCTTCGGCTCGATCGCCAGCGAAATCACCGGGTCCGGGAACTCCATCCGCTCAAGGGTGATCACCGCATCGGGATCGGTCAGAGTGTCACCCGTGGTGACATCTTTTAGCCCCACGCAGGCGGCAATATCCCCGGTACGCAGTTCGTCCACTTCATGACGGTCGTTGGCATGCATCAGCACAATACGCCCGATGCGCTCTTTTTTACCTTTAACCGGGTTATACACCGCGTCGCCTTTTCTCAGCACACCGGAGTAAACGCGTATAAAGGTCAGCTGGCCCACGTACGGGTCACTCATCAGCTTGAACGCCAGCGCTGAGAACGGTTCTTCATCGCTCGGATGACGCTCGGCGTGCTGCCCTTTTTCATCAATACCATCGATGGCGGGCACGTCCAGCGGAGACGGCATCAGTTCGATCACCGCGTCCAGCATGCGCTGCACCCCTTTATTTTTAAAGGCGCTGCCGCACAGCATCGGCTGGATTTCACCGGCAATCGTCCGGTTACGCAGCCCCCGGATAATGTCAGCTTCGTCCAGATCGCCCGTTTCGAGGTACTTATCCATCAGCGCGTCGTTCGCTTCCGCCGCCGCAGAGACCATGTTATCCCGCCACGTCTTCGCGGTGTTGAGTAGATCGTCAGGAACGGGCGCGTAGCTAAATGCCATCCCCTGGGTGGCATCGTCCCACACGATGGTACGCATCTTGATGAGATCGACCACGCCGCTGAAATGCTCCTCGGCACCCACCGGAATAACGATCGGCACCGGGTTGGCCTTCAGGCGCTCCTGCATCATTCGCACCACGCGGAAGAAATCGGCCCCCGGGCGATCCATCTTATTGACGAACGCCAGGCGCGGAACGTGATATTTGTTGGCCTGACGCCAGACGGTTTCCGACTGCGGCTGCACGCCGCCCACCGAGTCATACACCATCACCGCGCCGTCGAGCACGCGCATGGAACGCTCAACCTCAATGGTGAAGTCAACGTGCCCGGGGGTGTCGATGATGTTGATCCGGTGCGGTTCAAACCCACGGTCCATACCCGGCCAGAAGCAGCTCACGGCTGCGGAGGTAATGGTTATCCCGCGTTCCTGCTCCTGCGCCATCCAGTCGGTTGTTGCCGCGCCATCGTGTACTTCGCCCAGCTTGTGGCTCATCCCCGTGTAAAACAGGATGCGCTCGGTGGTGGTCGTTTTGCCGGCATCGATATGCGCGGAGATACCGATGTTGCGATAACGTTCGAAAGGGATGGGTCGGGGCATGATAAATCCTTAGTCATTAAGACGTTTATGAGACGACCAGGATGGTCGTAGGTAATTTCGTTTGTTATAATAGTCCTATTGTACGAGTATTATCGAACTATTTTTTAACGGTTCACCTATTGTTCATATAGCTCAATCTGACATCAGATGCAGGAAAACGATGATCCCAAACCACCCGGAACCTGAACAAATACAGCTGGAAAATGTGCTCTTCGCCCTTGGCAATCCGCTACGCCTGGCGATCGTTCGCCGCCTCGCCGACGGCAGCGAACTGAGCTGTAACGCGCTGCGCCCGGCGGATGTGGTGAAATCCACCATGACCCACCACTGGCGCGTATTACGCGATAGCGGCGTTATCTGGCAGCGGGCACAGGGACGAGAAAATATGATTTCACTGCGACGAGAGGATCTTGACGCCCGTTTTCCAGGGCTGATGGCGATATTGCTGAAGAAAAACTGACGTTATTATTTTATCAGCAATGTCGAAAGCCAAAACAGACGTTTTGCAGAACTACCGTGTGGGGAAATTACGTTGCCAAATGAGTCAGGCTTTACTGTCGTTGCTGATCATCTGGCAGGTGCGGGCGTTTAGAGTCGCTGCGTTGATTTAAATAACGTGCTGCAGTGCGGGCAAACAAGTTGGGCACCTTTTTGTACTCGGCTAAAGCTGTGTTCAGAATCTTTTGAACAATTTGGGCATGGGCATTTAACTAAATAATTACGACGAGCTAGCGTGTTTTTACGTCCAGACATAGGCATCTCCTGATTTAAGGGACTGCCACCATACACGTTTACGCCACCCGTTGCTTGCTTTTATTTTCCAGTGACTTGCCGTTTCGGACAAACCGGACGACAGCGTTAATGAATATTGCCGGGCGGGATCCCACCACTGCCCGGCAAAATAATTACATCGAGTAGCCCGGTTTTTTAATCAGTTCATCCAGCTTCGGGCCAATCTCGGTATCCCAGACCTGCGCCTTCCAGTCATCCTGCTGCACCTGATTAAGCGCAACCGATATAGAGCCGTCTTTGCTGTTCAGATGGCGAATAATCACGTCGGCAATATCCGCTGCCAGCGCGGTTTTTTGCTCGTCATTTAGCTCGCGGGGAAAACATTTAATATCAACGTGTGGCATGGGCTGACTTCCTGTTGTGAGTGAGTATTCCACGTTATCAGATAATTTCATTAGCCTTTAACACCTTGTGCAGTTCAGGACGCTGACACATCGCGTCAGCAATGGCCGTGATCTTTGGCGTATTGGCTGCAAACCAGTCATGACGCGGCCCCCAGGTGCGCATCACCACAATATAGGCGTCAATCAGGGTCAGCTGCTCGCCAAAGGCATACGGCGTGGCTTTCAGGTGATTATCCAGCCACGCGTACAGCGTTTTGCGGTACGCGATACAATTGTCCTTCAGCTGTTCAGGGGCGTCCGGCGCCCAGCGTTCAGGATAATCGGCAAAGGTAAAAGTGGGATAGACATTGGCGACCAGCCAGATCAGCAGACGCTGAAACTGCGGGCGATCGGCGTGCCCGACGGGTGGCGCAAGATCGGGGCATTTGTCGAGCACCATCAGCGCTATCGCCGCCGTTTCGGTCAGGATCGTGCCATTTTCCAGCTCCAGCGTCGGGACCTGGCACAGCGGGTTACGCTTTTGCAGCAGGTCGCGCTGTGGGCCGGGCCGATCGAATCCGTCCACGTTGATCAATTGGTAGGGAATGTCGGCCAGCGTCAGCATGATTTCACCGATCGCCGACCCCCAGCCGGGTACACCATAAAGCGTGATCATGTTGCCCCCTCAGGGTTCAAAACCCTAAGTGTAGAGCATGCTCAGTAGGTTATCCCTGGCGGATTGACCTGTGAATGGTCCACCGCTTCGCCCTCCTCACCCCAGCGTGCCAGCACCTTCTGATATTCCCCTCGCGTAATTGCCCCATCCAGCGCGGCCTGCAGGGCATATACCAGCCCGTTGCCTTTTTTGGTGGTGGTGGCGACGTAAGCTTTTTTGGGGCCCAGGCCTACAACGCGGGTTTTACCCGTGAGCGCCGCTTTATAGGCCGAGACAGACTGCGGCCCGAAGAAAACGTCCGCCCTGCCGGACTGAATATAGAGATTGGCCGAGGCGTCATCCGTCAGATAAAGCGGCAGCGCTGGTGCGCGTCCGGCTCGCCTGTTCTCGTCGTTCCAGCCGAGCAGAATGCGTTCCTGATTGGTGCCGGAGCCAACGATCACTTTCTTGCCCGACAAATCTCCTGCGCCTTTGATAGACTGAATGCTGCTGTTGGATTTCACCGAAAAGGCCAGGGAATCGACGCGGTAGGTCGCAAAATCAAACTTCTCTTTGCGCTGCTCGGTCACCGCAATGTTCACCAGCGCCACGTCATAGCGCCCGGAGACAATCCCGAGCGGCCAGTCCTCCCATGCCGTCGGCACCAGTTTGAGTTTCAACCCCAGACTTCCCGCCAGCAGCCGGGCGATGTCCGGGTCGCTGCCGATGCGCGTGCGGTTATCGCTGGCAAGCAGCGCCAGCGGTGGCGAGTTAAGTGCCGAAATGGCGACGGTAAGCGTGCCGGGTTCAACAAAAGAATACGTTGCCGGGATCTTCGCCACCGCCTGCGGGTCAACCGCCACCGGCAGCGGTTGCTGGTTGGCGTTCAAGTCAATGCTGGCATCGGCCGCCGTGGTGAAAATCAGCCCCAGCAGAAGTCCATATTTCATTCGCTCTCCTTACAACACTTTTGACAGGAACTGGCGGGTGCGCGGGTGCGACGGATGGTTTAACACTTCGTCGCTGCTGCCCTGCTCCACAATTTTACCGTCGACCATAAACACCACCTGATCCGCCACTTCACGGGCAAACCCGATCTCGTGCGTCACCACCACCAGCGTCGTACCGGAGCGCGCGAGTTTTTTGATCACGTCCAGCACCTCACCCACCAGCTCCGGATCGAGCGCTGACGTTGGTTCATCAAACAGCATCACCCGAGGGCGCAACGCCAGCGCGCGCGCGATGGCAATCCGCTGCTGTTGCCCGCCGGAGAGATGGCGTGACCAGGCATCGGCCTTGTCGCGCAGTCCCACCACGTCCAGCAGGCTGTATGCGCTGTCGATAGCCTCTTTGCGGCTGAGTTTTTTGTGCGCGATGGGCGCTTCAATCAGGTTTTCCAGCACCGTGAGGTGCGGGAAAAGATTAAAGTTCTGGAACACATACCCCACGTTGACGCGCTGTTTCAGTATCGCGTTCTCCTTCAGCTCGTAGAGTTTGTCGCCCTGACGACGATAGCCAACGTACTCCCCGTCTATCTGAATAAAGCCTTCATCGACGCGCTCCAGGTGGTTAATGGTGCGCAGCAGCGTCGATTTGCCCGAACCGGACGGCCCGAGGATCACTGTGACGGAACCGGGCGGGATCTCAAGCGAGACGTTATCCAGTGCCTTATGGCGGCCAAAGAATTTGCTGACGCCGGTGATGGAAATATGTCCTTCAGGAGAGGCTTGCATGGACGGGCTCCTGTACTGGGGTGTTGACGGAACGGGTACGGCGGGATGCGCGGTGATGATTTACGGCGGAGCGGCGTTCGCTGCGGGCAAGCCCGCGTTCCACGACATGCTGGATCGCTGACAGGACGGTGGTTATCACCAGATACCAGACGGCCCCGACCATCAGCAGCGGAATGACCTCCTGCGTGCGGTTGTAGATCATCTGAATGGTGTAGAACAACTCCGGCATTGCCAGGACGTATACCATTGCCGTGCCTTTGGCGAGGCTGATGATCTCGTTAAAGCCGGACGGCAGTATGGTGCGCAGCGCCTGCGGCAGGATAATGCGCACGGTGCGCCGCCAGGCCGGCAGGCCGAGCGCGGCGGCGGCTTCATACTGACCGTGATCGACCCCGAGGAAGCCTCCGCGAACGATCTCGGCGGTATAGGCGCTCTGCACCAGCGTCAGCCCCACCACGGCGGTAGAAAACTGCCCCAGCACGTTGATGGTCTCAAAGCGCCCCCAGAGAATATCGGTAAACGGCACGCCCAGCGAAAGGGTGTCGTACAGATAGGAGAAGTTATAGAGAATAATCAGCACCACGATCAGCGGCAGCGAACGAAACAGCCAGATGTAGGCCCACGCCATGCTGCTCAACAGCCAGCTGGAAGAGAGTCTCGCCAGCGCCAGCATCCCGCCGAGGAATACGCTCAGCACGGTGCCAATGAGCGTCAACAGCAGCGTCTGGCCGACGCCCTCCAGAATAACCGGATCGAAGAACCAGCGGGCGAAGACCGCCCACTCCCAGCGCGGGTTAAAGGCCACGGACTGGATCACCACGGCCAGGATAAACAGCGCGGCCACCGCGCCAACGGTGCGCAGCGGATAGCGCGCCGGGACCACTTTAATGGTTTCAACGTTGCTCATCGTCGTTCCTCATGCGGATTTGCTGAGCGCTTCGCGGATCAGCGTTTTGGTGAAACGCAGCCGGCCATCGAACGGCGGCTGGCTGTACTCTTCCGGATCGCGGTGAAGATCGAACTGCGGCTGATATCCCTGGCTAAGATAAAGCCGTACCGCTTCCGGCTGGCGAAAACCGGTGGTGAGGTAAATCTGACTGTAGCCCGCCAGTGCCGCCCGCCGCTCCAGCTCCTGCACTACCCGGCCCGCCAGCCCCTGCTGGCGCAGCGTTTTGTCGGTCCAGATGCGCTTGATCTCCGCGGTGCGTTCATCAAAGGGTTTGTAGGCCCCGGTAGCGATAATTTTCCCGTCGCGTTCCAGCACGATAAACAGCCCCTGCGGTGCGAGATACCATTCGGTCAATTCCACCTCGGCGTCTTTCGAAAAGTAGTCCCCGTATCGGGCAGCGTATTCGCCGAATAACCCCTTGATGATGGGCTGAAGTTCGGCATCTTCCGGCGATACATCACGAAATTGCTCGCGCATAATCCCCCCTTAATCGCCCAGACCTGCCGGGTTAACTTCAGAATTCGGGATACGTTCAACGCCTTCCCCCCAACGGTTGAGGACTTTGTCGTAATCACCGTTTGTAATCACGCCGTTTAGCGCAGTCTGCACCGGCTCAACCAGGCCGCTGCCTTTTTTCAGCGTTACCGCGATGTGTGCCGCCTTCGGCCAGCCGCCGTCGACGCTGCCGACCAGCCCGGTTTTGCCGCTCAACGCCGCTTTCCACGCGCCAATAACGTTTGGGCCAAACCAGGCGTCCGCGCGCCCGGATTGCAGCGCCAGGGTTTGCGCAGCATCGTCTTTGGTGTAGACCGGGGTGAACGGCTTAAGCCCTTTTTTCAGGTTTTCAGCATTCCACGCCAGCAGGATGGCTTCCTGATTGGTGCCGGAGCCAACGATGATGCGCAGACCGGCGATATCTTCCGCCTTCTCAAGCGTTTTTATCGGGCTGGTCGATTTCACGTAGAAGCCCAGGGAATCCTTGCGGTAGGTGGCAAAATCAAACTTCTCTTTACGCGCTTTGGTGACGGTAATATTGCTAATAGCCGCGTCATATTTCCCGGACGCCACGCCGAGCGGCCAGTCCTCCCAGGAGGTCGGCACCACGTTCAGCTCAAGCCCCAGGCTATCCGCCACCAGACGAGCAATATCCACCTCGCTGCCAAGCAGCGTTTTGTTATCGTCGGCAAACACCGTCAGCGGCGGCTGGTTCAGCCCTGCCACGGCGACGGTAAATTTTCCAGTGACGGCAAAGTGATAGTCTTTCGGCAGCTGCGCCACCGCCGCGCTGTTTTTGGCAGTGTTAATTGGTGTTTTGTTGGCTTCCAGGCTTACGCCGGTGCCATTGATAGTGACATTCTCAGCCCAGACTGCAGGAGTAATGGCCAGCGCAAGCGCCAGAATAAGCGATGTTTTCTGCATAGCGGCGTTCTCTTATTGTTGTGTGAACTGATTTGTGGGTTCGTCTAAACCCAGACTGTCGCGCAGCGTGGTGCCGGGGTAGTCAGTACGAAACAGGCCGCGCGCCTGTAATACCGGCACGACATGGTCAACAAAGCGCGGGAAGGTGTCCGGCGTGCCGCCCTGAATGATAAAACCGTCGGCTGCATAGCCCTCGAACCACGCCTGAAGGCCATCCGCCACCTGCTCCGGCGTGCCGGAAAAGCGCGGGCGCGGGGATGCTGCTTCCAGCGCTACCTGACGCAACGTTAACTGGCGCTCAGCGGCATTACGCTTGATCTCATCGGTGGTGCTGCGAAAGCTGTTTTTACCTAAATCGCCCACGTCCGGGAACGGCGCGTCCAGGGGATACTGGCTAAAATCGTGGTGTTCAAAATAACGTCCGAGGTAATTCAGCGCGTCGGTAATGGACACCAGCGCCGCCGTGGTTTGATACTGGTTTTCCACGTCTTCAGCATCTTTGCCGACAATCACGCTCACGCCCTGGAAAATATGTAAATCCGACGCGCGACGACCGTTATTTTCCAGTTGTTGCTTCACGTCGCGATAAAATGCTTGCGCTTCGTCTAGCGTTTCGTGGTGGGTAAATATGGCATCAGCGTGTTTCGCTGCCAGCTTTTTACCGTCATCCGACGCGCCCGCCTGAAATAGAATCGGGCGTCCTTGCGGCGTGCGGCCAATATTCAGCGGTCCGGCAACCTGAAAGAAATCACCGTGATGATCAAGAGTATGCAGTTTATCCGGGTCAAAAAAGCGTCCGCTCGCTTTATCACGGATAAAGGCATCGCCTTCCCAGGAGTCCCATAACCCTTTCACCACGTCGAGATATTCATCAGCGATGCGATAGCGCAGCGCGTGTTCCGGGTGTTTCTCACGGGAGAAGTTTTTGGCTGAACCTTCCAGCGGAGAGGTCACTACGTTCCATCCCGCGCGGCCATGGCTCAGGTGATCGAGGCTGGCAAACTGGCGCGCCACGGTAAACGGCTCACTGTAGGAGGTTGACAAGGTGCCCACTAATCCCAGTCGGGAAGTAAGACTTGCCAGCGCCGATAATACCGTCAGCGGTTCAAAGCGATTTAAAAAGTGCGGAATGGATTTCTCGTTAATATAAAGTCCGTCGGCGACAAAAAGAAAATCCAGTTTGCCCTCTTCCGCTTTTAGCGCCGTCTTTTTAACAAAATCAAAATTAATGCTGGCATCGGCGACGGCCGCCGGATGTCGCCATGCAGACATATTCCCTGATGCGCCGTGCAAAATAGTGCCCAGCCGCAGCTGACGAGTTGCAGACATATTCACCTCTTATAATTAAACGTGTTGCAGCGCTTTTTCCGCCAGCTGCGCAAAATAGGCGGCAGCGGGTTCAATTAACGCTTCGTCCGGGTTAAACGCCGGGTGATGTAAACCAAAGGGGCTGGCGCTGCCGATGCTGACAAACGCGCCGGGTATATTTTGCAGATACACCGCAAAATCTTCCCCGCCCATATGCAGCTCCGCATGATGGGTTTCGTAGCCCGCTTCTCTGGCGACCGAGGTGGCAAACGCCGCCCAGTGCTCGTCGTTAACCAGCGCGGCGGGTCCGGCATACCAGGTGATATCGATTTGGGCGTTAAAGGCGCTGGCAAACCCGGCGGCGATGTCGCCGACACGCGCTTTTACCTTTTGCTGCACGTCGCTGCGGTGAGTGCGCAGCGTCCCCTCCAGCTCAACCGTCTCCGGCAGAACGTTCCAGGTATTGCCCCCGGTGATGCGCGTGACGCTGAGCACCACCGAATCCAGCGTGTTGACGTTCCGGCTGGCCACGCTTTGCAGCGCCGTCACCAGCTGACTTGCCAGCACGATGGCATCGTTGCCCTCGTGAGGACGCGCCGCGTGTGCGCCCTTGCCGGTAATGCGGATGGCGAAGCGATCAACGTTGGCGTAAAACGGCCCGCCGCGGGTGGCAAATTCACCAACCGGCAGCGACGGCTCGTTATGCATACCGAAGATGGCGCTCACGTCGCGTAACGCACCGGCACGGACCATGCTTTTCGCACCGCCAAAGTTCTCTTCGGCTGGCTGGAAGAGGATCCGCACTCGCCCGGCAAGCGAAGCTTCCCGCGCTTTCAGTTTTAGCGCTGCGCCAAGAATAACGCTGGTATGCACGTCATGACCGCAGGCGTGCATCACCCCCGGGCGCTGCGAGCTAAACGGCACGCCGCTGCGCTCCTCAATGGGCAGAGCATCAATGTCCGCCCGTAGGGCAATTAGCTTTTTACCCGAGCCAATTTCCGCGACCAGTCCGGTTTGAAGGTCATAGGGCAGCGGCGCGATCCCAGCCTGAGTCAGCCACTGGCGCAGCCGCGCGGTTGTTTCAACCTCCTGACCGGACAGCTCGGGGTGCTGGTGCAGCTCACGACGCCAGGAAATTAGCTGTTCGCTAAGATTCATACCGTCACCGCCTTATTCAGTCTGGCCTCTGCCAGCAGACGAAGGGATCGCGTGCGGCGTGTACCTTCTGCAATCGGGGTATCGATGATGAACTCATCAATGCCCCACTGTTGATGCAAAGCTTCAAGCTGCGCCACCACCGCATCAGCCGTTCCGACCAGCAGAGACTGCGCCCGGCGGGCAATACGCAGCGGTTCGCTCCCGGCCTGACGCGCAAAGGCGTAGGCCTGCTCCTCGCTGGCTACCGTCACGCGCTGGCCGTTTGCCAGCTCAACGCCCCACACTTCCACCTTCTGCGCCAGGGCTTGTGCCTCGGACTGCGTCGTTGCCACGATGGCCTGCACGGCCACGATAACGTCAAGGGTGCTGTGCTCGCGCCAGGTCGCCACCACCTCGCGCAGTAGATCCGGATCGCCATTAAGATGGGCAGCAAAGACAAAATGCCAGCCGAGCGACGCCGCAAGAAGCGCGCTTTCGACGCTGGCTCCAAGCAAAAAGCCCTGTGCGGGCAGCGGCGGCAGCGGCGTGGCGCGCACGGCCTCGTCCGCAGACTGATACTCAGGGCGAAGCCAGCGATCAAGCTGCGTGAGCTGATCGGCAAAGCTCCCTTTTTCCTGCGGGTTCAGGCCATGCTGAAGCGCACGGGTAGAGAGCGGCAGGCCACCAGGCGCTTTTCCGACGCCAAGATCGACCCGTCCGGGGGCTAAAGCGGCCAGCAGGTTAAAATTCTCTGCCACCTTGTAAGGGCTGTAATGCTGAAGCATGACGCCGCCCGATCCCACGCGGATACGCCGTGTTTGCCCGAGGATCCAGGCAATCAGCAGCTCCGGTGAGGGGCTGGCAAGCTGAGGGGTATTGTGGTGCTCGGCAATCCAGAAGCGGTGGTAACCCAACGTTTCCGCCAGCTGCGCCAGGCTTAGGGTTCGCGCCAGCGCATCGGCGGCCGTTTCATTTTCCGCAACGGGGCTTTTATCCAGAATGCTGATTCGCCAGGACATGTTCGCTTCTCGTTTGACTTAACATGCCGTCATTATTAAAGGCGTATTTCATCGCTGAGAAACAATTAATTTACATTTGGTTTGCCGGAAATCAGATATACAAAACCATGCTAAGAATAAGGCCTTGGCGGTTTTTCCCGTTGTTGGTCAGGCCCCGGGGTACTGCTCGTCGGTGACTTTTTCCAGCCATTCCACCGGGCTGCCGTTAACCGATTCGGCAATCGCAATATGAGTCATTGCCGTTTCGGCGCAGGCACCGTGCCAGTGTTTTACGCCTGGCTCGATCCAGGCGATATCGCCCTGATTTAGCGGTTCGGCCTCTTCTCCCCACGCCTGCAGCCAGCCGCGCCCCTGGGTGACGATGAGCGTCTGCCCGAGCGGATGCGTGTGCCAGGTGGTGCGCGCACCCGGCTCGAACGTCACCGTTGCGCCGCCCACTTTTGCCGGTTCGGTTGCCTGGAACGGGGCGTCAATGCGTACGGTACCGGTAAACCAGGCTTCCGGCCCCTTCGCGGAAGGTAATGAACCACTGCGGATAATCTTCATCGTTGTCTCCTTTTTTTGCTGTTGAGGTAACAGTAGCGCAAAGCGCAGGCGAGCATTAGAGTGCATAATCAGAAAGGAACTATGAGACGAATTCATAAATCAGGGCGTCAGTATGCTTAAAGACAATTTTAACGATCTGCTCTCGTTCATGGTGGTTGCACGGGAACGCAGCTTTACCCGTGCGGCCGCGCAGCTCGGAGTTTCCCAGTCGGCGCTCAGCCACGCGATGCGTAACCTGGAGGCGAGGCTCGAGGTTCGGCTTCTGACGCGCACCACGCGCAGCGTGGCCCCGACAGAAGCTGGTGAAAGGCTGTTGATGCGACTCAGCCCGCACCTGCTGGAGATTGAACAAGAACTCACTGCACTGCGTGATACCCGCGATCGACCCGCCGGGAATATTCGCCTGACCGCCGGGGAGCATGCGATGTCTGCCGTGCTGTGGCCGGTGCTTAAACCCTTTATGACGCAATACCCTGACATTCACGTCGAGGTTACGGTAGATAACGGGCTGACGGACATCGTTGACGGGCGCTTCGACGCGGGCGTGCGCCTCGGCGAACAGGTGGCAAAAGACATGATCGCCGTGCGCATAGCGCCGGATATGCGCATGGCGGTGGTTGGTTCAGCAGACTATTTTGAGCGTTACGGCACGCCCGATACGCCGGAACAGCTCCAGCATCACCGCTGCATCAATATGCGCCTGCCGACGCGCGGCGGTTTATACGCATGGGAGTTTGAGCGCGATGGCCGCGAGCTGCGCGTGCGGGTTGACGGCCAGCTGACGCTGAACAATCTTCCGCAGCGTATTGATGCCGCCGAGAGCGGTCTGGGCCTCGCTTACGTTCCGGAAGATACCGTCCGCGAGGCGCTCGACCAGGGGCGATTACTCCGCGTGCTGGAGGCGTGGTGCCCGCCCTTTGACGGGTACCACCTTTACTACCCGAGCCGCCGCCAGCACACCACCGCGTTCTCGCTGCTGGTTGACGCGCTGCGCTATCGGTAGCTTATTTCCCGACACGCGACTGGAGGTGAGCCGGATAACGCTCGCCGACTACGTCAATGTCTGCCAGCGCGTGATGAATGTTGGCAAGGTCTTTTTGTGACAGGGTCACGTTTACCGCAGCCAGATTTTCCTCCAGCCGGTGCAGCCTGGTTGTGCCAGGAATCGGGACAATCCATGGGGCTTTTGCCAGCAGCCACGCCAGGGCGATTTGGGCTGGCGTTACGCCCTGCTCCGCTGCCATGCTCTTGACCACCTCAACCAGTTTCTGATTCGCCTGGCGCGACGCCTCGCTAAAGCGCGGAACGACGTTGCGAAAATCGCTGCTGTCGAAGGTCGTACTGGCGTCGATTGCCCCGGTCAGAAAGCCTTTACCCAGCGGACTGAAGGGTACAAACCCGATGTTCAGCTCCTCCAGTAGCGGCAGGAGCTGCTGCTCTGGTTGCCGCCACCACAGGGAATATTCGCTCTGCAATGCAGTCACCGGACATACCGCGTGGGCGCGACGAATGGAATCTACGCCCGCTTCAGAAAGCCCAAAATGCTTCACCTTGCCTTCGGCAATCAGATCGGCAACGGTTCCGGCGACATCTTCCATTGGTACGTCAGGATCGACGCGATGCTGATAATAGAGGTCGATGTAATCGGTTTTCAGCCGCGCCAGAGATCCTTCCACCGCCGCGCGGATATGTTCCGGACGACTGTTCAGCGCCTGCCCCGGCCGTTCGCAATCAAAGCCGAACTTAGTGGCAATCACTACGCGGTTGCGAAACGGTGCCAGCGCCTCGCCAACCACCTCTTCATTGATATAGGGCCCGTAAATCTCCGCCGTGTCGAAAAAGGTCACCCCGCGCTCGACCGCCTCGCGGATAAGCGCGATGGCCTGCTGTTTGTCCGTTGCCGGGCCATAACCGTAGCTTAATCCCATGCATCCCAGCCCAAGCGCTGAAACCGTCAGTCCGTCTTTACCTAACTGTCGCTGTTGCATTCTTCACCTCGTGTTTTTATTTCTGTCGGGATAACTTTAGGTGGGTTTGTTTATGAACACTACAGCGCAAAACCGCTAGTGCCTATGAATTTTACTCATTAATGACTTCGGGCGAACGGTAAGCAGTGCTGATGAATAAATCATCACTGCGCCTGCTGGTTTGTCTAAAAACTCGCCGACTTTTAGTGCGTTATGATCCGCTCTGCTCGGACCACACGATTTCCTTCGATGAGCATCACTTTCGGCACGGTTATATTTTGCGTCACCTAAAAATTGCAGGTAGGATGCCACGCCATGTTTTGCCTTATCCATACGCAGAATGACTGGAAAGGCGGCATGTGCCTGCGCAGAAGCAATCGTTTGTGTCGCTCTCTGCCAGACAGGACTATCACGTTAATGGTTCAGACAGGTAAACAGGTAACTCAATGAAAACAAGCAATAAAAGCGCGGCCGAACATCACGCTGCGAAACGTCGCTGGTTGAACTCTCACGAAGAGGGCTACCACAAGGCGATGGGCAACCGTCAGGTTCAAATGATTGCCATCGGCGGCGCTATTGGTACGGGTCTGTTTTTGGGTGCTGGCGCACGTCTTCAGATGGCTGGCCCTGCTCTCGCACTGGTTTATCTGGTGTGCGGGATCTTCTCTTTCTTCATACTCCGCGCGCTGGGCGAACTGGTACTGCATCGCCCTTCCAGCGGCAGTTTCGTCTCTTACGCCCGCGAATTCCTCGGTGAAAAAGCCGCCTACGTGGCGGGCTGGATGTATTTCGTTAACTGGGCGATGACCGGGATCGTGGATATCACCGCGGTTGCGCTGTACATGCACTACTGGGGCGCGTTTGGCGACGTACCGCAGTGGGTCTTTGCCCTCGGCGCGCTGGCGATTGTCGGTACCATGAACATGATCGGCGTGAAGTGGTTCGCCGAGATGGAGTTCTGGTTTGCGCTGGTGAAAGTGCTGGCGATCGTTATCTTCCTGGTGGTCGGTACGGTGTTCCTCGGCACGGGTAAACCCCTGGATGGCAACGCCACGGGCTTCCACCTCATCACCGATAACGGCGGCTTCTTCCCGCACGGCCTGCTGCCCGCACTGGTGCTGGTTCAGGGCGTGGTGTTCGCCTTTGCTTCTATTGAGCTGGTCGGCACCGCCGCAGGCGAATGTAAAGATCCGCAGACCATGGTGCCAAAAGCGATCAACAGCGTGATCTGGCGTATTGGCCTGTTCTACGTTGGCTCCGTGGTGCTGCTGGTACTGCTGCTGCCGTGGAATGCCTATCAGGCGGGACAAAGCCCGTTTGTGACCTTCTTCTCTAAGCTCGGCGTGCCGTACGTGGGCAGCATCATGAACATCGTGGTACTGACCGCCGCCCTTTCCAGCCTGAACTCCGGCCTCTACTCGACTGGCCGTATTCTGCGCTCGATGTCCATGGGCGGCTCCGCGCCGAAATTCATGTCGAAGATGAGCAAGCAGCAGGTGCCGTACGCCGGTATCCTCGCCACGCTGGTGGTGTATGTCTTTGGCGTGTTCCTGAACTATCTGGTGCCGTCTCAGGTGTTTGAGATTGTCCTGAACGTGGCCGCGCTGGGCATCATCGCCTCCTGGGCCTTTATCGTGGTTTGCCAGATGCGTCTGCGCAAAGCGATTAAAGAAGGGAAAGCCGCCGAGGTGAGCTTTAAGCTGCCGGGGGCACCGGTAACATCCTGGCTGACCCTGCTGTTCCTGTTCAGCGTGCTGGTGCTGATGGCGTTTGACTACCCGAACGGTACATACACCATCGCGACCATTCCTGTGTTAGCCGTTGTACTGATTGTCGGCTGGTTTGGCGTGCGTAAGCGCGTTAACGAAATTCACAGCACCGCGCCGGTTCATCATGATGATGATCAGCATGACCGCCCGCTGGTTGAAGAGACGTCACGATAATAAAAAAGCCGGGTGGCGGCTTCGCCTTACCCGGCCTACGTTTCACGGTTTTGTAGGCCCGGTAAGCGCAGCGCCACCGGGCAATACCCACATTACAGCGCGATACGAATGACATCGTCAGGCTGGGTTGCTTCCTGCTGACGAGTCGATTTCTGCTTCACCGTCACATACAGCGTTTTACCGTCGGCAGACAGCGCCAGGCTGTTCGGGTAGACCGGCGTATCATAGGTTTTTGTCACTTTGTAGGTTTTCGCGTCAATCACACTGACCTTGCCCGCTTCGCGATGGGTCACGTACGCCTCATTGCGCGCCGGGTTGAACAGCACCGCCAGCGATTCCGGCGCGGCGATTTTCTCGACAACGCTTCCGTCTTTCAGGCTCACCACCAGCACTTCAGGCTGCTTTGAATCAGTCACAAACGCGCGTTGGCCTGCGGTATCAAGACTCAGATTCAGATAGAAGTGTTCTTTGCCGTCGTCCTGCAACTTCTTACGGCTCAGGATTTTGTTGGTCGCGGTATCAATCGTCAGCAGTTCGCCGTCGCCATTAGTGGTGTACAGACGTTTCGCCTGCGCATCCAGCGCCAGGCCAGTACCGTAAGTGCCCGTATTGGCGATGGTCTCTTTCAGTTTCAGCGTGGCGCCGTCGACTACCCAGATCACGCTCTCTTTGCCGACACCGGTGATGTAAACGGTATGGGTGGTGTCATCGGCAACCAGCTGGCGCGGCTGAAGCGGTTTAACCGTTTCGCTACGCTTGCGGTCATCCAGCACCAGACGCCCTTTCACGTCGCCCGTTTTCGCGTCAATGGCCGTCACGGCGCTACTGGTGGTGTTGCCGAACCACAGGGTCTGGGTGGATTTGTCGAAGGTGGCGCCAAACGGTTTGAGATCGTTATGAATGGCCTGCGTCACTTCCAGCGTAACCGGATCCAGTCGATAGACCACGCCGCCCTTGTCGAGCTTGCGGCTTTGCGACGTCGCAACCCACAGCGCATTCTCCTGCTGGCTCACCGCCATTTCGTAAGCACCCTTACCCACAGCCTTACGCAGCATGTCGTCGGCGGCGTGCGCCTGGAACGCTCCGGCAAGGAGTAACGAACTTAACAGCAGAGAATTTTTCAGGCGCGGTGAGCACAGATGACGTAAAGACATAACAATTCCTTTTTAAAAGAGAGTGTGTACTGCTGACATCGCTTCCGGGAGACAAAGTCGTGGCTTTGTCCATTTTTAATGAGAATAGTAATCATTAATTTGTTAAATGTGGAGTTTTTCTTTCCTCTCTGCCCTTCCATTAACGCAACGTGCGGTTATAGTTTTCAAAAGATTTACAAAAGATTTAACATGTATGCACATGTTCCATTTGGTTCGTTTTCTTTCATAACCGGTTTATTTCATGAAAATCATTTCTGCCCGTAGGGCAACGCTCCCGCTGTTGTTGGTTCCCGTCACGTTTGGCCCGCTGAGCGCCGTGGCCGCAGAGGAACAGACCATGATCGTCAGCGCGACCCCGCAGACCGTCTCCGAGCTTGATACGCCTGCTGCCGTAAGCGTGGTGAACGGCGATGATATGCGTCACGCCGCGCCGCGCATTAACCTGTCTGAATCGCTCGGCAGCGTGCCGGGGCTACAGGTTCAGAACCGTCAGAACTATGCGCAGGATCTTCAGCTTTCGATGCGCGGCTTTGGCGCACGCTCAACGTTCGGCGTGCGTGGCATCCGCATGTATGTGGACGGTATTCCGGCAACCATGCCCGACGGTCAGGGCCAGACCTCAAACATCGATCTCTCCAGCGTGGAGAGCGTTGAAGTGCTTCGCGGCCCCTTTTCGGCCCTGTACGGAAACGCCTCTGGCGGCGTCATTAATATCAACACCCAAACCGGACAGCAGCCGCCAACCATTGAAGCCAGCAGCTACTATGGCAGCTACGGTACCTGGCGCTACGGCATGAAGGCGACCGGCGCAATGGGCGACGGGACGCATGCGGGCGATGTGGATTACACCGTCTCAACCACCCGCTTCACCACCAAAGGCTATCGCGACCACAGCGGCGCGCGCAAAAACCTTGCCAACGCTAAACTCGGCGTGCGCATTGATGACGTCAGCAAGCTGACGCTGATCTTTAACAGCGTGGACATGAAAGCCAACGATCCGGGCGGGCTGAGCTATCAGGAGTGGCAAAACGATCCGCGCCAGTCTCCGCGCGGCGATGCGTTTAACACCCGCAAGACCATCAAGCAGACCCAGGCAGGGCTGCGCTATGACCGTCAGCTGAGCGAGCAGGACGATCTCAGCGTGATGATGTACGCCGGTGAGCGCGAGATGACGCAGTATCAGTCGATTCCTTACCAGCCGCAGCTGAGGCCCACCCACTCCGGCGGCGTGATTGATATGCAGCGCCACTATCAGGGCATCGATACCCGCTGGACCCACCGCGGTGAACTGCTGGTGCCGGTCACCTTTACTACCGGCCTGAACTACGAAAACCTCAGCGAAGATCGCCGCGGCTACGAGAACTTCGTGATGCATAACGGCGTGCCGGATTACGGCGTCAAAGGCGACAAGCGCCGCAACGAACGCAATTTAATGTGGAACGTTGACCCTTACCTGCAAACCCGCTGGCAGCTAACGCAGAAACTCTCGGTGGATGCGGGCGTGCGCTACAGCTCGGTCTGGTTCGACTCAAATGACCACTATGTTACCCCGCAAAACGGCGATGACAGCGGTGACGCGAGCTACCACAAATGGCTCCCGGCTGGTGCGGTGAAATACGCCGTGACCGACGCGTGGAACCTGTATGCCGCAGCCGGTCGTGGCTTTGAAACGCCGACCATCAACGAGCTTTCCTATCGTCCGGATAACCAGGGTGGGCTGAACATTGGTCTGCAACCCTCAACCAACAACACCTATGAAGTGGGCAGTAAAACCCGCATTGGCAATGGCTTGCTGACGGCGGCGCTGTTCCGCACCGACACCGACGATGAGATCGTGGTGGATTCCAGCGCGGGCGGGCGCACCAGCTATAAAAATGCCGGTAAAACCCGACGTCAGGGTGTGGAGGTTTCGCTCGACCAGCAGTTCGCCGAAAACTGGAAGCTGAAAATGGCGTGGACGTATCTCGATGCCACCTACCGCACTAACGTGTGCAGCGAGGGAGACTGTAACGGCAACCGGATGCCGGGGATCGCCCGTAATATGGGTTACGCCGCGTTCGGCTGGCAGCCGGAGGATGGCTGGTACGCCGGTACCGACGTGCGGTATATGAGCGATATTATGGCGGACGACGAAAACACAGCGAAAGCGCCATCGTATACGGTCGTCGGGTTGAACACCGGGTATAAGTTTAACTACGGTAACTGGGGTATGGACCTCTTTGGTCGCATCGACAACCTGTTCGACAAAGAGTATGCCGGATCGGTGATCGTCAATGAATCTAACGGTCGTTATTACGAACCTGCTCCGGGCCGTAACTATGGCGTCGGACTGTCGGTGTCTTACCGGTTTGAATAAGTAACAAGTCGGCCTCGCCAGTTAACCTGCGTTATTGGCGAGCCTGATTTTCGAATGGATTTAGAAATGCGTATTCCCGGTGGCGAAATGCCCCGGGAATTATTCATCAAATAAATGCTATGAATAAAAAATAGACTCCTTACCCGATAATTCCCTAGCTAAAATATTGCCGTTGTAAAAGTGTATCCGCTTCATCAATCAATTTATCGATCGCTTTTTGGCTGGCGACGACATCTTTTTGCTCAAGGGCGTCAAGCAGCTCCGCATAGTGGTAGGTCTCAACCGGAACGTCCTTCAGCTCGTCATGCAAATAGTTAATGCACGGCCCAATGCGCACCCACAGTTGCTCGATGAGCGCGCTCAGCGTTGGCATTTCAGCATACTGATAAAGACTGAAACGAAATACGCGGTTGGCGTGCAGGGCCCGCTGCACATTGCCCTGCCGCATGGCCTCATGAAAAGCTTCAGACAATTCACGTAACGCATTCACTTTGGCTTCAGACATGTGGCCGCAGGCAGCAGCGACAGCCATCGGCTCCAGCTGCTTTCTGATGGTATTGATCTCTTTGTAGCGTTCGAGTGTCACTTCCGGCACCAGAAAAGCCTGTGCTGGCGTGGCATGCAGTGCCCCTGCGGAGACCAGCCGCAAAAGCGCCTCACGCACCGGCGTAATGCTGGTGCCTAATTTATCTGCAATTTCTTTGGTAATCAGCCGTGCACCAGGTTTCAGAGAGCCGGTAATTAATGCCCCTTTCAAACTGATCTCAACTTGCATAGTCAGACTGATTCGTTGTGCCTTTTCTAAATGATCCAAATCAAGCATATTCACTTCCCGTAGCCAAAACAAAATGCTCTTTGCAGCGGCCGTTAAAAAACGCCGCCGGGTTGATATATCCTGTATCGTTATGCCTGGTATTGGGAGATGCGCATAAACGCAAATACTGCAAACGGTATTTTTTATCACGGTCGGGCCGTCTATGCTGATGGCGCCGATCGCTATGCTGTTTAATTAAAGACAATATATCGTATCTTCACAAATGATTATGGCGGGAAACCCCGCCATGAACGATTTATTTGTTATCAGCCGCCACGCGTATCACGACTTTGCCGAAGTTTTTCCCTTCAAGCAGGCCGATTAATGCCTGAGGTGCGTTTTCCAGCCCATCCGTGACCTGCTCACGATAATGGATTTTGCCCTCCTGCACCCAGCGGCCCATCTGCGCCTGAAACTCGTCGATACGATCACCATAGTCCTGGGCGATGATGAACCCCTGCATGCGAATGCGTTTCTTGAGGAGTGTGCCCATCAGCAGCGGCAAACGATCGGGGCCGTCCGGCAGGTCGGTAGCGTTATAGCCGCTGACCAGGCCGCAAATCGGCACGCGAGCGGAGGTGTTCAACAGCGGCAATACGGCATCAAAGACTTTACCGCCGACGTTCTCATAGTAGACGTCGATGCCGTCCGGGCAGGCATCGGCCAGCTGCTGCGCAAAGTCATCCGCATGGTGATCGATACACTTGTCGAATCCCAGAACCTCGACCGCATGACGGCATTTTTCCTCGCCACCGGCTACGCCCACGACGCGGCACCCTTTGATTTTACCGATTTGCCCGACCGTCGCGCCGACAGGCCCGGTTGCTGCGGCCACCACCAGGGTTTCGCCGGATTTGGGCTGACCGATATCCAGCAGTCCCATATAGGCAGTAAAGCCCGGCATACCCAGGATACCCAGCGACCACGAAGGATGCGAAGGGTTGTCACCCAGTTTCACCAGGTCCTTTCCGTCGGACAACGCATGGGTTTGCCAGCCACTGTAGCCGAGCACCCACTCGCCGGGTTTGAAATCGGGATGGTTTGACCGCTCAACGCGGCTGACCGTTCCCCCCACCATCACCGCCCCAATCTCAACGGGTGGCGAATAGGATGGCGCATCGCTCATGCGTCCACGCATATACGGATCGAGTGACAGCCACTCGGTGCGCAACAGCACCTGGCCCTCTCCCGGCTCGGGAATGGGCTGTTCCTCTAAACGAAAATTCTCTGGCGTCGGTGCGCCATGCGGGCGAGACGCCAGTACCCAGCGACGATTTTGCATTGCAGATTGACTCATAGATCGCTCCTCATTTGTGCAAATGTCCTGCGCGGCCCGTCTCGACGGGCCACATGATTGTTACGTTCCGGACTGATTAAGCCTGACCACCAGATACACGCACGGTGCATCGGTCTCGTTGATAAACCGACAGTCGTTTGGCGGCCCCAGCTCCAGGCAATCTCCCGCGTTCATGTCATGGCGGGTGTCCCCCTCCAGAAAGACCAGCTTCCCGGACTGCAGCCAGATCAGCTGGCGCGCCAGCGCGTAGGATGATGCGGGCATGGGCACGTCGCTGCCTGCAGGGAGTTCAACCTGGACGAGATCGATAGGCAGATCGGTTCGCGGTGAGACGTGGCGGCGAAGATAGTGAGTTTGCGGGTCGCGCCATACCGGCTGGTTCGCCAGACGCAGCAGTTTGCCTTCCTGCATTTCGGCGCGGGCAATAAGGGTCGACATGCTGATGCCAAATGCCCCGGACAAACGCGCAAGTAGCGTCGCCGTGGGGCTGCTTTCTCCGCGTTCAATTTTGTGGATCATGGCACGCGACACGCTGGCCCGGTCGGCCAGCTCGCTCAATGACCATCCCCGGGATTCCCGTTCAAGGCGAATTCTGGCGCTAATCCGTTGATTCATATTGTCTGAAATAGTGTTCATGACGTCATACTATAGTGTATGAACAGCATTTCAACGCAGTTTTCATAACAAAAAAATATGGATTATGCCGTAGCGTAGTCACGTCACACTTGTGTAATATCGTGACAATTCTGTACTACTATAGTGAACAACACGCTCAGAGGATTCGCCATGATCGTTCGTCATGCCTGCAAAGAAGATTGCGCCGCCATCGGTGACATCTACAACCATGCGGTACTGCACACCGCTGCTATCTGGAACGACAAAACCGTGGATGTCGATAACCGCATCGCATGGTTTGAAGCGCGGACGCTGGCCGATTTTCCGGTACTGGTCAGCGAGGAGAACGGCACGGTGACGGGCTATGCCTCGTTCGGCGACTGGCGGGCTTTCGAAGGTTTTCGCCATACGGTTGAGCACTCGGTGTACGTTCACCCGGACCATCAGGGAAAAGGGATTGGCCGGGTACTGATGAATGCGCTGATTGATGAAGCCCGCAAAAGGGGCAAACACGTGATGGTGGCGGGAATAGAGACGCAAAACCACGCCTCGATCCATCTGCACGATACGCTGGGTTTTATCACTACCGGGCAAATGCCGCAGGTGGGCACCAAGTTTGGCCGCTGGCTGGATTTAACCTTTATGCAGCTGCAGCTGGACGAGCGCAGCGATCCGGACGCCCTGCCATGAATCAGTCGATTACGCTGGCCTGTCTGGTTGCGGCGGGCATCGGTCTGGTGGTGCAAAATATGCTGATGGTGCGCATCACCCAGTCTTCGTCCACCATCCTTATCGCCATGCTGCTCAATTCGCTGGTCGGTATCGTGTTGTTTGTCAGCCTTTTACTGATTAAGCAGGGTTTTAGCGGATTCAGCGAACTGGCCGCGACGATACGCTGGTGGACGCTGATCCCCGGTTTGCTGGGATCGTTTTTTGTCTTTGCCAGTATCAGCGGATACCAGAACGTTGGCGCGGCAACGACCATCGCCGTGCTGGTAGCCAGCCAACTGATTGGCGGGCTGGTAATGGATATGCTGAAAAGCCACGGGGTCCCGCTGCGCGCCCTGATCGGTCCAGTCTGCGGCGCAGTAATGCTGGTGGTCGGCGCGTGGCTGGTGGCCCGCCGTCAGTTCTGAGTTAAAGGATTGTGCCGCCCTTCGTCAGCTGTTCGAGGCGAGCGTCCATCTCTTCTTTGTGCTGCTTGCCGTGATGGGCAATCGCGGTACGTAACCGCTGCTGCTGGGTGTAGCGATCTTCCCGGCTAAGCTCAGTGTCGTCGCTCAGTTCGATCAAGAGTTCATTCATGTGGGCGATTACGCTCTCCTGTAGAGCGGCATCGACGCGGACAATCACTTCATTTAAATGTGACACTGTCACTCCTTATAATTTGCCGGGTGGCGGCTACGCCTCACCCAGCCTACCCGAGACTTGTAGGCCCGGTAAGCGCAGCGCCACCGGGCAAAATGGTTAATTCAATTTCGCCTTCGAGAAATCGCTGCCCATCAGGCTGACGCTATACCCGGTGACGTTACTGCGGGTGGCATAGAACGTCTTGCCGTTTGCAAGGGCAATCCACGGAGCCTGCTGGTAGAAAATCTCCTGCGCCTGACCATAGAGTTTCGCACGCTCGGTTGGGTCACTGGTTAATTTTGCTTTTTGCACCAGCCCATCATACCCCTTATCACACCAGCGCGCGGCGTTGGATCCGGTTTTGATGCTATTGCAGCCCAGCAGAACGTCCGCGAAGTTATCCGGATCGCCGTTGTCCGACATCCAGCCAAACAGCGCCGAGTCGTGCTCGCCTTTGCGCATACCGGAGAGATACTCGCCCCACTCGTAGGAGACGATTTTGGCCTTCACGCCAACTTTCGCCCAGTCGCTCTGGATCATCTCTGCGATGCGACGCGAATTCGGGTTATAAGGCCGTTGAACCGGCATGGACCACAGCGTCACCTCCGCGCCCTTCTCAAGCCCGGCCTGCTTCAGCAGCGCTTTGGCTTTTTCAGGATCGTAAGCGTAATCTTTCAGGTCGTGATTAAAGCCCATCATGTTCGGCGGGATCGGCGATTTTGCCACCGTACCGGACCCCATAAAGACCGCATTCACGATGGCTTTTTTATCCGTCGCGTAGTTCAGGGCCTGGCGTACCAGCACGTTATCAAAAGGTTTTTTCTCGGTGTTAAACGCCAGATAGCCCACGTTCAACGCATCTACCGAATGCAGCGTCAGGTCTTTGTTTTTCTTGATGACATCAAACTGCACCGGCGACGGCGCAGGGATCACCTGGCATTCATTGGTTTGCAGTTTCGCCAGACGGGTTTCCACGTTAGGCGTGATGGAGAAGATCAGGTGCTTCGTGGGAACCGCGCCATCCCAGTAGTTGGGGTTCGCCACGTAGCGGATCAGCGAATCCACTTTGTACTGCTGGAGAACATACGGGCCGGTACCGATTGGCCAGGTATCGACGTTCTCTGGCGTTCCTTTTTTGAGCATCACGTCCGCATACTCTGCTGACAGAATGGAAGCAAAGTCCATTCCCCAGTCCGCGAGGAACGCCGCGTTTGGCTCACTGAGCGTAAACTGTACGTGATAATCATCGATCTTTTTCACGTCCTGAATCAGCTTATCAAGACCCACGTCGTTAAAGTATTCGTAATTCCCCTGAGAGACATTGTGATACGGATGCTTAGGGTCTTTCTGACGCATGACGGAGAAAATAACGTCATCGGCGTTAAAATCGCGGGTAGGTTTGAAGTATTTGTTGCTGTTGAACTTAACCCCTTTACGCAGCGTAAAGGTATAGGTTTTGCCGTCAGGAGAAATGGTCCATGACTCCGCCAGGGATGGCACCGGCGTATTTTTCACCGGATCAAAGTTAATCAGCCGGTTGTAAAGTACCTGAGAGCTGGCAACGAACGTCGGGCCGGAGCTGGCGATCTGCGGGTTAAACGACTCTGGCGAGGCTTCAGAGCAGTAAATAAGCGTATCGTTATTTGCCGCCCATGCGGCGCTTGCCGGTAAAAGAGTGCTCAGCGCGAGGGCGAGCAGCGTTTTCCCTGTAGACATGGTTATAACCCTTTCGGTTTTATTATTGTGGACAGTAATAACAGCACAGCCGATATCCCCTGGCAAATAACGAAACACTATCAGGTTATTCTAAAGCAGCATTTTTCGCTGATTTTCCAGCCAGCGCAGAGAGTGTGATTTGCCTTAAGTTCCCTTCTTCGTCAAGCACAACCGTTACGAACAATGCCGCAAGAAATCGGCGCTTTTGGCGTCTCCTCTGCCGTTTGCTTGTTTTACCTTTTCGTTAAAGTAACGGTGTGAAGAAGTCTATGGGAACACATCGTGGCAAAAACACTTTTACGCAGCGGTAATCTGGATGATTTTCAGGCCGTTGGCGGCGGCGGACAGGCCGTATTTGAATCAGCGCTGCAAATCCGGGAAGCACTCCGCTTGCGCAAGCAACAGTCGATAGTTGATTGTCTGGCTATCCCGCAGGTCAACGACGGCGGCGATCGCGTTGACTGGTATGCCCCCATTGAGGGAGCGGTGACAAGCTGGAAAGCCGCCGGAGAAGACGACCGGTTTCGCGCCCTGCGCTACCTCGACAGTACGCTGGCGAGCGTGGAGTCGCTGAGCAAAAAGTGTATCCAGTCGCCGAAAACCGCCCAGCAGCTGTTTGGCTCCCTGCTTTCCAAAGCGTTCCAGTTCCCTGGCGAAAACTTTCTGTATCTGGTGGATGGCAAACCGGTGATCTGCTTCTGGGGCTTCGTGAACCTTAACGAAAACGCCCGCGATGATGTGCTGAGCTGCCTGCGCGACGCGCTGATCCCGGAACCGGCCCCGGTGGTCATCGAAGAACCCGAGCCAGAACCGGAACCCGAAGCCGCACCTGTCACGTTCGCCCAAGCCGACGAGCCGCTGATGACTCCCGCCCCGCCCGCTCCCGGCGTACGCATTACGGAAGAGGCGCTCTATGAGCCAGCGCCCGCCCATAAGGTGACGGAACCCGCTGGCGAACCTCCGGCCAAAATCGTGGTAAAAAAACGCCGCGTCCCGCTGTGGTCGCTGCCCGTTGCCGCCGTGATTGTTGCCGCCATCGCCACTCCGCTGCTGTGGCCTGAACAGGCACCTTCAGCCGAACCTGCTCCTGTAGCAGCGCCTGCTGCGGTCGTTATCGCGCCTGCACCGGTAAAAACGGTCGAACCGCTGGCGATGAATTTGCCGCTGCACCAGGCCGTCGTCGTGGCACCACCGGTGAAAGCGCCTGAGCCGGAGCCTGTAGTGATTGCTGCGATCCCGAAAGATGCCATGGTCATGGAGGCCGATCAGGTGAAAGCCGGTTCGACCCGCTTCCTGAACGGTACCTGGCGCGTGATTCTGGACGTGAAAGATCCGATCACCGGCAAGCCGCCCTCGCTGCGCTATCAGATCCAGAACAACAAAGGCACTGCCCGCGTCGTTCACGGGGACAATATTGTCTGTCGCGCGGAGATCTTCTCCGGCTTGCACAGCAACGGTGAACTGATGATCAAAAGCCGCGGCAACGCCCGCTGCACGGATGGTTCGCGTTATCCGATGCCGGAAGTCTCCTGTAAATCCGGCACCAGCGACGTGGCGGAATGCAGCGCCCGATATGATGCCAAAACCGTTGTTCCTTTGACGTTCAAAAAAGCAGGTGCCTGATCCTATGCTGGTAAATCTTTGCGACTACAAACAGAGCGTCACGCTTATTGCTAACAGCGGCGTGCAATTTCTGGATTTTGGTCTGACGCCCCAGGACACCGCCAGCACCGGGCGGTTTGTCCGCAAAACCGCCAACGGCCCTCTGCTGCGTCTTGATTACGATCTGGTCAATGGCCGCTACACGCTTCCGGCGACGGGCGGCGGCCAGCCAGAAGTCCTGAAGCCCGAGAGCACCATTACGCTGCACCAGTCCCTTGCTGTGCTGGACGGCGTCTGGCTTCCACTGCCGTTTCTGCGCTTTAACCCGCCGCGCACCTTTGTAGAGGGGCCTGATAACTGGGCACGCGTGCAGATCCGCAAACTAACTGCACCAGATTCGGCAGGCAATACGCACCGCGTCACCCTGGCGCTCGACAGCCAGATTGCGGAGCATGCCACCGCCGCACTCTCCCCCGTTGAAAACGATATTCTGAACGGCACGCGATTTGCGCTGGCCTGGCGCGATAGCGAAGTCGAAAGCTTCCTCGACCAGACCTGGATCGACGGCTGGCTGCGCGAAGCCTTTAGCCAGTACGCGATGGAAGTTGAAAACCGCGCCGAGCGCGATCTGCATCAGGCCATGCGCAGCTTTGAATACCAGGCGCACTGGCTGAACCTGCTGACGCTGCTCGGCGAGCAGCTTACCGTGCCCGAGGTGAAATTTGTCACCCATACGCTCAGCACCCCGGCGATCCCCGTCGACCTGATCCTCGACGTGGGAAACACCCATACCTGTGGCGTTATTATCGAAGATCATGGCGATGCCAATGACGGCCTGCGTCAGACCGCCGAGTTGCAGGTGCGTTCCCTGAGCGAACCGCAGTTCCTTAACGATCCGCTGTTCACCAGCCGCCTGGAGTTTTCAGAGGCCCGCTTTGGCAAACAGCACTTCTCGGTTGAAAGTGGCCGCGAGGATGCCTTTGTCTGGCCCTCTATCGTTCGCGTGGGCGACGAGGCCCGTAAGCTGGCGATGCAGCGGCTGGGCACCGAGGGCAACAGCGGCATTTCCAGCCCGCGCCGCTACCTGTGGGATGAAACCCCGGTTGTGCAGGACTGGCGCTTTAGCCAGATGAACAGCAAAACGCAGCGGGAACCCCTGGCGACGGCGTTCCCGCTGATGAACCTGATGAACGACGACGGCGAACCGCTCTTTACGCTGCCGCAGGATGAACGGCTGCCGGTTTTCTCGCCGCAGTACAGCCGCAGCACCCTGATGACGCATATGCTGTGTGAACTGCTGGCGCAGGCGCTGGGACAGATTAACAGCGTCGCCACCCGCCTGCGCCTTGGCTTCCCGGCTTCGCCGCGCCAGCTGCGCACCCTGATCCTCACCCTGCCGTCGGCCATGCCGAAACAGGAGCGTGAGATCTTCCGCCGTCGCATGTTTGAAGCGATCGCCATCGTCTGGAAAGCGATGGGATGGCACCCGCAGGACGACGATTTTGCCAGCCGTAAACAGCAGGAAAAAAGCGTTGTGCCGGTTCCTGAAATCCAGATGGAGTGGGATGAGGCGAGCTGTGGTCAGCTGGTGTGGCTTTACAACGAAGCGATTTCTCATTTTGGCGGACAGACCGAAGCCTTTTTCGCTTCGCTTGCTCGTCCCGATCGTGAACCGCAGCCTGGCGTTGAGCCTGGTCGGGCGCTGCGCGTCGCCTCTATCGACATTGGCGGCGGCACGACCGATATGGCCATTACCCACTATCAGCTCGACGACGGCTCGGGTAACAACGTCAAAATTACCCCTCAGCTGCTGTTCCGTGAAGGGTTCAAGGTCGCCGGGGATGACACCCTGCTGGACGTTATCCAGCGCTATGTCCTTCCCGCACTGCAAACCCAGCTGCAAAAATCAGGAATGGCGGACGCGTCCCTGCTGATGGCTTCGCTGTTCGGGGATTCAGGCCGTATTGATACCCAGGCCGTGCTGCGCCAGCAAACCGCCCTTCAGCTCTTTATGCCTTTGGGGCACGCGATTCTGGCGGCGTGGGAATCGAGCGATATCGACGATCCGCTGGCCGGGCTGCACGCCACTTTTGGCGATCTGCTCCCGCAGAAGCCTACGCGCAACGTGATGAACTATCTGCAACAGGCCATCGACCACGCCCTGCCAGCAGGGTCCGACGCGTTCGACCTGTTCGCGGTTCCGCTGCACGTCAATTTCCGGGAAATGCAGGACGCGATGCTGGCGGGCCAGTTCACGCTGGCGGCACCGCTTCATGCGGTGTGTGAAGCGATCTCGCATTACAGCTGTGACATTTTGCTGATCACTGGCCGTCCGGGTTGCCTGCCCGGCGTTCAGGCGTTAATCCGCCACCTGCAGCCGGTGCCGGTAAACCGCATCGTCTGGCTGGATAAGTACCAGGTTCACGAGTGGTATCCCTTCAGCCAGCAGGGGCGCATTGGCAATCCGAAATCAACCGCTGCGGTGGGGGCGATGCTATGCAGCCTGGCGCTTGATCTGCGCCTGCCGCGCTTTAACTTCAAAGCGGCTGACATCGGTGCGTACTCCACCGTGCGTTATCTGGGCGTACTGGACAACACGGTGAATACCCTGCGCGACGAGAACGTCTGGTATCAGGAGGTCGATCTTGATAAGCCGGGTGCCAGACTCGACGCGCGGCTTCACTTCCCGCTGCGCGGAAACGTCACCCTGGGCTTCCGCCAGCTGGCAAACGCCCGCTGGCCGGCCACGCCGCTGTACACCCTGAGCATCAACTCTGCCGAACTGGCAAAAGCCATTGCCGGCGACGGCGTGCTGAACGTGCGCCTCAAACTGCGCGGCGGCGGCAAGCATGAAGGCCCGGAATCGTTCGAGCTGAGCGACGCGTGGCTGCAGGACGGCACGCCCGTTCCGCCAGATGCCTTAACGTTTAAACTGAATACCCTGGCCGATCGCCGTCATAGCGGTAGCCATTACTGGATCGACAGCGGGAGCGTATACCTGAAATGACTGCGACGACGACCACCACTCAGGCCCTGATCGGGTGGATTAACGAGACGCGCCAACATGCCCCGATGCTGGATAACGATGCGGATGCGCTGCTGGCGCGACTGAATGCAGCCCAGGCGCGTGAACAGGCGATTGACCGCGCGCTGGCAAGCCAGAGCAGCATTGGCCTGTACGGTCATTCGCAGGCGGCGAAAGCGCACCTGCTCACCTCGCTGTGCGGCAGCGGTAGCGGCCGAATGAACGTGTCCCTTGGGCAGCGCACGTTCGACTATTTTTCGCATATTAACCCGGGCCACGGCCTGACCAACATGGCCGTTCGCTTTACGAAAAAGCACCCTGACATTGCGGATGACGCCTTCCCGCTGCGTCTGAGCCTGGTCACGGAAGCGGAACTGGTACAGCTGTTTATCGCACGCACTCTCCTTCATCCGCAGATCCGCCCGGTGGAGAAATCGGTTATCGAGGCCCGGCTTGAAAAATGGCGCGCGCTTCGCCAGCCGCAGGGTGTGCCGGGAATGAGCGCGCAGGAAGTGGGAGCTATCGCCCGCTTCTGGCAGAACGCGGTACCGGGTGCGAAACAACAGATTGATGACGCGCTCTGGCATCAGTTTGCCACGCTTGTGCCTTCCCTCGATCTCAGCACTCGCGCCAGCGTCTGGTCGCTGCTGTGGGGCGAACAGCAGGAGTTAACCCAGCAGTGGCTGAGGTTTGCGCATGTGCTGCATCAGACCAGCCATGCGCGCGAGCTTGCTGCCCCGCTGAGCCTGCTGGTGGATAACTTCGGTCTGCCGTGCGAAGGGTTTCTCACCCACACCGCCCTGACCTCACCCGACGCGCAGGAAGCGTTGCTACACCCGCTCAGCCACGGCGACATGCTTAACGCCATCAGCATTCCCGTCGACGTGCTGGCGTTTTTGACCCGCGAGCTGGTGCTGCCCGTTGAGCACGGCGTGCTGGACGATGTCGATCTGATTGATATTCCGGCGTTCACCACGGATGAGACGCCGCTGCTGAGGCAGGCCAAGCGCCAGTGGTTGCTCGATCACTATCGCCAGCAGCTGCAGCCTGATGTCCTGGTTGTCTGCAACGCGACGGCCCGACACGATCAGACGGCCCATACGGCCAACGTGCTGCTGAACTGGGTGCAAGAAACCCAGTCAGCCGACGCGTCGGCCCTGCCGGGGCTGGTGTGGGCCATTACGCCGCATGACGCGCGGTTTACCACCAAACACAATCTCGACGAGGCGGTGCAACAGCTGCTGGGTCAACCGGGTTTGCGCTGGGGAACCCTGCAGGCGCTGGATAGCCACAGCATGCAGCGCGTGGTGGAGTGGCTGTCGCAAGCCACCCTGCCTGCTCAACGTCAGAAACGCCTGCGCGCATTACACTCATCGCTACAGCACGCGCTGGCGGCGCTGATGCAGCCCTGGCTTGCGCCGTTGACGCAAACACCCGAGGCCAGACGCGCGCAGGCCGAAAACATGGTCCGCACCCTGCAGGGCAGTGCCGCCCGCCATGGTGAACTGCTGGAGGGTTTACTTCCTCCGTTAAGCGCGTTTGAGACGCTGCTGGCCGTTCAGCAGCCGCGTGAAGAACAGGTCAACGGCTTGTTTACCGATACGATCGATCTCTTCGCGGATAATACCCAGGAAAGCACCGGGACGTTCCAGACCAAAGACAAGGCGCGTCTGGCGCATAAAGTCTGGATCAACCACCTGCGCCAGTGGAGTCGCAATGAGGCCGCCGCTGCCCGTCTGGGCCTGGAGCCTGCGGTTCTGCAGCAGGTGGCGGACGTTCTGGTCGTCGCCAGCTATCGCCTGGATCTGCCTGCGCAAGTGCAGAATATTGTCGAGGGGGATAAAAGCAGCGCAGCGCAGCTTCATGCCGTAATGGGGAATTTCGTGGGCTGGCTGGGGTATGAAAAGACGCCTGTCGCCGAACGTCCGGCCAGCCGCCTGCGTAAAGGCCAGGCGATCTTCGTGACACCGGTGGTCAGCAGCGACACGCCAAGGCTCACGCGTCTGGGCGAGCAGCCCGTGCATGCCGCTACGGTCTACGTGTACGACTGGCTGGTTGCCCTCTACAGCCGGGCGATTGAGAACATCGAGTATCATCATCCCCACGACGTTCAACCCTGTGCAAGAAAGGCGTTGCAGAGGCTGTTAGGCTAACCTTTCACGGCCCGCAGCAGTGCGGGCTGTTTTCAGAAAAGCGAGATCAGCAGTGCGACCGGGAAGCTCATCGGCCAGGTCGAACCGACAAGAAACGCGCTCAGAAGACGAATGCGCTTGCGATCTTTGGAGAGGAACCAGGTGATTAACGCGCAGATTGACGCCATGATTGCGTAGAAAACCAACATCTTTTGATACAACGTCATTCTGTTTACCTGAGCCGAAAAAATAACCGCACGCAATATGCGTCATACGTTGACACAGATCAAGTTTTTTCGTTACATCATAACCCCTTTAATAATAAGGGTAATAACAACTGAGTACACCTCGTAACAACCCCGGAGCACAAGGGATCCTCTTTATTAGTAACATGTATTATAAATGCACATTATGATAAATTTGCCTTCACGAAAAGCAGTCTAATGGAGACAGGCTTTTATGGGAGGAAACATGCTACGCATTCCGCAAAGTTGTATTCATACCCGCTCCACCCCTTTCTGGAACAAAGAGACGGCTCCCGCCGGGATTTTCATCCGTCATCTTGATAAGGGCACGCGTCCGGGCGTTTACCCTCGCCTGTCCGTTTCACAGGGTGCAGTACGTTACTTAGGCTATGCTGATGAAGTCACGCCTGAGCCTGACAGTGAACTGATCATCGAAGCGGGCCATTTCGGCGTTTTTCCGCCGGAGAGATGGCACCACATTGAAGTGATAACCGACGACACGCTGTTTAACATCGACTTTTTTGTCGAGCCTGACGTACTGAAGTCGCTTTAAGCGCCTGACATCAAGAAGGAAAACTCTATGCTACGTATTCCTGAGAATTTTGTTCATACCCGCTCCACGCCGTTCTGGACGAAAGAGACGGCACCGAAAGCCCTCTTTACTCATCACAACACCAAAGCTGGCGTTTATGGCCGTTTATCCGTGATGCAGGGTGCAGTGCGTTACTTCGGTTTTGCCGACGGCGACGCCACCGAGCCGGATCTGGAGCTGGTCATTGAAGCGGGATCGTTTGGTATCTCCCCACCGCAGAAATGGCACCGCATTGAGCTGTTGACCGACGATACCTATTTTAATATCGACTTTTTCGCCGATCCTGACATCACGCTCAGCGGTGCAGGTATTGGAAAAGTGGTTAACACGCATAAGGAGTAAATCATGGGCAAGGCAACCTATACCGTTACGGTCACGAATAACAGCAACGGTGTATCGGTCGATTATGAAACGGAAGCCCCTATGGAGCTGCTGATACCGGATGTCGCCGCCGACGTGGTAAAAGATCTGGTGAATACCGTGCGTGCTTACGATACCGAGAATGAGCACGAGGTGTGCGGCTGGTAAATAACGTGATCATCAGTGGCGGTGTCGTATCTGACGATGAGCGACATACTGCCATCCGACAGTCGTTTAGCGACTGTCGGGGGTCATTCTCCATCAACTCAATGCCCATTAGTCAATCTGCCTGCCTGTTGGATTGATGTCCCCCTTTAGTTCCCCCCTTTCAGCAAAACTCTCTTTTTATAACCCTGTTCTTTGTTGTCTTCCTCCCATGTATAGCGCACCCGGAACAGTAAAAGCAGCCTGATGTTGCCCTTCCATCTGCGATACAGAGCGCTACGCTTTGTGGTTTTTAGATTATTTATTTTTGGCGAACAGGCGTGTTGTGAGAGGTCTGAATCGGCTACCGGGTTACCAGAGGGCTTCGCTCGAAAAAAGCCATTTCAGCAAAATGGCCAGTCGGGTGCCCGGCAGCAGTATTCAGGCACCCGACTGGCTGAACACAGGCAACCTGTTTACCTTCACCACCTTACCCGGGAATGACGGGTCTTTTCCCCGACACACGGCCTGTTGGTGATCCCGATCACATTTAAACGTGTTCCCTGTAGGCATTTGCTGGAACAAATAGTTAAATAATACTCATTATCATTTCGATGTATCGTGAGGAAGTGGCTGGCATGCATTGTCACCCTGTATCTGGTGCATGCCTGAAGATTATCCCCCGCCTCCTTCAAATGTCGCTGCCTGCATTATTGTCAGTGTCCATCTTCACCCGGATCGCGATGAAGGACGGCATCCTGATGTATTCAGATAATCGTTAAGCACTGCGTAGGATCACGGGTCCTATAAACCCCACAGGTCATTTTGCGGTTGTATGCATTTTTTTGTTTGTAATGGCTTTTCTATGGTGATGTATAAAATAAGGAGATACAGAAATGAAAGAACTGACCACTAATCAAATCAATACGGTAGCCGGTGCAGGCGGTGACGTCGGTCGGGAAATTGCCCAGGGCCTTGGTGCAGGCGCAGGCACATATGTCGGCGGCACACCAGGTGCGATTGTCGGGGGGATCGCCGCAGGGCAGACGTATGACTGGGCGTCAACGCATACTCCCGATCCGTCTCTGTCGCCGTCAGGACTGGGGGGAACGCTGGGAGGTACCCCATTTAATCCGCACGATCCTGATACTGTCACGAATGCCGCTGGCGCAGCGGACTTTGCAAAATGTTTCCTTTCTGGCGGTAAAGATTGTTCCTGAAAGTTAATAACCTGCCCGTACAGGAAACTGTGACGGGCAATTTCAGGCTGGGCTACGGCACAGCCGCTGTCCCAATAATGATTCTTCTATCAGCTGACTTCAGCGTCGTTTCCCTGTGCGCAACAATAATCCGTGTAATATTCAGTCGTTTAATTGCCTGATTAACTGCGATTTCACTGTCGGTATCCAGTGCGCTGGTGGCCTCATCCATGAATAATATTCCGGGACGGCGATAAAGCGCCCGGGCGATAAACAGCCGCTGTTTTTGCCCACCTGACAGCCCTTCCCCCAGTTCACCGATAAGCGTTTCGTACCCCATGGGCATGGCCATGATCACGTCATGAATATAACTGACTCTGGCGCATTCCATCATCCAGTCATCATCGGTGGTTTCAGCGAAGCCACAGATGTTTTCACGCACCGAGCCTGAGAAAAGACGGTCATCCTGCATCACGCAGGCAATCATTTTATGATAATTATTGATGCCCAATTGTCGGATATCGGTTCCGTCCATTAATACCTGACCGGAGTTGGGCTCAAACAGTCCGCAAAGCACCTTCAGCAGTGTCGTTTTTCCCGATCCGGAGGGGCCCGTGATGGCCACGCTTTCTCCGGGCCTGATGCAGAGACTGAGGTCGACGAAAACAGGAGGAGACTGGCTGTCATATCGGTAGCTAAGGCCCCGGGTCTCCAGCCCCGCTGGCTCCATCGCGGCTTTCAGTCCTGAGTCCGGCTTAATCTCTTCCCGCTCATTGAGGGCAATATCCGAAATCCTTTCGTTATGCAGACTCATCATGCGCAGCTGAAGCAAATAGTTTGTCAGCGAACCCACCCGCGCTGAAAACTGGCTGCGGAAAACCCCGAACGCGACAAACATGCCGATGGTCATCTGGTTATCAATCACGAGACTGGTGCCCAGCCACAGGATCACAACCTGGTCACAGGCAGTTACAAAGGTGTTTATCCCACCAAATAACATGTCCATCCTGGTGAGCCTGATGCCGGTATTGATGGCATCAATCTTAAGATTGAGCCAGTGACGGCTTCGACGCTGTCCCATTCCTTGCATTTTAATGGTCGCGATGCCGTACAGGGTCTCCATAAAATAGGAACTGGCCCTGGCCCCCCTGACCAATGCATCTTCGGATAACTGGCGGTAATGGCTGTAGGTAAGTAAACGGATCATCACATATAATGCGGTAAAGCTCAGTACCACGGCAGTCAGCCATCCTCCATAAAGTACGAGCATGACCAGCACACAGACAACCATAATACTGTCCATGATGGCCCCCACCACGCTGGTCGTAAATGTCGTACGCAGCGTATCCAGCGAACCGAAGCGGGACTGAATATCACCCAGTTTTCGTCGTTCAAAATATGCCAGTGGCAGTTGGAGCAGATGGCGGAAAAGCCCTGACTGCCATTGCACGTTTATCAGCGTTTCCATAACGATTGTTGACCAGGCTCGTATCATACTGACCGTGGCCCGTAACAGGATGAAAAACATCAGGCCTGCGCAGATGAGCGTAAGCAACCCCTGATCGCCTGCGGGAATGGCGTGATCCATCACCAGTTGGGTGCCCACAGGCATCATCAGGGTGATTGTTTCAATGAAAAGTGAAAAGCAGAAGATTTTGGTCAGCGCGCCGCGTATGCCATGAACACCGCGTAGTAACGCCCGCATGCTGATCCGGTTCTGGACGGTCTCCTGAACAAAAGTACTGCCGGGCCATACCTCCAGCGCAACACCGGTGAAGCACTGAGACATTTCATTGGGATCTGCTATTCTCCGGCCCCGGGCCGGATCATGGAGCACGAACCCCTTCTTACTGATGCTTACCAGCACCACGAAGTGATTAAAATTCCAGTGAAGAATACAGGGTAGCCTGAGGTCGCTGAGTTCATAGAGATCAAGTGATAAAGCCCGCGTCTCCATTCCAAGTTGAGTTCCCGTCTCCATGACGCCCGCAAGCGTGGCTCCCCGGGCAGACAGGTTAAACTGCCGACGCAGGGCAATGAGGTCAACGTTTCGGCCATAATGGCCACAAACCATCGCCAGACAGGCCAGTCCACATTCTGACGATTCCGTCTGATGCACGACTGGCACGCGTTTGCGAAGTTTGAGATCAAGTTTATTCCCCAGGTCAGCCAGGACGCGTTTAGTTGTCATTCACTGGCCCTGTAACGCTGTGCTTCATGTCGTAGAAAGGTGACAGCATCCACTGATAAATCCGTCGTTTCTCGAGAAATAATGTGCTCTGTGCCTTCATACCGTTTTCCAGCGGCAGATCTCTACCCATGTAAGCGATTGACTGACGTTCCGGCCTGACGACCACTTTATAGTAAGGAATTGATCCTCCCGCAGTGTTCCGAGGCGCTCCCGCATAGGTCTGCATTTCCTGGGAAGACGCTGGTGTTCGGGAAACCAGCATCACTTTCGCCGCAAACTGTCCGAATTTTTCCGCCGGGAAAGCTTCGTAGCGCACATTCACGCTGTCACCCACAGAAATATAGGGCAGAGCATCATTCGGTACCCACAAAACCAGGTCATGGCTTTTTACGTTCTGCGGAACGATTTGCAGAAGGCTGTCTCCTGCACTGACCATCTGTCCCGGCGTAACACTAAGCGAATCAATTTTTCCGTCCGACAATGCACGAACTATGACATCGCCTCCGGCATCCGTAGTGACACGTTCTTTCTGTAACTCGTAACGCTGCAGTTCCATCTGGTAAATGCGGTTATCAAATTCAGCTGCCTGCGTTTGGATCTGACTGTCCAGACTGGTTATCTGCAGGATGTTCTGCGCATTCTGTGTGCTCAGATTCAACAGGCTATTCTGTTGTTGATAATACAGTGCCACCTGGCTGGTTAACTGATCTTTAGTTATAAGTCCCTGTTTCTGATACTGGCGGTAGTTCTCCATATTTTGCTTCATCATGTTTATCCCTTCTTCCGCCCGACGGACAATAGCGGCAGAACGCCTGAAAGCCTCGCTGTACTGCAACTTCTGTTTTTCAAGCGTCCGTAGCGTTGTTTCCTTACTTTTCCTGATGCCAGCGATCATATTCCCGATACGGGCCAACTGGTTATCAATATCCTGACGTTGCGTATCACTGACCACCCCGCTGCGGGTACTTTTACTGACATCAATCTGATAGACAGCTTCCCCTTTCCTTATGCTGTCCCCCTCTTTGATGAATTGTTTGACGACAAAGCCCTGCATACCAGAATAGACATTTACCGGCCTCGGCCAGGTGCTTATTTCCCCCAGAACGTTAATACGTCGGGTGTAAGAACCTGAAATGATGAAGGTCATGAGACAGGTCAGGAAAAACGCCGACATTGCCATGACCAGCCAGACGGGAACACCCGGTAGTAAAACCGCATTTCCGTACCACGTCTTTTTCCTGCTTTCCAGAGCTTCCTTTCGAAACATATCTCCTTCCCGGATCAAAATTGAGATAAAAAGTGGTGCATACGCCGGCAAACATAAAGCGTCATAGCCGAAAACGCCCATAACTGCTCACGCTATCAGACGTTCCCCAGATAAGCGCTGACAAAGGGCACACCGATCACGGTCATGTTCATCAACATATGAAGAAGAACGGGCATCAGTATTCCACCGGATTTGACTCGTCCTACGACAAATACACCAGAGACCAGAAACAGCATCACAAACGATTGCCAGTCCAGGTACTGCAGATGACACGCAGAAAATATAAGAGAGACCAAAATTCCGGCAGCGTAAATATTATTTCCGAACCAGTATCTGAACACGCTTAAAAGACAACCACGGAAAATCATTTCTTCATAAACCGGCACAATCAGGATCATCATTACAGCATTCATCCAGAATACGTGACCTTTCAGTGCCAATTGGGACACAGACCAGCTTTCAGCCTGTTCTGTAAAAATAAGCGAAGGTATAACATACTGAATAAACAGGACACACAAAAAGAGCGGGAAGAATATACCGGTCCGGAAATTCCCCCAGCCGTAACCTTCTCTTTTACAAAAGTAGAAGTAATAAAGAGGAAAGATAATCATGAATTCCAGACTAAAGAGCAAGGGATAAAGATATCCCTTGTCTAACAGCACCTTACTACCGTCATAAAACAGGGGTAAGAACGTGATACCCATAAAAAGAAGGAACATCGCAAAGCAACCGGTAACAGATTTGCTCCTTTCAATAGTTTCACTGTTGTATCCGTCAACATTCATATTTTGGACCAGTAAAAGTGTAAATTATGCTCATAAACCGCACTGACTGTACACATCAGGATGACCCTGATGATTCTGCTCACATGCTTCTTAAGGAAGCAGAGAGGATTGGGGTCCTGTGAACTGTTCAGGCGGCTTAACCGGCCTTTTGGCACAGTTACAGATCATACGGACATCATAGGGATCAGTAACAAACATCATTGAGGTTATTAGGACTCCATATGCACTCTCGTCCTGCCGCGGCGTTCCATGCTTCGGAGGGCAAATTCGCAGGTTTCTGTCTGATTGTTCCACCCAGCCCAGAAGGTGACATCGCCGGATCGGGTGTATGGGCGGCAGCCCAGTCATACACCTGTCCCGCAGCTATTCCACCAGCAATGGCCCCCGGTGTGCCGCCGACATACGTACCTGCACCAGCACCGAGTCCCTGCGCAATTTCGCGGCCGATATCGCCTCCCGCTCCAGACACGGTATTGATTTGACTATTTGTAAGTATTTTCATCTTTGTAGTTCCTTATTTTATTTAACACCGAATAATATCCATTACTCAAAAAAAAGATGCATACAACGGCAAATACCGAAACCAGTGCTCTCGAAACTGATATTATAGGTTCGTCATTGACAAATATGTTATATAGAGAAATAAAAGAATAGAAAATGACGATATTAATAATGCCAGAAATAATCGCATCTGCAATATCACAGTTCCTTTGCTTATTTCTAAAAACCATGACCACTCCTTGTCTCTAACGGACAGCACTAGCAAAGAAATATTCAGCTTGAATAAGTAAAAGAACAACAAACCATGCTTGTTGTACTCATTAAACAGCACAGGATCACCTTATGAAAAATAGTTCATCGTCATTTTTATTTACCTGTATTGTCGCAACCTTTGCAAATGCTAATGAGTCTTATTTAACAACTAATGCTGCCATAATCATACTAACAACACCCCTAAATGTGATCATGATCACATTAATTAGCGTATTCCGATAACAATTGTCGCGTAATCTCCGGACTACTATTCTGCCCCCTCAGACAGTCAATAGTAGATTTCACGCCAATACGGATTAGAGAGTGAAAATATTGATTACCTCATTCTATAACGGATGTGACTGTGATTGATCCGGGCAATTATAACAACGATCTGCGCGCCCTACGGGCAGTCGTGCGCCTGCCCGCTTTAGGTCATCCTCACATCACCGTCAGCCCGGTAACTCCATCTGGATCAATTATCACATTTAGACAGGTAACAATTTGATTTCCGTTCAGCAGAGTATTGCCAGTATGCATTGACTCAAGGCATATACGCGTACCAACTAATACTCTGCATAATAATACGGACAGTGATGTGCTACAGATCCGTCAGGCATCCACCGCCTGCAGTAAACGCGCCTTCATCGTGCTATAAGTCGTCCGTGCATAGTTTTCTGCCCACGACTGATCGGTAATCTGACTAACGTTGACCGCGCAATATTTGGTTTCCGGCGTTTTGGATATCGGGTCAAGGTTGTCCTGCGTCAGCTCATTGCACGCACCTATCCACCACTGGTAAGTCATATATACCGCCCCTGCATTAATGCGCTCACTCACATCTGCACGGCTTATCACTTTTCCCCTGCGCGAGCTGACCCACACCAGCTGCTTGTCTTTGATACCCCGCTCGTTTGCATCTTCCGGATGGATTTGTACAAAACCAGGTTCATCAGCAAGGCTTTGCAATGCCGCACAGTTACCCGTCATGGAACGACATGAGTAGTGGCCAACTTCACGGACCGTACAAAGCACCAGCGAGTATTCTTCGTCCGGGAGTTCCGCTGGCGCACGCCAAGGAGCGGCAAATAGCTGGCCCTTCCCCGTTGGGGTATCGAATCTGTTGTCTTTATAAAGATAGGGTGTACCCGGATGTTCGGGTGTTGGACATGGCCACTGCACATGACCCATTTCACCCATTTTTTCGTATGTAACACCAAAGAAGAGAGGACAAAGTTCGCGCATTTCGTCCCAGATTTGCTGGTTATTGTCGTAATGCATCGGGTATCCCATCGCTGTGGCAATTAAGCTGATAATTTCCCAGTCGCGTTTGACATTGTAAGGGGTATCAATTGCTTTCTCGAAACGCTGGAAACCACGGTCGGCACAGGTAAATACGCCGCCATGTTCACCCCATGAAGTGGCGGGTAAAATAACATCTGCCACTTCAGCTGTCTTGGTCATGAAAATGTCCTGAACGACAACAAAATCAAGTGCTTCAAAACCTTTACGTACCAGACCAAGATCAGCTTCGGTCTGTAACGGGTCTTCACCCATGATGTAGTAGGCTTTAATCTTACCTTCAAGAGCCTGATGCGGAACTTCGGTGATACGTACGCCGGCTTTGTCGTCCATGTCATCGACGTTTATGCCCCAGGCTTTGGCAAACTTAGTCCGGACCTGCTTATTTTCCACATCCTGATAACCCGGAAACTGGTTGGGCAGCACGCCCATATCGCACGCACCCTGTACGTTATTTTGTCCCCGAACCGGGCCAACCCCTACACCTTCACGCCCCAGATTCCCCGTCAGCAACGCAAGGCTTGCGAGCCCTTTAACCACATCAACCGCCTGACCAAACTGCGTCACGCCCATCCCCCACATGATGGTAGCCGACGGTGCGGCAGCGTAAGTACGCATTGCCTGACGAACTGACTCGGCCGGAACACCGGTGAGGTGTTCAACGTCCTCCGGTTTATAGCCTTGAACCCCTTCACGGTAAATATCCAGGCCTTCGGTGTATTTCTCAACGTATGCTTGATCGTAAAGATGTTCCTCAAGCAGCACATAACCAAAAGCATTTACCAGTGCCATATTGCAGCCATTTTTCAGTTGCAGATGCTGATCGGCTATACGGGCGGTTTCAATGCGACGCGGATCGCAAACGATGATTCGGGCACCGTTTTGTTTCGCTTTAATTACACGGCGCGCTACTATTGGATGTGAATCGGCACAGTTATAGCCAAACACCAGCAGACATTTTGAATTTTCAATATCGCCGATTGAATTACTCATTGCACCGTTGCCCAGTGTCATCTGCAGACCTGCAACTGATGGTCCGTGGCAAACACGTGCGCAGCAGTCAATATTATTGGTATTCAGGACCGCTCGTGCGAACTTCTGCATTACATAATTAGTTTCATTACCTGTTCCACGTGATGATCCCGTGGACATAATTGCGCGTGGGCCATACTGTTCTTTGATGGATTTAAGTCGATTAGCTGTATAGTTGATGGCTTCATCCCAGCTTACGGGCTTAAGTTTACCGTTCTTCTCATAACGAATCATCGGCTGCGTCAGTCGTGGTGTGAGTAGCCTGGTATCGTTGAGAAAATCCCAGCCGTAATAACCTTTCAGGCAAAGTTCATTCTGATTTGTCACGCCATCGGCCGCTTCGGCACGGATAATTTTGTTATTCTCAACAATCAGCTTAAGTTTGCAGCCTGCGCCGCAATAAGGGCAGACGGTAGTAACTTTTTTCATCAGTAACAGACCTGTTAAAAGTGAATTTTTGACATGATAAAATTATGCGGTTTCGTTACTTGAAAAGCAGCGTAACCTCGGGTTTCATCATCAACTCTGGGGACAATATTCCCCCCTTTTCACAGTCATGCATGAAATATGCCAATTATATAACATCTATAATTCAGTAATTTAAACGTTGCGCTGACACGTAATGACGATGATTTCGGCATATTTGTCGATAATCCATTCAAAGGTGTCAGAGACAATGTTCCTGCAGTGGCGAACGGTGTTTTCCAGTACGCAGTGGCCGCATCCGATGAATAGAACCAGCCCGCGTAATGATCGCCAGATAACTGCGCGCATCCACCGCGACGCCATCCCAGGGGCAGGATGACATCGAGGCGGGCGCAAAACGCATCAACCCGTTGAGGGTGGCGCGGCGAGGCTTTCGGCGCGGTGGAGTCGAAGCGCATTTCGGAACAGGTGATGGCCGGGATAACAATATGCTGATTGCATCAGAATGTGTAATTCATGCTTACCGAGACGCTACGCGGTTCGCCATAGACGGCAGAGTCATCGAGGTAGGAGTAGTATTCACGGTCGAACAGGTTGCGGACGTTTGCCTGTACCGCCAGATGTTTAGTCAGCTGATACTGTGCGAACAAATCGACGAGCGGATAGCTGCCCTGGTAGAGGCGCTGCGTTTCGCCGTCCGGACCAGTGACATCTTTGTACACCTGATTCTGCCAGTTAACCCCGCCGCCTACGGTCAGTTCCGGAAGCACCGGAACGCGGTAGCGGCTGAACAGCTTCAGCTGCGTCTGCGGCGCGAAGCTGTTAAAGCGGCCATCTGAATCACGGGCAACGTAACGGGTCGCACTGAAGGTAAGCTGCAGGTTGTCGGTAACGGCACCGTTCACTTCAAATTCCGCCCCTTTGCTCACTGCGCCTTTGGTTGCACGATAAGCCTGTTCGCTGGATCCATTAACAAATTCTCCGCTTATGGCCTCTCCTGCGTTCTCTTGTTCGATGCGGAATACGGCAACGTTGGTGGTCAGTCGACCGTCCATCCAGTCGGCCTTCAGGCCCGTTTCATAGTTTTTGCCGGTGACGGGGGAAAGCCATGCGCCATCTTTCGTGCGTTTGGTTTGCGGGGCAAAAATTGAGGTATAGCTGGCGTAAGCGGAAAGGCTGTCGTTGATGTCATATACCAGCCCGCCGTAAGGCGTAGTGTTGTATTTACGCATATCGCCGCTGCTGCCGTCTGAGCTGTATTGGGTATAACGTGCGCCAACAATCAGCGACAATGGATCCGCCAGCGACAGGCGTGTCGCCGTATACACCGATTTTTGCCGCACGATATCATCCGCATTTTGATACCAGTCGCCCCACTCCGGCTCGGCCACGCTGCCGTCCCAGCTGTTGTTGAAGATGCCAATCCGATCGCTGTCCATCGGCCCGTCTTTGCTGAAGGTGGCATTGTGCTGCCGGCTATAGCTGGCTCCGGCCATCAGCTGATGTTGACGCCCGAGTAGTTCAAAAGGTCCGCTGGCGTAGGTATCAAAGGAGTCCAGGGTACGTTTGCCGCGATCTTTACTTCCCCAACCTGTTGCGCCCTCACCGGTGGTGGCGTCCGGATTACCCATCACGTAGAGCAGAGTGTCGTTGAACGTTTGCTCGCCGTGGGTTCCACTGAAACGAATCGACCAGCCGTTATCCCAGCTGTGAGTGAGGTTAGCAAAAACTTTACGTGATTCAACGTTGTATCCCGTCCAGTCCGCCGAGGTATTCACGTTGCGATCGTAATGGGTGCGGCTGCCGTTACTGTACAGGCTGGGTAATCCGCCCCAGGTCGGGTTGGCGGTATTTGTTTGCTGATAATCCCAGCCCAGCGAGGCCGTTGTATGTTTCGTTACATCGCCTTCAATTACGCCATAGAGAAATTTCTTGCGCTTACCATATCTGTCAAGCCAGCTGTCCTGATCCTGATAACCTGCCACGACGCGCCCGCGCAGGCTGCCGTCGGAATTGAGCGGCGCGGAGATGTCGCCCACATAACGCTGTTTGTTCCAGCTTCCGTAGCTTGCGCTGACGTTGCCCCTGAAGGTTTTACTGTCGGCACGTTTACGCACCATGTTCACCGTTGCTCCCGGATCGCCAGCGCCGGTCATCAGGCCGTTCGCGCCGCGCACAATCTCGATACGATCATAAATGGCGGTATCTTCCTGCGCATCGCCAAAGTTCCACGCGTCGCCCATCGATGTGGGGATCTCATCGTAGGCGAAATTGGTGATTTCAAAGCCGCGAGAAAAGTAGCTGGAACGCTCGCTATCAACCTGCTGCGACGAAACGCCGGTGGCATTGGTTAATACCTGGTCAATGGTTTGCAGATCCTGATCCTGCATACGCTGGCGCGTCACGACGCTTACTGACTGGGGAACGTCGCGCGGCGTCAGCAGCATTTTGGTGCCTGAGCGCGTGGTTTTTACCGCATAATCCTGCTGCGAATCGGCGCTCCCGCTCCCGTCGCCGTAGACAACCATTTCTTGTTCTTGTGTATTCTCATCCGCCTGTGCCGGGTGCATGACGGCGGACATCGCCAGCGCAAGCAGTGAAAGTGAGAATGGCGTATGAATTAATCCTGCGGGCGCTTTCGCGCGATTAGCCCTGCCGTTAAGCATCATCATGTTACCTGTCAGTTGTTGTCGTTTTTGCAAGTTATCTATCTAAATAAGAATGGAAATGATAATTATTTGCTTTATTATGCACAGGTTATTTTGTAAGTGAAATGTAAATAAATGTATATTTATAAAAAATCAGCGCCTTTCTCGTCTGACAGGAACAAAAAATGAACAAATTGCAATGGCTAAACGGAAAGACATGGGGCGTCAGCGTCCTTACCGCGGCGTTAACCCTGAGCGCAACCGCGTCAGCAACTTCCCCTGATTCGCCTGCATTCAAGCAGCGCGAACTCGCTGATGGATTGTATGAGATGGTTTATTCTCCAACGGCAAACGCGTTATACGTCGCGAGCGCGCAGGGCTTTAAAAACGTCAACGGTGGAGTGCTCTATAAACTGGATCCCACAACGCTTGCCACGCAAAGTGAAACCCACACCGACCTGAAAAACTTCGGCATGGCGGCGGACGATAATGGCAAGGTCTACTACACCACCAACACCCTTGATGGCGGTGTATCGAAAGTGGACGTGCAAAGCGGCAAGGTGCTGCAGCGCCTGATGTTTGAAGGCAAAGATAAGGATGGCGACCCGGTTGGCGCACGTGAGATCCTCTTCCACAAGGGACAACTGTTTATCGGCGGCGTTGCCGACCCTGGTTTTATCTCCGTGGTTGATGCCAGCACCATGACGCTAAAAGCCCGAATTGAGAATGCCGGAAAATGGGTGACGGGGATTATCTATTCGCCGTTGAAAGATCGCCTTTATGCCGCCAATGGCGGCGGTGAAATTCTGGTGATTAACCCGGGCACGTATAAAATCGAACAGCGCTGGACGCCGGGAGATAAAAAAGGGTATTTGTTTCTCAACATGGCAGAAGATCCGACCACCGGCCGCCTGTTCGTGACCGATGATTCAAAAGCCAAAACCACGTTGGTATTTGATGAGCGCAGCGGGAAAGTTATCAAGCGTCTTGAAGGCGATGCGCTGGGGATTAAGTTCAACGCTACGCGCAACGAAATTTACATCAGCCAGCGCGAGTCAAAGAAGGTGCTGCAGCTTGACGCTGGCAGCTATGCCGTGAAAAACAGCTGGACGTTCACCAGCCATCCTAACAGCCTCCTGGTGACACCAGACGGTAAAACGTTATACGTAACAGTGAAGCAGGACTTCAATGACGACAACACTACGAAAGGCCCAGATAGTGTGGTTCGTATTTCATTAAATTAAATAAATACAGCCATCCTGTGAGGGATGGCTAATTTATCAAAGTGGTCGTTGTAGCTGTATCTAAACAGCAATCCGCAAGACCGAAAAAGATGCGCCGCTCAAATGCTATTTCACATCAGCGCGGCGCTGAATTTAGTCGTGTTTTATCATGACATGCCGGACAACCGTATAATCCTCCAGCCCGTATACCGACATATCTTTCCCGTAGCCTGAGAGCTTCATCCCGCCGTGCGGCATTTCGCTTACCAGCATAAAGTGGGTATTGACCCAGGTGCAGCCGTACTGCAGCCTCGCGCTCAGCCGATGGGCGCGGCCCACATCTTTTGTCCAGACGGACGATGCCAGACCGTATTGCGAAGCGTTGGCCCAGGCCAGGACCTGCGCCTCGTCGTCAAATTCGGTGACGCTCACCACCGGCCCAAAGACTTCGCGCTGCACTATAGCGTCCTCCTGCTTTGCCCCGGCCAGCAGAGTCGGTTCAAAGTAATAGCCTGCCCCGTCACGTTTACTGCCCCCGGTGACGACGCTGATATGACTGAGCGCTTTAGCTTCATCAACGGCCTTGCAGACGCGGGCCAGGTGCGCGTCAGAGCTGAGCGGGCCAAGCTCTGTGGATTCATCCTCGGGCGCGCCCATCTTCAGGCTGGCAACGGCTTTGCCCAGTTTCTCCACCAGCGCGGGATAAATTCCCTTCTGGGCGTAGATCCGGCACGCCGCCGTACAGTCCTGCCCGGCATTGTAGAAGCCAAAGGTGCGAACGCCTTCCACCACCGCATCCAGATCTGCATCGTCAAACACAATAACCGGCGCTTTCCCACCCAGCTCCATGTGCGTGCGCTTAATGGAGGAGGCCGTACGGCTGATGATGTGCTCCCCGGTTGCAATTGATCCGGTAAGCGAGACCATACGTATTTTTTCGTGTCCGGTGAGCGGGTCGCCAACGGTTTTACCCCGGCCAAACAGCACGTTGAGCACCCCGGCCGGGAAGATATCTTTCGCCAGCTCGGCCAGCTTCAATGCCGTCAGCGGCGTGATTTCCGAGGGCTTGATCACCACGCAGTTCCCTGCGGCCAGCGCCGGGGCCAGCTTCCAGGCCGCCATCATCAGCGGGTAGTTCCAGGGGGCAATCGAGGCCACGACGCCCACCGGATCGCGGCGGATCATGGAGGTGTGCCCTTCAAGATACTCTCCGGCTGCCAGACCGTTCAGACAGCGCGCCGCACCGGCAAAGAAGCGGAACACATCCACCACCGCCGGGATCTCATCCCCGCGCGCGCAGTGCAGCGGCTTCCCGCAGTTAAGCGATTCGAGACGCGCAAACTCATCCGCATTCGCCTCAATGGCATCCGCCAGCTTAAGCAAACACTCGGCACGGGTCTTTGGCGTGGTTTGTGCCCAAGTGTCGAAAGCCTCATCGGCTGCCTGAACGGCTGCATCGACCTGAGCAGCAGACGCCTCGGCGATCTCAAGCAGTACCGCCCCCGTGGCGGGGTTATACACCGGCTGCTTTTCCCCTTCGCCGTTAACCAGTTCACCCTTTATCAGCAGTTGATTTTGCATAGCATTGTCCTGTTGAAATCGACGTTATTTTCCGCCACCGGCGACAGTCTCGCCGTCGCGGGTGAGCCACCAGGCTCCCAGAATGGGTAGAGTCGTCACCAGCATCACCAGCAGCGCAACCACGTTGGTGACCGGCACATCGCGCGGACGTCCAAGCTGGTTGAGCAACCACAGCGGCAACGTGCGCTCATGCCCCGCGGTGAATGTTGTGACGATAATTTCATCAAACGACAGGGCAAAGGCCAGCATCCCCCCCGCCAGCAACGCAGACCCTAAATTGGGGAGCACCACGTAGCGGAAGGTTTGCCAGCCGTCGGCCCCTAAATCCATCGAGGCTTCGACCAGGCTCCAGGAGGTACGGCGGAACCGGGCGATCACGTTGTTAAATACCACCACCACGCAGAAGGTGGCGTGTCCGACAACGATCGTGAAAAATCCGGGTTCAAGGTTGATGGTTTTGAACGCCGTCAGCAGCGCCAGGCCGGTGATGATCCCCGGCAGGGCAATGGGTAGCAGCAGCAACAGCGAGATGGCGTTTTTGCCAAAAAATGTGCTGCGCCACAGCGCCGCGGCCGCCAGCGTGCCCAGCACCAGCGCAATAGCCGTCGACATGGCGGCGATTTGAAGTGACAACGTCACGGAATCAATGATATCTCCGCGCGAGGCAGCTACGCTAAACCACTTCAGCGTCAACCCGCGCGGCGGGAAACTGAAGGCCGCGTCTTCGGTATTAAACGCATAGATGGCGATGATCAGCAGCGGGAAGTGGAGAAAGATCACCCCACCCCACGCGGCAATTTTCAGAAACAGCGGTGCGCGCTCAGAGTGCATCGAACGCTCCCAGGCGTTTCACAAACGCCAGATAGAGAGAAATCAGCACAATCGGTACCAGCGTAAATGCCGCCGCCATCGGCATATTGCCGATCGCCCCCTGCTGGGAATAGACCATATTGCCAATGAAGTATCCCGGCGGCCCAACCAGCTGCGGCACGATAAAATCACCGAGCGTCAGCGAAAAGGTAAATATCGACCCGGCCGCAATACCGGGTACAGCTAGCGGAAATACGACGTAGCGGAACGTCTGACGCGGACGCGCGCCCAAATCGGCAGAGGCCTGCAGCAATGACGCAGGTAAACGCTCCAGCGCAGCCTGCACCGGCAAAATCATAAACGGCAGCCAGATGTAGACGAACACCAGAAAACGCCCCAGCCCGGAAGTCGACAGCGTATTGCCGCCAAGCGCCGGGAGAGTGAGTATCGACATCAACACCGGCTCCAGCCCCATATGCCCAAGAAACCACTGCGCGACGCCATCTTTCGCCAGCAGCAGCGTCCACGCGTAGGCTTTGACGATATAGCTGGCCCACATCGGCAGCATCACCGCAATATAGAAAAACGCTTTCCATTTGCCGCGGGTATAGCGCGCCATGTACCAGGCCATCGGGAAGGCCAGGATCGCGCTGGCAAGGGTAACGGCGATAGCCATCGCCAGCGTTCGCAGGATGATGTCGTAGTTTGCCGGGTTGAACAGCGCCTGAATGTTCGCAAGCGTCAGGTCCGGCGTGACCGACATCGTGAAGTCATCGAAGGTATAGAACCCCTGCCACAGCAGCGTAAGCAGCGAGCCTAAATAGATAATGCCGAACCACATCAGCGGGGCAAGGAGCAGCAGGAACAGCCCTAATGCGGGTTTGCGCCAGAACAGCGCGGTGATACGGCGCAGGGTGCCGTGCGGCCCGGGCGCAGGTGAAACGCGCATCTCCATTTCACCGCTCCTCATTCAGCCGCACCATGGCCTCGCGCGACCAGGATGCCAGCACCTTCTGGCCGGGTTCAACGCCCGACGGTAAGATCCCACCGCCGAGGTTCGCCTGGCTGACCAGCAGCTTTGCGCCATCTGCCAGCGCAAGCTCCACGCGGGTTGCCGCCCCCTGATACTGGACCGCCTGTACCACGCCCTGAACCTGAACTTCTCCGCCTTGATTAAGGCGAATATGTTCCGGGCGCAGCGAGTACATGCCCTCCATACCACAGACGCTACGGGCGATGCCCGCATCGAACACATTTGAGGTGCCGACGAAACCGGCGACAAACGGCGTGCGCGGGCGCATATAGAGCGCATGCGGGGTATCTACCTGCTCGATCCGCCCATTGTTAAACACCGCCACGCGGTCGGACATCGACAGGGCTTCACCCTGATCGTGCGTGACAAAAATGAAGGTGATACCGAGTTCCTGCTGCAGTTTTTTCAGCTCAAACTGCATCTGCTCACGCAGCTTCAGATCCAGCGCCCCGAGCGGCTCATCCAGCAGTAATACCCGAGGCTCGTTGACCAGCGCGCGCGCAATCGCCACGCGCTGACGCTGGCCGCCCGAGAGTTGCGACGGTCTGCGGGCAAGGGCAAAACCTAAACCGACCTTTTCCAGCGCCTCGCTCGCCCGCGCGTGTCGTGTTTTTTTGTCGATGCCCTTCACCATCAGGCCGTAGGCCACGTTATCGAGGATCGACATATGCGGGAACAGCGCGTAGTCCTGGAACACCGTGTTCACATCACGCTCCCACGGCGGAAGTTCGCTGGCCTCTTTGCCGAAGAGAGTGATTTTGCCGCCGCTGAGCTGCTCAAACCCGGCAATCAGGCGCAGGCAGGTGGTTTTGCCGGAGCCAGACGGCCCCAGCATTGAGAAAAACTCTCCGTCATGAATGCCAATGGTGACCCCATCCACCGCCCGTACGTCACCGTACAGGCGGTAAACGTCAGTGAACTCTACCGCGTACGTCATGTTCTGCTCCCGGCAATTAACGCCCGCCCATGATGGCGATGTAATCCTGCGTCCAGCGGCTGTACGGCACAAACTTGCCCCCCTGCGCCACCGGGGTTTTCCAGAACATGATTTTGTCGAAGTTGTTATAACCGTTGGTTTCGCAGCCTTTCTCGCCCAACAGCGTACTGGCCTTACAGCCTTCCGCCACAACCGGCAGCGAACCGAACCATGCCGCCAGATCGCCCTGCACTTTTGGCGTTAACGACCAGTTCATCCATTTGTACGCGCACATCGGGTGTTTCGCCTGGGCGTGGAGCATGGTGGTATCCGCCCAACCGGTGACGCCCTCTTTCGGGAATACGGTAGCGATTGGCTGGTTTTCCGCTTTCAGGGCATTTGCCTGATATGGCCACGCGCTGGACGCCACCACGCCTTCGTTTTTGAAATCGCTCATCTGTACGGTGGTGTCATGCCAGTAGCGGTGGATCAGCGCATGCTGGTCCCGCAATACGTTAAGCACGGCGGCATACTGGGTTTCCGTGAGCTGATACGGATCGGTGATGCCGAGCGCAGGCTGGGTGGCTTTAACGAACAGCGCCGCGTCGGCAATATAGATTGGGCCATCATAGGCCTGGACCCGGCCCTGATTGGTTTTACCGTCCGGCAGATCCTGTTTTACGAAGACCACGTTCCAGCTGTCCGGCGGCGTGGGAAAGGTTTTGGTGTTGTACATCAGCAGGTTCGGCCCCCACTGATACGGCGTGCCGTAGGCCTTACCGCCAACGTTAAACCATTCGCCTTTCACCATTCGCGGGTCGATTGTTTTCCAGTTCGGGATCAGATCGGGGTTAATCGCCTGAACGCGTTTGCCCATAATCAGGCGCAGCGAGGCATCACCCGAGGCCGTAACCAGATCGTAGCCCCCTTTCGCCATCAGGCTGACCATCTCATCTGACGTGGCCGCCATTTTTACATTAACCGCACACCCGGTCTCTTTTTCGAACTGCGTAACCCAGTCATAGTTTTTATCCGTCTGACCGCGTTCGATATACCCCGGCCAGGCAATGATATCCAGTCGGCCTTCCCCGTCGCCAATGGCTTTAGGTGGCTCGGCGGCTTGCGCTGTCATGATCGTCATGCCAAGCGCGCACAGGCTGCTGCGGGCAAAATTCTTGCTCATTCGATTTACTCCTGTCGCAATGAAATTTAGCGGCAGCCGTGCCGTAAAAATATCTCCTTAACTAAACGTAGACCGCGCAAATGCGCCGCACCGCGCGGCTTAAGGAATTTTCATCAAGGTGTGACCGAGGGCGCATTCCCCGTTAACTGGATTATAGACAAGGGGTTAGCGTTGGGAGATGGTATGCGGATTTCCTATGATACAGCCCGGCGAGTGCGTCACCGGGCAGACCGCAGGAGAGGCGAAAATCAGGCGTCCAGCATGTCGCTAATCAGCGTTCCCAGCTGGATAACGGCCTGCTCTTCCCGCTCGCCCCACGTCCAGGAGGTATTAAAACGGAAGAACGGCGTCCAGACGTCGGAGGTCGAAAACATCTTCCCCGGGGCGATGCTGATATGGTGGGTTAACGCCTTCTCGCTTAGTAAGCCTGCGTCAAGCTGCGCGGGCAGTTCGAGCCACAAAAAATAGCCGCTGTCGCTGTGATGGATTTTGACGCCCGCGGGCATGTGGCGCAACAGCGCCTGCCAGGCCTGCTGTTTGCGCTCGGCGAGCGTGCGTCGAAGGCGGCGCAGGTGAGCGTCGTAGCGCTTGGTCGCCAGGTAGTCCACCAGCGCCAGCTGCATCGGTGAGCTGGTGGATAAGGTACTCATCAGCTGCAGGTGTTGAATGCGGCGCGCATGTTTCCCCGCGGCCACCCAGCCAATGCGAAATCCCGCCACCAGACATTTCGAAAACGAGGAGCAGTGCAGCGTCATATCCTGACGATCCCACGCTTTTGCGGGGAGCGGTTTTTCGCGGCCAAAATAGAGCTCGCTGTAGACATCGTCTTCTATCAGCGTGACGTTGTGCTTCGTCAGCAGGGCCACGAGCTGCGCCTTTTTATCGGCAGTGAGGGTAAATCCCAGCGGGTTCTGGCTGTTGGTCATCAGCCAGCAGGCTTTGACCGGATACTCATTCAGCGCCTGCTCCAGCGCATTGAGATCGATGCCTTCCCGGACGTCTGTTGCGATAGACAACGCCTTGAGCTTCAGGCGTTCCAGCGCCTGCAGCGCGCCGTAGAAACAGGGGTTTTCGACGATCACCCAGTCGCCCGGCTCCGTCACCGCCTGTAAGCTGAGATTGAGCGCTTCGAGTGCGCCAGCGGTAATCACAATCTCGTCCGGCGAGATGTTCATCCCCTGCTGCGCATAGCGGCGGGCAATAGCGTGACGTAAATCCACATTACCGGGCGGCAGGTTTTCAATCACGCTCATCGCCGTGGCGGTTTTGCCGACGTTAGCCAGTGAGCGGTTGAGCTGCTGGAGCGGGAACAGACGGGGGTCGGGAAACGCAGAGGCAAAGGGGACGACGGACGGGTCGCGGCTGGCCTGAAGCACGTCGAAGATGTAGGTGTTAATGTCGACCACTTCGTCGCGCATCACCTGAGCCGGAGGGGCTGGCTGCTGTGCAGTCGGGCGCGAGGCAACGTAGTAGCCCGACTGCGGCCTGGCGACAATGCGCCCCTGGCTTTCCAGCATCTGATACGCGTGACCCACGGTCATAAAACTCATGCCGCTGCTGGCGACCTGCTCTCGCAGAGAAGGCAGCTTATCGCCCGGCAACCATACGCCAAGCTCAATCTGCGAGATGATTTGTTGCGCCAGACGCTGGTATTTTTTCATCAGATTCTCCTTATTGCCGACAGTGTATATCAGCAGGAGAAAAAGAGAAGATTTTGCTAACTGTTATGGTCAGCGAGGTTGATTATTTACGGTACTCAGTCACATGGCTCTGTGCGGCGTGCGCAGCGGCCAGGTGGTCCAGCGTAATCATCGACGATTTGCAAAAAATGCATTTTGCGCCGTACGGGTTTTTGTCAGACACATCAAAAGCTGAGGTGCGGTACTGCGAGCCATGACAGCATGGGCAGCGGAAATGGATATAAGAAATCATAAGATTCTCCTGTAAACGTAAAATACGTAAAGTGCTAATGGGCCTTTCAGGCGATAGAGTGGTCTGAAACAAAAAGCTAATCGGAGTGTAGAAAAAGACCCAAGAGAGGCTGCGGAGAGGCACAACGTGATGAGAACTGCTTTTATAAAACTACGTCAGATATTTATTCGGTTTCCAAACCAGAAGACCATTAACGCACGAGGTTGACGACAAAGCAAGCGGTTTAATGCATTAAATTTATAAAAACGAATCTTTTATTCGTTAAAGCACAGTATATCAGATTCGAAAAATACCTGATTTTCACAAACTGTTATATATAAATTTCACTTTTCTGCGTCTGACAGTGTTCTTCCCCGCCCTATACCATAACAGTACACCGATTGACATTGAGGCTGTGCATGTTTGGTTTAGATGCTTTTCACCTGGCGCGGATACAGTTTGCCTTTACCGTATCCTTTCACATTATATTCCCGGCGATCACCATAGGCCTGGCGAGCTATCTCGCCGTGCTGGAAGGCCTGTGGCTGAAAACAAAAAAACCGGTCTGGCGCGCGTTGTACCATTTCTGGTCGAAGATCTTTGCCGTTAACTTCGGTATGGGCGTGGTCTCCGGGCTGGTAATGGCATACCAGTTTGGCACCAACTGGAGCGGGTTCTCGCAGTTTGCCGGCAGTATTACCGGGCCGCTGCTTACCTATGAAGTGCTGACCGCCTTCTTCCTCGAGGCCGGTTTCCTCGGCGTGATGCTGTTTGGCTGGAATAAAGTCGGGCCCGGGCTGCACTTTTTTGCCACCTGCATGGTGGCTTTAGGGACCATTATTTCTACCTTCTGGATCCTCTCCTCGAACAGCTGGATGCAGACGCCGCAGGGCTATGAGATCGTCAACGGCCAGGTGGTGCCGGTCGACTGGTTTGCCGTGGTCTTTAACCCCTCCTTCCCCTATCGTCTGCTGCATATGTCTATCGCCGCGTTCCTCAGTAGCGCGCTGTTTGTTGGCGCGTCTGCCGCCTGGCATTTGCTGCGCGGCAACGCTACCCCCGCCATTCGCACAATGTTCTCGATGGCGCTGTGGATGACCCTGATTGTCGCGCCCATTCAGGCGCTGGTGGGCGATATGCACGGGCTTAACACCCTTAAGCACCAGCCTGCCAAAATCGCCGCCATCGAAGGACACTGGGAAAATCCGCCGGGTGAGCCAACGCCGCTGCTGCTGTTTGGCTGGCCGGATATGGAGCAGGAGCGCACGCGTTTTGGCCTGGCGATCCCGGCGCTCGGCAGCCTGATCCTGACGCACAGTCTGGATAAACAGGTTCCGGCCCTCAAATCGTTCCCAAAAGAAGACCGACCTAATTCCACCATCGTTTTTTGGTCTTTCCGCATTATGGCCGGTCTAGGGATGTTGATGCTCTTGCTGGGCGTGGCGGCGCTGTGGCTGCGTTACAAAAAGCGGCTGTATACCTCGCGTCCGTTCCTGTGGTTTGCCCTGCTGATGGGGCCATCCGGGCTGGTTGCGATCCTGGCCGGATGGGTCACCACCGAGGTGGGCCGCCAGCCGTGGGTGGTTTACGGGCTTCAGCGCACCAGGGATGCGGTTTCTGCCCATGGCGATCTGCATATGAGCGTGAGTCTGCTGGCCTTCTTCATCGTCTATACCTCGGTGTTTGGCGTGGGTTACAGCTATATGGTGCGGCTGATAAAGAAAGGACCTCAGCCCCATGAATCGTTCGCTACGGAGTCTGACGGACGCCCTTCCCGCCCGCTGTCGGCGGTTACGACTGAATATAAGGAGCAGCCATAATGGGTATCGATCTCTCCCTTATCTGGTTTGTCATCATTGTCTTCGCCACCCTGATGTATATCGTTATGGACGGCTTTGATCTGGGGATAGGCATTCTGTTTCCGGCGATACCGGACGCGGACGATCGCGACGTGATGGTCAATACCGTTGCGCCGGTCTGGGACGGAAATGAAACCTGGCTGGTGCTGGGCGGCGCGGCGCTGTTCGGCGCGTTCCCGCTGGCCTATGCGGTGATTATTGACGCCCTCACCATTCCTCTGACGTTAATGCTGATCGGGCTTATTTTTCGCGGCGTGGCGTTTGAGTTTCGCTTTAAAGCGACGCCGGCCCATCGTCCGTTCTGGGATAAAGCCTTTATCGGCGGGTCGATTCTGGCGACCTTTACGCAGGGCATCACGGTGGGCGCGGTCATTAACGGCTTTGCCGTGACCGGACGCGCCTACAGCGGCGGGCCGTTTGACTGGTTAACCAGTTTTACTCTCTTTTGCGGCGTGGGGCTTGTGGTGGCCTACGCGCTGCTAGGCTCGACCTGGCTGGTGATGAAAAGTGAACATGCCCTGCAGCGCCGCATGCGTCAGCTGTCGAAACGCTTGCTGATAGCGCTCCTGGCGATTATCGCTGCGGTCAGCGTCTGGACGCCGCTGTCCTATCCCGCCATTGCCGCGCGATGGTTCTCTTTGCCGAACCTCTGGTTCCTGCTGCCCGTTCCGGCACTGGTGCTTCTGCTGAGCGTGCTTCAGTGGCGCTGCCTGAACAATGATGACAGCCATAGCCGTCCGTTCATCCTGACGCTTGGGCTGATTTTTCTGGGGTTCAGCGGGCTTGGGATCAGCATCTGGCCGCACATTATCCCACCCTCCATCACCCTCTGGCAGGCTGCCGCCCCCGCGCAAAGTCAGGGCTTTATGCTGGTAGGTGCGCTATTGATCATACCTGTTATCCTTGTTTATACCTTCTGGAGTTATTACGTTTTTCGCGGGAAAGTTCAGCATGGGGAGGGTTATCACTGATGCAACAACCTGTCTGGAAGAGACTGCTGTGGCTGGTCATTATCTGGGGTGGAAGCGTACTGGCGCTGGCGTGCGTCAGCATGTTCTTCCGCATGCTGATGACCGCGGCGGGCTTTAAATCACATTAGTTTTCAGGCCGGGTGCAGCGCATAGCCCGGCCTCTTCTCGCACTTTCAGATAAACCCCATTAACACGTCAGGGCGTATGGTTACACTGTGAAAAGATTCATCGTATTGATAGTTCGAGAAGAAAAATGAAAAAGATCGTTGCAGTAAGTTTACTGAGCCTGGCGCTGGCAGGCTGTGTTAACCCGGGCAAAGCCTCTGTTCAGCCCGACCAGCTTAAGACTCACCGCTTTGTTCTGGAAAATATTGACGGCAAAGCGGTCACCAGCAAGGTAACGCCGCCTGAAATTCGTTTCAGCGCTCAGCCTGACATCAGTCTGATCAACAATATCGCCGTCTCCGGCGTGATGTGTAACAGCTTCAACGGCCAGGGGAAATTATCCGAAGGCGAGCTTAAGGTCAAAAACCTGGCCATGACCCGCAAGCTGTGCACCGAGCCGCAGTTGAACGCGCTGGATCAGACGCTCAGCGATATGCTGCGTAAAGGCGCGCAGGTCGACCTGACGGAAGACCAGTTAACGCTGGCGACAGCGGATAAAACGCTGATGTTTAAGCAGGTTGAATAATCAGTAGTTACCGCATGAACCCACGGCAAGCGACTGCTCGCTGCACCGTTTGCCATTGGGTAGCGCGCACATCCCCATCGCCGTCCCGTCCAGCTGGCGGGCAACGGACAGTGAACCGCCGATCATCGCGCAGTTGGCCTGTCCTGAACTGGACATCGCCGCTTTCATTCCTGGCGTAACGTGCGCCGCCGTCGCCTGCTGAACAGGTTCATTACTGCACGCCGATAACACTAACGCGGCACACCCTACCCAAAATGCTGAACGCATACTCTCTCCCCCCTTAGATTAAGCGAAACCTATGCATAATAGGCATCGTGCGCCGTATCGTCGAGAGCGGATGTGCGTATTTATGCGCCCTGGAAACAATTTCTCGCAATTTTTTCACCCAAATATTGATCTACTCATTGATGAAGGGAATATCGAGGACACAAAAGCGAAAATCGTAAAATCCGACCTTTGCTAAAATAGGGAGATAATTATCTGGGCTCGTCGCCGTTTCACGGGTCCCTCTTTTTTGCGCAATGTAAGGGTGTTGTCCTATGCAAACTATTGACGGTAATGGTGCAGTCGCGTCCGTCGCGTTCCGCACCAGCGAAGTTATCGCCATCTACCCGATTACGCCAAGTTCAACGATGGCTGAGCAGGCGGATGCCTGGGCTGGAAATGGGTTAAAAAACGTCTGGGGCGATGTCCCTCGCGTCGTGGAAATGCAGTCAGAAGCCGGGGCGATTGCCGCGGTGCACGGCGCGCTGCAGACCGGAGCCTTGTCGACGTCCTTTACGTCATCTCAGGGCTTGCTGCTGATGATCCCCACGCTTTACAAGCTGGCGGGCCAGTTGACCCCGTTTGTCCTGCACGTCGCCGCGCGGACGGTTGCCACCCACGCCCTCTCCATTTTTGGCGATCATTCAGACGTGATGGCCGTGCGCCAGACCGGCTGCGCCATGCTGTGCGCCAGCAGCGTGCAGGAAGCGCAGGATTTTGCGCTGATTTCGCATATCGCGACCCTCAAAAGCCGCGTGCCGTTTATTCATTTCTTTGATGGTTTCCGCACCTCGCACGAAATCAATAAAATCGTCCCGCTGGCGGACGACACTATTCGCAACCTGCTGCCGCAGGCGGAGATCGACGCGCATCGCGCCCGCGCCTTAAACCCGGAGCACCCGGTGATCCGCGGCACGTCCGCTAACCCGGACACCTATTTCCAGTCCCGCGAGGCAACCAACCCGTGGTATAACGCGGTATACGATCACGTCGAGCAGGCGATGAACGACTTCAGCGCCGCCACCGGTCGCGACTATAAACCGTTCGAATATTACGGCCATCCGCAGGCGGAGCGCGTTGTTGTGCTGATGGGATCCGCCATTGGCACCTGCGAAGAGGTAGTGGATGAACTGCTGACGCGCGGCGAAAAAGTCGGCGTGCTGAAAGTGCGCCTTTACCGACCGTTCTCGGCGAAACATCTGCTTGCGGCCCTGCCGGAAAGCGCGCGCAGCGTGGCGGTACTTGACCGCACCAAAGAGCCGGGTGCTCTCGCAGAACCGCTCTACCTGGACGTTATGACTGCCCTGGCAGAAGCCTTTAACAACGGCGAACGTGAAACGCTACCGCGCGTCATCGGCGGCCGCTACGGTCTTTCCTCGAAAGAGTTCGGTCCGGACTGCGTGCTGGCGGTGTTCAACGAGCTGGCTGCCGCGAAGCCAAAACCCCGCTTCACGGTCGGTATCTATGATGACGTGACCAACCTTTCGCTGGCGCTGCCGGAGAACACGCTGCCTTCGGGTGCGAAGCTCGAAGCGCTGTTCTATGGTTTAGGCAGCGACGGCAGCGTCTCTGCGACCAAGAACAATATCAAGATCATCGGCAATTCGACGCCCTGGTATGCGCAGGGGTATTTCGTCTATGACTCCAAGAAAGCCGGCGGCCTGACCGTATCGCATCTGCGCGTCAGCGAGCGCCCGATCCGCTCGGCGTACCTTATCTCCCAGGCCGATTTTGTGGGCTGCCACCAGCTGCAGTTTATCGATAAATACCAGATGGCCGAGCGCCTGAAGCCCGGCGGTATTTTCCTGATCAACACCCCGTACAGCGTGGATGAAGTCTGGGCGCGCCTGCCTCAGGAAGTTCAGGCGGTGCTCAACCAGAAAAAAGCCCGACTGTTTGTGATTAACGCGGCGAAGATTGCCCGTGAATGCGGCCTGGCGGCGCGTATTAACACCGTGATGCAGATGGCCTTCTTCCACCTGACCCATATTCTTCCGGGCGATAGCGCCCTGATGGAGCTGCAGGGAGCGATCGCCAAAAGCTACAGCAGCAAGGGGCAGGAGCTGGTTGAACGCAACTGGCAGGCGCTGGCGCTGGCACGCGAATCGCTGTTCGAGGTTCCGCTGCAGCCGGTAAACGCCGACAGCCCGAACCGTCCACCGGTGGTTTCTGACGCCGCACCGGATTTCGTCAAAACCGTCACGGCGGCGATGCTGGCCGGACTTGGCGATGCCCTCCCCGTCTCGGCGCTGCCGCCGGACGGCACCTGGCCGCTGGGCACCACGCGCTGGGAAAAACGTAACATCGCCGAAGAAATCCCAATCTGGAAAGAGGAGCTGTGTACCCAGTGTAACCACTGCGTGGCGGCATGCCCGCACTCGGCAATCCGCGCCAAGGTGGTCTCTCCGCAGGACATGGAAGCGGCACCGGCCAGCCTGCACTCGCTGGATGTGAAGTCCCGCGATATGCGCGGCCAGAAATATGTCCTTCAGGTCGCCCCGGAAGATTGTACCGGCTGTAATCTGTGCGTTGAGGTGTGCCCGGCGAAAGATCGCCAGAACCCGGAAATCAAAGCCATCAATATGATGTCGCGTCTGGAACACGTTGAAGAAGAGAAAGTTAATTACGACTTCTTCCTCAATCTGCCGGAGATCGATCGCAGCAAGCTGGAGCGTATTGATATCCGCACCTCGCAGCTGATTACCCCGCTGTTTGAATACTCCGGTGCCTGCTCCGGCTGCGGCGAAACGCCGTACATCAAGCTGCTGACGCAGCTCTATGGCGACCGCATGCTGATTGCGAACGCGACCGGCTGTTCTTCTATCTACGGCGGTAACCTGCCGTCCACCCCTTACACCACCGACGCTAACGGTCGCGGTCCGGCATGGGCAAACTCGCTGTTTGAAGATAACGCCGAATTTGGCCTGGGCTTCCGCTTAACCGTCGATCAGCATCGCGCGCGCGTGATGCGCCTCCTGTCGCAGTTTGCCGATAAAATCCCGGCAGAGCTGAACGAGGCCCTGCACGCGGAAGCCACGCCTGAAGTGCGTCGCGAGCAGGTTGCAGCGCTGCGTAACGCCCTTCAGGGCACTGAAGGCGCCGAGCAGCTGCTGACCGATGCTGACGCGCTGGTTGAGAAATCTATCTGGCTGATTGGCGGTGACGGCTGGGCTTACGATATTGGGTTTGGCGGGCTGGACCACGTTCTGAGCCTGACCGAAAACGTCAACATTCTGGTGCTTGATACCCAGTGTTACTCCAACACGGGTGGGCAAGCCTCGAAAGCGACCCCGCTCGGCGCGGTGACGAAGTTTGGCGAACACGGTAAACGCAAGGCGCGTAAAGATCTCGGCGTCAGCATGATGATGTACGGCCACGTCTACGTCGCGCAAATTTCGCTCGGCGCGCAGCTGAACCAGACGGTGAAAGCGATTCAGGAAGCGGAGGCCTATCCGGGGCCATCGCTGATTATCGCCTACAGCCCGTGCGAAGAGCATGGCTATGATTTGGCCCTGAGCCACGATCAGATGCGCCAGCTCACCGCGACCGGTTTCTGGCCGCTGTACCGGTTCGATCCACGCCGTGCAGACGAAGGCAAACTGCCGCTGGCGCTGGATTCACGTCCGCCGTCAGATGCGCTCGCCGAGACGCTGATGCAGGAGCAACGCTTCCGTCGTCTTAACGCCCAGCAGCCTGACGTTGCAGAGCAGCTGTGGAAAGATGCCGCGGCCGACCTGCAAAAACGCTATGACTTCCTGGCGCAGATGGCCGGGAAAGCGGAAAAATCGACCAGCGAGTAACTCCTCTGCCCGGCACGTCCGGGCATTTTTTTGCCATAAAAAAAGCCCGATGCATTCGCATCGGGCTAATCCAGATTATCGATGAATATCGGTTTAATTCAGCCAAAGATATTCATGGAAATTATGGATGAAGAATCTTAAAGGCATATAACAGTGCAAAGAGTACCTGTTTTTTCTGATAATTAATAATTTTAATTTTGTATGATTTCAATTAAACCATTCACAAAACAAATCACCATTTCCTTTGCATTATTTACTTTAGATAATTCTCACCTGGTAACAATTATATTTTATTACTCGTCTGTAAGACTGATTTAGCATGAGACCTCTTTCCATGCAGGAAAGTTCACGTAGTAATTAAATAAAAAATTTGCAAAGGAAAAACTAAAATGCAAAGAAAAGTACTGGCACTGATGATTCCAGCGCTGTTAATGGCTGGCGCAGCACATGCAGCAGAAATTTATAATAAAGATGGTAACAAGCTCGATCTGTACGGAAAAGTCGATGGCCTGCACTACTTCTCTGATGACCAGGGTGCCGACGGTGACCAGACGTATATGCGTCTGGGCTTCAAAGGTGAAACCCAGATTAACGACCTGCTGACCGGCTATGCCCAGTGGGAATACAACATTCAGGCGAACAACACCGAAGGCTCTGACAACCAGTCCTGGACGCGTCTGGCGTTCGCCGGTGTCAAAGCAGGTGACTACGGCTCATTCGATTATGGGCGTAACTACGGCGTGCTGTACGACGTGGAAGGCTGGACCGATATGCTGCCAGAGTTCGGCGGCGACTCCTACAGCAAGGCCGATAACTTTATGACTAACCGCGCTAACGGCGTGGCGACCTACCGTAACACCGACTTCTATGGTCTGGTGCAGGGTCTGAACTTTGCGCTGCAGTACCAGGGCAATAACGAAGACGCCAGCAACAATCAGGAAGGCACCAACAATGGCCGCGATACCCGCCATGAAAACGGTGACGGCTTCGGTATCTCCACAACCTATGATTTCGGTATGGGCTTCAGCGCGGGTGCGGCTTACGCCTCATCTGACCGAACCAACGATCAGGTGACTAAAACCACTGCGGGTGGCGATAAAGCCGATGCGTGGACCGCTGGCCTGAAATATGACGCGAATAATATTTATCTCGCGGCCATGTATTCTGAAACGCGTAATATGACGCCTTACGGTGATAATGACGCCGCTGTGGCAAATAAAACGCAGAACTTTGAAGTGACTGCGCAGTATCAGTTTGATTTCGGTCTGCGCCCGGCAATTTCTTACCTGCAATCTAAAGGTAAAGACCTGGGCAACGGCCAGGACGATCAGGATCTGGTTAAATATGCTGACGTCGGCGCGACATATTACTTCAACAAAAATATGTCCACCTACGTTGATTATAAAATCAACCTGCTGGATGAAGACGATCAATTCTATAAAAACAACGGCATCGGTACCGACGATGTTGTAGCGTTAGGTCTGGTTTACCAGTTCTAATGACTCAGGCCCGCCTGTCTGGCGGGCCTGTTTTTTAGCTTTTTAACGGAAAACGTCATAATACTTTCAACTTGCGCAGTTGCGCCCTCCTGTAAGATGATGACCCTACTGTCACTGCGGTAAGGGGCATCTCCATGGTTCATCATCCTGTAAAATCATCACGTATTGCCTCTGTTGCCTACGACGAAAAAAGCGCCACGCTTGAAATCCGCTTTCGCGATCGCAAAACGCTGCAGTATCAGCGCGTCCCCGCCCGCATTTTTTCTGATTTTTTGAGCGTTGTCTCAAAAGGCCGCTTTTATGACGGCGTCGTTAAGGGCAAGTTTAAAGAGACCAGAGTACAGTAACGGCGTGTCTGCGACGTATAAGGATAGGTGCGTGTTCACCCGACTCTCTCTGGCTCTGCTTGCCCTGTTAGGCTGTATCTGGATAGCGCTAATTTTTGATTTTGGCGGTGTGATGGGCCATCTGAGCGAATGGCTAAACGCTCTGGATCAAAATTAGTCAGCCTCTTTTTGACGAAACGACAGATAGCCGTACACTCCACTGTCCCCATCCAGCGGGTGATTAACGCCGTCCATGACCACGACCTCCGCGAAATCAAAAGGCGAGACGTTTTCAAAGCACGCCACGTTAACGCCGTACTGGTTCGGATTGGAACGTCGCTGATGGAAAGTGTAAATCCCGCAGACCGAGCAAAAGAAATGTCGTGCCGTACCGGTATTGAAACGGTATTCGGTGAGCGTGTCTTCCCCTTTGGTCACGGTGATCCCCGATAACGGGGCGGACACCGCTATTGCGCCGCGCATTCGACAATACGAGCAGCTGCAACGGCGGGCGGTATTAAACCCGTCCGTCAGTTCAACGGTAAATGCCACCGCGCCGCAGTGGCACTGTGCATGACGAATTTCAGCCATCTTCTATACCCCTTTTCTGACCAGTTCAGCGGCCTTCACGAACACGTCGTCTTCGACGCCATCGCCCTTCTGCCTGCCGAGCCTGAGCAACTCGTTGATGATACTGTCACGATTGATGTGTTGCTGCGCTGAGACCAACCCGATGACCGCTGCGCCAATCGCCAGACCGACTAATCCTGTTTGTTCGTCTTTATTCTTCATGCTCATGATCCCTGATCCTTCTCAAAAGCGTAGCAGGCACGTTGTAAAATGCGCTGATAATCGCTGCCACAGACCGCGTGGTAGCAATATAAAAACGTATGCAATGAATCACTTAACTCTCAAGACGTCTGAAATGCGCGTGGTGTATCGCGGTGAAAGCATCTCACGCTTCATTTGCCACGGCTGCTGGATGCCCTGACCGGCAAAGTAAAGTGTGCCTTTGCCCTCTTTCGCATTCAGCGTGTCCAGAAGCGCCATTAACCTCTCGCTGTCGGCGCGGGGGGCGCTCTCATCAAAGAGGTTAAGCTGAGCAATACCCCGGCTGGAAAAATCGCCGAGCATAATGCCCGCCTTCTGGTACCGGCGTCCCTCCCGCCAGATAACGTCCAGACACTTCGACGCCGCGTTTATAATATCCCGGCTGTCCTGCGTGGGTGTGAGTAGCTTCACAGAAGCGCTGTTACCGTAATACGTTTCGTTGATGGCAAACGGTGATGTCTTCAAAAAGGCGGAGATATAGCGGCAATACTGGTGCTCGCCGCGTAGCTTTTCCGCGCCGCGGGCGGCGTAGGCGCAGATAGCCTGGCGCACCTGCTCATAGTCGGAGATACGTTCGCCGAATGAACGGCTGCACACAATTTCCTGCTTAACCGCCGCAAACTCTTCGAGTTCGAGGCAGGGTTCACCGCGCAGCTCGCGCACCGTACGCTCGAGCACAACATTGAAGTGTTTTCTGATAATCCAGGTGCTTTGCCCGGCGAGATCCAGTGCCGTGTTGATGCCCATCGCGTTGAGCTTCTTGCTGATACGTCTGCCCACTCCCCAGACGTCTTCCACGGGCAGTAAGGCCAGCAGCCGACGCTGACGGGCGACGTTTGAGAGATCGACAACCCCGCCGGTTTGCCGCTGCCATTTCTTTGCCGCGTGGTTGGCCAGTTTTGCCAGCGTCTTGGTTTGCGCAATGCCGACCCCCACCGTCAGATGGGTCCGCTTAAGCACCGTTTCCCGGATGCGTTTCCCAAACTCGGTAAGGTCGCAGCAGTGCTGGACGCCGGTCAGATCGCAAAAGGCCTCGTCAATACTGTAAATTTCCACGCGCGGAGCGAGTTCTTCCAGGGTGGTCATCACCCGCTGCGACATGTCAGCGTAAAGCTCGTAATTACTGCTGAACGCGACAATGCCATGCCGCCTGAATGCCTCTTTCTGCTTGAAATAGGGCTCGCCCATAACCACCAGCGGTTTAGCTTCGGCGCTGCGCGCAATGACGCAGCCATCGTTATTTGAAAGAACGACCACCGGACGGCCTTTCAGATCCGGCCTGAATACGGTTTCGCATGATGCGTAGAAAGAATTCACATCACAGAGTGCAAACATATTCAGCTCGCTGATTTAACGATAAAGGTCACCACACCAAAAATATCCAGCGTGTCTTCACTGCCCACGATGATTGGGCTGTAGGCGCTGTTCATGGGGTTAAGCTGAACCGTCGGGCGCAACTGAAGGCGCTTAACGGTAAATTCACCCTCAACGGCGGCAATAACGATATCGCCATGCTCCGCGTTCAGGGAACTGTCCACCACCAGCAGGTCACCGTGACCAATTCCTGCCTCTATCATTGAATCGCCTGCGGCTTTCACAAAATAGGTCGAGCTGGGATGGGAAACCAGTAGCTCATTGAGATCGATGCGTTGCTCAACATAATCAGCGGCCGGGCTTGGGAACCCGCACTGAACGAGATCGCTGAAAAGTGGGATACCGATAATTTCCCGTAACTCTGCCGGTCTTAAGAATTCCATATTGCTCACCTCCGATACTGTTTTTATATACAGTAGTTTTAAGCGAGGTTGTCTGCAAGGGGTGAGGCACGACGCAACTGTACAAAGCTTCATCATTTCGTTTGTAAGTTTCTATTAGCCCTGCAAAGTTAGGCATTGTAAATTTTTTCATTGGCGGTTCAGGCGAACAAAATTAAATCATTTTCCTGGCCGAAAATGATCTATATCGCATAAAAGCTAAGGCTCTGGTTGTGTTATTTCACCGTCTTCATGAACGTTTATCTCTGAATTTCAGCCACAAAAAACCGCCCCGTGAGGCGGTTGAGATGCGAACAGTATTACAGCGGTCTCTTAACATCCGGGTCTTCCGGTGCCAGAGGATCATTCACATCAGGGACATCCGGTACATCGTCACCAGGAATCGGCTCATCCTCAGGGATGGGATCAATCAAATCAGGACGTTCAGCCATACAGCCTCCGTCGAACAGGGAAAAGTGGGCTTATTTGCCTTTGCTCGGTTGTTGTTTGCCTTGATCGTCTTTCGGCGACTTGGCCGGTTGCTTAGGTTGCTCTTTGTTGACGTTTGATATCGTGGCTTTCATTTGACACTCCGAAATGTACGCAGCAGAAGGCTGCCCTGTAACTATAAGCCGTGTTAACCTATCCTTCGAGCGAGGCGGGAATGCGTTATTCTTCATGCCGTTGAATTTAAAGGCGACTTATTTCGTACAATTCGTGCTATTGCGTTATCACAGGTTAATCCTGAAATAATTACCCCTCACCTGGCGGGAGCGCACTTTTTTGCGCATGGCTTTCCTGAGATAAGCGCCAGAAATCGTGACCGGCCGGGTACTGATATAAACGAAGCGAGAATTTCCCGACAACCGCAGTGATATATTCAAAAATAGCGGATTGCGTATTTTCATAATCCATCCACAGCGTTGAGGTGGTAAAGCAATATATTTCCAGCGGGATGCCAGATGGCGAGGGCTTGAGTGTCCTCACAACGATGTACATGTCTTTAACAATATCCGGTCTTTCAGCAAGATAAGCCATCAAATAATGGCGAAATAGCGTTAAATTCGTCAGTCCATTTTCAACAAACCAACTGTCGGCAATCCCCATGGGATCGCGGCCATCGATCAGTTTCCCCAGCGGTTCGCTCACGCCGCGGATCGTCAACATCGGGGCCAGAATGTCCTGAGAAAGAAAGGTCACCGAGTGCTGATCGATGGTTGTGCTGCGCATAATTCGGCGCGCGCCGGACGAAAACATCGCCTGCCAGTTGGTGTAGGTTTCCGTCAGAAAGTTTTTCGTCGGGATACGTGAGATGGTGTTATCCCAGTTGCGGATCGTAATGGTGTGGAGCGCAATGTCAGTCACTTCCCCGCTCAGGTTTTTATCCGGCATCTCAATCCAGTCTCCCAGCTGGAGAACGTCATTTGAGGAGAGCTGGACGTTTGCCACAAGCGAAAGCAGCGTATGCTGAAACACTAACATGAGTACCGCGGCAACCGCACCGAGGCTGGAAATAATGATGGCAGGCGATTTGTTCGACATCACCGCGAGTATCATAATCGCGGCGATGATGTGAACCAAAATCTTCCCTATCTGAATGTAGCCTTTTATAGAGTGATTTTTGCGTTTGGTTTTTCGTAAATAAGAGCTGTTAACGATATCCAGCATCTCATTGAAAAACACCGACGAAAAGACAAAGAACAATATTCCGCAGATGGTGTTTATGGCCGTGACCAACGACGCGGGCATATTCGGCATAAACTGCAGAACATAATAAACGATGAGCACCGGAACGAAATTGGAAAGCTTTTCGGCAATGCGACGATCTTTCTCGAGCGGTACATCCTGTTTATGGCTTGCAAAAAATACACGTCTGACGATCTTAATCAAAAGAAATTTGCACATCAGGTGTGCGAAAAACCCGGATATAATCAGCAGAACCAGGTTGAAACCAATAGCCAGCGCCGGATTGCTTTCAATAAACGTTAATAGATAATCCAGATACGCCACTATTCATCCCCTGAACATACAAGCCATTCGTCTCTACGTTAACCTGCATCTAATTATACAAAAATTTAACTAATGTGCATCATGACATAACCCGGACAGCCAAGTCCATGGCCTGGCCGTGGTCATGTCAACGCAAAGCCGACTCCCCTTTCTCTGTATGGGCGTTTTGCACACACTCAAACCCGTGACAGTATCTGGCGTACCTGGCCGACGAAGGCGATCGCGACATTGCTTAAGCACATAACTCCCCGAAACGGCTTAGATGTCCGCTCCTGGCTGTGAGTTTAACGGGTCGATGCAACGCTATCCTTAATCAAGGGGGGACGCATGCCCTCAAGCGTCGTCATTACCTGACATCTTGATTGTTTATCGACAATACCCCATAAACACAGTGAATGCAGGACGTTGGTATTACCCCTGACTGTGGTTAGAATGGTTTGACATAAGTTAACGTCAGGACGACCCGCTCATGATCTCTATTTTTTCTGCAATCGCGCTCTCCTCGCTGGCGACCTTCGTCTTACTCTGCTTCTTTGCAATTTACCAATTTTCGGTAAAAGGAGATGTCAGCTTCTACGTCATGCTCTTTGCTTTAATATTCCTTTTTGTCTCTTTTTATGGGGCGGTAGGCTTTACCTACACAAAATTGAAAGAGGCCGGGAATATCATAAAAATCATCTGAGGCAGACAGGACACAGCCTGGAAAAATGGGAATATCCGTTATCGTGCCCATCAACAGATGAGTTATGTAAAGACTGTCACTTCCCGGACCTGCCGAAGATGTGAGGTTCCAGCCACGTTTCACCATAAAGAAAATCCCAATATCTGCCGCTTATGCTTGATGTTTACTGACTGACTGCCAGGCTATTCAGGACTCTGATGTTGGAGAATGCCATCTCCAGGGAAACATCGATAAAAAAAAGAGCAAGTGAACTGAGACTCCTCTGGCCCTCCTTGCGGGGGCGTTTTTTATCCATTAATACGATGACCAAATAGCGTCGCCCTTCCAGACCTTCAGTAGAAGAGCATAATGCCAGCTACGCTTTATCGAGTATCGACTCCAGATTTAACCCCGCTGTAAAACGTGCTGGTATTCGCCGCCGGAATCCGTACCATACGCGGCATACTTTGCCTGCTGGATGTTATCTGCCAGCGCCAACCCGTCTTTTTAGCCAGCCAGATGGGGCATGAAAACGCGCAAAGGGTTTATGACGTCTACGGTGCGTGGATCGAAGAATGAAATGGTGAGCAGGCGACACGCCGGCACGCTGAAAAAAAGTTGCCCTGCTATGCCCCTATTGGTTCCAAAGGTAGTAATAAATGCAAGATAATCAATCAAATACAAAGAAAGATCAGTACAACCTGAATAAACTGCAGAAGCGACTGCGCCGTAACGTGGGCGAAGCCATTGCAGACTTCAACATGATTGAAGAAGGCGACCGCATCATGGTCTGCCTGTCGGGCGGTAAAGACAGCTATACCATGCTGGAGATCCTGCGCAATCTTCAGCAAAGCGCGCCGGTGAACTTTTCCCTGGTGGCGGTCAACCTTGACCAAAAACAGCCGGGCTTCCCGGAGCACATTCTGCCAGCGTATCTGGAGAACCTGGGCGTCGAGTATAAAATCGTAGAAGAAAACACCTACGGCATCGTCAAAGAGAAGATCCCTGAGGGGAAAACCACCTGCTCGCTCTGCTCTCGTCTGCGTCGCGGTATTTTGTACCGCACGGCAACGGAGCTGGGCGCGACCAAAATCGCGCTGGGGCATCACCGCGACGATATTCTGCAGACGCTGTTCCTGAACATGTTCTACGGCGGCAAAATGAAGGGCATGCCTCCTAAGCTGATGAGCGATGACGGCAAGCATATCGTGATCCGTCCGCTGGCCTACTGCCGTGAAAAAGATATCGAGCGTTTTTCACAGGCCAAAGCATTCCCGATCATTCCATGTAACCTCTGCGGCTCTCAGCCAAACCTGCAGCGTCAGGTGATTGGCGACATGCTGCGCGACTGGGACAAGCGTTACCCTGGCCGTATCGAAACCATGTTCAGCGCTATGCAGAACGTGGTCCCTTCCCATCTGGCCGATACTGAACTGTTCGATTTCAAAGGCATCAACCATGATTCTGACGTGGTGGATGGCGGCGATCTGGCATTTGACCGTGAAGAGATCCCGATGCAGCCAGCAGGCTGGCAGCCGGAAGAAGACGATACGCAATTCGATGAACTACGCCTGAATGTGGTGGAAGTAAAATAATGCATTAGCGTCTCAGAAAGGGTTTCTGAGACGCTTTTTAGTGTTACTTCAGCAAGCGAACGCGACAGGTTTTTCCTTTAATTTTACCGCCCTGCAACTGCTTCCATGCTTTATGCGCCACCGACTGACGCACGGCCACATAGACGTGTGCCGGATGAACCACGATCTTCCCGATATCCGCCCCGTCAAGACCCATCTCACCCGTCAACGCGCCCAGTACATCGCCCGGACGCATTTTGGCTTTTTTACCGCCATCAATGCAAAGCGTCGCCATTTCAGCGTCAAGAGGAACAATGCTGACGCTGGCAGGCGCGTTCACCCAGTTGAGCTTAAGCTGCAGCATTTCAGACAGAATATTGGCGCGCTGAGCCTCTTCCGGCGCACAGAAGCTGATGGCCAGGCCGCTATTGCCTGCACGGGCAGTACGTCCGATACGGTGAACGTGCACTTCCGGATCCCATGCCAGCTCGAAGTTGACGACCAGCTCTAGCGATTTAATGTCCAGACCGCGTGCCGCCACGTCGGTCGCTACCAGCACGCGGGCGCTGCCGTTAGCAAAACGGACCAGCGTCTGGTCACGATCGCGCTGTTCGAGATCGCCGTGCAGGGACAACGCGCTCTGTCCGGCGGCGTTAAGGGCATCACACACCGACTGGCAATCTTTTTTGGTGTTGCAGAACACCACGCAGGACGCAGGCTTATGCTGGCTCAGCACTTTCTGCAGCAAGGCAATTTTGCCCTTCTGGGAAACTTCAAAGAACTGTTGTTCAATGGCGGGCAGCGCGTCCACAGTATCAATTTCGATGGTGAGCGGCGCGTTCTGCACACGACCACTGATGGCCGCGATGGCCTCTGGCCAGGTTGCCGAGAATAACAGGGTCTGACGATCCGCCGGGGCGAAGCGGATCACCTCATCGATGGCATCGCTAAAGCCCATATCCAGCATACGGTCCGCTTCGTCCATGACCAGCGTTTGGAGCGCATCAAGTGAAACGGTGCCTTTTTGCAAATGATCGAGAAGACGTCCCGGCGTTGCCACGATGATGTGCGGCGCATGCTGCAAGGAGTCACGCTGCGCACCAAAAGGTTGTCCGCCGCACAGGGTCAGGATTTTGGTGTTCGGCAGGAAGCGCGCCAGACGACGCAGTTCACCAGCGACCTGATCCGCCAGCTCACGCGTGGGACACAGTACCAGAGACTGCGTCTGGAATAGCCCGGCATCGATACGCTGTAACAGCCCCAGACCGAATGCAGCCGTTTTCCCACTGCCGGTTTTGGCCTGCACACGCACGTCACGGCCTTCAAGAATAGCAGGCAATGCCGCAGCCTGGACTGGGGTCATGGTGAGATAGCCCAACTCATTAAGGTTCTCGAGTTGGGCGGCAGGCAGAACATTCAGGGTAGAAAAAGCGGTCACAATATACTCTCGTGGTCATCATCGCAGTCAGATGGCGCGTATCCTCGCAGATCTCTGCTAACGATGCGACAATTTAATCGGTTCTTCATCGGGCGGCGGATCGGGCATCGGCTGTGGGCGCGGAACAGGATCGGGTATTGGGGTGGGATCGGTTGGTACCGGATCGGACTGATGTGGGTTCAGGTGTTGCAGGTTAGATCGCATATATCTTCTCCTCCAGGTTGGGAACAGACTCTTTTAGGGTAGACGTTAAGAAGCTGGAGGCAAAAAAAAAGCCGACTCATTAAGTCGGCGTCGTACGAATCAATTGTGCTATGCAGTAATTCAAAAAAGGAAGTAAGACAATATGGAGCGCAACGCCCATCGCTTGACGTTGCATTCACCTGCGGGAGTAATAGTGCACCTTACGGGGTAGATGTTTATTGACTTCGCTCAATTAAAATGTCGTTTTAAGGCCATCTTCGCATCGAAAAAACGTAAATTTACAGCCATTTACTACGATGCAACCACCATGCAACACCGCCAATTAAAACCACTAACATGATGCAAAAAACGGAGAAGCCGAACCGGTACTCGCCCCCGGGGATCCCACCCAGGTTAACGCCGAACAGCCCGGTTAAAAATGTGCTGGGTAAAAACACCATGGCCATGAGCGACATGGTATAGGTTCGTCTCGCCAATGACTCTTGCATAACCTGGGCGATTTCATCTGCCATCACCGCCGTTCTGGCAATGCAGGAGTCGATCTCATCCAGCCCGCGCCCCAGCCTGTCCGCAATATCCTGCATCCGTCGACGCTGATCGTCATTCATCCAGCTTAAACGCTCGCTGGAGAGCCGCGCATAGACATCGCGCTGAGGCGTCATATAGCGACGCATCACGATAAGCTGTTTGCGCAGCAGCGCCAGGAAACCACGCGGCGGTATCTGCTGGTCCAGCAGATTGTCTTCAAGATCGATAATTTTATCGTGCAGCTCTTCGATAAACTCGCTGGCATGATCGGTCAGGGCATCACACACATCAACCAGCCAGCTACCGCAATCCGTCGGGCCGGTGCCCTCTTTCAGATCGTTAACGACATCGTCAAGCGCCAGCACCTTACGCTGGCGGGTGGAGATGATAATGCGCTCGTCCATATACAGGCGCATCGCCACCAGCTGGTCAGGGCGTTCGTCAGTGCTGCCGTTTATGCAGCGCAGCGTAATCAACGTCCCCTCGCCCATCCGGCTGACCCGTGGGCGCAGGCTTTCTCCTGCCAGAGCATCACGGACGCTGTTGGGCAGAAGCGGCGTCATTGCCAGCCACTCGGCGCTCTCGGGATGGGTATAGTTGAGGTGTAACCAGCAGGGATGCTCACTGCTGATTTCATCGCTATTTTCGAGGGGCCTCGCACCACCGCGGCCGTCGAACATCCACGCGAACACCGCATCAGGAACGTTAAGTTCAGACCCTTTAATGCTCTCCACTGCGCCTCCACCTTTTCATCTCGTTCGCAGTCAGTCTAGCTTTCGTATAACGTTACGCAATAATTATGTTCCCCATCGCGCTGAAATAGCTCAGGAAATGTACATTTTATACCTGGGTGGTGTAGACAGGCGTTTTATACGACGGAGCAGCAAGGATGAAATGGCTGGACGCGGGTGCGGTCGTAAAAAGCCTGGCACGCCAGGCTTTTATATTAGTTAATGAGAATGCCCCGGGCGCGGAGAGAACACTAACGGGCGAAGGGATTGCGGCGCTTGCACCCCCGGTTGGTCGCTGTTATCAAGACGGAAGTTGCGGGTGCGGGTCTGCAACTCAATAACCTGATTACGCAGCACATCAGATGAGCCGTTCAGCTCCTCCACCATGGCAACGTTGCTCTGGGTTACGCGCTCCAGTTCGGACAGCGCCAGGGTAATTTGCGAAATCCCTTTCTCCTGCTCAGCGGTTGAGGAGGAAATATCGTCCATTAATCGGCTGACGTTGCCCGAGCCCGCGACAATCTCATGCATATTTCTTTCTGCCTGCGCGACGACGGTCGCTCCCTGGGTCACGTTGTTGCTGGTAACGTCAATCAGTGACTTGATGTTTTTTGCCGCCTCGGCGCTGCGGTGCGCCAGGCTCCTGACTTCTCCCGCCACCACGGAAAACCCTTTTCCATGATCACCGGCACGAGCCGCTTCAACCGCAGCGTTAAGCGCCAGAATATTCGTCTGGAAGGCAATGCCATCGATAAGGCTGATAATTTCCGTCATCTGCTGGGCGCATTCGGTAATAGATTGCATGTTATTGGCAACCTGCCCCATCAGCTCTCCCCCTTTGCGCGCCTGCATCGTCGCAACATTCGCCTGCTCGCTGGCCAGGCGGGTATTGTCGGCGTTATTTTTAGTGCTGGCGGCCATCTGTTCCATGCTGGCTGCGGTTTGCACCAGAGAGGCGGACTGCTGCTCCGTCTTCACCGACAGCTGCGCGCTGCGTGAGGAGAGTTGCTCTGATAGCGTCATGGCGGTTTGCGAGGAGGCACGGATCTCCCGAACCAGAGTGGCAATATTGCTGGATAAGCTGTTGATGCCGGGAATTAAACGTCCGGCACAGTTATTGCCAAACTCCGGGATAGAGACGGCCAGATTGCCCGACGTCACTTCTTCAATACTTTTTTTCACAGTGTTGATCGGCGTCACAAGATATTTTGTCATGTACGCCCAAAGTGAAAATAACGCGATGAAATTTAAAATAATGGAGGATAATAGAAGCATTGACCTGTCTGAAATTAAAGCAACCACACCTGCATTTACCAAAAAAACACATAAAAGGAAATAGATAATAAAAGTTCTGACACTAATATTTCTTAGCATGATGATTCCCACAACTTTATATTTTGGTCGGCATTAAGGTATATAGCACTGGCAGCAAAGTTTGTCCTCACGATCTGCGCTGCTTTGCAGTTTTGCCGCATGATTGCAGAAATTTCATTTAAGGCGAAATAAAGCATCGTATTACTTGAAATGTTGGCTTCGACATCCTGTCCTGCTGGTTTATGGCATATTCAAGCGATAACATTATCTCTGAGGACGCCAGATATTTGCAGGCATACTTAAGGAGCAATGATGTAAACCTCCTGTATTGTGTAGCGATGCTTAACAGGCTATTAAAGATAATATATATCATATTTTTGATGGGTTATTTTTAATACGACGGGTTATGTTACCCAATAACTGACTCACCATGTTTAAACCCGCATGTCACTGGCACAGAAAAGGTATGCCCGACAGGCGAACTTTGTAACTCCTTTTGGCGTGGGATGGCAGCATGCTCAATGTATCGTGGGACCCGGTATTAATCGCCATCTCGTATCTGGTGGCATTTATCGCCTCGTTTGTGGCGCTGGACAGCGCGGGAAAAATCCCTCTCTCTGGGCGTAAGGCCGCGATGTTCTGGCGCATGGCGGGCGGGATCACGCTGGGTATTGGGATCTGGTCAATGCATTTCATTGGTATGCTGTCGATGAACATGCCGATGATCATGAGTTATCATCTCTGGCTCACGCTCACCTCACTCGGCGTGGCGGTCCTGGCGTCTACACTGGCCATCAACATTGCCGTTCGCGGAAAATCGCTCTCACCCTTACGCCTGATCTTTGCCACGCTCATTCTCAGTGCAGGCGTCGTGTCGATGCATTACGTCGGTATGGCAGCGTTGATGCTCAAAGGCGGTATCATCTGGGACAGGCGTATCGTTCTGCTCTCAGTCATCATTGCCGTCGCTGCGTCCGGCGTTGCGCTCTGGCTCGCCTTCCACCTGCGCGACAAACGGAAAGGCGTCTTTATCAACCGCATTGTCGCCGCGCTGGTGATGGGCGCGGCGATCTGCGCCATGCACTATACCGGCATGAGCGCCGCCCATTTTCACGAGATGGAACACACCGTGCCGGGCGGCATCAGCGAACTGGGTTTATCGATATGGGTCTCCGTAACGACGTTATGCCTGCTGGGGATCATGTTGATTATCTCGCTGGTGGACTCTCACTGGCGCACGGCAAGGCTGACCGACAATTTGCAGCAACTCAACCGTCAGCTCGAACTGCAGGCGCGTTTTGACGCCCTCACCGGCCTTGCCAACCGGCATCAGATGGATATCCGGCTACAGGATTGTCTGCACAGTGCGCTTCTCAATAAAAAATCGTTTGCCGTGGTATTTCTCGATATCGACCATTTTAAACGGGTGAACGATACCTGGGGTCACCACGTCGGTGACGAGCTGCTCATTGCCGTTGCACAGCGAATTACGGCAAGGCTAAGCCGGGAGATCACGCTGGCCAGGCTGGGAGGCGATGCATTCATTCTGCTGCTCCCGGACTACGACGATGAGAAGCTGAACCTGCTGCTTACTCCCCTGCTTGAAGATATCCGTCGACCGCTATCCGTGTGTGGACATACGCTGAGCGTCACCCTCAGTGCGGGAGTAAGCCTCTATCCCGAGCATGGCGAAACGCTGCATGAGCTAAAACTCAAAGCAGATGCGGCCATGCAACACATCAAACGGGAGGGACGTAACGGATGGGCGGTGTACCGGGCACAGATGTCCACCGTCATCCCGGCAGAGCCGGGTTTCCTGCAGGAGCTCTCCCAGGCGCTTGAACGCGATCAGTTTGAACTTTGGTATCAGCCAACCTATATCGCCGATCAAAATGCGATCCATGGTTTCGAGGCGCTGCTGCGCTGGCGACACCCGGAGCAAGGCGTTTTACTTCCAAACCTGTTTTTACCGTCGCTGGAGCAAACGGGGCTGATCGTGCCGGTGGGAAACTGGGCCATTGAAGCCGCCTGTCGACAGCTGCATTTCTGGACGGAACAGGGTTTCAGCCAGTGGACATTGTCGTTCAACCTGTCGCCAGTACAATTTGAACAGCAGGATTTATTCCAGGTTATTTCATCCATGCTGCAAAAATATAACCTCGCGCCATCCCGGCTCATTCTGGAAGTGACAGAGAGTACCGCGCTCAAAGATCTCGATCGCAGCATTGAGTTGCTTAATGCCTTCAACCAGGCCGGGATCACCGTTTCAATTGATGATTTTGGTACGGGGTATTCCAACCTGCTGATGCTGAGCGTCCTTCCGGCTAAAGAACTAAAAATCGACCGAAGCTTTGTCAACTCAATGCTGGTAAATGAAAAAAGCAGAAAACTGGTTGAAACTATTATTAATATTGCCCGCACCATGGAAATGAGCGTGGTCGCAGAAGGAATTGAAACAGAAGAACAACAGGCCGCGCTGGCGGAGATGGGCTGTGATTACCTTCAGGGTTTTCTGTTCTCCCGACCGTTACCGGCAGAACAGGTACCCTGGCTGCTTTTGCAAAAAAACTCAGATAAACAAATTATCCCCATAGGGAAAATACATTCTGATTCATCTTATGTTTCACAAAAAAATCATGCTTGATGTGATTGAATAAGGTATGTTTCAAAAGAACCCACGCGAAATAATTCCGGCGTGATCGTCAGGCACCGCGTGCCGATGAACAGGATTTTTCTATGTCGCAACACAGCTTCGATGCGCTGCATTTGATTACCACGCCCGTGTGGCTGATTTCTCCTGTTTCAGAACAGATACTTTTTGCCAACGCCGCGGCAGCTAAGGTTATGCGTAATAAGACCCTCAACGAAATGCGAAGAGGAATATATTCCGCCAGTGCCCAAACCGTTCTTTCTATGTATGTCGCCGACCTGAAAACCGATCGGGAAATTATTGAGATTTGGACAGTCTGGCGTGATGCTCAGGAAACCACGTTGAGCTGCCGGCTCACGCTGAATCATATTGAGCCTTATGGCGACATTATTCTGTTTGAAGGTCTTCCACAGCAGCCATCCGCCGGACTCAAGGCCAGCCGTTCGGCGACCTATCAACGCAAGAAACAGGGATTTTACGCACGGTTTTTCCTCACCAACAGCGCGCCGATGTTGCTCATCGACCCTGCCAGAGACGGTCAAATTGTGGATGCGAATCTCGCCGCGCTGAATTTTTACGGCTATCTCCACGATGAGATATGCAGCAAACACACCTGGGAGATCAACACGCTGGGCCGTAATATTCTGCCCGTTATGACCGAGATTGCCCGTTTGCCCGGCGGCCATAAACCGCTCAATTTTGTACATCGTCTTGCCGACGGCACGACCCGCCACGTGCAAACGTATGCCGGGCCTATTGAGATCTACGGCGACAAGCTGATGCTATGCATCATTCATGATATTACCGAGCAAAAAAGGCTCGAACAGGAGCTGGAACATGCCGCACTCCGTGATTCGATGACCGGTCTGCTTAACCGTCGCCAGTTTTATGCCATTACGGAGCAAACCAACCCTTCCCATCTTCCCGCGCAGCAGCAATTCAGCCTGCTGCTGGTGGATACCGATCGTTTCAAGGACATAAATGATGTGTTCGGACACCTCAAAGGCGATGAAGTGCTGATTTCGCTTTCGAGAACGCTGGAGACCTGCTGCCGGAAAGATGATTATGTCTTCCGCTGGGGAGGTGAAGAGTTTGTGCTTCTGCTGCCGCGTACCCCGCTCGAAACCGCGATGCAAATAGCCGAAACCATCCGCGCCACGGTGGCGCATATTACGATCCCGGGGCTGCCACGTTTTACCGTCAGCATTGGCGTGGCGCGGCACAATCAGGGTGAGAATATTGATGCGCTGTTCAAGCGTGTAGACGACGCACTGTACCGCGCCAAAAACGATGGCCGCAATAAAGTCCTTGCCGCATGAAACTGGAGTAAAACAGAAACCCCCGCTACAATGCCCACCTCGGAAAATGGAATACAGGTGGGTTAGTCTGCGATGGGAAAAACAGAAATAATACTCATCTTAACTATTTTAAGCCTTATTATATTTGGGCTATGGTTTATTTTTAGCGGCGAGATCTGGTACGTCGTCGAATATTTTGAAAACAGTCTTTATCCGTCTATTGAGGCGTTGTAGGAAACGATTAAAATGAGTGTCTTTCGCCCTTCAACATCTCTTTTAAGCAATCATTTCTGAATAGCGGCCAGGCGCTGCAGAAGGGGTTGCCTGACATTAGCAGGCAACCCGCACACATCAGTGCTTCTCAATATACATCGTGCGGCTATACGCTACGTCTTCCGGGTTGTTAATCGGATAACCTTTAACCCACGGCTTAATCAGACGCCCATTGGTGTACTGATAGATAGGTGCGATAGGCGCTTTTTCCGCGAGAATTTTCTCAGCCATGTTGTAATCAACGTTACGGGCTTTGGCGGTGGTTTCCAGCGTCGCCTGGTTGATAATCTTATCGTACGCAGGATCGTTAAAGCGGGAGATATTCCCGCTATGGGTCGAGGTCAGCAGCGACAGGAAGGTCGATGGCTCGTTGTAATCTCCTACCCATGACGCACGGATCACATCAAAATTGCCGGTATTGCGGCTATCAATGTAGGTTTTCCACTCCTGATTCTGCAGTTTGACGTCAACGCCCAGGTTTTTCTTCCACATAGACGCCACCGCAATGGCAATCTTCTGATGGTTTTCGGAGGTATTATACAGCAGGGTTAACTTCAGTGGGCGCTGAGGACCGTAACCTGCGGCCTGCAGGAGGGTTTTTGCCTGGGCGTTCAGCTCCTGCTGCGTCATCTGCTCAAAAGGTGATTTCTCCGGAGTAAACCCTGCCGTCACGTCCGGCGTGAAATGCCAGGCGGGCTTCTCACCCGTGCCTAATACCTTCTCGGCCATAATGCGGCGATCGATCGTCATGCTCAGTGCAAGACGCACGCGGGCATCCGCAGTGGGGCCTTTTTGCGTGTTAAAGGCATAGTAATAGGTGCCCAGCTGCGGCGGGGTGTAAACCTGTCCAGGAATATCTTTGAGCAGCTTCTGGTACATGTTTTTTGGGAAAGATTCGGTGATATCAATATCACCTGCCAGATAGCGTTTGGTTGCCGATGACTCCTGGTTAATGGGAATAAACGTCACTTTTTTCAGTACCGTTTTCGCATTGTCCCAGTAGTGGACATTCGGTTCGACCACCAGTTTTTCATTTACGACGCGGTCTTTCAGCACATACGCGCCGTTACCGACCAGTTGACCAGGGCGCGTCCATTCCTTGCCGCTTTCGACATTGGCTTTCTGGACAGGGAAAAACGCAAAGTTTGCCGTCAGGTTACTGAACCACGGCAGCGGTTTATCGAGCTGAACGCGTAGGGTTTTGGCATCAACAGCCGTTACGCCAAGCGTATCAGGTGCCGCTTTACCGTCGATGATTGCCTGGGCGTTAGTAATGCCCGCCAGTGCAGCAAACCACGCAAATGGCGAAGTGGTTTTCGGGTCGACCAGACGCTGCCAGCTATAGACAAAGTCCTGCGCCGTTACCGGCGTACCATCGGACCACTTAGCGTTGTCACGAAGCGTGAAGGTCCAGGCACGGTTATCATTGCTTTGCCAGTGCGTTGCCACGCCGGGCGTTAATTCCCCTTTCTCATTCTGATTAACCAACCCTTCATACAGATCGCGGATCACCTGAATCTCCGGTAATCCCACCGCTTTCGCCGGATCCAGCGAAGCCGGTTCATCTTTAATATGTCGGACAAGTTCCTGTTTTTGCGCCAGCACAGTTCCCTGTGGCACATCAGCAGCATAAGAGAGTGAAGAGAGTCCGCACAGCCACAGCGCAGAACAAAGCAGCGAAACAGGATGCTTCATAAGATCCCCTTTAAGAAGTCAGCTAACAGCAGTTGCGTAATTATTTGTTTCGAAACAGAGAAATGCAAATACCTTAACCCGGAAAGTTGATATCTGACAATTTTAAGCCGCACAGGAAACGCATTGATTTACCCCCGATTTTGCACAACACTGCCTGTAAAGACTTCTTCATCAGGATTTCCTATGGCACTGACAAGACCCCGAACAGAACGCGGCGCTTTCCCGCCAGGAACCGAGCATTATGGCCGCTCCTTTTTAGGCGCACCGCTGATCTGGTTCCCTGCTCCTGAGGCCGATCGCGATAGCGGTTTAATTATTGCCGGTACACACGGGGATGAGAACTCCTCCATCGTGACCTTATCCTGCGCGCTGCGCACTCTTGCTCCGGAACTGCGTCGCCATCACGTCATTTTGACCGTCAACCCGGACGGCTGTCAGCTTGGACTACGGGCAAATGCGAGAGGGATCGATTTAAATCGTAATTTCCCGGCGGCTAACTGGCGTGCCGGTGAGACGGTGTATCGCTGGAACAGCTCGGCCCGGGAGCGTGACGTTGTTTTACTGACGGGAGAAAAGCCCGGCTCTGAACCGGAAACCCAGGCGCTGTGCCAGCTTATCCATAAGATCCACCCCGCGTGGGTGGTCTCTTTTCACGATCCGCTGGCCTGCATTGAAGATCCCCGCCACACGGCGCTGGGTCAGTGGCTTGCTGACGCGTTTTCCCTGCCGCTGGTGACAAGCGTTGGCTACGAAACGCCGGGATCCTTTGGCAGCTGGTGCGTCGATCTGGGGTTACACTGCATTACCGCAGAATTCCCGCCGATATCGTCCGATGAGGCAAGCGAGAAGTACCTCAAGGCGATGGTAGATCTTCTGCAGTGGCAACCTCAAAGGTGAAGCACCCCGGTGGAAAAGCTCAGCGCAGGTGAGACATCCACAGCAAGCCAGGTTGGGCCATCGAGATCGGCAAAGCGCACCTGATTTGCTAACGGTAACGCTGCGCCGATCGCCCTGGAGGTGCACAGCATGCAGCCAAGCATTAAGCCAAATCCTTCCTCTCTGGCCGCTTGCGCAAGGGCAAGCGCTTCGGTTAACCCGCCCGTTTTATCGAGCTTGATGTTCACCATCTCATACCGGCCTTTTAGCTGCGACAGGCTGTCACGGGTATGACAGCTTTCATCTGCACAGATCGGCAACGGATGAATGAAATTCTCCAGAGCCGCATCCTCATTCGCCGGTAAAGGTTGCTCCAGCATGGCGACGCCTAAATCGGCCAGGAGCTGGCAGCGTGCGGCCAGTCCTTCACTATGCCACGACTCGTTTGCATCAACGATCAGGGTTGCCTGCGGCACGGCCTCACGAATGGCGACCATACGCTCACTCAATGACCGATCGTCGAGTTTCACCTTGAGCAGCCGCGCGCCAGTCTCATACAACGCTTTTGCGCTTGCGGCCATCTGTTCGGGTTCGCCAATCACGACGGTTTGCGCGGTGACGAGCGACTCTGGCAACGTCACGCCCAGCATGGCGGACAAAGAGGATTGCTGCTGTGCTGCGTCAAGACTCCAGAGCGCAGAGTCGATGGCGTTACGGGCTGCGCCGGCAGGTAAACGTTGCTGGAGCGCGTCACGCGTCAACCCGGTTTGCAGCTCGGGCACCAGGATCATAATTTGCGCCATCACCGAGGCGAGGCTCTCCCCGTAACGCGGATAAGGCGTACACTCTCCCACGCCCTTCACGCCCTCTTCTTCTATCTCCACCACGACAACGCTGGCTTCGCTACGGCTGCCGCGGGAGATCACAAACGGGGTATGCAGTGGCCAGGCTTCTTCATAGACCTTAACGCTTCTCATCATTGACTCCTTGCAGCCCGGTAAGGCGAAAAATTGGTTTGCCGTGTTATCTGCTGTTGGCATACACTAGCCACGACGTTAACTATTTGTAAACAGGAAGATATCTATGTCACAACTCGTCCATTTCCAGGGCAACCCGGTAGCTGTTGCAGGTTCCATTCCTCAGTCTGGTAGCAAAGCGCAGCCTTTTACTCTGGTAGCGAAAGACCTGTCCGACGTCACGCTGGCCCAGTTTGCCGGCAAACGTAAAGTCCTGAACATTTTCCCAAGCATTGATACCGGCGTATGCGCCGCGTCCGTGCGTAAATTCAACCAGCTGGCGACCGAAATGGACAACACCGTGGTGCTGTGCATTTCTGCTGACCTGCCGTTTGCCCAGTCTCGCTTCTGCGGAGCCGAAGGCCTGAGCAACGTTATCACCCTTTCCACCCTGCGCAGCCCGGAATTCCTTGAGCAATACGGCGTGGCTATCTCCGAAGGTGCGCTGAAAGGTCTGGCGGCCCGTGCTGTTCTGGTCATCGACGAAAACGACACCGTTGTATTCAGCGAGCTGGTTAACGAAATCACCACCGAGCCGGATTACACCGCCGCTCTCGACGTGCTGAAAGCGTAATAACAAAAAAGCCTCTTTGCAGAGGCTTTTTTATTTATTCTTCGCCCTTCTTCTGGCTCAGACCATACTCACGCAGCTTGTTGGCAATCGCCGTGTGCGACACGCCCAGACGCTTAGCCAGCTTACGGGTACTCGGGTAGCTACGGTATAACTGCGTTAGCACCGAACGTTCGAAGCGGCTGGTAATATCATCCAGCGAACCTTCCATCGCCTCTTCGCCCACGGACACGGTTCCGGCATCGTAATCCGGTAACAGGATATCCTGCGCGCGCAGTTCGTACCCTTCGAGCTGAGTCAACGCGCGATAAACGGCGTTTTTCAACTGACGGATATTGCCCGGCCAGCCGTAGCGCGTCAGCACAGTGCCTAAATCAGCGGACAGTTTCGGGCGCGGTACGCCCTGCTCGTCCGCAAAACGGGCCACGAACAGCTCGGTCAGCGGCATGATGTCCTGCGGGCAATCGCGCAGGGGTGGAATGTTCAGCGTCAGCACGTTCAGGCGATAATAGAGATCCTCGCGGAATACCCCTTTCTGCACCAGTTCGACCAGGTTTTTCTGGGTAGCGCAGATCACGCGTACATCCACATGTACCTCATGATCTTCCCCGACGCGGCGGAAGGTGCCATCGTTCAGGAAGCGCAGCAGCTTGGCCTGCATGCGTGGCGACATTTCGCCGATCTCATCCAGCAGCACCGAGCCACCGTTCGCCTGCTCGAAGAAGCCTTTTTTACCCTCCGGCGCGTGGCCGAACAGTTCGCTCTCAACCGCATCCTCCGGAATCGAAGCGCAGTTCAGCGCCAGATACGGTTTAGCCGCACGCGGGCTGGACTGATGCACCGCGTGTGCCAGCAAATCTTTGCCGGTACCGGTATCCCCGGTGATCAGGAGCGGCGCAGTGAGGTTAGCGAGCTTGCGCGCCTGATCGACTACATGACGCATCTTCGGGCTGACCGCAACGATCTGGCTAAACGCACCCACATCCTGGCTGGAAAGATTTTGCAGCTGGCGGCCCATGCGAACGGTTGAACGGAGCATGATCACCGCACCGGTTAAGACGCGCGCGTCGTTTTCCCCTTTCAGGTACACCGGGGTGATCTCCATCAGGAAATTCTGCCCGTTAATCACGACATGTTCGCTGTGGGTGTTTTGCGGGTTGCTGTCCAGCCAGCGCTGGAAATTAAAGCCGGGGATCAACTGGGTCGCGTGATGATTGCTAAGCTTCTCCTGACTCTGCGCGAAAAGCTGACAGCTGGCCTGGTTGACGCGTTCAACTTTGCTTTTCAAATCCAGCGACAGGAAAGGTTCAGGCATAGCCTCCAGCAATGCGCTGAGCGCGAGGTGCTCACGCTCTGAAGGCATCCAGGGGATGGTACGCACATCCGTAACGCCAGCGATACGGCGGATTTCCGCCATCAGGCTGCTGAAGGTATTAAATTCAATTTCGGCAAAGTTGAGGTAAATTCGCCCGACAGGGTCAATCTCTATGCCACGTAAATCAATGCTACGTAAAACAAGGAGATCGAGTAACTCGCGGGTCAGACCGAGACGGTCCTCACAAAAGACTTCCAGACGCATGGGAAATTCACCGTTTAAGCCATTAACACTAAAATGATATGTCAGATCACGGTGTTCGGGAAGGTGGCTGTCAACAAATATTGACAGCCAGCACGATTAGTGAACAAAAGCATCACGCCACGGGTTTTTTATTGAGCGTCTCTTTAAGCTGACCAATCAGTTCGCGGCGAAAATCCCCCAGCCGCGGCTTATCACCGTCGATCCACGGCAGCGGACGGCACACCTCCATCGCCTTAATGCCCAGACGTGCGGTGAGCAGACCTGCGCCAATGCCCTGCGCAGCGCGGGCCGACAGGCGCGCAGCCAGATCCTGCGACATCCAGTCCATGCCAACTTCACGCACCAGCTCGCTGGCACCGGCAAAGGCGATATTCAGGAGCACCAGTTTGAATAAACGCAGACGGCTGTAATAGCCAAGTTCAATCCCGTACAGGCTGGCAATACGGTTGATCAGACGCAGGTTACGCCAGGCGATAAACGCCATATCCACCAGCGCCAGCGGGCTCACGGCAATCATCAGGGTCGACTCTGCCGCCGAGCGGCTGATCTCACGGCGCGCCTGCGCATCCAGCACCGGCTGCACCATATGGGAGTAGAGCGTCACCACTTCCCGGTCATTCTGGGTTTCATGAATAGCGGCATACCAGCGTTGCAGCGCCGGATGGGACTGATCGATCCCAGCCTGGCTTGCCAGTTTTTCGCAGAACGCCCGCCCTTTTCCCGTGCCGTGGCTGTGCAGCAAGTCTCGTGCCTCGTCGCGCTCGTGAGCACGCTGCCGCAGACGCCAGAGCCTGCGCCATTCGGTGACAACCGACCCCACGCCCGCGCCGACAATCAGCGCACCCGCCGCACAGCCACCGAGCGCCACCCAGTCCTGGGTTTGCCAGGCGTTAGCCGCCCATTGCACACCCTGCCCGACCACGCTCACTCCAAACAGCGTCAGTCCGGCCATCACCATCCTGCGCCACAGGCTGCGTTTGGGCCGCAGCGCGGCGTCAATCACCGCTTCCGCCTGCCCGTCTTCGACCAGCGGCTCATCGACCCGGGCGGGAGCAAAATTCTCGGCCTGCGTGCCGCTGAAGGTGTGCGCAGACTTAAAGACCTCTGCCTGCTCCTGTTCCAGCTTGCCGGAAAAATCAATGCGCGGTTTCAACGATTCCGTCATCGCAATTTGTCTCCTATCAAAAACTCAAGCGCGGCATCCAGGCGAATGTGCGGTAACGGCTGGTCAACGTTCATCATCTGCGGACGGAAAGCCTCGAACTGGAAACCCTGGCTCTGCCAGAAAGCCTGTCCCGGCAGGCGTGCAGGAACTTCACCAGGATAGACGGTAAGCGGTTCACCGTCACTCAGGCGATGCCCCCGCAGGGCCGGGATTTTCTCGCCGTTGACGTCAATCAATCCGCTCTGCGTCGCCTGAACCGAGGCCAGGCCCAGGCAATCCATACTGATGCCCTCAAACGCGGCGTTTTGCCACGCATCCTGCACCAGCTGCTGGAGCAGTGACACCATATTGGCGTGCTGATCGACCGTCACATGGTCTGCTTTGGTTGCCGCAAACAGCAGCTTGTCGATAACCGGAGAAAACAGGCGGCGGAACAGCGTGCGCTGGCCGTAATGAAAACTTTGCATCAGCTGCGTTAACGCGAGACGCATATCGTTGAACGCCTGCGGCCCACTATTAAGCGGCTGAAGGCAGTCCACCAGCACAATCTGGCGGTCGAAGCGTAAAAAGTGATTCTTATAGAACCCTTTGACCACTTTTTCACAGTAGTAGTTGTAACGCTCGCGGAGCATGCCGGCATAGGTATGTTTATCCGCTTGCGCCAGTTTTGACTCACCGATACCGTCAACGTCAGGCCACGGGAAAAACTGGAGCGCAGGCGCACCCGCCAGATCGCCCGGCAAAACAAAACGCCCGGGCTGGATAAAATGCAGCCCTTCCCGTTTACATTGATGCAGGTAGTCCGTCCACGCTTCGGCGATTAACGCCAGCCGGTTCTCGTCGGCAGGGGCGAGCGGATCCAGACCTTCGCATAGCTGTCGCCATTTCGCCGACCATTCCGCACGTTGGCCTTGCAGCAGGCCGGTCATCTGACGAGACCAGCTGAGATAATCCTGCGCCAGCATGGGTAAATCCAGCAGCCATTCACCGGGGTAATCCACAATTTCCAGATACAACGTGGAAGTGTCCTTAAAATGCCGGATCAGGGATTCACTGGAGCGAAAGCGCAGCGCAAGGCGGATCTCACTGACTCCGCGCGTGGGCGTAGGCCAGGCCGGAGGCGTGCCGTACAGCTGGGCCAGACCTTCATCGTAGGTAAAACGCGGGATACCAAAGTCACGCTGCGGTACACGCTTCACGCCCAGCAGACGCTCTTCTCTTACCGCGCTCAACAGCGGCAATCGCGCACCTGCGTGCAAGTTGAGCAGCTGATTAACCATGGCGGTGATAAACGCCGTCTTACCGCTGCGGCTCAGCCCCGTGACGGCGATACGCAGATGGCGATCCACGCCACGGTTGACCAGAGAGTTAAGTTCGTTTTTAAGTCGCTTCATCGCCGTCCTTCATTGCCTGGAAGCCTGTAATGACTTGCTTCAGAATACAATAAATTGGGGCAGATCGTTGATTATCAATTCATAATTATTGCTATTGCCGTTTTTTCTCCAGTAAGATGAACGTCATTGCTGTCAGTAGAAGTGAGTAAGGTGTATGTCACCCACCATCTATGATATTGCGCGGGTTGCTGGCGTTTCGAAATCAACCGTGTCACGAGTATTGAATAAACAAACCAATATCTCTCCTGAAGCGCTCGAAAAAGTGCAAAAGGCGATTGAAGCCTTAAATTATCAACCGAATAAACTTGCTCGCGCCCTGACCTCTTCTGGCTTTGATGCCATTATGGTCATTTCAACACGATCGACAAAAACCACGGCGGGCAATCCTTTTTTCTCTGACGTACTTCATGCAATAACGGCGAAAGCGGAGCAGGAAGGCTTTGACGTTATATTGCAGACATCGAAAAACAGTGAAGATGATTTACTGAAATGCGAAAGCAAAATTAAGCAAAAAATGATTAAAGGGATCATCATGCTGAGTTCGCCAGCCAATGAATCCTATTTTTCAAGGCTGGATGCATACGGCGTGCCCGTTGTCGTTATTGGTAAAGTGGAAGGCGAATATAACAATATCTGCTCGGTCGACACTGATAACTTCCGTGATAGTTTCACACTCACCGAGACGTTTATTAAACAGGGGCATCGCAAAATAGCCTGTCTACACGCCCCGCTTGATTATCATGTTTCAATAGACCGTCTGGCGGGTTATAAGGCCAGCCTTGAACATAACCACATAGACATTCATCCCGACTGGATGATCGATGGCGGTTATACCCACGAGAGCGCACTGGCGGCAGCGTGTCGCTTGCTCTCATCCGCGAATCCCCCGGATGCGGTGTTCGCCACTGACAGTATGAAGCTGCTAAGCCTGTACCGCGCCGCAGACGAGCTGAACCTGATGATCCCCGAGCAGCTGGCCGTGGCGGGATACAGCGATCCGATGCTGTCCCTCATACTGACCCCGGCCCCAGGCGGTTTTGATATCCCCACGCAGAAGTTGGGCGAAGAGAGTTGCGACCTGCTGTTTAAACGTATTGCCGGTACACCTGCCCCGCAAAAAATCCTGGTGGATACCCACTTTTCGTTTACCGCGTCGCTACGCTAACACCAGGGGCACACGCCCCTGGTGACAGACCGGTCAGAACGCGTAATTCACGCCCACGCCCGCATAGTGGAAACGATCGCTGTCGCCTTCATCATGGTTTTCCCATTCGTAGGCATATTCCAGCGTCATGGAGAGACCATTATTGAAATCGTAGGCATACAACAGGCCCAGGCGGTTGAAATCGTGGCCTTCGCGCTCTGGATCGTCACGCCAGTCCCAGTTTGACCAACGGTCAAGACCAAGCCGGGTATACGGCGTCAGCGTGGTCTGGCCTAATGAAACCGGCAGATAAGCGCGGATTTCCTGCGTGGAAAATTCGCCGTTATTACGTGAACTGTCCATATTGAAACCACGCTCTAAATAGTAATTCACTTTCGCGGAGAATGTTTCGTTAAGGGTCCAGGTAAAGCCCGTTTCCGTTTCAACGCGGCTGTCAGCATAGCCGGTTTTTTCCAGATCGTTAGCAAACTGGTACAGGGATAACCAACCGCTAAAGCGCCAGTCATCGGTTAATTTAATATCCCAGTCCGGCTGAATTTTATAGCGCTGCATATTCGCGCTGCCGTCCTTCGCACCGTGCTCATCCTTAAAGTGATAGCCGTAGTTTCGGAAACCGCCGGTGAGACCAAAGGTAAAATCATCTGTCCCAATAAAGCGATAGCGCAACTCTATTTCAGGGCGATCAAAATAGGTTCCCCGGGTCATACTGCTGTAATCGACAGGCCCCTCCTGATACATGGCGAGAGATATTGTCCATGCATCCCATGTGGCATTAAACCATACGGAAGGTTCATATAATCCATCTTTATCGTCGCCCTGACCCTCGACGTTTTCGATTTCATACATGGCCCCAATATTAAAATCCCACTGCTTTGCTGTTTCTGTTGCCTGTGCGCAGCTAACCCCTGCGCATAAAACAAACGCAGCACTTTTTAGTAGAGTACTCATTAAAATATTCCTTTATAATTAACAACCAAAAAAACCGGAAATTTGCATTCCCGGCTGATACTTCTTTATCTAATAGCCTCTTCGGTTTCTGCATCGAAGAAATGGCACTTATTCATATCGAACTGAATGCCGATATTATCTCCGGCTGCATAATCATTGGCGGCACCCGCACGGACAACCAGTTCATGTCCGCCGACGGCGGCATAAAGCATAAACTCTGCCCCGGTGAGTTCAGCGACGCTGATCTTCGCGGTAATAGCCTCACCACTATGCTGTGGCGTAAGAATATCTTCCGGGCGGATACCAAAGACCATCGCTTTGCGCTGGTAACCTTTTGCGTTGAGGGCGGCAAGCTTGTCTGCGGGGATCTCAAGACGCAGCGTTTCCGTGACAAAATACTGGCCGTCAATGGCCCCACGAATAAAGTTCATCGCAGGCGAGCCAATAAACCCGGCCACAAACATGTTTGCCGGTTCGTTATAAACCAGTTTCGGCGCCCCCACCTGCTGGATGATCCCGTCTTTCAGGATCACGATGCGGGTGGCCATGGTCATGGCTTCCGTCTGATCGTGGGTGACGTAAATCATGGTGGTGTTGAGCTTCTGGTGCAGCTTGCTGATTTCAGCGCGCATCTGCACGCGAAGTTTGGCATCCAGGTTAGACAACGGTTCATCCATCAGGAACACGCCCGCCTCGCGTACAATCGCCCGTCCTAAAGCCACGCGCTGACGCTGACCGCCGGACAGTGCGCCGGGCTTACGCTTAAGGTAATCGCGAAGGCCGAGGATTTGCGCGGCCCAGTTGACGCGTTCTTCAATGACCGAAGGCGCAATTTTCTGCATCTTCAGGCCAAACGCCATGTTGTCATAGACCGTCATGTGCGGATAAAGCGCGTAGTTCTGGAAAACCATCGCGATATCGCGCGACTTGGCCGGCACGTCGTTCATGCACACGCCGTCAATCACCAGCTCGCCTGCGCTGATCTCCTCCAGACCGGCGATCATGCGAAGCGTTGTCGATTTACCACAGCCAGACGGACCGACGAAAACGATGAATTCCTTATCCTCGATCTCAAGGTTGAAATCTTTAACCACATGAACCTGGTTATCGTAGATTTTCTGGATGTGTTTTAAAGAGAGTTGAGCCATTGTTAGTTCCTTTTCGATACGGTCCGGGAAGTCCAGAAATCCTGCAGGCATTTCCAGGTCAATTCCTGCGTGCACTGAAGTTGTAGCCCAGCATGCGTCAGGCCTGAGCCAATGCCCACCGACAACATTCCCGCCGCGTTGATTGCCTCAACGCCAGCGGCAGCATCTTCAATACCGATAGCCTCTTCCGGGCGGACGTTCAGCCCCGCACAGGCCGCAAGAAAAATCTCCGGGTCAGGTTTTGAGCGGGCGATGCGCGAGGCATCGGCACAAAAATCAAACGCCTTGTGAATGCCAAGCGCCTGCAAAATACGCGGCGCATTGAGAGAAACAGAGGCCAGGCCAGTCTTGACCTTCGCTGCACGTATGTCCGCCAGCACCTCCCCCATCCCCGGCAGCAATGAGTCCTGCGTCAGCGACCCAAGCGATTGCACATAGAGATCGTTTTTTTTACCCGCGAGCATCAAACGCTGCCCATCGTCAAACGCCTCTGCTTTCCCGCCGTGTTGCAGGATCCGTTGAAGGGAATCCATGCGGCTGATGCCCTTCAGTTGTTCGTTAAAATGCTCGTCGATGGTGATACCGACCTCCGCCGCCACGGCACGCCAGGCCAGGAAGTGCAGGTGTGCGGTGTCGGTGATGACGCCATCTAAATCAAATACAACGGCCTTAAGCATGACTGCGCGCCTCCGTGGTAGCGGTCCCAATGTCAGACAAAATAAAATCCTGATAAGACCAGGACTGCACGCCTGATGCGGTCAGAGTTTTGCCCCACAGCGTAAAGGTAACGGGTGCGGAGGTTTCAAGGGTCAGGACGTCATTTGCAAAGGTGAAGGACATCCGCGCGTTGCGCCATCGCAGCGGGAAGGCAAGTTTGCGCCAGTGTGACGGAAGCTGCGGGGCAAGATGCAGTTCCCCTTCCACAACGTTCAGTCCCGCAAAGCCCTGAATAGCGCCCAGCCAGATCGCGCCCGTCGCGGCGGCGTGAATGCCATCGTCGCTGCTGTGCGGATCATCGCCCAAATCAATGGCGATACCGTCGCGCCAGAAGGCATAGGCCCGCTCGATATCACCACAGCGTGCGGCAACAATGCCATGAATGGCTTTGCTTAACGACGAGTCGTGGATCGTGCGCGGCTCATAGAAGCTCAGGTTGGCGGCACACTGCGCAGGCGTAAACCGCTCCGGCAACAGATAGTTGAGCATCACCACGTCCGCCTGCTTGAGGATTTGCATCTCGTTGACTTCCGCGCGCGAGTAGTCAAGCAGTATGGTTTGCTTGCCTGCTTTCGCTTTATAGCGGCTCAGGTCAATAGCAGGTTTTGTCAGGAACGTATCATCCTGCGGAATGACCCCGTCCGCGCCGGCCTCAGGCAGCCATAAACGCGCAAGGAAACGGTTCGCCTTATCGATGAACTGAGGATCTTGCCGTCCAAACTTCGTGGCAAACTTAAGCGCACTGTCGACATTATGCCAGGCCAGATAGTTGGTATAAGCGTTATTATTAACGTGTTCCGTATACTCGTCAGGGCCGATCACGTCCTGAATTTCAAGACGCCCGTTCACCTCCGTGGCCCGTCCGATCCAGAACAGTGCGGTTTCCATCAGCAGCGTCAGCCCCTCATTGCGCATGAAGGTTTCATCCTGCGTGGCCTGCCAGTAAGCAACAACGGCCCAGGCGATATCCGCCACAATATGGTGCTCCGCCAGCGCGGAAGCGACTTTCTGGCGTACGCCGGTTCGGATATTAATCGCGGCAAATTCGGGCGTTTCTTCCTGCCCGCTTGCGGCGCTTTCCCACGGGAACAGCGCGCCGGGCCAGCCGTTTTGGCGAGCTTTCGCCCGTGCGCCGGAGAGATTTAACCAGCGATAACGCAGCAGGCTGCGAGCCGTCGCAGGACGGGTAAACAGATGGAAAGGCAACAGGAAGATTTCGGTATCCCAGAAAACGTGCCCTTTATAGCCCTCGCCGGTCAGCCCTTTTGCTGCAATGCTGCTGCGTTCATCATGGGCAGGGGTCATCGTCGTCAGATGCCAGACTGCATAATCCAGCGCCATTTGATCCTGCCAGGAGTCTGACTCCACCTCTACGCGACTGTCGCGCCAGACGTTTTCCCAGGCACATGTTGAGCTTTCGAGTAAAGCCTCGTAGCCTCGTGCCGCACAGACTTTTAGCTCTGCCAGGGCATGTCGGGCGAACGCGTCCTGCGAGAGCGCTTTTTCGCTTCGCCAGGTAACCCAGCAAATTTTCTCCAGGGTGACAGTGTCACCCGCCGCAACCTCAAGCGCATGCTGGCACGTCACGCGACGATTTTTGGCCGCGAAACAGCTTTCGCTCTCGGACGAGAGCTGGCAAAAGGTCGACACCACTACATCGCTGGCGCGATCCTGCGTTTCATACACGCCCTGTATGAAATTCGGGTCAAAGACCCTGACGGAAACTTCGTCCAGATGCTGCCTGCCGCTGTTGGTTTGCGTGGCATCAATGCCGGTTTTCAATACGATTTTCGACGCTGCATCAACGGGGGTGATGGAGAGTTGCATCGCCACCAGCGACAGCTGATCTAAGGAGACAAAACGGCGACTTTCCAGACGGTAGGTTTTGCCCGCAGGCGAACGCCAGAGCACGCTGCGTCGCAGCTCACCGTTTGCAAACGCAAGCTCACGCTGCCAGCTGTGGATCTCCCCTGACAGCAGCGTAAAATGCTCGCCATCAAGCTCAATCTCAATGCCGGTAATATCCGGAATATTAATGAGTTCGTTGGTTTCGTTACGCCCGGCTTTATGGTACAGCCCGGCCAGGAACATGCCGCGCGTTTGCTGGGTGTAATCTTCTTCGTGGGTGGCGCGGATCCCCATATAGCCATTACCACATGCCATTATGGAGGCATATTTATTCAGGCCGTGTGGGTCAAAGCCCGGATCGGTTAATACAGAGAGGTTCAGCATAACGTCACGCTTTCCCCTTTCTCAGCCGATTCGTACAGCGCCGCAACCAGTTGCTGGATCACCAGTCCCTGCTCGGCATCGGCAATCGCAACAGGCTCGCCCAAAACATGGCGAACAAAGGCATCCATGCTGCGTAAATGGCGCTGATCATCCGCATCTTCCCGCTGCATCAGCGTCTTTAACTCGCCCGCTTCATCGTTGTAAATATGTGCCGGGAACAGCGTTGCGCCGGCTTTTTCTCCGCAGAATGAGACATTCATGATCGACTGTTCGCGGATGTTCAGCGCAAAGGACGTATCCAGGCGCAGTATGCCGCCATTGCAAAACTCAACCGTCCCGAAAAGAGCATCTTCAACGGTGTACTGCGCAGGGTCCCACTCGCCAAACTGCCCGCTGTGTTTACAGGTGCCAAGCTTTTGAAAACTGTGCGCCGTCACGCGTTTGACTGCCGGGAAACCGAGTACATACATCGCGGCATCCAGCATATGAATACCGATATCAATCAGCGGTCCGCCGCCCTGGAGAGCTTTATTAGTAAAGACGCCCCAGCCCGGCACGCCGCAGCGGCGCAACGCCTGCGCGGAGGTGAAATAGATTTCCCCTAAGGTGCCGTTTTGCACAGCCTCGCGCAGCAGCTGCGTATCGCGGGCAAAACGGTGGTGAAAATCATACGCCAGCACTTTTCCCGCTTTGCGCGCGGCGATGCGCATCAGATTGGCCTGCTCCGGGGTCATCGCAGGCGGTTTCTCGCACATCACATGACAACCTGCCTCCAGCGCCGCCATGACGTGTTCAAAATGAAAGCGATTAGGCGAGCAAACGCTCACCACGTCGGGATTAACCGCCCGCAGCATCTCTTGCACATCCTGCCATGCCGAAGGGATGGCATGACGTTCCGCAAACGCCTGTGCCTGCTCAAGGCGGCTGTCCATGACAGCCACCAGTTGAACATCACTGCGCGTTGCGTAATACGAGGCATGCACTTTGTCTGCAACCTGCCCGGCGCCAATAATGGCGACGCGCAGAGACGAAGGTGTAGAAGCACTCATCACGCTTATCATCCTTAGCAATCACGCAAATAAGTGAGCGAGTCCCGGTAAGCCTGTGCAGGATCATCGGCACGTACGCGGCATTCGTAAACGACGTAGCCCTGATAATTGTCGGCGCGCAGCTGGTCAAACAGCGTAGCGAAGTCCAGGCTGCCGCTCCCCGGCTGATAGCGATGGTTGTCGGCAATGTGTACGTGACCCAGCAGGTCGCGGTTGGCGTGCAGAGCCTCCGTCAGCGAATCCTCTTCGATATTCATGTGATAGAAATCGCCGATGATCTGGACGTGTTTCAGGTCGTTCTCTTCGATATAGCGACGCGCGTCCGCCAGCGTGTTGATCATGTGATCCTGATAGCGGTTCAGCGGCTCCAGGTACACGGTCGTGCCGGTACGGGCGGCAAGCTCATCCAGCCAGCGTAAAGAGTCACTGACCGCTTTGCGATCGCCCGCCAGGCTACGTGGCGAGGTCATCGGCGGCAGACGGAAGGTAAACATACCCCACGCGGCAGGCACGATAATGCCCTTACCGCCGACGTCTGCCAGGGCTTCCAGAATGCGTTCGATCTGCTTAAGGCCGTTCAGACGGCGCTCCTCGATGAAGTCGCCAATCCAGCCGTCGTATCCGCCGCAGGCGGTCGTGACCGGTAAGCCCGTGGCGCTGATGGCAGCTTTAACTTCGTCAAGGTTGTCGACCAGCAGTTTGCCGTCGATTTCAAAGCCATCAAAACCCATCTCTTTGATGTATTTGAACTTCTCCATAATCGACGTCGGGAAAAAGGCCTGGTTCTGCGTTGCGATTTTCATTATTTGCTCTCCTTAGCTTAGAAAGTGACGCCCATTTTGATGCTCAGTTCCGGATGCTGATCGACATACTTCATATAGCTTTCAGCGCTGGTGGTGAACGTTACAACCGGGTCGATCAGATCGTCACAGTCGAGATAGCCGTTCATCAGCAGTTCCCAGCACGTCTCTTCGATACGCTTGCGGTTCCAGCGCGGGTATTCCGGGTTGGGTTCGCTGCAGGCGCGGGAGAAGACAATCTTCGCGTTGTTGAAATGGGCTTCGCGTCCCAGGTTGAAGCCCTCGGCAAACGGTTTTGCGAAAGCAACATAGGAGATGGTGCCGCCGTATGCGAGTCCGCGCAGCGCAGACTGCAGCGCATCAGCAAAACCACTGGTTTCGATGATCACGTCCGCGCCCTGTTTTCCGGTCAGTTTTTTGATCTCCAGACCGACGTCCGTGCCGATAGGGTTCAGACAGTGATCTGCCCCATGGCGGCGGGCAATTTCGCAACGATGCGCGATAGGATCGACACCGATAACCATCGATGCCCCGGCTTTTTTCGCCAGCTGAATCGCAATCTGACCAATCGCACCCAGGCCGACAACGACGACAAAATCGCCCACCCGCACGTTGGCATCGCGCACGCCGCTCATGGCGAACTGCGCCGGGTCATAGCAGACGGCATTTTTCCAGGATGCGCCCTGCGGCATTTTGCGCAGCTTGTAGTTATTTACGGCATTTACGATCACCGTTTCCTGCAGCGGGCCGTAGCAGCAGACGCTGTCGCCCGTCTGGTATTCCGTGACGTCGGCACCGCATTCAATGATGTCACCTACGATCATGTTACCGAGCTGGAACTTGCCGAACTCGATCCCGCGTGCTGCGCCCTCTTCACGCGGGGTAAACATCTGCCACTCCGCATTAAATTCTTCGTCAATAAACGGGCTCGCCGCTCTGAAATCCACTACCTCGGTACCGTGTTTCGGCGCACCAAAACGGGCGCGAATTTTGACTTCATGTGCCGCGACGGGACGATCTTCATATTCAACCAGCGCAGCCACACGAGGTGCTGTCGCAACTAACTTCTTCATGACTCACTCCTTGTTAAAATTGGCCGCTTCAGCCCTTTACGCCACCAGCGGTCAAACCACTTTTAATAAAACGTTCAGACAGCGCGTACATGATGACAACCGGCAGTGCGGTCACCAGCGATGCGGCCATCATGCGACCCCAGATGTAATCTGGCGTGCTAAACAGCGTGTTCAGCCCCACCGGCAAGGTGAAGTTGCTGGCGCTGGACAGGAAAATGGATGCAAACAGATAGTCGTTCCAGGCCACCATGAAGCAGTAGACGAAGACCGACACCAGCCCGGATATCGCCAGCGGGACGGTAATGCGGAAGATGATTTGCAGGCGGTTAAGGCCGTCCATCATTGCCGCTTCTTCTATTTCGTCCGGAATGGTGTCGAAATAGCTGCGCAGCATGAACACCGCGGTAGGGAGCGTCTGAGTCACCATGGTGATAATGAGCGCCATTTCGGTGTCATAGATCCCAAGCGCGGTGATGATTTTAAACAGCGGCACCACCAGCAATATGCCGGAGAACATGTAGACGGTGTAAAAGCTCGCGTTGATCGTGGCACGTCCCTTAAAGCGCAGCTTGGAGAGTGCATACGCGCCCAGTGTGCCAAGAAACACAGCAATGACAGACGAGGTTAACGACACCACCATGCTGTTGCGGAAGTAGTCCACAAACGGGAAGATGAGCGGGTTAAAGATGTCGACGTAGTGCTGCAGCGTCCACGCCTGAGGGAAAATCGTCGGGTGTAACGAGATCGCCTCTTTTGCGCTTTTGAACGAGGTCATCAGCATCACAAAGAACGGGAACAGCGTGATAATCAGGAACACCGCCAGCCCCAGATAAAAACCGATACGGCCCAGTACACGTTTATTTGTTGCCATTGAGGTTTACCCTTTTTCTGGTCAGCAGAATGACGGCAAAGATGATCACGAAAAGCACGACAGAGATAGCGGCTGCTTTGCCCAAATCGTTGAAGGCAAATGCTGTTTTGTAGAGATAGACGCCCAAAATATCGACCTTCGTCGTCAGCAGATAAACGTCTGCAAACATGTAGAACATCCAGATCGTGCGAAGCGTAATGACCGTTGCCAGCACCGGCATAATGGCGGGCAGCGTCACGATGCGAAAACGCTGCCAGGCATTTGCCCCGTCCATTTCCGCCGCTTCGTACAGCGACTTATCAATCGTCTGTAAAATGGCGAGGAACGAGATAAACGCGTACGGGAAGTAGCGCCAGATAGCAAACAGCACCACCAGCACGAAGCTGCTGCCCGGATTGTCGAACCACAGCGGGGCCTGGTCATACAGATGCAGCAGATCCACGCCCAGATAGTTCACAATGCCGTAGCCGTTGTTGAACATGTATTTCCAGGCAAACACCAGCGAGATGGATGGCGTGACGTAGGATAAAATCACCAGCGAGCGCGCCGTTTTTCTCAGGCGGAACTCACGGTTAAAGAAGATGGCAACGGCCAGCCCCAGTCCCGTACTGCCGATAACAACCAGCGCGGTATACCAGAACGTCATCCACAGCGAGTGCCAGAACGCCGCATCACTCAGAATGCGGATGTAGTTATCCAGGCCGACAAACACGGCGCTAATGCGCGGGTTCAGCGGCAAGCGTAAAAAGCTGATTTCAATGTTGGAAATCATAGGCCAGGCCACCAGGCCCCCCAGCAGTATCAGGCTGGGGGCCAACAGCAGCATGGCGAAAGGCATATCTGATCGACCAGAAAACAACGTCTTCATAATTCCCTTCCGCAGAGCGCTCCTATCGTTGTGAGATCAGATCGGCCAGTCGTTTCTGGCTGTTGCTTAACGTGGCAGGGATATCCTGCTTGCCGACCGTGACGTTATGCACCATCGAGCTGATAACGCCGGAACCCGTCACATCGCCCATACGGGTGAAGTTTTTGTCCCCTACCGCCCCAAACACCTGAACGTTCGGGAACTGGGCAATCAGTTCGTAAGGAAGCTGGCCGAAGGCTTTGATCACGCCGTTGGATTTCCATGACTCGGTATCGACCACCAGCTTGTTAACCGGCAGCGCAGCGCCCGGCGACATCATCACCCAGTCGGAGGCGTTTTGAGCCTGCTCCATCCAGGTGACAAACTTCTCTGCCGCCCGGGTTTCGTTTTCGGTTTGGCCCGTGGTAATAGTGAGCGAGGTGATCATGCCGTACACCGCTGAAGATTTTTCAGTCGGGACGACAAAGCCCAGATTGGCCGGGTTGCCGTCTTTATAAACGGCCGGGAGGATGTAGGTGGAATAAACGGCCATCGGCGCAGAGCCGTTCATGAAGGCGTCTTTGATCTCCATGACGTCGTTAGAGCCTGGCATGGTGGTCGCCGCCAGCGCTTTATAAAACGTCAGTGCTTTTAGCATTGCTGGCGTGTCGATTTCGACATCACCCTTCGCATCAAAGACATTCGCACCGCCAGAAAGCGCGAACTGCGAAAACGCCTGCTCGGTCATCACGCTTTCAGCCGTGGGCAGCGCAATGCCGTAATGCTTTTTAGCCGGATCGTTGAGCGCCTGGCTGGCTTTCAGCAGCTGGTCCCAGTTGTGTGGCTCTTCAATGCCCGCCGCGGCAAGGGCATCTTTGTGATACCAGACGCCGGACAGCCAGGCGCTGACTGGCACGCCCGTCCATGCGGTGCCATCTTCGGTACGCACCACGCGCAGGATACCGTCGTAGAAGGTGTCTTCACCCACGGCTTTGATGGCCTCTGCGATAGCGTCACGGTCCAGCAACTGCTCTTTGTCCATGACTTTTGCATAATCATGGCTAATCTCAATCACTTCCGGCAGTGCGCCGGTACGGGCCAGGGTAATGACCTTGGTGTTATACGCATCCTCTTCGACCGGGACCTGTTTCACCGTGATCGTCGGGTTTTCTTTCTCAAATTTTTCGATCAGTTTCGTGATCACCGCCTGACGCTCCTGCTCCACCGAGGAGTGCATAAACTCGATGGTGACGGCAGAGGTTTTATCGTCTTCACAGCCTGTTAACAGGGCGCACGAAACCAGTGCTGATAACAGCACAATTCTGGGCATTTTCATTTTAGGAGTCCTTTTTAGTGTTCTTTAATCCACATGACCTGCCATGGATTAAGCGTCAGAGCCGTCCCGCTTATCATTACACCGGCAATCAGTTCCTGACCGGATTCAATATTGGTGGTCAGGTGTTGAATACAATCACTGAAATTAAATAAACCCGTAATGCGCTCGCCATTTTTCGCAACGCGCACTATTTTTAAAACCTGCTCAGTTGGCTGAGTGAAATAAGCCTGACTGTCAGGGTGGAACGCTTTTTCGGCGCGTCGTATAGCAATTAATGCGCTGAGGCGTTGATATATTTTATTGCGCAGGCTGTTATCGTCATTGAGTTCACTATCAACCTGCCCTTCACTATATTTCTTACGATTTATTGCGCGGTTGTAACCCAGTTTCTCGACGCCTTCATAATCATTTCGGGAACCAAGAATACTTTGAATATATACGGCAGGCACACCCGGGAAACTCAACAGTACGGCATGGGCGAGAATAAAGCGTGAAATACGTTCGCTATCGCTGCTCGCTTTTGCACTTAATGCGTCAAGATAAGTGACGTTGATTTCATAAGGGCTTCGCGTGCCGTCAGGGTTATTTTTCCAGTTTACCAGCGCCCCCTCCTGCTGAAGTTTCTCGACCAGAGAGAGAATTTCAGGTTCAGGAAGAATGCCGCGTAACGGATTCAGACCAATTCCATCGTGGGAGGCCAGGAAGTTAAACCACGTGGTACGCGTGGACGGCAGATTCAGGGACGCTGCCCACTGGCAAAGCGCCCGCACATCCTGACGGTGAACGGCATGGAGCACCAGCGGCGGCAAGGAGAACTGGTAGACCATCTGCGCTTCATTTTCGCCGTTACCGAAGTAAGAAATATTATCTTTATGCGGAACGTTCGTCTCGGTGATAATCACCGTCCCCGGTGCGACATCATCGGCGATGGCGCGGAACAGCTGGATCAGGCGGTGCGTTTTTTCGAGATGAATGCAGCTGGTGCCGGGGGTCTTCCACATAAACCCGACGGCATCGAGGCGAATATAGCTGGCACCTTCGGCAAGGTAGTGAAGCAGAACCTCCACCATGGCGATTAACACTTCCGGCGAGGCGAAATTCAGGTCAATCTGATCATCGCTGAACGTCGTCCACAGGTGTCTGACGCTGCCATCGTGAAGGGTAAAGGGTGTCAGCAGCGGTAATGCGCGTGGGCGAGTCACGGCAGAAAGGTCGGTTTTCGGATCAACAGAAATAAAGAAATCTTCAAACCCTGGCTTTTGTTGCAGATAATTTGCGAACCACTGGCTTTTGGCCGACATATGGTTGCACACGAAATCAAACATCAGGCTGGCCGAGCGTTTTAATTCGGCAACATTCTGCCACGTCCCGGTTTCAGGGGCGACCTGATGATAATCAATAACAGAAAAACCGTCGTCAGATGACCACGGATAAAAAGGTAAAAGATGGACGTGAGAAAAAGAGTCGGAGAGCCATTTATTATAAAAACGGGTAAAAGCCGATAATGCCCCCTCACCTGGTGCCATAAACTGATCGGCATAGGTAATCAGCACAACATCCTTTTCATCCCAACTGGCTTTACGCTTTTCTGCAATGACATTTTTGGCGCTGGAGATTTTTTCCAGCAGCGTCGCATAATGCGCATCAGAGAATGATTCGGCATAAACAAAACCGATTAATTGCTTAATTTTATCGTTCACATTGATTTCCATGGTAGCGGTCCCACGAAGCGCAATCTACTCCCATGAAAAATATCTGTCAACGGACCTGGCGCCAGAAAAACACGATCGCCAGGCAGCTCAAATCATTATTGTGAGCTGCCGCAAAGATCGAGGAAAAGGAAGGACGATATCAGGGGTATCGCTAACCCTTTTCCATCAGGAGAACGGGTTAGCGAAGGAAGGAGGTATCAGGAAAAGAAGCGACGTGAAACGCGCTTTGCCAGTTTTTGCAGCAATGGCTCGAGCGCCACCGCCAGCAGCATTCTGACCGGTTTACGGGCAACAGATTTGATTGCCCAGCCAGCGACGCCTGCCGGGCCAACGCGTAACGCCGTCAGCAGGACCAGTTTACCTGCGATTTTCAGGCCGGGTTTTACCTTCTGACCGGCCTGTTGCCAGTGTTGATTCATATTATCTCTCTCTTAAAGCTGACGAAAACGGCTTCTCAGCGTAAAGGTATCGGACGTGACATAACGTTCCATTTCGCGCAGTCGTTTTTCACCTGCCGCAAGCTCGGTATCCACCGCGTTGAGAAGATCGCTGCTGGTGGGCGCGCCTTCGGCATCCAGCTCGCCGTCAGGCATCGGGTCGAGCACAAATGACAATACGATATAAGCCACCAGGGTAATGAATGCCAGACCGAAGAAAATCGACAGCACCGTAACCACGCGTACCAGTTTCACCGGGACGTCAAGGTAATGTGCCAGCCCGGCACATACGCCGCGTACCATGCCCTGCTGAGGGATACGCCATAATTTTTTATTCAGGTTCAGTCCAGCCATTAACGGTCCCTCCAGTTCGGATGTTCCGCATCCAGGATGGCTTCCAGCGCCTGAATGCGTTCGCGCATCTTATTCGCCTGATCGGACAACTGCGCCAGCCGCTGCTGTTCACTTTGCGACAGCTCGCCGCGCGAAGAACGGTTGCTGTAATGCAGCCATAACCAGATCGGCAAAACGAACAGCACGAAAATGGTCAGTGGAATAGCCAGAAAAAGCGCGCTCATGTGTACTCCTTGTCTTACGATGCGTGGCGGCACGCTCGGGTGCCGCACAATTATTATTGGTTATCTTGCTTCATTTTGGCTTTCAGCGCGGCAAGCTGCTCGCTGATTTCATCATCCGCTTTCAGGTCAGCGAACTGCTGATCCAGCGTTTTCTGCTTGCCGATGCTGTGGCTTTCCGCTTCCGCTTCCATGTGGTCGATACGACGTTCAAAGGATTCGAAACGCGCCATGGCCTCATCCAGCTTACCGCTGTCCAGCTGACGGCGAACGTCGCGGGAAGAACTTGCCGCCTGATGGCGCAGTGCCAGCGCCTGCTGACGGGCACGGGTTTCGCTGAGTTTGTTCTCAAGCTCACCGATCTCTTTTTTCATGCGGGTGAGCGTGTCATCCACCAGCGTCACTTCATGCTCCAGCGTCGCCACCATATCGGTCAGCTTCTGCTTTTCGATCAGCGCGGCGCGGGCCAGATCGTCTTTCTCTTTGCGAAGCGCCAGCTCGGCTTTGTCCTGCCATTCATTCATCTGAGCGGTGGCCTGCTCGATACGACGCGTAAGCTGTTTTTTCTCAGCCAGCGCGCGAGCAGAGGTGGAACGCACTTCAACCAGCGTGTCTTCCATCTCCTGAATCATCAGACGCACCAGCTTTTGCGGGTCTTCCGCTTTCTCCAGCAGAGAGTTGATGTTAGCGTTCACGATGTCGGCAAAACGAGAAAAAATACCCATAATTCAATCCTCATAGTTCTGTTATCGGGCGATGCCCTGCTGTTTAGCTAATACAATCCTCGTGCCAACTTTTTATCTTATTGATTTTTATACAAGAGGTTGATTTTTGCGCCGGTGCGCCCTACTCTCATCTGGTGAATATCGCTAATGAGTGGTTAATTTCATCATGACGGAATACAAAGATAATCTTCTTGGCGAAGCGAACAGCTTTCTTGAAGTGCTGGAGCAGGTGTCCCGGCTCGCGCCGCTCAATAAACCCGTGCTTATTATCGGCGAGCGCGGAACAGGTAAAGAGCTGATTGCCAACCGCCTGCATTTTTTGTCCGGTCGCTGGGATGGCCCATTCATTTCGCTTAACTGCGCCGCGCTGAACGAAAACCTGCTGGATACCGAACTCTTCGGTCATGAGGCGGGCGCTTTTACCGGCGCGCAAAAACGTCACCCCGGCCGCTTTGAGCGCGCCGACGGCGGCACGCTTTTCCTGGACGAGCTGGCAACCGCGCCGATGCTGGTACAGGAAAAGCTGCTACGCGTGATTGAATACGGCGAGCTTGAGCGCGTCGGGGGAAGCCAGCCTCTGCAGGTGAACGTCCGCCTGGTCTGCGCCACGAACGCCAACCTGCCAAAGATGGTAGAGGAAGATAAATTCCGCGCCGACCTGCTCGACAGGCTGGCCTTTGATGTCGTTCAGCTTCCCCCGCTGCGGGAGCGCCAGAGCGATATCATGCTGCTGGCGGATCAGTTTGCCATTCAGATGTGTCGGGAACTGGGTTTACCGCTCTTCCCCGGCTTTAGCGAACAGGCTACCGAAACGCTGCTCGGCTATCACTGGCCAGGGAACATCCGTGAACTCAAAAACGTCGTTGAACGTTCGGTTTATCGCCACGCCAGCGCCGACAGCGAACTGGATAACATCATTCTCGATCCGTTCCAGCGCGAGACGAAGCCGGTTGCGTCACCTGCTCCGCGATCAGATGCGCCGACTCTGCCCCTCGATTTACGTCAGTTTCAGCACCAACAGGAACAACAGCTTCTGGAACAGAGCCTGAAGCAGGCGAAATATAATCAAAAACGGGCGGCTGAACTGCTGGGTCTGACCTACCATCAATTAAGGGCATTGCTCAAAAAGCATCAAATGCGCTGACATTATCAGCACTTACCCGGAGACATTTTTACGAAGCAGGTGTAAGTGCGGTACACTTTGCAGATCGAACCTAAAAACCTCAAAAATTATGCGTCTGGTTTTAACGTCCCTGTTTGCACTCGGTCTGTTCAGCAATCTGGCTTTTGCTGCACCCGAGCGCGCGCCACTCCCTGATATTCGCGACAGCGGCTTTGTCTACTGCGTAAGCGGGCAAGTTGATACGTTTAACCCGCAAAAAGCGGGCAGCGGGCTGATTGTCGATACGCTTGCCGCGCAGCTGTACGATCGTCTGCTCGACGTTGACCCCTATACCTACCGGCTGGTGCCTGAGCTGGCCGAAAGCTGGGAAGTGCTGGACAACGGTGCAACCTACCGCTTCCGCCTGCGCGACGATGTCGCTTTCCAGCATACGCCGTGGTTTACGCCCACACGTAAGCTGAATGCCGATGATGTCGTCTTCACTTTCCAGCGCATCTTTAACCGTCATCATCCGTGGCATAACGTCAACGGGGGCAATTTCCCCTATTTTGACAGCCTGCAGTTTGCCGATACCGTTAAAAGCGTACGTAAGCTGGATAACCGGACGGTTGAGTTTAAGCTGACGCGCCCGGACGCCTCGTTCCTGTGGCACCTCGCCACCCATTATGCCTCGGTGATGTCAGCAGAATATGCAGACCAGCTGACCAAACGTGACCGTCAGGAACTGCTTGACCGTCAGCCCGTGGGTACCGGACCGTTTCAGATGGCGGAGTACCGTTCAGGCCAGTACATCCGCCTGCAACGCCACGAACACTTCTGGCGTGGTAAGCCGATGATGCCGCAGGTGGTGGTCGATCTGGGGTCTGGCGGCACGGGTCGACTGTCTAAACTGCTGACCGGGGAGTGCGACGTGCTCGCGTGGCCAGCGGCCAGCCAGCTGACGATTTTGCGCGACGATCCGCGTCTGCGTCTGACCCTGCGCCCCGGCATGAATATCGCCTATCTGGCATTTAATACCGATAAGCCGCCGCTGAATAACCCGGCCATCCGTCACGCCCTGGCGCTGGCCATTAATAATCAGCGCCTGATGCAGTCGATCTATTACGGCACGGCAGAAACCGCCGCGTCCATTTTGCCGCGTGCCTCGTGGGCCTACGATGGCGACGCTAAAGTGACCGAATACAACCCGGCAAAAGCACGTGAACAGCTTAAAGCGCTCGGGGCGGAAAACCTGACGCTGCAGTTGTGGGTGCCCACCAGCTCTCAGGCATGGAACCCAAGCCCGCTGAAAACTGCGGAGCTGCTACAGGCCGATATGGCGCAGGTGGGTGTCAAAGTGATCATCGTTCCGGTTGAGGGTCGTTTCCAGGAGGCGCGCCTGATGGACATGAACCATGATTTAACCCTGACAGGCTGGGCGACCGACAGTAACGATCCTGACAGCTTCTTCCGGCCGCTGCTCAGCTGTGCGGCGATCAATTCACAAACCAACTACGCCCACTGGTGTAACCGTGAATTTGATGCGGTGCTGCAAAAAGCGCTCTCCTCACAGCAGCTGGCGTCGCGCATCGATGCGTATGACGAGGCACAAAATATTCTGGCTCGTGAACTGCCCGTGCTGCCGCTCGCCTCTTCCCTGCGTTTGCAGGCCTACCGGTATGATATTAAAGGGCTGGTGCTGAGTCCGTTTGGTAACGCCTCGTTCGCCGGCGTGTCGCGCGAAAAAGAGCAGGAGGTAAAAAAACCATGATTATCTTTACCTTACGTCGGCTCCTTCTGCTGCTGGTCACGCTCTTTCTTCTGACCTTTGTTGGCTTCAGCCTGAGCTATTTTACGCCGCACGCGCCGCTTCAGGGATCATCGCTGTGGGATGCCTGGCTGTTCTGGTTTAACGGCCTGCTGCACTGGGATTTTGGTGTTTCCAGCATCAACGGACAGCTGATTTCCGAACAGTTGAAAGAGGTCTTCCCGGCGACGATGGAGCTGTGCATCCTCGCCTTCGGTTTCGCCCTGATGGTTGGGATCCCGGTGGGGATGCTGGCCGGGATCTACCGCAACAAATGGCAGGACAAATTTATCAGCGCCCTCGCCCTGCTCGGCTTCTCTATCCCGGTCTTTTGGCTCGCGCTGCTGCTCACCCTGTTCTTCTCCCTGACGCTCGGCTGGCTGCCTGTTTCCGGGCGTTTTGACCTGCTCTATACGGTCAAAACGGTGAGCGGTTTTGCGATCGTCGATGCCTGGCTTTCTGATTCGATCTGGCGTCATGAGATGATTATGAGTGCCCTGCGTCATATGGTGCTGCCGGTCCTGACGCTGGCCGTTGCGCCAACCACCGAGGTGATCCGCCTGATGCGCATCAGCACCATTGAAGTGTTCGATCAAAACTATGTCAAAGCCGCCGCCACGCGCGGGCTTTCTCGCCTGACGATCCTGCGCCGTCACGTTCTTCACAACGCCCTGCCGCCGGTTATCCCGCGTCTCGGGCTGCAATTCTCAACCATGCTGACGCTGGCGATGATCACCGAGATGGTCTTTAGCTGGCCGGGCCTGGGGCGCTGGATGATTAACGCCATCCGTCAGCAGGACTATGCGGCGATCTCCGCAGGCGTGATGGTGATTGGCTCGCTGGTGATTATTGTTAACGTTCTTTCCGATATTTTGGGTGCCATGGCCAACCCGCTGAAGCATAAGGAATGGTATGCCTTACGATAGCGTATACAGTGAAAAGCGCACGCCCGGTGCGCTACGTACCGTGTGGCGTAAATTCTATGGTGACACCACGGCAATGATCGGCCTGTACGGTTGTGCAGGTCTGGTATTGGTGTGTGTATTAGGCTCGTGGTTTGCGCCTTATGGTATCGATCAGCAGTTCCTTGGCTATCAGCTGCTGCCGCCATCGTGGTCACGGTACGGTGAAGTCTCGTTCTTCCTTGGCACTGACGATCTCGGGCGCGACGTATTAAGCCGCCTGTTAAGCGGCGCGGCCCCAACGGTAGGCGGCGCATTTGTGGTGACCTTTGCGGCGACGATCTGCGGTCTGGCGCTGGGCATTTTTGCCGGTTCCACTCGCGGACTGCGATCCGCGGTGCTGAACCACATTCTTGACACCCTGCTCTCCATTCCGTCGTTACTGCTGGCGATTATCGTCGTGGCTTTTGCCGGCCCGCATCTCACGCATGCCATGTTTGCCGTCTGGCTGGCTATTCTGCCGCGCATGGTGCGTTCGGTTTACAGCCTGGTGCATGACGAGCTGGAGAAAGAGTATGTCGTTGCCGCGCGTCTCGACGGCGCGACGACGCTCAACATTTTGTGGTTCGCCGTGCTGCCTAACATCGCGTCGGGCCTGGTCACAGAGATCACGCGCGCGCTGTCGATGGCGATTCTGGACATCGCAGCGCTGGGCTTTCTCGACCTCGGCGCGCAGTTACCCTCTCCGGAATGGGGAGCGATGCTCGGCGATGCGCTGGAGCTGATTTACGTTGCGCCCTGGACGGTCATGCTGCCGGGGGCGGCCATTATGATAAGCGTTCTGCTCGTCAACCTGCTAGGCGACGGGATCCGCCGGGCGATCATTGCGGGGGTGGAATAATGCCTTTACTTGATATCCGCAACCTCACCATCGAATTCAAGACCAGCGAAGGCTGGGTTAAAGCCGTCGACCGGGTCAGCATCACCCTGAGTGAAGGCGAGATCCGCGGGCTGGTGGGCGAATCGGGGTCCGGCAAGAGCCTGATCGCAAAAGCCATTTGCGGCGTGGCGAAGGACAACTGGCGCGTCACCGCTGACCGTATGCGCTTCGACGATATCGATCTGCAACGCCTCTCCCCTCGCGAGCGACGCAAGCTGGTGGGCCATAACGTTTCGATGATTTTTCAGGAGCCGCAATCCTGTCTCGATCCTTCCGAGCGCGTGGGCAAACAACTGATGCAGAATATCCCTGGCTGGACCTACAAAGGCCGGTGGTGGCAACGGGTTGGCTGGCGCAAGCGCCGCGCCATTGAGCTGCTGCACCGCGTCGGGATAAAAGATCATAAAGATGCAATGCGCAGTTTCCCTTACGAACTGACCGACGGCGAGTGTCAGAAGGTGATGATTGCTATCGCCCTGGCAAATCAGCCGCGTCTGTTGATTGCTGATGAACCGACCAACGCGATGGAGCCAACCACGCAGGCGCAAATTTTCCGTCTGCTGACCCGGCTTAACCAGAACAACAACACCACAATTTTGCTGATCAGCCACGACCTGCAGATGCTCAGCAAGTGGGCGGATAAAATCGACGTGATGTACTGCGGGCAGACGGTAGAAACCGCGTTCAGCGAAGACTTGATCACGACCCCGCACCATCCGTATACCCAGGCGCTGATCCGCGCGATACCGGATTTTGGCAGCGCCATGCCGCACAAAAGCCGCCTTAACACGCTGCCCGGCGCCATCCCTTTACTGGAATCACTGCCGATCGGCTGTCGTCTGGGGCCGCGTTGTCCCTATGCTCAGCGCAAATGCATTGAAACGCCAAGGCTCACCGGCACCAAAAACCACCTTTACGCCTGTCATTTCCCGCTGAACATGGAGAGAGAGTGAAATGGTCGAAACTTTGCTGGAAGTTCGCAACCTGAGTAAGACCTTTCGCTACCGGACAGGGCTGTTCCATCGCCAGACGGTGGAGGCGGTTAAGCCGTTGAGTTTTACGCTGCGTGAAAAACAGACGCTGGCGATCATCGGTGAGAATGGTTCGGGCAAATCGACGCTGGCGAAAATGCTCGCCGGGATGATTGAGCCGACCGGCGGTGAAGTGCTGATTGACGATCACCCCCTGGCGTTTGGCGACTACTCTTTTCGCAGTCAGCGGATCCGCATGATATTCCAGGACCCGTCAACCTCGCTCAACCCGCGCCAGCGGATCTCGCAGATCCTGGATTTCCCGCTGCGCCTGAATACCGATCTGGAACCCGAAGCGCGGCGCAAACGCATTGTTGAAACCTTGCGGCTGGTGGGGCTGCTGCCCGACCACGTAAGCTATTACCCACACATGCTGGCGCCCGGCCAGAAACAGCGTCTCGGGCTTGCGCGCGCTTTAATTCTGCGCCCGAAAGTGATCATCGCCGACGAGGCGCTGGCCTCGCTGGATATGTCGATGCGTTCGCAGTTAATTAACCTGATGCTGGAATTGCAGGAAAAACAGGGTATCTCTTATATCTACGTCACCCAGCATCTCGGGATGATGAAGCATATCAGCGATCAGGTGCTGGTGATGCACCAGGGCGAGGTTGTCGAGCGCGGCAGTACGGCAGACGTTCTGGCCTCCCCGCTGCATGACCTGACAAAACGGCTGATCGCCGGGCATTTTGGAGAAGCACTGACGGCAGATGCGTGGAGAAAAGACCGTTAAGCACGCGGACCCGTATTCCAGGTATTATATTAATTAGTATTGCTCTGCAGGATAAGGATTAAATAGTCGGCTTGGGCTATTTAATCCTTTTAGCCGCGTCTCCATCCCTGCTCCATATATAAGCCAATTTAAATCAACAATTCTTCTCCAGAATAACAGGCCTTTGCTAAGGAGAAGAAATGAACAGCACCGCTTATTTTTTAAAATACATCGAGTATTTAATCAGAAAAAGCCGTTCTTTTTTAATAACAGATCTGCATTATCATACCGTGAGGCTCAGAAAAACATCAGAAAAAAAACCTGACATAAAATCACCTACTACGCTGAGTGAAAAAATATGCTATCGACTGATTTATGACCATAATAACTTCTACACACTGCTTGCCGATAAACTCGCCGTTCGGGAATACGTAGCCGCGAGAACACAACGGGCAAAGACGGTGCCATTAATCGGGGTATACAGCAAATTTTCTCATATTGATTTCTCTAAACTGCCCAATAAATTTGTTCTTAAATGCAATCATGACAGCGGTAGCACAATAATATGTGATAACAAAGAGCGATTTAACTACAGGCAAGCACGAAAGAAACTGAACCTCGCGTTGAAGAAAAATTTGTATTACACAACGCGAGAATGGCAGTATAAAAACATCACCCCCTTTATTCTTTGCGAACCCTATATCGATCTTTTCCATGAAGCGGACAGGAACACCACACCCGAAATGTTACGTATTCACTGCTTTCACGGCGTTGCACACTATGTTGAAGCTGATTTTACGGATGATAGCGGTAGAGATTTTATCAATGTCTACGACCGACACTGGAATTTACAACCTTTCCAGATGGAATATCCGAATACGCCGGTTGAGCCAGGCGAACCAGGAATGTTCCGGCAGGCATTGCTGGCCGCTCAGGAGCTGGCTGATGGCATTGACTACTGCCGCATTGACCTCATGCTAAAAAGAGATGAAATTTACTTTAGTGAAATAACCTTAAGTCCGAAGCGTGGCAAACTGAAAATTACCCCAATGGAATGGGATACGAAATTAGGTGCTATATGGCATTTGCCGCTATTGGCGGGCAGGCGAAACTAACCTCCCGCCTGCACTCAGGAATCGGGCCAGGTCAGTTTAAATATGGAGTGGTTTTGCCTGGATAAGGTATAAGTTACATCGCCACCATGGGCCAGCATGATGGCTTTTACCACCGATAAGCCTAAGCCACATCCTTCAGGATTCAACGCTCTGGCGCCATTATCTCGCTGAAATGGTTGAAATAAAAAGTCGTGGAACTCCTCAGGGATGCCCGGTCCGCCATCCTGAATAAGAATATAATTGCCTTTATCAGACACGCCGTTTTTCACGATGATTGTCCGCGAAGTTGAATAGTGTATTGCGTTGTCAAACAGAACGGTCAGGCACTGGTTGATCCGTATTGGGTCGAACAGACAATGCTGATCCCTCAACGCTACCTGTAAGGTAAATTGATTACGTTTAAACTCGGGCATAAACGTATCAAGCGCGTCCTGTATTGTCCTTTTGAGATCCGTTCTGGATTTAGACAACGTGTAACCCGCCCCGCCATCGGAACTGACAACCCGAAGATCTTCAATCAGGCGGGTTAACCCTTCGGTCTGCCGGAGAAGATTATTAAAAAGTACCGGATCCGGTTTAAAAACGCCGTCTACCAGACCCTGAAGTCGCCCGCGTAAAATCGTGACCGGCGTTCTGAGTTCATGGGCAATGGCAGCATTCCAGGATTTCCGCTGTATATCCAGCGTCTGCAGTTTCTCCGCCATTTCATTGAAATCCGAGACCAGATGATTAACCTCGCCCAGACTTGAACTGGCACAATAAGCCCGGGCGTCCAGTTGGCCCTGCGATATTTTTTTCAGGCTGGACGCGACCGCGTTTAGCGGGGTGAGTATTCGCGCGGAAAGTTTGATCGTTAAAAAAATCGCAAATGCCAGACTGATTATTGTAGCGGTCCCAATCCACACCCAGTCCCACAGGGTCATCTGCTCGTCTTCCCCCGCAGCAGCGCCGCCGGGGAGGTGATCCAGAATAAAGGAGTAAAAAAACCAGGAGCCCAGTATGGAAATGGCAATTATCGTAAACGTCAGCAATAACATATACGTTAAGATCTGACGACTCAGGACAGACTCTCTGTTCATTTTTTCTCCCCAAGCCGGTAACCCATGCCCCTGATGCTCTCAGGAACGCCATAAAGACCTGCGAGCTCAAGTTTTTTACGCAGCTTGCTCATATGGCTATCTACTGTTCTGTCGAGGGTATCGCCTTCCGGCAGACAGGCGTTGAGCAGCTCTTCGCGGGAGCAGACCTTTCGTGGATATCTGACCAGGTAAGTAAGAAGCTTAAATTCCGTCGTCGTTAACACCGGGGAGACCACCTCAGGACCCACGGTGACCTCAACATAGAAATCATCCGGATAGACCGTCATAAAAGGCGTTCTGAGAGGCGCGGCCCCCACCTGCTGAATAGCAGGTTTGGTTCTACGTAGCACCGCTTCAACCCGCGCGACAACTTCGGAAGGGTTAAATGGCTTGATAACGTAATCATCCGCGCCAAGCCTCAGCCCCATGAGTTTATCTACATCCTGATCGAGGGCAGAAACCATAATAACGGGCACGGAGCTTTCCTGACGAAGCGTCGTGAGTACGCTCCAGCCGTCGCATACGGGTAGATGAATATCCAGCAAGATAAGATCCGGTTTGTGAAGGCGATTAAGCGCTATTGCCTGCTCGCCCTGTCTGGCCCTCAACGTTTTCATCCCTGAACGCTCTAAGTAACTCATCAGTATTTCAGCAATTTCGTCTTCATCTTCAACAACAAGGATTAGAGTATTTTTGTTCATTTTATCTCCGCGGGTGAAATCCCTTTGAGCACGCTATCAGATATCGTTAGCATAATAAGACACAGCCTCCGGGAAAAAGTGCCATGGTCATGAAAATTTCCAGCACTAATTTAAATGTCCGGCTACGCCTCCACACAGCGTACATATTCCGTCAATAAAGACTCGACAATTCCTGGTCAGAATAGCTATTCGGGCAAACCCCTTCTTTTCCGGAATGATGCATATTAACCCTGCCGTTTTAAGGCTTTCTGAATCTGGCTGAGATAATGAACCTGGAATTTTCGAAATTTTTTTCTACTAAGAAAATTGGCATATATACTCTGTTTCTGCTGCTGTCGTGGGGATTGCTTTATACCTGGCTGGTGTTGATACATAAAATGGATGAAAAAGTCGCCGCGACGCTACCCTCTTCTCCCATTATCTATGGCTGCATCGCTTTGTCAGTTGTTTCTTTGATGATACAAAATAAAGCAGGCGCATTCATTGAATTACTTGTCATCGCCTTCTGGCTAATGGTGATTTTTATTTATCTCATTTTTACGTTCAATGTGCTATTGAACGCCACACCTGATTTCAACGATCTGGTGTTTTACTACGAGTGCTACTTAATTATCTTTTTTTGCGGTTCACCGTTGTATCTCATTATGAGGATGATTTGAACAACCACGTTGTTGCGCTCCACACTCTCTCCATAAAACTGCCATTTCCGCTAAACAGGCGAGTTGTAGACTCTCTGTCAATCCAAACTGCTCAAAATCCACTCACTAAATAGCCTGATACCAGTTACCTGTAATGATTAACCTTAATAACAAATGTCGTTCCCCAGATACTGCCATTCTCGCGTGTAAGACGCTTAACGCCGCACTGTATGGACTGATGGTTCTCTGTATGTGGATGTTCGCGACAAGTCGCGATGACGCACCGCAGCTTCTTGAGAAATTTTCGCAGCTCAGGGATATCGGTAAAGGTGTATCAACCGATGACGAAATTCACGTAGCTGGACGTTAATTTAATGCCTCATTTTTTTATTGAACGCCCCGTATTCGCCTGGGTAGTGGCGCTTTTTATCGTCCTGACGGGTGTCCTGTCTATACCTCGGTTGCCGGTTGCGCAGTATCCGGCGGTGGCACCGCCGGGGATCATTATTTCAGTCACTTACCCGGGGGCCAGCCCCGATATCATGAATACGTCTGTGGTGTCGCTCATTGAGCGTGAAATATCGGGTGTAGATAATTTGCTCTATTTCGAATCATCCAGCGACACAACCGGTTCTGCATCTATTACCGTGACCTTCAAGCCCGGCACAGACATTAAGCTGGCGCAGATGGATCTTCAGAACCAGATCAAGATTGTTGAGCCACGTTTACCGCAGGCAGTCAGGCAAAATGGTATCAATGTCGAGGCAGCCAATTCCGGATTTTTAATGATGGTGGGGTTGAAATCCACAACCGGGAAATTTGAGGAAGCGGATTTAAGTGATTATTTTTCCCGCAATGTCAGTGACGAGCTGCGCCGTGTTCCGGGTGTAGGAAAAGTTCAGCTGTTTGGTGGCGAAAAAGCGCTGCGCATCTGGCTAGACCCAATGCAACTGCACAGCTACGGGCTTTCGGTGAGCGATGTCCTTACCGCTGTAGGCCAGCAAAATGCCCTTGTTTCGCCGGGTAAAACGGGAGATGAACCGGCATCTGCAGGGCAAGGCGTAACCTATCCCATTACTGTGAAAGGGCAACTCACTTCTGTAGAGGCTTTCAGAAACATTACCCTAAAATCAGATGCGTCTGGCGCAAGGCTGAAACTATCCGACGTTGCGCGGATTGAGTCTGGCCTGCAAAGTTACGCTTTCGGTATCCGCGAAAATGGTGTGCCTGCAACGGCTGCGGCAATCCAGTTGTCGCCAGGCGCCAATGCGATGAGCACGGCGTCAGGCGTACGTGCACGTATCGACGAACTTTCTCAGGTGTTGCCGGAAGGAATGGCGTTTACGGTTCCCTTCGATACCGCACCTTTTGTAAAGCTTTCCATCATAAAGGTAGTGCAAACATTTGTGGAAGCGATGGTCCTTGTCTTCCTCGTTATGTTGCTGTTTTTGCACAAAATACGTTGTACGCTTATCCCCGCGATTGTTGCCCCCGTCGCGCTGCTGGGCACCTTTACGGTGATGCTATTCAGTGGATACTCGATCAATATTCTGACTATGTTTGGCATGGTGCTGGCGATAGGGATTATCGTGGATGACGCCATTGTGGTCGTGGAGAACGTTGAACGGCTAATGGAAGAAAAAAATCTTTCCCCGCGCGACGCTACCCGGGAGGCCATGCATGAAATTACTCCGGCAATTATAGGGATCACGCTGGTACTTACCGCCGTCTTTATACCTATGGGTTTTGCTGAAGGATCCGTCGGAATTATTTATCGGCAATTTTGTATTTCCATGGCGGTGTCCATATTGTTGTCGGCATTTCTTGCCCTCACGCTTACCCCTGCGCTTTGTGCGACGTTACTTAAGCCCCATAGCGCGCAAAAGCACGGCGGAGGCAAGTTCGCGGTAAAATTTAACGCCCGTTTTCATACCCTTACAACGTGGTACGAATCTGGGCTGGGTGCGGTTCTGAGACGAACAGGCCGAATGCTGCTCCTGTATATTGCGCTTTGCGCTGCGTTGTTTTTTGGATTGTCTTCATTGCCCTCATCCTTTCTGCCTGACGAAGATCAGGGCTATTTTATGTCTTCTATCCAACTTCCCTCTGATGCCACGATGCAGCGCACCCTGAAAGTGGTAAAAACGTTTGAACAGGAAATTGCGACCCGACCGGATATTGAAAGCAACATTATGATCCTGGGGTTTGGGTTTTCTGGATCAGGGCCGAATTCAGCCATGGCGTTCACCACGCTGAAGGACTGGAAAGAAAGGCAGGGTTCTACAGCACAGGATGAAGCCGACCATATGCAGGCCAGCATGGAAGACGTCTCAGATGCCGTTACGATGAGCCTGCTCCCGCCTGCCATTTCAGATATGGGCACCTCTTCGGGCTTCACCTGGTATATGCAGGACAGAGCGGGACTTGGCTACGAGGCTTTGAAGAAAGCGGCTGATGCACTGGTGCTAAAAGCGAATCAACGCCCTGAACTGAGTGACGTGTATATCGACGGCCTCCCGGAAGGAACTAACCTTGCGCTTAACATTGACCGGGAAAAAGCGGAAGCACTCGGCGTCTCATTTGATGAAATCAACCAGACGCTCTCCGTCACCATGGGTTCAAACTACGTTAATGACTATACGAACAACGGACGTGTTCAGCAGGTGATTATTCAGGCCGATGCGCCTTATCGAATGCAACCTGAGCAGATCCTGACATTATCGGTTAAAAACCGCCAGGGTCAGATGGTGCAAGTTTCAACATTTGCGACGATTTCCTGGAACGTTGCACCACAACAATTAACGCGTTATCAAGGATATTCTGCTATCCGCATTACCGGCAGTGCAGCTACAGGTGAATCCAGCGGTACCGCAATGAAAGTCATGGAGAATTTGTCCCGGGATTTACCTCAGGGCATGGCTGGAGAATGGGCCGGGAGTTCATTGCAGGAGATAAAATCTCAGTCGCAGCTCCCGGGTCTGATCGTCCTGTCGATACTGGTCGTGTTTATGGTGCTCGCCGCCTTGTATGAGAGCTGGTCAATACCCTTCGCAGTCATGCTGGTGGTTCCATTGGGACTTATCGGAGCAGTCGTGGCTGTGTCCGTTGCCGGCATGACAAATGATGTTTTCTTTAAAGTCGGTCTTATTACCCTGATAGGCCTGTCTGCCAAGAACGCCATATTGATTGTGGAGTTTGCACGGCAGTTGCACCGTCAAGGGCTCCCCCTCCTGGCGGCAACGATACAGGCCGCAAGCCAGCGCCTGCGCCCTATTCTGATGACATCGTTAGCCTTTACGTTGGGGGTGGTTCCCTTAATGCTGGCCAGTGGCGCTAGTAACAGTACACAACACGCCATCGGCACCGGCGTATTTGGCGGCATGATTAGCGGTACGCTTCTCGCGATCTTCTTCGTCCCGGTGTTCTTTATTGTCATCGCGCGTTTCTTAGAAAGCGCGAGGAAAGGTTAAAAAGGGTAACTATCGTGAGGGATCGCGCATCCGCGCTGGTTGGATGAGGTGAAGCTGCTGCCGGGTGATATACTGGACGAATGCTGAAATTTTGAACCCGCGCCTCACCTTCTGGGGCATTCGTCTCTGGAGATCGGCGAGAAATATCGTGACACATGGGGCTGTGAGTGGGCTATAATTTCGAGCTAATTTCGAATGATTTTGAAATACTGCCTGTAACACTATGAATTACAAGGCAAAATAAGCAATGAATATAAGGATTAAAGCTATGGGTTTTCTTTCCGGTAAGCGCATTCTGGTTACTGGCGTAGCCAGCAAACTGTCCATCGCATACGGCATCGCACAGGCTATGCATCGCGAAGGCGCTGAGCTGGCGTTCACCTACCAGAACGACAAGCTGAAAGGCCGCGTTGAAGAGTTTGCCGCGCAGCTGGGTTCCAGCATTGTTCTGGAATGCGACGTTGCACAAGACGAAAGCATTGATGGCATGTTTGCTGAACTTGCAAAAACGTGGGAGAAGTTTGACGGTTTCGTTCACTCCATCGGCTTCGCGCCTGGCGATCAGTTGGACGGCGACTACGTTAACGCGGTAACCCGTGAAGGTTTCAAAATCGCGCACGACATCAGCTCCTACAGCTTCGTGGCGATGGCGAAAGCCTGTCGTACCATGCTGAACCCAAGCTCTGCCCTGCTGACTCTGTCCTACCTGGGCGCAGAGCGCGCTATCCCTAACTACAACGTGATGGGTCTGGCTAAAGCCTCTCTGGAAGCCAACGTGCGCTATATGGCGAACGCGATGGGTCCTGAAGGCGTGCGCGTCAACGGTATCTCCGCTGGCCCAATCCGCACCCTGGCCGCTTCCGGCATCAAAGATTTCCGTAAAATGCTGGCACATTGCGAAGCGGTTACGCCAATTCGTCGTACCGTTACCATTGAAGATGTGGGTAACTCTGCAGCATTCCTGTGCTCTGACCTCTCCGCGGGTATCTCCGGCGAAGTGGTTCACGTTGACGGCGGTTTCAACATCGCGGCAATGAACGAGCTGGAAATTAAATAAGCTGTCACTCTCTTCCCGTCAGGGAAGAGAGTTCTCTCTCCCGCCCTGCCCGTCGTTATTCCGTTCTGCTATTTGTTATCACCTAACAATATTTTTCCCCTCACCCACCTTACGCCAGGATATTGATCGCCCTTTTGAGATCAAGGAACGCCCATGGAACAGCGCCGTTTTTCCGGCAAAGGCCACTGGTATCACGAGACCCAGTCTAATCATTCGCAGTCGGATGTGCTGCCTCTGGTGCCCGAAGCCGCTAACGTCGACGACCGTTTTTTGCTTGACTTAGCGCTCCCTGACGCGATTGCGCTCGCCGCTCAGGGCTGGTTAGCCCCGGCCAGAGCCTTATGTCACCAGCTGTTCCCGCTGGATACGCCGGTCAACCGGTTGCGCACCCTTAGCGCCTATGACCGGTTGAGCACGGCGCTGACGGTCGCGCAAGCCTGTGGCGTGCAGCGCCTCTGTAACCACTACGCCGCCCTGCTCGCACCGCTTCCCGGCCCGGACTCTTCCCGCGAAAGTAACCGACGCCTCGCCCAAATCACCCAGTACGCCCGCCAGCTTGCCAGTTCTCCCGACGTGATCGGCGATAAGGCCCTGCTGCAGCTCGATGAAGTGGGCCTGACGGTGCATGACATCGTGTTAATCAACCAGATAATCGGCTTTATCGGTTTTCAGGCGCGCACCGTGGCGGTGTTTCAGGCGGCGCTTGGCCATCCCGTGCGGTGGCTGCCCGGGCATCATATATCGCCCCATACGGTGCCCGCGCACATCCAGGTATGGGTCTCCCTGTTACCCGCTGTCGAGTTGCGTTATGCCAGCCCCGAACAACGCCGCTCACTTGCGCGCTGGCAGGCGGAAACGGCGCTCGGACCGCTGGTTACGGTGCTTTGCCACGAGCCTGCACTGCTCGACAGGTTGGGCGATATCCTGATCATGCTTCCTGACCAGGCCGAGCCGGATTTCCCGGCGCTCACCACGGCGGTGGCGCTGCTAAACAGCTCGCCGGATCGCTTTAGCGCCGCGCATTTAACCGCGCTGGGAGCGAGCGGGTTGCCTCATAGCGTAACGCTGAACCTGCTGATACGCAGCGCGTTTTATGGCTGGCTCGACCGCCTTCGCATCGCGCTCGGTCAGGAGGAATAACCTTACTCATTACCCAAAGACCGCTTGCTGTAGCAGTGAGATTCGCGTAAAACTGTCAGCCGCTCAATGGCTACGAAAATAGAACATTATGTTTCAGGACAACCCGCTGCTAGCGCAGCTTAAACAGCAACTGCATTCCCAGACGCCGCGTGCAGAAGGGATCGTAAAAGCCACGGAAAAGGGCTTTGGCTTCCTTGAAGTTGACGGTCAGAAAAGCTACTTTATTCCGCCTCCGCAGATGAAGAAAGTGATGCATGGCGACCGCATTTCAGCCGTCATTCATACTGAAAAGGAACGGGAATCCGCCGAGCCGGAAGCACTCATCGAACCGTTCCTGACGCGTTTCGTTGGCAAGGTACACAAGAAAGACGATCGTCTCTCCATCGTGCCGGATCACCCTCTGCTCAAAGATGCCATCCCGTGCCGTGCCGAGCGTGGCGTTGAGCATGATTTTAAAGAAGGTGACTGGGCCGTAGCTGAAATGCGCCGTCATCCTCTGAAAGGCGATCGCGGTTTTTACGCGGAGCTGACCCAATTCATCACCTACGGCGACGATCATTTCGTGCCGTGGTGGGTGACGCTGGCGCGCCATAATCTTGAAAAAGAAGCACCAGACGGCGTGGCGACCGACATGCAGGATGAAGGTCTGACGCGTCGCGATCTGACGGCCCTGGATTTTGTCACCATCGACAGCGCTAGCACCGAAGATATGGACGATGCCCTGTTTGCGGAAGAAGCGGCAGACGGCAAACTGCATCTGACCGTCGCCATTGCCGACCCGACCGCGTGGATTGTCGAAGGCAGCAAGCTGGACGAAATGGCGAAAGTGCGCTCATTCACCAACTACCTGCCGGGCTTTAATATCCCTATGCTGCCGCGCGAGCTCTCAGACGACCTCTGTTCGCTGCGTCCGCATGAAGTCCGCCCGGTGCTTGCCTGCCGCATGACGATTGCTGCGGACGGTACCATTGAAGACGATATTGAATTCTTCTCCGCGACCATCGAATCGAAAGCCAAACTCGCCTACGACAATGTCTCCGACTGGCTGGACAACACCGGCAGCTGGACGCCAGACAGCGAGGCCATCGCCACGCAAATCCGCCTGCTGCACCGCGTCTGCCTGAACCGCAGCGAATGGCGTAAAACCCATGCGCTGGTGTTCAAAGACCGTCCGGATTATCGCTTTGTACTCGGCGAGAAAGGCGAAGTGCTGGATATCGTGGCAGAGCCGCGCCGTATTGCGAACCGCATCGTTGAAGAGGCGATGATTTCGGCCAACATCTGTGCCGCCCGCATCCTGCGCGATAAATTAGGCTTTGGCATTTATAACGTGCATACCGGCTTTGATCCGGCGAATACCGACGCGCTGGCGGCGCTGCTGAAAACGCATGACGTGCATGTCGATCCTGAAGAAGTGCTGACCCTGCCGGGGTTCTGCAAACTGCGCCGCGAACTCGATGCGCAACCGTCTGGCTTCCTGGACAGCCGCATTCGCCGCTTCCAGTCGTTTGCTGAAATCAGCACCGAACCGGGTCCGCACTTCGGGCTGGGCCTTGAGGCCTACGCGACCTGGACCTCCCCAATCCGTAAGTACGGCGATATGGTGAACCACCGTCTGCTGAAGGCCATCATCAAAGGGGAATCCATCGCGCGTCCTCAGGATGAAACCACGCTGCAGATGGCCGAGCGCCGCCGCCTGAATCGTATGGCAGAACGCGACGTTGGTGACTGGCTGTATGCCCGTTTCCTGAACGACAAAGCTGGCACCGATACCCGCTTCCCGGCGGAGATCATTGATATCAGCCGCGGTGGTATGCGCGTGCGTCTGGTGGATAACGGAGCCGTCGCCTTCATTCCTGCGCCGTTCCTGCATGCAGTGCGTGATGAACTGGTTTGCAGCCAGGAAAATGGCACCGTGCAGATTAAAGGGGAAACGGTTTACAAAGTCACGGATGTGATCGATGTAAACATCGCGGAAGTCCGTATGGAAACCCGCAGCGTTATCGCGCGCCCTGTCGCTTGATAAGCCGTTAAAATGTCGGCCGTTTCCTTTTCGGGAAGGCCGGCATTTTTTTCGCCCGTCGCACGTCGCAAAATCATCTTTTTTTCTGACTATTTTCCCTGCCCATCCGCCAAAACCCGCAAGAATTATCTACAGTAAAAGAGCACCGACATATTCGGTTACGTGAATTTTTATACGTTATGCACTCTTTTTGCTCAAACCCGTTTTAATATCAGAAAAGTGGAAAAAACAACCACTTCACCTCGGTTTTAACGCTGTTCAACGACGGAATAGTCGACTGCATATGAATAGTTTTTGCGCTAACGTGCAGCTGCGGGAGAAAACATGATGGACGATCTGGAGCAAAACTTGCTGTTTCGTTACATGGGCACGCACAGCCCCTGGTGGAGGCTAACGGCTGACAGCAATGCGCTGCATCTGGCGGCCAGCGAAAGCGCCGATATAACGCAGGTGGTTGCGCTGGATGATGAGCAGGCAGAACTGATCCGCCAGTTGACCGTTATTACCTCCAGTATATCAATGACGCTCTCGCTGTACGGCGTGGACGTTCCGGTTCACCTTGTGGGCCGTAAAATCAATAAACATGAGTGGGCCGGCACGGCGTCTGCCTGGAACGACACCCCTTCGGTCGCGCGCGATCTCGCGCAGGGTCTCTCTTTTGCTGAGCAGGTTGTCTCGGAGGCCAACTCCGTCATTGTTATTCTCGATCAGCACGGCAATATTCAGCGCTTCAACCGGTTGAGCGAAGAGTACACCGGCCTGAAAGAACAAGAAGTGATTGGCCAGAACGTCTTCAAGCTGTTTATGAGCCGTAGCGAAGCGGCGGCGTCAAAGCGCAATATTTCAGGGTTCTTTCGTAACGGCAGCTCCTATGAAGTGGAGCGCTGGATTAAAACCCGCAAGGGGCAACGGCTGTTTCTCTTCAGGAACAAATTCGTTCACAGCGGCAGCGGGAAAAATGAAATTTTCCTTATCTGTTCCGGCACGGATATTACCGAGGAGCGCCGCGCCCAGGAGCGTCTGCGCGTGCTGGCGAATACCGACACCATCACCGGTTTACCGAACCGCAATGCCATTCATGAACTCATCTCCGATGCCATCAACGCGCGCGGCGATACGCAGGTTGGCATCGTGTACCTCGATCTTGATAACTTCAAAAAGGTAAACGATGCCTATGGCCACATGTTTGGCGATCAGCTGTTACAGGCCGTCGCCCTGGCGATTTTAAGTTGTCTGGATGAAGGCCAAACCCTGGCCCGACTCGGCGGTGATGAATTTATCGTTATGGCCTCTGACACCTCGCAAAGTTCGCTGGAGGCGATGGCATCGCGCATTTTAACGCGCTTACGCCAACCGTTCCGCATCGGCTTAATCGAAGTCTATACCGGCTGTTCTTTAGGGATCGCCCTCGCCCCGCAGCACGGCACCGACCGGGAAAGCGTCATTCGCAACGCCGATACCGCAATGTACACCGCTAAAGAGAGCGGCCGCGGCAAGTTCTGCGTCTTCTCGCCGGAGATGAACCAACGCGTGTTTGAATATCTGTGGCTGGATACCAACCTGCGTAAAGCGCTGGATAATGACCAGTTGCTGATCCATTACCAGCCGAAAATGACCTGGCGCGGCGAAGTCAGAAGCCTGGAAGCGCTGGTACGCTGGCAGTCTCCCGAGCGCGGGCTGATCCCCCCGATGGAGTTTATCTCTTACGCCGAAGAGTCTGGTTTGATTGTGCCGCTTGGCCGCTGGGTGATGCTGGATGTGGTCCGTCAGGTCGCGAAATGGCGCGATAAAGGCATCAACCTGCGCGTAGCGGTCAACGTCTCTGCCCGCCAGCTGGCCGACCAGACGATCTTTAGCGATTTAAAACAGGCGCTGAGCGACCTTAACTTTGAATACTGTCCCATCGACGTTGAGTTGACCGAAAGCTGTTTGATTGAAAATGAAGAGCTGGCGCTCTCCGTCATTCAGCAGTTTAGCCAGCTCGGCGCGCAGATCCATCTGGATGACTTTGGTACCGGGTACTCTTCCCTCTCGCAGCTTGCGCGCTTCCCAATCGATGCCATCAAGCTGGACCAGTCTTTTGTGCGGGATATTCATAAGCAGTCGATCTCCCAGTCGCTGGTCAGAGCGATTGTGGCCGTCGCGCAGGCGTTAAATTTGCAGGTCATCGCGGAAGGGGTGGAAAGTGCGAAAGAAGACGCCTTTCTCACGAAGAATGGCGTCAACGAGCGGCAGGGTTTTCTCTTTGCGAAGCCTATGCCCGCAGCCGCATTCGAGCGATGGCTAAAACGTTATCAGGCGCGACACATGCGTTAGCTGGCTTTACGCAGCCCCGCCGCCTGGTGGCGGTTTTGCAGCATCACCAGACGCTCCATGTAGGCGATATCTTTCGGCTCAAGGCAAAATGCCGCGTCGACCCAGTCCTCTGTGATATCCATTAGCTCGCTTCGTGGAAGCTGTAAAACGCGGGTGCGGGCACGAAGCATAGCCCGTACGCCATTCAGCTTCGGCTGGAGCGTGTCGATGAAGGTGCGAACGGAGACGTAGCTCTGGCCAGGTTCGAACAGCAGATCGACTAACCCCTGCTGCTCATACCATTCCGCCGTGTGAGACTCGCCCTTATAAATCAGCTCCTCCGCCAGCTTCATGCCTGCACGACGCGCCACGAGGGAGTACCCCCCCATGCCCGGGAACAGGTTAAACGCAATCTCGGGGAAGCCTAAGCGCGCATCGCGTTGGGCCAGAACGAAATGGTGCGCGAGCGCGGCTTCAAATCCACCGCCCAGTGCGCTCCCTTCTACCATCGCCAGCGATATTGCGCCCGTATCAAACCCCCGTGAGGCGGCGTGAACGCAATCCACGCAGGCGCGGGCGTAGGCACGCAATGCTTCCCGACGCCCGTTTTGCAGGCATTCCACGAAGAACTGTAGATCGCCCCCTGCGTTGTACATATCAGGCACGAGGGAACCGGTCACCCAAAAGTCGACCACAAACCCCGACTGGCGAACCAGCCAGGAGAGATTCATGATCTCTTCTATCAGCGCATGGTTAAAACAGGGGCGTGGCTGCGCCCGCAACATCATCCATACCGTGCGACGCTCCTGCTCATAATAGCCTGCCAGTTGCGTGAAACGTTCAGTATCGGTAAACAGTGTACAGGTAGCCTGGTTGATAACTGTCATAGTCTGAATCCTCATAGAATAAAGCGCCTTGCGCGCAGTTTTAGACTAATCCACGCATTCAACCCCCTGTATGTGGGCACAGAAATTTATCACTTTCATTTATGTAATTTGGTTAGTGCATTTTTTCCCTTCTCTTTTGAGCCTATTTTCTGCATCATTGAAAATATTAACTTTTCGCTTCCGGGGTGGGATTATGGCTAACATTGATGTGCTGACCGTGGCACAACGTATTGATACTGTGCTGGATATTCTGGTTGCTGGCGACTATCACTCCGCGATCCGTAATCTTGAGATCTTAAAAGCGGAGTTATTAGCTCAAAAAGGCACGGAGACCGCATCACAAAACCCTCAACCTAAAGCCCCGTGGGAAGTGTAGCCACGGCGTTTCTGATCCCGTTTCATTTTTGTATTGGATGCTATGAATTCTCGACAACAAATCATTTTGCAGATGGTCATCGATCAGGGACGCGTGAGCGTGGTCGATCTCGCGAAAACCACCGGTGTTTCCGAAGTCACAATCCGTCAGGATCTTAACCTTCTCGAAAAGCAGAGCTATCTGCGTCGTGCCCACGGCTATGCTGTTCCGCTGGACAGTGAGGACGTCGAAACCCGCATGATGAACAATTACGCCCTTAAGCGCGAGCTGGCGGAGTTTGCGGCATCCCTGGTGAACAACGGCGAAACGGTGTTCATTGAAAACGGCAGCAGTAATGCCCTGCTGGCGCGCACGCTGGCTGAGCAGAAAGACGTAACGATTATTACCGTCAGCAGCTACATCGCGCATCTGCTGAAGGAAACGCGCTGTGAAGTGATTCTGTTAGGCGGTATCTACCAGAAAAAAAGCGAAAGCATGGTAGGCCCATTGACCCGCCAGTACGTTCAGCAGGTGCATTTTACCAAGGCCTTTATTGGTATCGATGGCTGGCAGCCTGAAACTGGCTTCACCGGCAGAGACATGATGCGTTCTGACGTGGTGAACGCGGTGCTGGAAAAAGAGTGCGAAGCCATTGTGTTGTCTGACAGTTCTAAATTTGGCGCTGTCCATCCTTACACCATGGGCCCGCTGTCGCGCTTTAGCCGGGTGATCACCGACAAACGCCTGAGTAACGAACATCGCCTTCAGCTTGAACATGCTGGCTTAACGGTCGATATCGTGGACAACGCGCTGTAGCCCCCCCCTTGCGTCCGGTTCCCGGGCGCACGCCCTCGCCTCTGAGATTAATCCTGGTATTTCTTTAAGAGTTTTTACCTGTATAAGCTAAAATAAAGACGTAAAATTAATGTTAGCGATATAACAGGAAGTGACTATCACCTGCGTGATCATGTTAACCCCTGCGCGACCAGCTTTTACGGAAAATGGAATTTAAGTATTCAAATTGACTATACTTAAAAAGCACTTCTTTCCGTGAATCGATAATTCAGGAGAAAGTATTATGACCTTAACCAGCAAGAAATTAGCTGCCGCTGTTCTGGCAATCACTGTAGCAATGTCCCTGAGCGCATGCTCTAACTGGTCTAAACGTGACCGTAACACCGCCATTGGCGCCGGTGCTGGTGCTCTGGGTGGTGCGGTATTAACGGATGGTAGCACGCTGGGTACTTTAGGTGGCGCTGCTGTCGGCGGTGTCATTGGTCACCAGGTAGGCAAATAATCACCATAACGGCTTCTACCCGTATAATTATATATTCTGTACATTTCAGGTCTGACTTACGCACCTAAAAAAAGAGCCACGGTTTTCGCCGTGGCTCAATTATTTTAGCCCCCCGCCAGTTTGACTTTCATGCCTTTGGCTTCGAGCAATGTTTTAATTAAATCGCGTTTATCGCCCTGGATTTCGATAACCCCGTCTTTCACCGCGCCACCACAACCGCATTTCTTTTTTAATTCTGCAGCGAGTTTTGCCAGTTCGGCATCGTCGAGATCAATACCTGTCACCAGACATACGCCCTTTCCCTTGCGTCCGCTGGTCTGGCGCTGGATACGCACAATGCCATCCCCCTTCGGGCGCTCGGCTTTCTCGCGTGGCTCATCAATGCGACCCGTGTCGGTGGAATAGACCAGGCGGCTGTTGGAATCGCTCATTACGCCCCCTTTTTTAACGATGCGTTGATGGCTTTCAGCGTCTGCGCCGGATCCGCTGACTGCGTAACCGGGCGACCAATAACCATATAGTCTACGCCTGCGGCCTGCGCCTGTTCAGGCGTCATGATGCGGCGCTGATCCCCTGCCTCACTTCCCGCAGGACGGATACCCGGTGTAACCAGCTTAAATTCACGTCCCAGCTCGGATTTAAAGCGCACGGCTTCCTGCGCCGAGCACACGACGCCATCAAGCCCACAGCGTTGCGTCAGGCGCGCAAGGCGTTCCGCATGCTCAGCAGGTGACAACGTCACACCCAGGTCACCCAGGTCTGATGCGTCCATACTGGTCAGTACGGTTACGGCAATCAGCAGCGGCGCGTCTTTGCCAAACGGGACCAGCGCTTCGCGTGCAGCCGTCATCATCCGCGCCCCGCCTGATGCATGGACATTCACCATCCATACGCCCAGTTCAGCGGCAGCGGCTACGGCGTGGGCAGTTGTGTTCGGGATATCATGGAATTTCAGGTCGAGGAAGATATCGAAGCCGCGCTGTTGCAGGTCTCGCACAATTTGCGGGCCAAACAGCGTAAACATTTCTTTGCCGACTTTAAGGCGACAGTCGCGGGGATCGATACCGTCGACAAAGGCCAGCGCGGCATCACGGTTGTTGTAATCCAGGGCAACTACAACAGGAGAATCAGTAACTACGCGGGAAGTAGAGGAACTAACAGACGTCATGACCAGCCCTTTTCGTCTATGGGCGCCCAGCGGCGCGGGACAGATAAACGGCGAGCATTCTACCTGCCAGCGGCCAAAAATGACAGGAGCGATTTTTACCCTGCCCGAACACAGACCGCACTGTTACCTGAATGGGTGTAAAAGCCATTAGTATGTTGTAACTAAAATATGGCCTTTTTAAAAATTACTGCCCGTCAAGACCGCGAATCGGTTTGATGGTTGACCAGGCCCGGCAGGAAGGACAATGCCAGTAGAGTGTGTAGGCGGTAAACCCGCATTTCTGACAGCGATAGCGCGGTTTACTGCGCACCTGCTCGCCAACCATGTCACGCAGCACCATCAGGCTCTCTTTCGCGCGCCCTTCTTCTGCGTCATTGAGGTGGTAGTCCATCAACTTGTGGAAGACGCGCATGGTTGGATGGCGCTGTAACTGACGCGTGATGTACACCTGCGCGGTATCGCTGCCCTCATGCTGCTCGACGATATCGGAAAGCATCAGCTCCGCCGTCGCCCCGGTATTTTCCTCCACGCAGCGACGCAGGAAGGTCACCCATTCATCCTGCTTGCCCAACTGCTGGTAGCATGTCTGGAGCATTTCAAGCGTTTCGCTGACGAGTTCTTTATCCTGATCGATCACCCGCAGCAGGCTCTCCACGGCTTTGGCGTAATCGCCGCTCGCCATAAACACGCGGCCCATCATGATGGAGATACGCGCGCTGTTGCGATCCGCTGCCGCGCCTTTCTTCAGCAACGCCATGGCTTTATCCATGTCGTCGTTACCCATCTGCTGGAGCGCAAGCTCGCAATAGAAATGGGCGATTTCAACGCGCTGCTTGTCTTTACCCAGCTTAACCAGACGCTCGGCGGTGTCGATGGCTTTCTGCCAGTCGCTGGTGGACTGATAAATCTGCAGCAGCTGTTGAAGCGCGCTGATGCGAAAATCGGTTTCGTCCACCAGCTGCATAAACATGTCTTCGGCACGATCGTACAACCCTGCCGCCATGTAGTCCCGGCCTAACTGCTGAACCGCCAGCAAACGCTGGTCATAGGTCAGCGAGGCGCTTTCCATTAAGGTCTGGTGAATACGAATAGCACGGTCTACTTCCCCGCGAGAGCGGAAAAGGTTACCCAGGGTGAGATGCGCTTCTACGGTGCCGGTATCCTCTTTGAGCATATCGAGGAACAGATCTACCGCTTTGTCCTGTTGATTGCTCAGCAGGAAGTTCACCCCCGCAACGTAGTCGCGGGAGAGTCGGTTTGCTTCATCCTGTTTTGTTTGTTGCGCACTTCTGCGGCCCATATACCAGCCATAGGCTGCGGCTACAGGCAAAAGCAGAAACAACAACTCCAGCATATTCGATTATTCCTTGACGACCGGCACACCCGCGCTTTCCGGAATGTCGGTCATGGGCGCGATTTGATGTTCAAGTCGTTTAATTTTACGTTCAGCGCGCGCCAGAGAAACACGAACTTTGAGCCAGAACAGGCCACACACCAGCCAGCCGATGAAGAAACCTGCGGCGAATAGCACGGCCAGCAGGCTTGATACGCGGTACTCGCCCTGCGCCAGCAGATAGTTGAAGGTAACCTGCTGATCGTTTTGTGCACCCAATGTGACTGAAATGACAAAAATCGCCAACACCAGTAAGAAAATGAGTAAATATTTCACATGACTTCCCGTTATGTGGTTCAAGCGAATAAAGTATGTTCAACTCACCGCAATCAGCCTTATAAACTACCATTTTAGTGACGGGCGCGAAACGGAAAAAGTGACGCGCCCTTCATGGATTTATGGGCAAAAGGGGTAATATCAAGCTTCAGACCCCGCTTTGCTCCCTTTCGGCGATTTCTTGCTTCTCTTGCGGCGGTGGCGTAAGCGGCCCGCAGAAGCGTTGGGCAAGCCAGGTGGCCAACGTCACCAGCAACCACGAGATAAGCGTCGCCACCACCAGATCCCGCGGCCAGTGCATGCCTAGCAGTAATCGACTGCCCATCACACCGGTGGCCCAGACCAGTAAAATCGCAATGGTTAGCGTCCGCCGGCGCGGCCACAGCAGCCCTACACCAAGCAGTGCCCAACTGGCGGCAAACATGGTATGCCCGGAAGGAAACGCAAATCCCGTCTCTTTCTGCCAGTGTTTACGCAAAAATGCAGGGATATCCTGTTGTTCCACCAACTGCTCTTTCACCAGTGCGGCGCGATCTTTACGCTTTAAAGTGTAGAACTCATCCACCGGAACATGGTGCGTTTTTTCCAGCCACACCACGAAAGGCCGCGGCTCCTGTACACGATCTTTTACCCAGGACTTTACGCCCTGCCCAAGCAGAATGGCCGCGCCAAGGATCGCAAATAGCATGATTGCCGGGCGCAAACGAAAGCGCAGGCACCAGAGAAACCAGCCAAAAATCAGGATGTGGGTGATGATCCCCCACGGCTGCGTAACCGTCTCCGTGACCCAGTACAGGCTTTTCAGCCAAGCGGTGTGATGACCTGGCTCCCACATCCAGCCGGAGATCCACACGGCCACGGGCATGATCAACAGAATGGCCGCACCTGCTGCCGTACGTCTGGCGATTGAAAGCATTTCGTCTCCTTTTTTCGCTAAGCGTCACAATCATAACTGAATTCCATCCGAAAGGTGGATATGTCGGATCGTGCGTTTAACGTTCGTATAGCATGGCGGCCATTAGGCGAACGCGCTGAGCTTGTGGCAAAATAACCTCATACAGAAAGCCAAACAGGCGTAAGGCACGAAACGTGTCAGCCTACTCTGGAGAATCACATGCAGCTTAAACGTGTGGCAGAAGCCAAACTGCCAACCCCATGGGGCGATTTCCTGATGGTGGGATTTGAAGAACTGGCAACCGGGCAAGATCACGTCGCCCTGGTGTTTGGAGACATTTCAGGACAGACGCCGGTGCTCTCTCGCGTGCATTCCGAGTGTCTGACCGGCGATGCTCTGTTCAGCCTGCGCTGCGACTGCGGCTTCCAGCTGGAAGCGGCCCTGAGCCACATTGCCGAAGAAGGCCGCGGCGTGCTGCTTTATCACCGTCAGGAGGGTCGTAACATCGGCCTGCTGAATAAAATCCGCGCCTACGCGCTGCAGGATCAGGGGTACGATACCGTTGAGGCCAACCACCAGCTCGGCTTTGCCGCTGACGAGCGCGACTTCACCCTCTGCGCGGATATGTTCAAGCTGCTAGGCGTGGACGAAGTGCGTCTGCTGACCAACAACCCGAAAAAAGTCGAAATTTTGACCGAAGCCGGGATCAATATCGTCGAGCGCGTGCCGCTGATCGTCGGCCGCAACCCGAAAAATGCGCACTACCTCGATACCAAAGCGGCCAAAATGGGCCATCTGCTGAGCGAATAATCCGCGTATGCCCGGCATTTAGCCGGGCATAACCCGTCAGTTCAACATCTTACGGATCACATAGTGCAGGATGCCGTCGTTCTGGTAATAGGTCAGCTCCGTGGCGGTATCAATGCGACACCGGCAGTCAAGGATTTCCGTTTTACCGTCGCTGCGCGTTAATTTTACCGGCACGGTTTTCCCGGGCTCCAGGTTTTGCAGGCCGCTGATGTCGATTTTCTCTTCCCCGGTCAGGCCCAGCGTTTTGCGGGTCACACCCTGCGGGAACTCAAGCGGCAGGATCCCCATCCCAATCAGATTCGAACGGTGAATACGTTCAAAGGATTCGGCAATCACCACGCGAACGCCCAGCAGTCGCGGTCCCTTCGCAGCCCAGTCACGACTTGAGCCAGAACCGTACTCTTTCCCGGCAATGACCGCCAGCGGCGTACCTTCCTGCTGATATTTAACGGCAGCATCGTAAATCGACACCACTTCGGTACCCGGCAGATGGCGCGTCATGCCCCCTTCCACGCCGGGCACCATTTCGTTACGAATGCGGATGTTGGCAAATGTACCGCGCATCATCACTTCATGGTTACCACGGCGTGAACCGTAGGAGTTAAAGTCGCGACGCTCGACGCCACGCCCCTGCAGATAACGTCCGGCCGGGCTGTCGGCCTTAATGCTGCCCGCCGGGGAGATATGGTCCGTGGTGACCGAATCGCCCAGCATCGCCAGAATGCGGGCGCCGTGGATATCCTTAAGCGGATCGGGCTGAGCCTGCATCTCATCAAAGAAAGGTGAAAGACGAATATAGGTAGAGTCATTCTGCCACGCGTAGGTATCCGAGCCGACGACGTTGATCTCCTTCCATTCCGGCGTCCCTTCGAAGACCTCGGCGTACTCTTTCCGGAACATCTCGGTGGAGACCTTTTCCACCGCCCGGGCGATTTCACGCGACGAGGGCCAAATGTCTTTGAGATAAACAGGTTCATTCTTGCGATCGTGACCAATCGGGTCGGTCACGAGGTTGATATTCATGTTTCCGGCCAGCGCATAGGCCACGACCAGCGGCGGTGACGCCAGCCAGTTGGTTTTCACCAGCGGATGAATACGCCCCTCAAAGTTTCGGTTACCGGAAAGCACGGCACCAACGGTCAGATCGCCCTGCTTAATCGCCACCTCAATCGGCTCAGGAAGCGGACCGGAGTTGCCGATACAGGTCGTACAGCCATAGCCGACCAGGTTAAATCCAAGTTCATCAAGGTACGGCGTCAGCCTTGCCTGAGCGAGATAATCGGAGACCACCTTCGAGCCGGGCGCCAGAGAGGCTTTTACCCACGGCTGAGGCTTGAGGCCCAGCTCCACCGCTTTTTTCGCCAACAGACCGGCTGCCATCAGAACGCTGGGGTTCGAGGTATTGGTACAGGAGGTGATCGCGGCGATGACCACGGCACCGTCCGGCAGCGAGTACGGGTGGCCATTCATGACGTAATCCACCGCGTGACGATCTTTTTGCGAAGCATTAACTTCCAGCTCGTTGCTGGCGGCAAAGGCTTTTGGCACGTTGTTCAGCGCGACGCGATCCTGAGGACGTTTTGGACCGGCGAGGCTGGCCTCAACGGTGCCCATATCCAGCTCTAGCGTGCTGGTAAACACGGGTTCATCACCGGGATTGCGCCACATGCCCTGCGCTTTGGTGTAGGCCTCTACCAGCGCGACCTGTTCTTCGCTGCGTCCGCTGAGACGCATATACTCCAGCGTTACGCCATCAATCGGGAAAAAGCCGCAGGTTGCGCCATATTCGGGCGCCATATTGGCAATGGTTGCACGATCCGCCAGCGGCAATGAATCCAGCCCGTCACCGTAGAACTCGACGAATTTACCCACCACGCCATGCTTACGCAGCATTTGGGTCACGGTCAGTACCAGGTCAGTAGCCGTAATGCCTTCAGAGAGTTTTCCGGTAAGCTTAAAGCCGACAACATCAGGGATCAGCATAGAGACCGGCTGGCCGAGCATTGCGGCTTCCGCTTCTATGCCGCCCACGCCCCAGCCCAGCACGCCCAGACCGTTAATCATGGTGGTATGGGAATCGGTTCCCACGAGCGTATCCGGGTAGGCCAGCCACTCTTTATCCTGAAGCTCGCTCCAGACGGCTTTACCGAGATATTCCAGGTTTACCTGGTGGCAAATACCGGTGCCTGGCGGCACAACGCTAAACCGGCTGAACGCCTGTTGGCCCCATTTCAGGAACACGTAGCGTTCGTGGTTGCGCTCCATCTCAAGGCGCACGTTTTCGCCGAAGGCATCATCGTCACCGAAGTGGTCAACGGTCACGGAGTGGTCAATAACAAGGTCTACAGGTGACAGCGGGTTAACTTTTGCCGTATCGCCGCCGAGCCGCTTGACGGCTTCGCGCATGGCGGCCAGATCGACCACGGCAGGCACGCCGGTAAAATCTTGCATCAGCACCCTCGCCGGGCGGTAGGCGATTTCTCTGTCAGCATGAGCATGCTTAAGCCACCCCGCCAGCGCCTGTATATCCTCCTCGGTAACAGAATCACCATCCTGCCAGCGTAAGAGGTTTTCCATCAACACTTTCAACGACTTGGGTAACCGCGAAATGTCCCCAAGGGTCCTGGCTGCCAGCGGTAAGCTATAGTAATTCCAGGTTTTATTTTCTGCCTGTAACGTGTCCTTACTGGCTTCGCGTAGGGTTAACGACATAAGCTCCTCCTTAATTCCAGAGATGTCCTGACAATCATCAGGGCTGTAATTAAAGATAACACAAAGATGTCGTAACGTTTTGATAACAACCCAAATTGATAAATTTAGGAATGGTCCATCAGGTGCGGAAAATGAAAAACCCCGCCGAAGCGAGGTTTTGGATCAGTTGACGGCCAGCCAGAGGAGCTGGCACCAGAACAGAATCGACACGGAGAAAACGCCGATCCATGACCAGTATTTGAGCGTTGTCATGTTATTCATCATAGGGACACCAGGCTTTATTAATTAAGGTTCCGAGGTTTGCCCTCAGTTCTATATTGCCGATGTGTATTTATTAAAGAGTACAAAAGCGCAGAGACTTTATTCAGTCTATTTGCATTGCTACGCAAAAAGTAAATTATTGTTTTCTGGGTTCGTCTTCTGCGAACACATCAATAAAAGCCTGCTGCTGCGGCGTCAGCCGCCAGGATGCTGGCACACTGGTAGCCGGCGCTTTACGGCCCTTGTGGCTACTGTCACGATGTTGACACATCTGTTTAACCGTTTCTGTACGTACCGTCACTGCCATATTCAACCCCAATATTTCCAGGCAAGGAGAGCAACGACCAGCCAGAACAGGGCTGAGACCAGAAAGACCGCCAGCCAGGCTTTACGCTTAAGCGCGGGATCCCTTTGCGGTTCTTCACTTCCTGCAGGCATTGCTAACCTCATACAATCGATATCGCTTATCATTTTGAGACCAAACAATTGGTACAATTAATCATCGGTTGAGATAAATCCTAAAGAAACTTTAGCTGAAAAGCCAGTGAATTTACGTATCCAGGCATGGGAAATATTCATTCTTTTGACCAGAAATAAATATTTGAAAGGAATTATTTGCGTAGCGGTAAATTACTTTCTACTTTTATCGCAATTTCGCGACAGTAAAACCCCACAAATAAAATGGATTAGGGCTTTATATGGTCGCTAAGTGCAGATGATGATAATTCTGATTTAGTTTTAAGAAGATTAATCGGTATCTTTCCGCCGGGGAAAGATACCGGAAGTGATTATTTGGCAGGCAGCTTAATGTCTTTAAACATCTCTTCAATATCTTCATTGGAGCGTAATGCCACGGCGGTATCTACTACGTCACGCGTGAGATGCGGGGCAAAGCGCTGAATGAAATCATACATATAGCTGCGCAGGAAGGTGCTACGACGGAAGCCAATTTTAGTCGTGCTGTGGCTGAAGATGTCATGGGCATCAAGACGAACCAGATCCGGGTCAGAAACTGGGTCAACCGCCATGCTGGCAATCACCCCAACGCCCAGCCCTAAACGCACGTAGGTCTTAATGACGTCCGCGTCCGTTGCGGTGAAGACAATGCGTGGTGTGAGTCCCGCACGGTTAAACGCCGTATCCAGCTCTGAACGGCCCGTAAAGCCGAAGGTATAAGTCACCAGGGGATACTGGGCCAATTCTTCTATGGTCACCGAGCCTTTCCCCGCAAGCGGGTGGTCTGGCGTAACGACAATTGAGCGGTTCCAGTGGTAGCAAGGCAGCATCACCAGATCGTCATACAGGTGAAGCGCTTCTGTCGCAATGGCAAAGTCCGCGTTGCCCTTGGAAACGGCTTCAGCAATCTGCGTCGGGGACCCCTGGTGCATATGCAGGGAAACGCGCGGATAACGCTCGATAAACCCTTTAATGACGCCTGGCAGGGCGTAACGCGCCTGGGTGTGCGTCGTGGCTATATAGAGCGAGCCTTTATCCGGCCAGGTATGTTCTCCGGCGACCGATTTAATGGCGTCGACTTTCGAAAGCACTTCCCGGGCAATGCGAATGATCTCCTGCCCCGCAGGCGTGACCTGTGTCAGGTGTTTACCGCTGCGGGCAAAAATCTGAATACCTAATTCGTCCTCCAGCATACGGACCTGCTTACTGATGCCGGGTTGCGAGGTGTAGAGTCCTTCTGCGGTCGAGGAGACGTTGAGGTTATGATTGACGACCTCAACAATATAGCGAAGCTGCTGTAATTTCATGCCAGACCATCCGATTTAGCGCACGGGTCAATCGCTTAAGACGATTTAATAATAAGAAACGGGTTAACTATAACCACTATATCATTTATAGCATGACTGTATAGTACGGAACAAAAAATAATAACGACGTAATAAAAAGGGCCGGAGAACCGGCCCTTAAACAGGAAAGCTACGCGTTGCGAGGGTTATTTCTTGCCTTCAACCCATTTCCCGTCAACAAAGAAGGCGGACCAGCCGGTCGCTTTGCCCTCTTTCTCCGCAGCAACGTACTGCTGCTTCGTTTTACGACTGAAACGCACAACGGTTTTGTTGCCTTCGGGATCCTGCTGAGGCGCATCGGCCAGATAACGCAGTTTCTCCGGGAGGCGATCGCGGAAGCGATACAGCTCTTCCACCAGCGGCGCACGGGTTTCGCGAGATTTCGGGAAGGTGTTGGCCGCGAGGAACACGCCAGCCGCACCATCACGCAGCACGAAGTAAGCATCAGACTTCTCACACGGCAGTTCTGGCAGCGGGACCGGATCTTCCTTCGGCGGCGCCACTTCGCCATTGCGCAGAATTTTACGCGTGTTCTTACACTCGTCGTTGGTGCAGGCCATGTACTTGCCGAAGCGCCCCATCTTAAGGTGCATTTCAGAACCACATTTCTCGCATTCAACGATCGGGCCGTCATAGCCTTTAATACGGAACTCACCCTCTTCGATCTCGTAGCCATCGCAGGTCGGGTTATTACCACAGACATGCAGCTTACGTTTCGGATCGATCAGGTAGCTGTCCATCGCCGTGCCGCATTTCTGGCAGCGGCGTTTCGCACGCAGGGCATTGGTCTCTGCATCATCACCTTCCAGCACATTGAGAACTTCGTTCTCCGGTACCAGGTTGATGGTGGTTTTGCAGCGCTCTTTTGGCGACAGCGCATAGCCGGAACAGCCGAGGAAGACGCCCGTTGTGGCGGTACGGATCCCCATTTTGCGCCCACAGGTTGGGCAGTCGATGCTGGTCAACACCATCTGGTTTGGCAGCATGCCGCCCTCTTCAGGATCTTTCTCCGCTTTTTCAAGCTGGTTGGTAAAGTCACTGAAGAAGCTATCAAGCACTTTTTTCCATTCTGCCTGATGGCTGGCAACCTGATCGAGGCTGTCTTCCATCTGCGCGGTGAAATCGTAGTTCATCAACTCGCGGAAGTTAGCTTCCAGACGGTCGGTAACAATTTCACCCATTTTCTCAGCATAGAAACGACGGTTTTCAGCACGAACGTAACCACGATCCTGAATTGTCGAGATGATCGACGCATAGGTCGACGGGCGACCGATACCGCGTTTTTCAAGCTCTTTCACCAGCGAAGCTTCGCTGAAACGTGCCGGTGGCTTGGTGAAGTGCTGAGCCGGAACCAGATCCACCAGCGACAGTTCATCACCCTTATTCACCGCAGGCAGTGTTTTGTCTTCGTCGCCTTTACGCAACGCAGGCATCACTTTAGTCCAGCCGTCGAAGCGCAGAATACGCCCACGTGCTTTGAGACGGAAATCACCTGCGCCGACCGTCAGGGTCGTGGAATCATACTTCGCAGGCGTCATCTGGCAGGCCACAAACTGGCGCCAGATCAGCTGATACAGTTTTTGTGCATCCGCTTCCATGTCTTTCAGCGACTCGGCCAGTACAGAGACATCGGAAGGACGAATCGCTTCGTGCGCTTCCTGCGAGTTCTCTTTGCTGGTGTACTGATTGGCATTTTCCGGCAGATATTTCTTGCCGAAATTGTCGCTGATATAGCCGCGAACCATGTTTACCGCGTCCTGGCTCAGGTTGGTTGAGTCAGTACGCATATAAGTGATATAGCCCGCTTCATACAAGCGCTGCGCCATCATCATGGTTTTTTTCACGCCGTAACCCAGACGCGTGCTTGCCGCCTGTTGCAGCGTGGAAGTAATAAACGGTGCGCCAGGCTTGCTGCTGGTCGGTTTGTCTTCGCGATCCAGAACCTGATAACGCGCCTTCTCCAGCAGCGCCACTGCCGCCATGGTCTGGTCACGGTTAACGGGACGGAACGGCTTGTCGTTCTGGTGGCTCACCTGCAATGGCAACGCATCGCCGCCTGGCGTGGTGACATTAGCATCCACTTCCCAGAATTCTTCCGGTACGAACGCTTTGATTTCACGCTCACGCTCAACCACGAGACGGACCGCAACCGACTGCACTCGACCGGCAGACAGGCCGCGGGCAATTTTTTTCCACAGCAGTGGCGAGACCATATAGCCCACTACGCGGTCCATAAAGCGGCGCGCCTGCTGAGCGTTTACACGGTCGATATTCAGTTCACCCGGCTTTTCAAATGCCTGGCGAATCGCATTCTTGGTAATTTCGTTAAACACTACACGGCTGTAGCGTTTGTCGTCCCCCCCGATCACTTCCCGCAGGTGCCATGCAATGGCCTCCCCTTCGCGGTCAAGGTCGGTTGCGAGATAGATGTGGTCTGCTTTTTCAGCAAGCTGCTTCAGCTCGTTAACGACTTTTTCTTTGCCGGGCAGCACTTCATATTGTGCATCCCAGTTATGCCACGGGTTAACACCCATGCGGTTGACAAGCGCGCTACGTTCATCCTTTTTAGGCTTTTTAGCCCCTTTGGTGGAGGTAGAGTCTGCGCTCTTTTTGCTGGCTGAGCCACTGGTCGGCAAATCGCGGATATGACCAACGCTGGACTTAACCACGTAGTCATTACCCAGATACTTATTGATCGTTTTGGCTTTTGCCGGGGACTCAACGATGACGAGAGCTTTACCCATATTCACCTTTACCTAATTTAATTCTTCCAGGAATACGCCGCACGTTGATATCCCTTCCGCTGACGACGAGCCAATGATATTGCGACTGCGCCAGGGGATATCAACCCCTTAGTCTTACCGAACGTCAGAAAGGCGACATCCAGGCCATTGAGTTTTCGGGTATTTTTCTCACATCAAGGACAATTCGTGACGAATTCCCGGTTGAATGTCAAGCAATTCTGTTGCCAGAATGACGAAAGCGCACACTGTACCTGATAAAATTCGTTACGCAACTTTATTAGCATGCAATAACAGATTGCGCCAGCCGGGGCCGGTGTGCTTACCCCCTCAGATAACAGGGAAAATTTGCCCCTGACGCCCCCTCGGCGTAAACTACTGCCACTGTTTTAAGGAGTAGAATATGCAGAATACGACCCAACCTATCGACCGAGCCTCTCTGCTTATCGAAGCAAACCGGCTTATTCGCGAACATGAAGATACTCTGGCGGGCATTGAAGCGACGGGCGTGGAGCAACGGAACGGCGTGTTAGTCTTTAGCGGCGAATACTTCCTTGATGAACAGGGGTTACCTACGCCGAAGAGCACAGCGGTATTTAACATGTTTAAATACCTGGCGCACACGCTCTCAGAGCGCTATCACCTGGTCGACTAAAGTAAAACGCGAGGCAAAGGCCTCGCGTTTTACTTTACAGCAGCGGTTTCTGTCCGCGCTGCAGCCAGCGTAACAGCAGGCGATCGGCGCTTTCCGCTGCGCTGTTGGTGAAGCGGTCAAGCAGACGCTTACGCTGGGTAAAGCGCACGCCCACCAGCTCGTGCCCCTCCATCAGGTTCAGCAGCAGATCGTCGCTGGTCCCCACGTCATCCACCAGCCCCTTCTCCTGTGCCTGAATGCCGTACCAGTGCTCGCCCGTCGCGACGCTATCAATATCAAGCGTTGGACGCATGCGATAGACAAAGTCTTTAAACAGGTGGTGCGTTTCGTTGAGATCTTCGCGGAATTTCTGACGCCCTTCTTCCGTGTTTTCACCCAGCAGCGTCAGGGTACGCTTGTACTGGCCTGCGGTATGCAGCTCAATGTCGATCTCTTTGTTTTTCAGGAAGCGGTTAAAGTTAGGAATTTGCGCCACGACGCCGATGGACCCAATGATGGAGAACGGCGCAGCAACAATTTTATCCGCCACGCAGGCCATCATATAGCCTCCGCTCGCCGCAACCTTGTCGACCGCCACAGTCAGCGGGATCTGTTTTTCGCGCAGACGCTGTAGCTGGGAGGCCGCCAGACCATAGCCATGTACCACACCGCCAGGGCTCTCCAGACGAACGACTACCTGATCCTGCGGTTTCGCGACGGCCAGAACGGCTGTTACCTCTTCGCGCAGGGAAGAGACTTCATGGGCATCCATACTGCCTTTAAAATCCAGTACGTAAACCCGCGGTTTGCCTGCATCCTGAGGGAGGTTCAATTTTGCTTTGGCTTTTGCCGCTTTTGCCTCCTGCTTGTGCTTTTTCTTCTGCGCCTTGTGCCACAACTTCTGTTGATGGCTATCGAGCAGGGACAGCGACATGTCTTCCTGCATCTCTTTATATTGCTCACTCAGGCGGGTAATGCGTAACTCACCACGCTGACGTTTGCGCTGCGTCAGGTTGACAATCAAAACGGCTATCACCGCAATAGCAATCACCACCGTTGCGATTTTTGCCAAAAACAGCCCATATTGAGAAAGTAATTCCACGCGTTCCACCTTGATTTGACCACGATTCTTCCACGCCAGTGTACATCAGCGCGGCGCGGGCGTCTCGCCTGTGACAAGACCTCTGCGAGTCGCCTTCAGGAATTCCCGCGTTTCTCTTTAAATAGTTGCAAATTGTTAATTTCTCAGCATTCTGTCCTGTAGACTGATTGAATTCTCATGCTGTTTCGGGCATAAAGCCGAAAAGTCATATAAAGAGGGCGCGTTTAACGCTCTGTGCGCCCGAGGAGTCACCGTGCACTATCAACCGCAAAAAAATCTGCTGCAAAACCGAATTATTCTTGTCACCGGTGCCAGCGACGGGATCGGCCGCGAGGCCGCACTCACCTATTCAGAATACGGCGCAAGCGTCATCCTCGTGGGCCGTAACGAGGAGAAACTTAAAGCCGTGGCGCAGGAAATTGAACGTGCTGGCGGCACGTCCACGCCCTGGTATACGCTCGATCTGCTGACCTGTACGCCGGCAACGTGTAAGGAACTTGCCCAGCGTATTTCCGCCCATTACCCGCGCCTGGACGGCGTATTGCACAACGCGGGGCTGCTGGGTGAAGTCCGTCCGATGGACGAGCAGGACCCCGACATCTGGCAGCAGGTGATGCAGGTAAACGTCAACGGCACCTTCTTCCTGACTCAGGCACTGCTTCCTTTATTACTTAATTCGGATTCTGGCTCGCTGGTCTTTACCTCCTCCAGCGTGGGCCGTGAAGGGCGGGCAAACTGGGGTGCCTATGCGGCGTCGAAATTCGCCACCGAAGGGATGATGCAGGTGCTGGCGGAGGAGTATCAGAACCGCCATCTGCGCGTAAACTGTATTAACCCTGGCGGTACGCGTACCAAAATGCGCGCCAGCGCCTTCCCGACGGAAGATCCGCACAAGCTCAAAACCCCGGCGGATATCATGCCGCTGTACCTTTGGCTGATGGGCGACGACAGCCGTCGCAAAACGGGCATGACCTTTGATGCCCAGCCGGGCCGTAAACCGGGAATTTCACAATGAGTGACGAACGTCATCAGCAGCGCCAGCAGCGTCTTAAAGACCAGGTCGACGCCCGGGTGGCAGCGGCCCAGGAAGAGCGCGGTATCATTATTGTGTTTACCGGCAACGGCAAAGGTAAAACCACCGCCGCTTTTGGCACCGTCACCCGTGCCGTCGGGCACGGGCATAAAGTGGGTGTCATTCAGTTTATCAAAGGCGAATGGCCCAACGGCGAGCGTAATTTACTGGAGCCTCACGGCGTGGAGTTTCAGGTTATGGCAACCGGCTTCACCTGGGATACCCAAAACCGGGAAACGGACACCGCTGCCTGCCTTGCCGTTTGGGAGCATGCCAAACGGATGCTGGCTGACCCGACGCTGAACATGGTGGTGCTGGATGAGATAACCTATATGGTGGCTTATGACTATCTGTCGCTGGAAAGCGTGCTGGACGCATTGAAGAATCGCCCTGCGCACCAGACGGTGATCGTCACGGGGCGTGGCTGTCATCGGGATATTCTGGACCTGGCGGATACGGTCAGCGAGTTGCGGCCGGTTAAGCACGCCTTTGATGCCGGTATCAAAGCGCAAATTGGCATTGATTACTAAGAAAAAAGCCCGGTTGCGTTAACCGGGCTTTTCGTTTTAACCGTTGTTGTTACGGCTGCCAGAGCGGCGATTGCTGCTCACCTGGCTGTGACGCTTCACCGCACGACGGATCTGGTTCGCCTTCATGCGACGGCGATCTTTCTCCACGGCCACTTTAGAGGAGGTTTCCGGGGTGAGTTCAACCAGTTCACGCAGGTAGTTGGTTTGCGCCAGGTCCAGCTCGGTATACCCGCCGCGCGGCAGGCCTTTCGGCAGCAGGATATCGCCGTAGCGTACGCGGATCAGACGGCTAACCTGCACGCCCACCGCTTCCCACAAACGACGAACCTCGCGGTTACGGCCTTCGGTCAGGGTAACGTTGTACCACTGGTTGATCCCTTCGCCACCGGTAAACTTGATGGTTTTGAACGCCGCAGGACCGTCTTCAAGCTGTACGCCACGCGACAGATCGCGCAGTTTGTTCTCATCAACCTGGCCGAAAACGCGCACGGCGTATTCGCGTTCCACTTCACGGCTTGGGTGCATCAGACGGTTTGCCAGCTCACCATCGGTGGTGAACAGCAGCAGACCGCAGGTGTTCACGTCCAGACGCCCTACGGCAATCCAGCGAGCGCCACGCAGTTTAGGCAAACGGTCGAAGACCGTTGGTCGCCCTTCCGGGTCATTACGGGTACACAGCTCGCCCTCTGGCTTGTAGTAAGCCAGCACGCGACAAATTTGTTCAGCGGACTCTTTAACCGAGATAAGATGACCGTCAATACGGATCTTCAACCCCGGCACGATTTCAACGCGGTCACCCAGCGTGGCGATTTTACCGTCCACACTCACGCGGCCCGCTTCAATAATGGCTTCAATTTCACGGCGTGAGCCGTGGCCGGCGCGCGCCAGCACTTTCTGTAACTTCTCGCTCATTGAGCTTCCTCAGGTGTCGCCTTCACAGGCGTCGAATCAGGTCAAAACGGAGCTGCGCCCAATTTTGATGGCCGCGTAGTATAGCTGCTTACACCTTTACAAGAAAGGTTTAACGTCACCTACGCCCTCACGAATCACTTCCGGCGCATCTTCGGTAAGATCTATCACCGTTGTCGGCTGCTGGCCGAGGTAGCCGCCATGAATGATCAGCTCCACCACCTTCTCCAGGCGATCTTTGATCTCTTCCGGATCGGACTCGGTAAATTCGCTGCCAGGCAGCATCAGCGACGTTGAGAGCATTGGCTCGCCCAGGGTTTCCAGCAGCGCCTGCGCAATCGGGTTAGAAGGTACGCGCATCCCAATGGTTTTGCGTTTTTCCTGCAACAGACGGCGCGGCACCTCTTTAGTCCCTTTCAGGATGAAGGTGTAATTGCCGGGCGTGTTGTTCTTGATCAGGCGAAACGCCACGTTGTCGACGTAGGCATAGGTCGACAGTTCAGACAGATCCCGACACATCAGGGTAAAGTTATGCCCGTCCGGGAGCTGGCGAATGCGGCAGATGCGCTCCATTGCGCCTTTGTCTTCAATTTTGCAGCCCAGCGCGTAGCCCGAATCGGTCGGGTAGACGATCACGCCGCCCTTACGAACAATCTCAACGGCCTGATTAATCAGACGCGCCTGCGGGTTATCCGGATGAATATAGAAAAACTGACTCATACTTCCCTCTCTTCAATATGCTGTGGCTGTTCCCAGAGCGTCCAGACAGGCTCCACGCCTGCAGGAAGCCAGAGCTTACGCCCCAGTTCAATCCACGCGCAGGGTTGATGAAAATCAGAGCCCTGTGAGCCAAGAAGGCCAAACTGTTGTGCATAGGTCGCGAGCTGGGATCGCTCATTGGGCGCCTGCTGGCACTGGGCAACTTCCATCGCCTCACCGCCGCTTTCGGCAAAGTGTGCCAGCAGTCTTTTCAGCCATTTAGCAGAAAGATTATACCGCCCGGGATGGGCCAGCACCGCCTTACCGCCAGAATGATGAATGACATCAATAGCTTGTTTTATTGTACACCACTGTGGCGGAACGTATCCTGTTTTCCCACGCGCCAGATATTTTTTAAAGACGTCGGCCATCGTCGTGGCCTTGCCCGCCTCAACCAGAAAACGGGCAAAATGACCGCGTGTCACCGCCCCGCCCTTCGCCAGTTTTTGCGCGCCTTCCAGCGCCCCGGGAATATGTGCCTTTTCCAGCCGCTCGCCAATCATCTCGGCACGCTGGTTGCGGCGGACTTTTTGTTCTTGCAAAAACGCGCGCATTGCCTGATGGTCTATGTCGATGTTCAGGCCAACGATATGAATTTCATGGTTTTCCCAGAGGGTCGAAATTTCGACGCCGGCAATCAGGTTGAGCGCTAATCCGCTGCGGGCAATTTCGGCGCGCGCCGCCGGGATCGCATCGGTGGTATCGTGATCGGTTATCGCCAGGGTGCCGACGCGCATTTCTGCGGCGCGATGGACCAACGCCTCGGGCGTCAGCAGGCCATCAGAGGCCTGAGTATGACTGTGTAAATCGTAAATTATGGCGTATGTGGTATCGCTCAAAGCACTTCCCGTTACAGGTTGGAAACCTTCTAAAACCCTATGATAACGGCCTTGCGTGAAATTATGAAATCAAGGGTTGACAATATGCCATCGAACTAGTTAACTAGTACGCAAGTTCACACGAGAAAGGTATCTGAAAATGACAGCACATTTCGCTTTGCACGGTTGGTGGCGCACTTCCTGATTATCGGGCGGTGTCACGCGTCTGCGACAAGCAAACAGATACCCGGCCCGCTCCCAAGCGGGCTTTTTTTTGAACAAAATATGATGAGAACACAACCATGCAAACAGCCAAATCCAACCTCGAACTGCTGACCTGCGAGGCGGCCTATCGCCATAATCCGACCGCGCTGTTTCACCAGGTGTGCGGCGCGCGCCCGGCCACTCTGCTGCTTGAATCGGCGGATATCGACAGCAAAGACGATTTGAAAAGCCTGCTGCTGGTCGACAGCGCGCTGCGCATTACTGCATTAGGTGACGTCGTCACTATTAAGGCCTTATCAGAAAATGGCGCCTCGCTGCTGCCCTTGCTGGACGCGGCTCTGCCGTCAGGCATCGACAACGAACGCCATCCGGATATGCGCATTCTGCGCTTCCCGCCGGTCAGCCAGCTGCTGGACGAAGATGCACGCCTTTGCTCCCTGTCCGTATTTGATGCTTTCCGCCTGCTGCAGAATCTGGTCTCGGTGCCGGAAGACGAGCGTGAAGCCATGTTCTTCGGCGGACTGTTTGCCTACGATCTGGTCGCCGGTTTTGAAGCGCTGCCGGAAACCGAGCAAGGCAACCGTTGCCCGGACTACTGCTTCTATCTGGCCGAAACCTTGCTGGTGATCGACCATCAGAAAAAATACACCCGTATACAGGCCAGCCTGTTTACACCCTCTGCCGCAGAGAGAAACCGCCTTGAGCACCGCATCGCTCAGTTGCAACAGCAGATGACACAAGAGCCACCTGCACTGCCGGTGCAGCGCGTGGAAAAAATGGCCTGTGACGTAAACCAGACCGACGATCAATACGGTGCAGTGGTTCGTCAGATGCAGAAAGCGATCCGCGCCGGGGAAATTTTTCAGGTGGTGCCGTCTCGCCGCTTCTCACTGCCCTGCCCGTCGCCGCTGGCGGCCTATGACGTGCTGAAAAAGAGCAACCCAAGTCCGTACATGTTCTTTATGCAGGACAATGATTTCACGCTGTTCGGCGCGTCGCCGGAAAGCTCCCTGAAATACGATGCCACCAGCCGCCAGATTGAGATCTACCCGATTGCCGGCACGCGCCCGCGTGGACGCCGTGCTGATGGCACGCTCGATCGCGATCTCGACAGCCGTATCGAGCTGGAGATGCGCACCGATCACAAAGAGCTGTCCGAGCACCTGATGCTCGTAGACCTGGCGCGCAACGATCTGGCACGTATCTGCACCCCCGGCAGCCGCTACGTGGCAGACCTGACCAAAGTTGACCGCTACTCGTTTGTGATGCACCTCGTCTCCCGCGTGGTTGGCGAACTGCGTAGCGACCTCGACGTGCTGCACGCCTATCGCGCCTGCATGAACATGGGCACCCTGAGCGGCGCGCCGAAAGTCCGTGCGATGCAGTTGATCGCCGAAGCCGAAGGCCGTCGACGCGGCAGCTACGGCGGCGCGGTGGGGTATTTCACCGCGCACGGTGACCTGGACACCTGCATCGTGATCCGCTCCGCGTATGTCGAGGACGGGATCGCCACCGTTCAGGCAGGCGCAGGGATTGTTCTTGATTCTGTTCCGCAGTCTGAGGCTGACGAAACGCGCAGTAAGGCCCGTGCGGTACTGCGCGCCATTGCGACCGCCCATCATGCACAGGAGATTTTCTGATGGCTGACATTCTGCTGCTCGATAATATCGACTCCTTTACCTACAACCTGGCAGATCAGCTGCGTGCAAACGGTCATAACGTCGTTATCTACCGTAACCATGTTCCGGCGCAAACGCTGATTGACCGTCTGGGTACCATGCAAAACCCGGTGCTGATGCTCTCTCCGGGGCCCGGCGCACCGAGCGAAGCGGGCTGCATGCCTGAACTGCTGACCCGGATGCGCGGCAAGCTGCCGATCGTCGGCATCTGCCTGGGTCACCAGGCGATTGTGGAAGCGTACGGCGGTTACGTCGGCCAGGCGGGTGAAATTCTGCACGGTAAAGCATCCAGCATTGAACACGACGGCCAGGCCATGTTTGCCGGGCTGCCAAATCCGCTGCCGGTGGCGCGCTATCACTCGCTGGTCGGCAGCAATATCCCGGCCGGTTTGACCATCAACGCCTCGTTTGAAGGTATGGTGATGGCCGTGCGTCACGATGCGGACCGCGTATGCGGACTGCAGTTCCACCCAGAATCGATTTTGACCTCTAACGGCGCGCGCCTGCTTGAGCAAACGCTGAACTGGGCGCTGCAGAAGCTGGAGCAGACCAACACGCTGCAGCCGATCCTTGAGAAACTGTACCAGGCGCAAACCCTGAGCCAGCAGGAGAGCCACCAGCTCTTCTCCGCGGTGGTGCGTGGCGAGCTGAAACCTGAGCAACTGGCGGCCGCGCTGGTCAGCATGAAGGTGCGCGGCGAAAGCCCGCAGGAGATTGCCGGTGCGGCAACGGCCCTGCTGGAAAACGCCGCCCCGTTCCCGCGTCCCGACTATCAGTTTGCCGATATCGTCGGTACCGGCGGTGACGGCAGCAACAGCATTAATATATCCACCGCCAGCGCCTTCGTGGCGGCTGCCTGTGGTTTGAAAGTGGCAAAACATGGCAACCGCAGCGTGTCCAGCCGGTCCGGTTCATCCGACCTGCTGGCGGCATTTGGGATTAACCTCGACATGCAGGCCGAACGCTCGCGTGAAGCGCTGGACGACCTCGGCGTTTGCTTCCTGTTCGCGCCGAAATACCACACCGGTTTCCGCCACGCGATGCCGGTTCGTCAGCAGCTCAAAACGCGCACGCTGTTTAACGTTTTAGGCCCGTTGATTAACCCGGCCCATCCGCCGCTGGCGCTGATTGGCGTCTACAGCCCTGAGCTGGTATTGCCGATTGCCGAGACGCTGCGCGTGCTGGGTTATCAGCGTGCCGCTGTCGTTCATAGCGGTGGTATGGATGAGGTTTCGTTACACGCGCCAACGCTTGTCGCTGAACTGCGCAACGGTGAAATTCTGAGCTATCAGCTCGACGCGGCTGACTTCGGTTTAACGCCGTACCATCAGGAGGCGCTGGCAGGCGGCACGCCGGAAGAAAACCGTGACATTCTCACGCGCTTATTACAAGGTAAAGGTGAAGTCGCTCATGAGGCCGCCGTTGCTGCCAACGTCGCCATGCTGATGCGTTTGCACGGTGAGGAAGATCTGAAGGCCAACGCGCAAAAAGTTCTGGACGTACTGCGCTCCGGTGCAGCTTACGATCGCGTTACCGCACTTGCGGCAAGAGGGTAAAGAATGCAGACCGTTTTAGCGAAAATCGTCGCCGATAAGGCCATCTGGGTTGAAGCACACAAGGCGCAGCAGCCGCTCGCCAGCTTCCAGAATGACGTCGTGCCCAGCACGCGCCGCTTTTATGATGCCCTGCAGGGCGCGCGCACCGCGTTTATTCTGGAGTGCAAAAAGGCGTCTCCGTCCAAAGGCGTGATCCGTGACGATTTCGACCCGGCGCGCATTGCCGGAATTTACAAACACCATGCGTCCGCCATCTCGGTGCTGACGGATGAGAAATATTTTCAGGGCAGCTTTGATTTCCTGCCCATCGTCAGCGGCATTGCGCCGCAGCCGATCCTCTGCAAAGACTTTATTATCGACCCGTATCAGATCTGGCTCGCGCGTTTCTACCAGGCTGACGCCTGCCTGCTGATGCTCTCGGTGCTCGATGACGAGCAGTACCGCCAGCTCTCTGCGGTGGCCCACAGCCTGAACATGGGCGTGCTGACCGAAGTGAGCAACGAAGAGGAGCTGGAGCGCGCCATCGCCCTTGAGGCAAAAGTGGTTGGCATTAACAACCGCGACCTGCGCGACCTGTCAATCGACCTTAACCGTACGCGCCAGCTTGCACCACGCCTGGGGGCGGGCGTGACGGTCATCAGCGAATCCGGCATCAACAGCTACGCCCAGGTGCGTGAACTGAGCCACTTTGCCAACGGTTTCCTGATCGGCTCCGCGATGATGGAACATGACGATCTCAACGCGGCGGTCCGCCGCGTGTTGCTGGGTGAAAACAAAGTGTGTGGATTAACGCGCGAGCAGGATGCCAAGGCCGCGTATGAAGCGGGCGCTATTTATGGCGGGCTGATTTTCGTGGACTCATCGCCCCGGGCGGTGAGTGAAGACCAGGCCCGTAACGTTATTGCGGCGGCCCCGCTCAGCTACGTGGGCGTGTTCCGCAATGCCGATATTGCCGACGTAGCAGCAAAAGCCGAGGCGTTATCCCTGCGTGCGGTACAACTGCACGGCAACGAAGATCAGGCTTATATCGATGCGCTGCGCGCCGCGCTGGCGCCTCGGGTGCAAATCTGGAAAGCGCAAAGCGTGGGCGACACGTTACCGCCGCGTAATCTGAATCATGTCGATAAATACGTGCTCGACAACGGCCAGGGCGGCTCGGGCCAGCGCTTTGACTGGTCCTTGCTGAAAGACGAAGCGCTGGACAATGTCCTGCTCGCGGGCGGTCTCAGCCCGGATAACTGTGTAGAAGCGGCCAAAGCCGGCTGCGCCGGTCTCGATTTCAATTCAGGCGTAGAGTCCCAGCCGGGCATAAAAGATGCCAGCAAGCTGGCCTCGGTATTTAAAACTCTGCGTGCATATTAAGGAATAAATAATGACGACATTACTAAACCCGTATTTTGGTGAGTTCGGTGGTATGTACGTGCCACAGATCCTGATGCCCGCTCTGCGCCAGCTGGAAGAAGCCTTTGTCAGCGCGCAAAAAGACCCGGCGTTCCAGGCCGAGTTTACCGATCTGCTGAAAAACTACGCGGGGCGTCCTACGGCCCTGACAAAATGCCGCAACCTGACCGAAGGCAGCAAAACCACGCTGTATCTCAAGCGTGAAGATTTGCTCCACGGCGGTGCGCATAAAACCAACCAGGTCCTTGGCCAGGCCCTGCTCGCAAAACGCATGGGCAAAACCGAAATCATCGCCGAGACCGGTGCAGGCCAGCACGGTGTGGCATCCGCCCTCGCCAGCGCCCTGCTCGGCCTGAAATGCCGTATTTACATGGGCGCAAAAGATGTCGAGCGTCAGTCGCCAAACGTCTTCCGTATGCGCCTGATGGGGGCTGAGGTGATCCCGGTTCACAGCGGATCCGCCACGCTGAAAGATGCCTGTAACGAAGCGCTGCGCGACTGGTCCGGCAGCTACGACACCGCGCACTATATGCTTGGCACCGCCGCAGGTCCGCATCCGTTCCCGACCATCGTGCGTGAATTCCAGCGCATGATCGGGGAAGAGACGAAAGCGCAGATCCTCGAAAAAGAGGGGCGTCTGCCGGATGCAGTTATCGCCTGCGTGGGCGGCGGCTCGAACGCCATCGGGATGTTCGCTGATTTTATCGATGAACCTCGCGTTGGTCTGATTGGTGTAGAGCCTGCCGGTCACGGAATCGAATCGGGTGAACACGGTGCGCCGCTGAAGCATGGTCGGGTTGGGATCTACTTCGGTATGAAGTCTCCTATGATGCAGACCGATGAAGGCCAGATTGAAGAGTCTTACTCCATCTCCGCCGGACTGGACTTCCCGTCTGTGGGGCCTCAGCACGCTCACCTGAACAGCATCGGGCGCGCTGACTACGTCTCGATTACCGATGACGAAGCACTGGAGGCGTTCAAGACCCTGTGTCGTAACGAAGGGATCATCCCGGCGCTGGAATCTTCCCACGCCCTGGCGCACGCCCTGAAAATGATCAAAGAAAACCCGGAGAAAGAGCAGCTGCTGGTGGTCAACCTTTCCGGTCGCGGTGACAAAGATATCTTCACCGTTCACGATATTCTGAAAGCACGAGGGGAAATCTGATGGAACGCTATGATAACGCATTTGCACAGCTGAAGGCCCGCCAGGAAGGCGCGTTCGTCCCCTTCGTCACCCTGGGCGATCCGGGTCCTGAGCAGTCGCTTAAAATTATCGACGCCCTGATTGAAGGCGGTGCGGATGCGCTGGAGTTGGGCATCCCTTTCTCTGACCCACTGGCGGATGGCCCAACCATTCAGGACGCCACCCTGCGCGCTTTTGCCTCCGGCGTTACCCCAACTCAATGTTTCGAGATGCTGGCGGCAATCCGTCAGAAACACCCGACCATCCCGATTGGCCTGCTGATGTACGCCAACCTGGTCTTTAACCGCGGCATTGATGAGTTTTATGCCGAGTGCGCTCGCGTCGGCGTTGACTCTGTGCTGGTGGCCGATGTACCGGTTGAAGAGTCTGCACCGTTCCGCCAGGCGGCGATGCGTCACAACGTTGCACCGATTTTCATCTGTCCGCCAAACGCAGATGACGAACTGCTGCGTCAGATTGCTTCTTACGGACGCGGGTATACCTACCTGCTCTCCCGTGCGGGTGTGACCGGCGCTGAAAACAAAGCGGCGCTGCCTCTGCATCATCTGGTGGAAAAACTCGCTGAATATCATGCGGCTCCGCCGTTGCAGGGCTTTGGTATCTCTTCACCGGATCAGGTTGCAGCGGCAATAGATGCAAAAGCCGCGGGCGCGATTTCCGGCTCTGCGATTGTTAAAATCATCGAGAAAAATCTTGATAAGCCCGACCAGATGCTGGCTGAGCTGAAAACGTTCGTTAGCGAAATGAAAGCGGCAACCCGCAAAGCCTGATCCTGCCACCGTCTGGTCACTGGGCCAGACGGTTCCTCTTTTCCCTGTGAAAAAGGCAATGATATTTTCGGCGTTATGAAAGCGTGGCACCCTCCAGTAGGCCATTTACCAACAGGGTAAAAACCTGAATCGCTTTTGGTAATGCATCCTGCGGATTTTCGCTTGCAGCCACCCACTGCGCGGCATTCAGTGCGGCCCCGTTTAGCAGCCAGGCGGTGGCATCGACATCTACCGGCTTGATTAAGCCGCGTTCAATCAGATCTGAAATGCGCTCGCGCGTGGCATCGAGGCAGTTATTCTGACTCGGCCATTTTGTAGGGTCCCCGAGAAAAGCCGGGCCATCAAGCAGAACGATGCGCCGGACCTCTTCATCCAGCGCCATCCTGATATAGGCAATCCCTTCAGCCAGAAGCTTTTGCTGGTCATCACCGTAATGTGCCGCGGCATCTTTGGCACTTTGCGCCATTTCAGAATCCACCTGAGTAACCACAGCAGCAAGTAACCCTTTTTTGTCCCCAAAATGGTGGTACAGGGCCCCACGCGTCAGGCCGACGCTGGCGGTCAAATCATCCATTGATGCTGCGGCAAACCCTTTTTCGGCGAAGGCATTTCGTGCAGCAGCAATCAACTTTATGCGGGTTTCTTCCATCGTTTCGGCGCGGCGTTTGGCAGCCATACGGACTCCTTGCAATAAACGCCGCGCAGGAAATTTGACATACGCGGCGTATGTGTGATTAATTTTACATACGCCGCGTATATTAAGTCATTTATCTATGCCGCGCATCCGCTGTCGCCCACCCCAATAAAGGATACGTTATGAACCAACCGAAACCCGTTTTCCCTGCAAATCGCCACGCGCTCTATGAAAAGCATGGTTATTCTGCAGCGATCCGCTCTGGTGATTTGTTGTTTGTTTCCGGGCAGGTGGGGAGCCGGGAAGATGGCACACCCGAGCCCGACTTTGCCGCGCAGGTAGAACGTGCCTTCGATAATCTCAAGGCCACGCTTAATGCTGCAGGCTGTACGTTCGACGATCTTATTGATGTGACAACCTTTCATACCGCTCCCGAGAATCAGTTTCCAACCATTATGCAGGTGAAACAAACCGTTTTCCCGAAGCCCCCGTATCCGAACTGGACAGCTGTAGGCGTGAACTGGCTAGCAGGCTTTGATTTTGAGATAAAGGTTATCGCCCGAATTCCTGAACATCAGTAATAACGACGTCGTACACAGATATCAGGGAGCGATATCTGTGTGTGAAATCGCACGGCTATGTTTGATTTATCGTGAAATAGACATCAGGTCTGTACTAACCGTAATCTTTTTACCGGGAACTCGTCGCGGCAATACAGAATGAGCTGCTGTGTATTGCTTATGATTTGAACCGGGATAAAAAGGATCCGGGGCATTTCATTTTCATTGACGAGTGGCCAGACCGGGCAGAACTTGATGCCCACTGCACCAGCGAACATTTCACCCGGCTTGTTCCTTTGGTTGACCAATACACGCGTAAAGCGGCGCAGTACATCCTGATGGATGCGAAGGTTGATGCGCAGAGATAGTGTCCGCTCATGATTCGGAGCAGCCAGACTAACTCACTTGCAGGCCTGCTTTGAGCGAGGAGCGGACGTTTTAAAGCATGGGGCTGGAAGACGAGAAAGTTGATGATTTTGCGGCTGCGCATGAATACCCAACCGCCTGAACTGCCCTACTTAAAACCGAAACCGCGCTCTTCAAGAGTGGTCCGTAGATTTTGGCGACCATCCATATAAGCGAGACTGGTTGCTGCGCTCTGAACCGCCTGTTTCCATGTTTTATCTTTCATTCCCAGACCTTCCCGGAATGCATGGAATGCCTCTTCATAACTTCTGACGTGAGCGTCAAGGTCACAAGCGCTGTAGAGATTGTGATGAGCCACCACGCTTTGCGGCAGGCGCGGGCGGATAGCTGCATCGCTGTCAGTTGCAGGCCATCCGACCACCAGGCCGCATACAACATAGCTGTGGGCCGGTAGCTGAATAAGTTCAGCCAGCTCTTTAGCCTTGTTGCGTGTCGCACCAATATAAACCGTACCCAGCCCGATTGACTCTGCTGCTACCGTTGCATTTTGCGAAGCCAGTGCGGCATCAACTGTCGCCATGACAAATGAATCAAGGTAATCATGCACACCCGGAGTAAGGCCGTCTGAGACGGTCATATCGTGATTTCGTGACAGGTCTGCAATCCAGAGAAGTATCGCAGGAGCCTCCTCGATGTATCCATTCGCCACACCTTTATCTCCCGCAGCGAGCTTTCTGACCTGCGCCTTGAGTGCAGGATCGGTAACGGCCACCATGCTCCATTGCTGAAGATTTGAGGATGTTGAGGCAGACTGAGCGGCCGCTACAAGCGTTTCAAACCAGTATTCCGGCAAGGCTTGCTGTGAAAAATTTCTGACGGAACGATGGCTGAGCAGATTTTCAATCTGCGAATTCCAGATGATATTTTTTGGTCGGTCTTTCTCACCGTACCGGGCAGTAATCAACTGAACTTTGTTTAAATCTTCAGACATTAACTTTCTCCAGACAATACTGTAATGTTCATTCAAGAATTAAGTAAATAAAAAGGCCTGATGGCCTTCCTAACTAAATGTTCATTATTAACGCTTCGATTGCATCACGTTGAAATTCTGGCTCATGCACAATCCTGCCGAACACCCGGAAACCGAAATAGGCACACATGAATGCCTTAGCCATAACTTCAGGCTGCCGTTCCGCCTGAAACTCCCCGGAAGCAATCCCGGCAGCGAAAAGCCTGGTGAACATTGCCTCAAGCTTTTTGATATAACGGCGGCTAAGATCTTCAACGGTTTTATCTTTTGCAGCTCTTTCTAAGGGAGAGAAGATTGCCATGCAGCCGTTTCGCTCGATGTTGCTGAAATCCAGTTCAATACCTTTTTTCAGCAGGCTGCGTAGCCTGTCCTTAACGCTACCGGCCTGGCTGAATACAGCCTCATGAAACTCAATGCTTGAGCTATGGTAACGGCGCAGGGCTTCATGGTAGAGATTTTCTTTATTACCAAAAGCCGCATACAGACTTCCACGGCCAAGCCCTGTACTCTCAACGAGTTCCTGAGCGGAGGTCGCTTCAAAGCCGTTTCGCCAGAACGCATCCATAGCCGCCTGAATAACGAGTTGATCATCAAATTCTCTCGGTCTGCCTGCCATTAGGCTCTCCCGTAGTAAAGACGGTAATCACCTTAGCAATTATGGAATGCTCAGTCAAGAATTGCGTTAACCTCATTTTCCTTCCAGTTCAAGTCTGATACGGATTCCCCAGATATGAGAGATCTGAAGAGGCCGTTTCTGGCCAATAATACGGCCCTTGTTCCAGGGGGATATTGTCATGCTCAATCTCCTTTGGGTTAGGAGATGTGATTATGGTTGTCCCATATGAGCGAGAAACGGACGATCGCAGAATTGACGCCCGAGTTTGATAAAATCAACTCAGCCTGAATCTTAAAAAACCTCCTTCCTGAAGAATCTCCGAGACATTGCTTTCAGAACGCTATAACTGCTCTAAATATCTAAGGCACATTTCACGGTCAACTTTCGGTTAACCATATGCACTCGCACATCAACCCAATATGGCTGAACACAATGGTGACCTGATTAAAAAAGGGTTTTACCAACTTTTAAACCAAAGATATGTCCTGATGTTCTGCGATTGAATGGCGGAGATAGCGGGTCGGTGTTGTGCCCGTATATTGACGAAAGAAAACAATGAAGGCACTGTCACTGACAAAATCAAGGTCCTGCGCCACCTGACTGAGCTGGTATCCGTCACACAGCTTCTCCATCGCTTTCAGTAGCCTCCACTGTTGCCTCCAACTCTGATAATTCATCCCCGTATCCCGGATAAATATACGGCTTATTGTGCGTTCACATGCACCGACTTTTTGGGCTAACTGCCCCAGACGTGGGGGTAATTCGCCCCCACGGACTCTGTCCAGCCAGGTACTCAGGCGAATATCTGAGGGAAACCGCAACGTCCAGTTTTCGCTTTGGGCATTTTTGATTTCTTCACAAAACACGGTAATGAGACTGCTTTGTTGCTCTTCAGGCATTCCCCATTGCCAGAATGCCATCCGTTCGATCACCTCAAAGAATAAGGGATTAACCTCAATAATCTGCAGGGGCAACGCCGATAAGGGTAAATCGCTTGAAAAGTAAAGAGAACGATAGGCCATTGAGCCATTCATAATGGCGCGATGAACCGTGCCGGCCGGTATCCACGCTGCCCGCCGGGGCGGAAGCAGGCAAAGGGTATTTTCCAGCTCAATCGTGATACTTCCCGCCGCCGAAAAAAGCAACTGATGACGAAGGTGACTATGCATCCCTGAATCGTGTACCCCCATATCGGATGCAATTCCGACAACCCACTCTTCGAACGTGTCCGGATCGAAAGAATCTTCTGGGTTAATTTTCATCATATGTCCGATTTTAAATATAAATAGTCTTTATCATGGTAAACCGACATGACAACTTCCGCAATAATAGTCGCATACTCTGTTTATCTAAGGATTGTTGTTATGAATATCAGTAAACAACCACCGTTGTGGCTACTGACATTACTGATTATGTTTCCACAACTGGTGGAAACAATATACAGCCCAGCTTTGCCAGACATTGCCCGTGCTTTTCAGGTAGGCAGTGAACGTGCCGCCCAGACGCTTTCAGTCTATTTCGTCGCGTTTGCCATCGGCGTTGCGCTCTGGGGCTGGTTAAGCGACCGCGTGGGTCGGCGACCTGCAATGATGGCCGGGCTTCTGTGCTACGGGACCGGTTCCGCACTGGCACTTGTGGCTACAGACTTTAGCGTTTTGCTCCTGGCTCGCATGGTAGCAGCCGTAGGTGCAGCTGCAGGGTCCGTTGTTGTTCAGACGATGCTGCGTGATTGCTACGAATCAACGGCATTAGCCCGCGTCTTCTCCGTGATGGGGGCAGCGTTGGCAATCAGTCCCGTTTTTGGTCTTGTAAGCGGAGGGTGGCTGGTCAGCCTGTACGGACATACCGGCGTGTTTATTGCTCTGGTCACGATGGCACTGGTGCTGCTCACAATGACCGCATTCTTACTGCCTGAAACACGTTCGGAAAATACTTCCGGCCCCCGATTTGGCGGGCTAGTTTGTCGGATGTCAGGGGATGGAAGGCTTTGGAAAAATGCAATGCTTGTTGCACTGCTGAATACAATGCTTTTCAGCTACTACAGCCTTGCACCGTTTCTTTTCGGTCAATTAGGCTGGAGTCCCAGGGCTTTCGGATGGACGGGGATTTTACTGGCTTTTGCTTCTCTATCGGGCAGCTTATGGAACCGGAAACTGCTGTCTATGGGTTTGTCGCCAGAACAACTGGTGAAAAATGCCTGCCTGCTGGCCCTATTATCGGGTGTCACAGCATGGTTCTTGCAGCAATCTGTATGGATACTTATGCCAGTAGCCGGGGTGGTGATTGCCTATGGCATTGCGATTCCAAACGTGCTGAGCCAGGCCCTTAGCCAATATCGTGAACAGGCCGGAGCTGCCGGAGCGCTGTTTGGATTAGTCTACTATTTATTGCTGGGAATGATGCTGGGACTTGCCGGTATCGTGCAACAGCTGGGATTGGTACTTACCGCTTGTGCGGTAATAGCCTACTTTTGCAGCCTGTCACGGCGCTAAGCTTGTTGTTTTTAATATTTACCCGGGAGCCTATTATAGTATGGGTTCCCGGTACAATTTAAAATGGTTTACGCCTGCTGCAGCCCGATGAGTTGTGAGCTGCTCTCTGCATTTATTGCTTTGTAGAGCTAGTAATGTCCGCTCCTGGCACAAAGCAGACATGCATGAGTGGAAAGGTCGCTATGGGCGGAAAATCACGATGACAGCCTGGTGCTACCATATCAAACATAACAGTGATGTTATAAACCGAACTCTGCGTCACGCCTCATGAGGAACTCCTCATTACACGTCCCGTCAACGCCTGGCACAGCATTGTCTGTTGTGAACCTTTACGTCAGGCTATACAAAAAGAACGGAAGGCAATGAGAGAAGTAATAACAGATACATACATGGATGGCTATGAAGGAATTAAATAGCAAAGAAGAATGTCCGTAATACCGCACTGATAATGTGGATAAGCTCAAACGTTTTCACTAAGCACATGGCTCAGCCCAGAGGGTCAAAATTCAGCTTTACGCACCATAATTTTCGATATCCAAATCGCGCCCCGTATCGGTACGCCCCGGTAGCAGGGAAAACGCCTCGGTAAGCTAAAACCACCGGTCCCTTTTTCAGGGTTTCCACAATAAACGGCGACCATCATTAGACGCTCCCCCCTTTATAAAATTCTGAAAGATGAGCCTGTCACAGGGCAAGGCTGCCCTTTGTTATAAATTATCAAGTCATATCGATAATTATTATATTTGTTGATGATTTATTGAGCTCAGGTGTGAACTTATAGTCTCGGACGCAGGCAATAACTTTTTTACACAAGGATGGTTAATATGAAAAGGTTTTTTATCACGGCTGCACTAACGGGTTTATTTGTCAGTAATAATTCGTATGCAGGAGAAAGCTATCTGGTCTATAACCCACAAAATATTGCGGTATTTGAAGTGCGTTTCTTTAATGTTGGCGACGGTCCCTTTATGCCGGGCTGGCCGAGCGCGTCTGAATCAACCTGGGATCTTGGTCAGCAACAAAAAGAAAAAATACTTGATGCCATGCGTTACTGGGCTGAAGTCATCACCCCCATACCAGGGGAACTGCCCGCCATTATCAATGTGGGGACGTTTAATGACGAGAATGCTGCGGGTTCCAGCGATTCAGTTACTGATGGCATTATCAGTCTGACGCAGTTGCAGGGAGCGTTGAACGGCATTGATACCGGAGAGCTGACCTTCGGCTCTCATGCCCAGTTCATCATGGGCAAACTGGATTTTGACAACGTTCCCTATGTGCCTGCGCAATTGCCGCGCACCGGAAAGGCAGATCTGGTCAGCGTCGCTATTCATGAGCTGGCCCATGGCCTGGGAATATCTAATATGGTTACCGACCTGCACGGAAGTGGCACATTCACGCCCGCTTTCGATAACGGGCCTTTTGGATCCTGGACCAGCCATCTGCGCGATGACCGTGGCAATCCTGCCCGGCCAGGGCAAGTCATATTGTGTAATGGATGCAATAACAGATGGGATCCGCAAGGCTTTGATGTACGGCTCGATAAAGGCTATTTCACCGGCGAGCACGTAAATGAAGTGCTTGCAGGTGCCATGCCTGGCGTGCCGGTGAAAATGTTAGCAGACGACGGTTCGGTCGATGATAACTACATGAGCCATATCGAGTTGAAGAACAGCATGATGAGCCATCAGAACTACCGTAATTACACAACGTTTATGGAGGCGGAACTGGCGTTGTTGCAGGACATGGGATACCAGATTGACCGACGTAACTTTTTCGGTTTTTCGCTGTATGGCAACGGGCAAACTCTTGTTAACCGCAATGGATATTTTCAGCGTAATCAGCAGGCAGATGGCTATCTGGCCGGGCAATATAATACCGCTAATCTGGGGGTTGGCCTGCATGTATATGGCAGTAATAACCATATCTTTCAGCAAGCGGACCTGTTGACATCAGGGGCTGGCGGCGCGGGTATCCGTATAGATGGGCAAAATAACACCCTGAGCATCGAGCCCGGAATACGGGTATACGCCGATGGCGTAAATGGCCGAGGGGTGATGTTTGCCTACGGTAAAGAGCACAACCTTATTCAACGCGGTGATGTTCAGGCACTGGGCACCAGTGGCGTCGCTATTAGTTTTGATTTTGGCAATAACCTTCTGGGTAACGAAGTGGACTATCGTGGATCCTGGCTTCATATCGTGGACGGATATTACGATGCATTATTACCCGAGCTGCAGGGAGCCCTGGTGGATAATGCCGACATCAGCGGGCGGGTTGCCGGGAAAGGCGCGGCGATTTATATTTCACCGAATGCGCTGGTCGGTAATATAAATATATTATCGGGTGCCCGGCTGGAAGGTGATATTTATTCGGACTACGCCGAGCAGGACGCCTATGGCCAACAGCGGTTAACACAGTTTACCTTCGGTCGGAAGGCCAATGCGTATGGGCAGGCGACGGAAGCTGCTGATTCTGATTTTAGCTTTGCTTACCGCGGAAACATTGAAGGTATTAATAATCTGGCACTGGACGCGCACGGAGGGAAAACCTCGCTAAATGGCGATTTTCAGATTTACAGCATGAATATCGCGCCAGGTGCTACCCTATCCGGCAACGGCAGCTACACCCTTAATGAGGAAGGCCGCTTTGTAAATAACGGGATCCTTGCGCCGGGTAATTCACTTGGGCAAATCACTATCTCAGGTGCTTATCAACAGGGGGATAGCGGGCAGTTGGTGTTGGAAGTCGACGGGCGCGGCAGGCATGATACTTTGCGAGTGGACGGTCACGCACAATTTAACGGTCAGCTGACGTTTGCGCCGCAACCGGACTGGTACGCGACAAACTGGCGTGTGAATTCGCAAGATTTGCTAAAAACAGACTCTTACAGCGGTAAGTTCAGTGCGGTGAACAGCGTGCTCCGCTCTCCCACGCTAACGCTGCAGACAACGCCTCAGGGAAATAATGGCTGGCAACTCTCAATGCTGCGCGCTTCAAACGCGTACAGCCAGTATGCGCAAGACGCCAATGCGCGGCAGGTAGGGCAAGCGCTGGATAAAATTGTGGCAGATGCTAAGTCGGATATACAACCGCTGTACCGTACTCTGGATTTCTCAGCCGCTGATGGCGGGAGTATCAGCCATGCCCTGCCGCAGCTGTCTGCGGGCGCCTACAGCGCCATGTTCGCAAGTTCCCTTCAACGTGAACAACAGATAGCGCGGATCATTGGCGGGCCTCATCCTGCTGTAATGTCGAAACAACTGGCGGAAGGCGAATGGCGCAGCTTTGCTATCCCCTTTGGCGGCGGCTTCTGGCAACAGCGCCAGGGGGACAGTGTAGGGTACGACGCCAGCAGTTATGGCATGGTGTTCGGTGCTGAAAAACAAAACGATCGGAATCACAACTGGATTTATGGCTTTCATGGTGCGGTCAGCGGCCAGTCGGTGACGGTGAAATCACCAGAAACCGCGACCGGGAAAACCACTGCTTTCGATCTGGGTATTCATGCCCGTTACGGCGCTGAAAGGTCCGAAGGGATGTATTTATTCGGCACAGGCCGATTGGGTATTGAAGACAGCTGGATGGATAGAAACATTCATGTAGAAACTTACGGAGCAAACCACCATGCCACCTGGACCGGACTGACAGGCTCTGTTACGGCTGGCGGGGGCTATCGATGGGCGCTGAATGATAATGTAAGCGCCGGACCGGTAACGTCATTAAATTACACCACATTACATCGACCTGGCGTGAAGGAAAGCGGCAATGACGGCAGCCGACTGATACTGGATTCGGAGACCTTCGATTCTCTGAGATCAAGTATCGGGGTGAATGGTAACTGGAATGTACCGCTCGCTTCAGGGGCGTCTATCGCAGCTGATTTGCAGCTTACCTGGGATCATGAACTTCTGGATGGCAATGTAGAGCAACAAGCCTCTTTCGCCAACTATCGCAGCACATCGTTTAGTTCCAGGAATCAGGTGGCTGGTCGTGACACTCTGGGTGTTAAGGCGGGAATGCGCTATAAAATCAACACTGATGTCGAATTGGGCATCGGGGTTGAAAGCGAAATGTTTCGTTCTGGCTATAACGCGATCGCAGGTAATCTTTCAGCTACCTGGCGTTTCTGATGTCTGAGAACGAGAAAAGAATACGGCTGATCGTAAATTAATTCACCGTTCCCCCCGGCGTTGCCGGGGGATTCCGACAGGTTACATTCACTTTTTATGGTATCAGAAATGGCTTGTGTCTCCGTGACCATGCGCACCTGAACCTTCAACCCGCTTAAGCTGAATCACCTCTCCACGCTGCCAGGCATCAGCGCCTTTAGCAACCGGGCGCGCCACAATATCTTTACGTTCTTGTTTTATAGCCTGCGTGCTGACGTTAAAGCGTTGATCTCTGTCCGCCAGCAGTTTGGGGTCTAACTGCCCTTCCCCGGTAAAGCCCATCATCAGTGTCGGAATGCCGAGCGGCAGCGTCTTATCGCGGTCGGTGTGCCAGGTATGCCAGGTCTTCCCGTAGGTATTCACAATTTTGCTCATCAACGCTTTGTCTGCCACTGCAGGTAAACCCGGGGCAATCAGACTGCCGGATTTCACTTCATATTGATGGCTATGCCACAATTTTTTTTCTTCCGGCGGCAGTTTGTTAAACAAACGCTCACTAATGATGTACTCAACGCCCATTAAACGGGCATCTTTGGTGTTACCGTCGTAGATCACCGCCTGCATCACCTCATCATTCAACACTGTTACATAATGATGGGCTTCCATCTGGCCATTTTTATCACCGCTATAAAAATGGAAACCGTCAAGATAGGCGCTAATTGCATCAATGGGCGGACGGGACTGGATAAGCTGAGCACCGGCTTCCAGCGTGCTCATGCTAGCGGAGGTTTTAACACCCGGAACAGGAGTATTTGAAGGGGTATTGTTCGCGCCGCACCCCACTAAAGTCAGGCTCGACAATAATAAAAGCGATAGTGGTTTCATTGGCCCTCCCTGTAATCGTCACTTTACTGAAAATAGTACATTCGCGCAGACCCGCCAGGAGAATTTTTACTAAACCATCGGGCAAAGTGGCATACCTTCCGTTTACACACCACGTCCATGCCCCTTTCTCTCCACTTCAGGAACGGCAGCGTCAGGCTTGTTACCGCACTCCATACAAATAATGTTCTTAAGAAAGTACTTAAAGAAACGAAGGCAAGACCTGGCTGGCCGCTGGTCAAGTGCAAAAAAACAGCTAAGCTTCCCGGAAAGAAATAGAAATGGGTGCCTGTAAATGCAGGATAACTTCGGCAGTAGCTGGTTAATGTAGCTATTGGAACCTGTATTCCCGAGTGGATATGTATATACCATTGCTCTGTTTCCATTACCCAGCATTATTAACATACGCATAACTATTTTGTGCGGCATATAAAACCGAATATTTACCTTACAGGCAGGCAAATCACCCTTATTTTCTTTTTAATTTGGTTTAATTATCTATTTTTATTATTATTTTTAGGTTATTTGACAAATTCCCCACACCTATCGCTGAGACTATTCCTAACACAGTTGGGTGAAGATCCTGGTTAATATAAAGCACCGTTAAGAATTTAATGCCACATTATAAATAACCCTATGAAAATAAATGCCTTTTTCCTCACCTCAAAAAATCAATATTTTAATTTTGTGTAAATATTGCTCCAGACGCAGAATCTCTTTTCTTCGCTCGCGTTGACACTCATTAGGAAAAAACTTAAATTCACTCCCAAGCAAAATAATTATTAAAAATTAAACTTGCCCGTCCAATTTTGGTGGGCAAAAAGAGTCTTATTTGATGGAGAATAATTCAAGCAACCTAATACCCCTGTAGTTTTACAGCCCTGACAAACAATGACGTTACAAAAATGATAACTTCAAGGACTATGAGGTGCGAAACCATATGGAATGTAAATGCTGCTCCGATAAATACATTTGGTCTGCCCATGACTCCTTCTTCTATAAAGGGCTATACGAACTGATTGCGGATATCGATGAATTAATTTATCTGTCGCTGGAGAAAATAAAAAAAGATTTTGTGTTCATCAATCTTAATACGGCTTCTTTAACCGAATTTATCAGGCGCGATAGCGAGTGGCTGACTGCAGTTAAGGGGAAGCAGGTCATATTGATTGCGGCCAGAAAGTCAGAAGCCCTGGCGAATTACTGGTATTACAATAGCAATGTCAGGGGCATTGTATACGTTGCTTTGTGTCGTGACATTCGTAAAGAGCTGGCCTATGCGATCAATGGCAGATTTCTCCGCAAAGATATTAAAAAAGATAAAATCACTGACCGGGAAATGAAAATAATTCGTTTAACAGCCCAGGGTATGCAACCCAAATCGATCGCAAGAATAGAAAATTGCAGCGTGAAGACAGTATATACCCATCGGCGTAATGCTGAGGCAAAACTGTATTCCAAAATATATAAGCTGGTTTAATAACCGTCGAATAACGTTTTTAAGATGATTCACCGGGACATCATGTCCTTAATTTAACTCAGGATGAAAAGCGATGAAAAAAAAGGTCTTGGCAATAGCTCTGGTAACGGCGTTTACCGGTATGGGTGTGGCTCAGGCTGCTGACGTAACAGCTCAGGCTGTAGCGACCTGGTCTGCGACTGCCAAAAAGGACACGACCAGCAAGCTTGTGGTGACCCCCCTGGGTAGCCTGGCGTTCCAGTATGCCGAAGGCGTCAAAGGTTTTAACTCGCAAAAAGGGCTGTTTGACGTGGCGATTGAGGGTGACTCAACGGCTACCGCCTTTAAGCTGACCTCGCGTCTTATCACCAATACCTTAACGCAGTTGGATACCTCCGGCTCCACACTGAGCGTGGGCGTGGATTACAACGGTGCGGCAGTCGAAAAAGCTGCCGATACCGTAATGATCGATACCGCAAACGGTGTACTGGGCGGCAACCTCAGTGCGCTCGCTAACGGCTACAACGCCAGCGGCCGTACCACCGCGCAGGATGGATTCACCTTCTCCATCATCAGTGGCACTACCGACGGTACGACCGCAGTGACCGATTTCAGCACCCTGCCGGAAGGGGTCTGGAGCGGCGACGTCAGCGTACAGTTTGACGCCACCTGGACCAGCTGAACCACTTGATGCACAAGCAGGGGCCCTCCCCTGCTTTTATTCACGGACGGAATTGTTATGAAAAAACGCCTTCTGGCACTCGGGCTGCTGCTCATCGGGGGGGCGCCGGCGCAGGCGCTGGATGTCGGCGATATTTCCTCATTTATGAACAGCGGCAGCAGCACGCTGAGCAAGACGATCAAAAATAGCACCGACAGCGGCCGCCTGATCAATATTCATCTCGAACGACTCTCCTCACCGCTGGATGACGGGAAGGTTATCCCAATGGACAAACCCGATGAGGTGCTGCTCACCCCTGCCAGCCTGCTGCTGCCCGCCCAGGCCAGCGATGTAATTCGTTTCTTCTACAAAGGGCCATCAGATGACAAAGAGCGCTATTACCGCATTGTCTGGTTCGATCAGGCTCTCAGTGACCTCCAGCGGGATAAAGCCAACCGCAGCGCGGTGGCTACCGCCTCTGCACGCATCGGCACCATCCTGGTAGTGGCACCCCGTCAGGTGAACTACCGCTTTCAGTACGCCAACGGCGAGCTTACTAATTCCGGGAATGCAACGCTGCGGATCCTTGCCTATGGCCCCTGCATTAAGGCTGCCAACGGTAAGGAGTGTAAGGAGAATTACTACCTGATGCCGGGTAAATCACGTCGTTTTACGCGTGTGGATACGGCGGATAAAAAAGGACGTGTTGCGCTTTGGCAGGGTGAGCAGTTTGTTCCTGTGAAATAGACAGCTGTGCAGATGGATAACGACGATGCCTCTACGACGGATTTCCCAAGAACTGAAGACGCGGTTTGCCTTCAGCATACTATTTTTGTTCGTTCAGCCTGATGCAAACGCTGCTGGCATCGGTGCGCAGCAGATTGGCGGCGTGATGATTCCGCAGGCCTTCAGTCAGGCGTTGCAGGACGGCATGAGCGTCCCGCTCTATATTCATCTCGCCGGCAGCCAGGATACGCGGGACGACCAGCGGATCGGCAGTGCCTTTATCTGGCTGGATGGTAACCAACTGCGTATAAGGCAGATCCAGCTGGAAGAGAGAGAGGATAACGCCAGCGTGAGCGAGAAGACCCGGCAGCAGCTGAACAGCCTCGCCGACGTCCCGTTCAGCGAGGCACTCACCATTACCCTGACAGACAATGCACAACTGGATCTTAGCCTGCGCCAGTTGCTGCTGCAGCTGGTGGTCAAACGCGAGGCGCTGGGTACTGTGCTGCGCGCGCGCAGCGATGATATTGGCCAGTCCAGCGTCAACGCCGTTAGCAGCAACCTGACCTATAACCTCGGCGTCTATAACAACCAGATGCGTGATGGAGGAAGCAATACCTCCAGTTACCTGTCGCTGAACAACGTCACCGCCCTTCGGGAGCACCATGTGGCGCTGGATGGCTCGCTGTACGGTATCGGCAGCGGTCAACAAGACAGCGAATTATATAAGGCAATGTATGAACGCGATTTCGCCGGCCACCGTTTTGCGGGCGGGATGCTTGATACCTGGAACCTGCAGTCGCTGGGACCAATGACCGCCATTTCGGCCGGGAAGATTTACGGTCTTTCCTGGGGAAATCAGGCCAGCTCCACCATTTTCGACAGCAGTCAGTCGACTACGCCAGTGATCGCTTTTTTACCCGCAGCGGGAGAAGTGCATCTTATCCGTGACGGGCGACTGCTGAGCGTTCAGAACTTCGCTATGGGTAGCTATGAAGTGGATACCCGCGGACTACCGTACGGTATTTATGATGTGGAAGTGGAAGTGATCGTCAACGGTCGCGTGGTCAGTAAACGCACTCAGCGAGTCAATAAGCTGTTCAGCCGGGGACGCGGCGTGGGTGCGCCACTGGCGTGGCAGGTATGGGGCGGCAGCTTTCATATGGATCGCTGGTCAGAAAACGGGAAAAAGACGCGACCGGCAAAAGAGAGCTGGCTGGCCGGCCTCTCGGCGTCCGGCTCGCTCGACACGTTGAGTTGGGCTGCAACCGGATACGGCTATGACAATCAGGCGGTGGGCGAAACCCGTCTGACACTGCCACTGGGTGAGTCGGTCAACGTTAATCTGCAAAGTATGCTGGCCAGCGATAGCTCATGGAGTGGCGTCGGTAGTATCAGCGCCACGTTGCCTGGGGGCTTCAGTTCGCTTTGGGTCAACCAGGAGAAAACACGCATTGGCGATCAATTACGGCGCAGCGATGCTGACAACCGGGCCATCGGCGGTACCTTAAACCTCAACGCATTATGGTCGAAGCTGGGCACCTTTAGCATCAGCTACAACGATGACCGGCGCTACAACAGCCATTACTACACGGCGGATTATTATCAGACGGTCTACAGTGGCACCTTTGGCTCTCTTGGCCTGCGGGCGGGGATCCAGCGCTTTAACAATGGCAACAGCAGCGCCAATACAGGGAAATATATTGCCCTCGACCTTTCGCTGCCTTTAGGGAACTGGTTCAGTGCCGGGATGACCCATCAGAACGGCTACACCATGGCTAACCTGTCGGCGCGTAAACAGTTTGATGAAGGAACAATTCGCACCATCGGCACCAATCTGTCGCGGGCCATCTCCGGGGATACCGGGGATGACAAGACACTCAGCGGCGGAGCCTATGCCCAGTTTGATGCCCGCTACGCCAGTGGAACCCTTAACGTCAACAGCGCAGCGGACGGCTACGTTAATACCAACCTGACTGCCAGCGGCAGTATCGGCTGGCAGGGCAAAAACCTCGCCGCCAGCGGACGCACCGACGGCAACGCCGGTGTGATATTCAACACCGGACTGGATGATGACGGGCAGATAAGCGCCAAAGTAAACGGGCGAATTTTTCCACTCAGCGGCAAGCGTAACTATCTGCCCCTCTCTCCCTATGGCAGGTATGAGGTGGAACTGCAGAACAGTAAAAATTCGCTCGACAGCTACGACATCGTCAGCGGACGCAAGAGTCATCTGACGCTCTATCCCGGCAACGTCGCAGTGATTGAGCCTGAGGTGAAACAAATGGTCACCGTCTCAGGTCGTATCCGCGCGGAAGACGGCACGGTGATGGCTAATGCACGAATTAACAACCATATCGGCCGGACCCGAACCGATGAAAGCGGCGAATTTGTCATGGACGTGGACAAGAGTTATCCCACTATCGATTTTAGCTATGGCGGCAATAAGACCTGCGAAGTAGCGCTGGATCTCAGTAACGCGCGTGGTGCCGTCTGGGTTGGGGATGTGGTCTGTAGCGGCCTCTCATCATGGGCGGCAGTACAACAGACAGGAGATAAGAATGAAAGTTAACCCACTGATAGCGCTGGCGATCCTCGCGCTACTCTGGCCAGTGACTGTGCTCAGGGCCGCCGTGACCAAAACCACGTGGCCGGATGCACCGGCGCGTGAGTTTGTGTTCGTTGAAAACAACTCCGACGATAACTTTTTCGTCACACCGGGCGGGGTACTGGACCCACGCCTGACAGGTGCCAACCGCTGGACCGGTTTGAAATACACAGGCTCAGGCACCATTTATCAGCAGAGCCTCGGCTATATCGATAACGGCTACAACACCGTGCTTAATGCCAACTGGAAGTTTGATATGTGGCTTGAAAATTCGCCGGTGTCGCACCCCTTGACCGGCCTTCGCTGCATCAACTGGTACGCCGGTTGCGATATGGCTACCAGCCTAATCCTGCCGCAAACCACCGATGCCAGCGGATTTTATGGCGCAACAGTGACCAGCGGGGGCGCAAAGTGGATGCATGGCATGATGTCCGACGCGTTCTATCAGTATCTGCAGCAGATGCCCGTCGGCGGCAGCTTTACGATGACCATCAATGCCTGCCAGACCTCTGCGACCTATGACGCCAGCAGCGGTGCCCGCTGTAAGGATCAGTCCTCCGGCAACTGGTATGTCCGCAACGTCACCCATACCAAAGCCGCAAATCTGCGGTTGATCAATACCAATTCCCTGGCGGAGGTATTTATCAACAGTGACGGTGTACCGACTCTGGGTGAGGGAAATGCCGACTGCCGGACGCAAACCATCGGCAGCTTATCAGGATTAAGCTGCAAAATGGTCAGCTATACCTTGCAGACAAACGGGTTAAGTAACACCTCGATCCGTATTTTCCCGGCAATTGCCAACTCGTCGCTTGCCTCTGCCGTCGGTATATATGATATGCAATTCAGCCTGAATGGCAGTTCGTGGAAGCCAGTAAGCAATACTGCCTATTTCTATAACTTCAACGAGATGAAGAGCGCAGATTCGATCTATGTTTTCTTTTCAAGCAACTTTTTTAAGCAGATGGTTAATCTCGGGATCAGCGATATTAACACCAAGGATCTGTTTAACTTTCGCTTCCAGAACATCACCTCGCCGGAGTCGGGATGGTACGAGTTTTCCACCTCCAATACGCTGATTATCAAGCCCCGTGATTTTAGCATCAGCATTATCTCCGACGAATATACGTCGTCGCCATCACGGGAGGGATTTGTTGGCAGCGACGAACCGTCACTTGATTTCGGCTACATTGTCACCACCAGCGGTAAAACGGCCGCCGACGAAGTACTCATCAAGGTGACCGGACCGTCACAGGTGATTGGCGGGCGTTCCTACTGTCTCTTCAGCTCCGATGACGGTACCGCAAAAGTGCCGTTTCCGGCCACGCTCTCATTTATTACCCGCAGCGGGACGGAGCAGTCCTACGATGCCGGGTGCGATGACAGCTGGCGGGATATGTCCGAGGCGCTTTGGCTGACTACGCCCTGGACCGATATCTCCGGCGAAGTCGGGCAGTTGGATAAAACGACGGTGAAATTTTCGATTCCGATGGATAACACCATTTCACTGCGTACGGTAGACGATAATGGCTGGTTTGGCGAAGTCAGCGCTTCAGGAGAGATTCATGTTCAGGCGACGTGGCGTAACATTAACTAAGGCCATGCTGGCCCTGGGCTTCCTTCTGGCTGCTTCTCAGACACAGGCTATTTCGGTCGGTAACCTCACCTTCTCCCTCCCGGCCGAGATGGATTTCGCCAGCAAACGGGTAGTGAACAACAACAAAAGCGCGCGGCTGTACCGCATTGCTGTTAGCGCCATCGATCGCCCTGGCGGCGGTGAAGTGCGCTCCCGACCGGTGGATGGCGAACTGTTATTCGCCCCCCGCCAGCTCACGTTACAGGCCGGAGAAAGCGAGTATTTCAAATTTTATTATCATGGCCCCCGAGATAACCGCGAACGCTACTACCGGGTTTCATTTCGCGAGATCCCCACCCGCAACCTGACGAGGCAGAGCCCGACAGGCGGTGAGGTCAGCATGGAGCCGGTGGTGGTGATGGATACCATTCTGGTCGTTCGCCCGCGTCAGGTTCAGTTTCAATGGACCTTCGACAAGGTGGCCGGGACGGTGAGCAATACCGGTAACACCTGGTTTAAATTGCTGATCAAACCGGGATGTGATTCGACTGAAGATGAGGGCGACGCTTGGTATCTGCGTCCCGGTGATGTGGTTCGTCAGCCGGCGCTGCGTCTGTCGGGTCATCATTATCTGATCTATAACGACAAATTTATAAAGATCAGCGATACCTGCCCGGCGGAGCCCCGACCAGCGGACTGACCCTTATATCAATTAATAATCAGCATGACACTGGCGTGCTGATTAATGAGCATGCACAGGCCGAGTATGGAAAGAGATGACATAAATATAGAATTGGCATCAAGCTATGAGTGTAATGGTGACTATTTCTATGCTTGCAGACTCTGGCTAAGAGCCGCACGCTATACGCAGAATATTGAGAAATTTATCTGGATTCGTAAACGACTGAGGCGATGCAAGGCGTTGATGTGCCTCTCTGGGTTAGACATACAGATGCAAGAAAAACGGTAGGCCCACAAATAGCCTCAAGAACCTTCCCGATGATGCTGCCCAGTGGTGAGAATATTCTTGCTGAAGAACGTTTCTTTATTATAAATGCAGATAAGTCAGATATTGACCGCTCAGGTTGGAGTAACCACGAAAAGCAGTTATGCGCGATCGCTACTGGTGGAGCGTAGAATAGCTCAGACAAACCAATGAAATCATCTTCCCACTCGATTTGATAATTAACCTACTTGAAGACTGACTCAGCACCTCATTCACGGAACGGGCTTAAATGTCCGCTCCTGGTACGCAGCGGACAAGCTAACCGGGCTAAACGTCTGCTATGAGCGAAAAGCGGTCATCCAAGAATTGATGAAAAGTACAACATCTTCAGGTAATAAATAAATTTCGCCGAAATAATGTAATTACCGACCCGAAGGCCGGTAATTGTTAACACTGATAACCTTTTACCACGCGTAAGCTTCAGGTGCCTCTCCGCCTGGCCCCGGCCAGATGGTATCCAGCCTTTTGAGCGTATCGTCTGAAAGAGACAGCGTCAGGGCATTGAGATTCTGGCGGAGCTGTTCAACTGTACGCGGACCACTGAGCACGGCGCTAACCACAGGGTTCTGCAGCAGCCAGGCCAGCGCGACGTCTGATGGTGTTTCCCCCAGCTCATCACACAGTGTTTCCCAGGCCTCCAGTTGTGGCCGCAGGCGGTTGATTTGTGCCTGCAACTGCGGTGATGCCCGGCGGCCACCGGCAATTTTTTTCAGCACGCCACCCAGCATCCCCATCCCGACCGGGCTCCACGGGATCAGGCCAATGCCGTAATGACGCAGCGCCGGAATGACCTCCAGCTCAACTGTGCGCTGGGTCAGATTGTACAGGCTCTGTTCCGATGCCAGCCCCAGCAGGTTGCGCGCGTCAGCCTTGCACTGTGCAGTGGCAATATCCCAGCCAGCAAAGTTACTGCTGCCCACGTAGCTGATTTTACCCTCACGGATGAGCTGTTCCATCGCCTGCCAGATCTCCTCCCAGGGCGTGTTCCGATCGATATGGTGCATCTGATAGAGATCGATATGGTCCGTTTTCAGCCTTTTCAGGCTGGCCTCACAGGCCCGGCGGATATGGTAGGCAGACAGGTATTTGTCGTTCGGACCCGTGTCCATCGGCTGGTAAACTTTCGTGGCCAGCACTACCCGGTCACGCTGACCACTGCGCGCTAACCAGTTACCGATGATTTCTTCGGATGTTCCGTAACCCTTTGCCATATCCGGCGACTGCGGCCCGCCATAGACGTCAGCGGTATCGAAAAAGTTGATACCTGCATCCACGGCTTCATCCATGATCCTGAAGCTGGCCGACTCATCCGTCAGCTCACCGAAATTCATGGTACCGAGACCGATGCGGCTCACCCGCAGACCGGTACGCCCCAGATGTTTGTAGTTCATGTCAAATGCTCCTTAACTGAACGTGTTATTGCAGATTCTTACGGAAAAAGTCTGTCAGCTTGCCAAAAGGGATTACGTCGGTACGGTCATACAGATCGACATGCCCTGCGCCCGGTACGATGTACAGTTCTTTAGACTGACCGGCGCGTTTGAAAGCGTCCTCGCTGAACTCTTTTGAATGTGCCTGATCGCCGGTAATAAACAGCATCGGGCGCGGAGAGATGGTTTCAATATCGTTGAACGGATAGAAGTTCATAAACTTGCCAATACTGCTCAGCATCGGTTTCGTCGTCAGTTCTTCTTTCTGACCCTGTGGGGTGTAGCCGCCGCGTTCGGTGCGGTAGAAATCAAAGAACTCGCGCTGAATATCAGGCGTTGAAGCGTCCAGTGTATTCACGGTACCGGGAATGTAGGCCGTCTCGCCTCCCTGAAACTCTGCTAAACGCTGCTCTGTGGCTGACCGGATAAAGGCCTTTCGTTGTTCCGGCGTCTGGGAATGGTTGAGGCCGTTGCGAAATGCAGCCCCCATGTCATACATGCTGACGGTGGCAATGGCTTTCATACGCGGGTCAATCTTGGCGGCACTGATAACAAAACTTCCGCTGCCGCAGATACCCAGCACACCGACGTTATCCGGATCGACAAACGGCTGTGTGCTCAGATAATCAACCGCAGCGCTGAAATCATCTGTGTAGATTTCCGGTGAAATCAGGTGCCCCGGTTTGCCCTCGCTTTCTCCCCAGAAAGAGAGATCGATAGCCAGCGTGACAAACCCCTGCTCCGCCAGCTTCTGCGCATAGAGATTCGAACTCTGTTCCTTTACGGCTCCCATCGGGTGACCAACGACGATCGCCGGGTGTCGGGTATTCTGGTTCATCTTTTTCGGGATAAACAGGTTGCCGACCACGGCCATCTGATACTGGTTTTTAAAGGTGACTTTTTGCTGCGTCACCTTATCGCTTTTATAAAAATTATCGGCCCCACGGGACATATCCGCCGCAGAGGAAGCAAATGCACTGATCAACAGCCCCAGCGCTAACGTAAATTTTTTCATGATGGTCTCCTTATCATTAAGCCAGGGTGGCGTTATCAATGACAAACCGGTAATGCACATCGCCCCTGAGCATGCGCTCATAGGCATCGTTAATCTGGTCGGCGCAGATAAGCTCAATGTCGGCGACAATGCCGTGTTGGGCGCAGAAATCGAGCATCTCCTGCGTTTCAGGAATGCCGCCAATCATCGACCCGGCAATCGATCTGCGCTTCATGATAAGGCTGAACACTTCTGGCGAGCCATGCGGCGTGGCCGGCGCACCCACCAGGGTCATCGTGCCATCGCGTTTCAGCAGCGCAGTGAACACGTCGAGGTTATGCGGCGCAGCAACGGTGTTGAGGATAAAATCGAAGCTCTTTGCATGGGCTTCCATTTCGCTGGCATGACGGGAGACCACCACCTCATCTGCACCAAGCGCTCTGGCGGCGTCACGTTTTGACTCAGACGTGGTAAAGGCCACGACATGCGCGCCCATGGCGTGCGCAAGCTTGATCCCCATATGCCCCAGTCCACCGATACCGACCACTCCGACCTTTTTGCCGGGGCCCGCCTGCCAGTGACGCAGCGGTGAGTACGTTGTGATCCCCGCGCACAGCAGCGGTGCCACGGCGGCCAGCTGCGCTTCCGGGTGAGTAACGCGCAGGACGTAGCGTTCATGCACCACAATCTGCTGCGAATATCCGCCCAGCGTGTGGCCCGGCGCATCCGGCGTCGGGAAATTATATGTCCCCGTCATATGGTCGCAGTAGTTCTCCAGTCCGTCGTCACAGTCACTGCAGTGGCGGCAGCTGTCGACAATGCAGCCGACCCCCACCAGGTCCCCTGCACAAAAACCGGAGACGTGATCGCCAACGGCCACTACACGACCGACAATTTCATGTCCCGGCACGCACGGATAGAGCGTCCCGGCCCATTCAGCGCGTACCTGGTGGATATCCGAATGGCAGACACCGCAGTACGCGATATCAATCTGCACATCATGGGCACCGGGGGCGCGACGGGTGATATCCATCGGCTCCAGCGGCAGTGTGCCCGCATGGGCACCGTAAGCTTTAACTGTCATGGCGTTACTCCTGGGTTTATGAATGGTCTGCGGCAGAAGTGTCTGACCGCGAGGTCAGAAAGATCAGTACGGTTGCGATAATCAGCATCGCGGCGCTGGCCAGGAAGGTGCTCTGGTAGCCGTGATGGTCGAAAAGCAGGCCGCCCACCGTCGAACCGAGAGCAATGGACAGCTGCACCATCGCCACCATCAGTCCGCCGCCCGCTTCGGCATTCTGCGGGAAGGTACGCGGAACCCATGCCCACCATCCCACCGGTGCGGCAGTGGAAATCAGCCCCCACAGCCCAAGCAGCGCCGTCACGATGGCTACCTGACTGCCGAAGGCAATCAGTGCCAGCGCGGTGATGGCCATCAGTACCGGGATGGCCATCAGGGTCGGGTAGAACCCGCGTTTTAACACCCGGCCAATCAGCGTAGTGCCGATGAAACCCGCGACACCAATAACCAGCAGGACCAGGGTCACCGTTGCGTCATCCACCCGCGTCACCGTCTCAAGGAAAGGCCTGATGTAGGTAAATAGCGTGAATTGCCCCATAAAGAAGATCCCCACACCCAGCATGCCCAGCGTGACCACCCGGCGACGAAACAGCGTGAAAACGTTGCGGGAAGCCGCCGCCTGACGGGTGACCGACATGGAAGGCAGACTGAGTAATTGCCAGACAAACGCTATGATGGCGACCGGCACCAGGCAGAAGAAGGCGCCCCGCCAGCCAACAACCGATCCGAGCCAGCTGCCCAGAGGGGCAGCCACGACGGTAGCGAGAGCATTGCCGCTGTTGAAAATAGCCAGCGCCAGCGGAACACGATGCACCGGGACCAGACGCATTGCCGTCGCGGCCGACATTGACCAGAACCCGCCGACCACAATGCCAATCAGGGCTCTGCCCGCCATATAGGTCAGGTAATTGGGTGCCATCGCAATAACGGCACCGGAAATTGCCATAATGCAGGTCAGGCCGAGCAGCAGCGTTTTCCGGTTAAGCGTGCCTGCCAGCACGGAAATAAACAGGCTGGTTACCACTGCAAATGCCCCGGAAATGGCGATGCCCTGTCCGGCCATGCCTTCGGTGACACGAAGGGTCTGCGCCATCGGTGTCAGCAGGCTGACCGGCATAAATTCGGAGGCGATCAGGGCGAAGACGCACAGCGTCATGGCAAAGACACCACTCCAGTGCGCAGGCTGTTTCCCGCTTCCGGTGGTTTTTTTTCTGTTCTCGTCGGTCTTATTACTCATTCAGGGATTTCTTTTCAGTAGATAACATGAAGTCTGCGCCGCGAAGCCTTCAGCACTGCAGGAAGAGCTGAAACGGCATACGGGGCGGGACGGTGATAAGAGGGATAATCGCGGTGCGGAAGATGCTGTGGGTCAGTTGGCGACCCTGATCTGCACCGCAAGAGGTCCGTGGCGCTGCAGGACCGGCAGTCCGGAATCCACCTTCCCTAACGGGATCAGTGAACGGGCGTAATCCCTGCCCCGGGCAAAAATCGCCAGGTTGCCCCAGGGTGCGTAGTAAGTGATATCTCCGGCTTCCGGCGTCATACCGTCCGGAGCCTGCACTGTGGAAAGCCTGCGCGGCAGGTCGCTTATACGCTCAATATCGGCATAGTCTTCCAGCGTCAGGCTGAGGGGAAGCAAAGACGCAAAGTCCCGGCCTGTCGGCGTATCAAAGAGGGTGGCGATGGCGGTTTCTCCCTCCACAATGATCTCAATTTTCATAAGCGTCTCCTGCGCCACTCTCCGGTCGTTGTCACCCGCCATAGCGGACTGCGTGATGAAAAGCAGGCCGGCAATGAGCAGCAGTGATGTTCTGCAGTAAGCGTTTTGCATAAGGGTTAGCGTTGACTTTTTCATCGCATTATTGTTACCAATATGCAGCGGGTTAACTAGCTAATGAATACTTAATACCCTTATAAGTAAAATTTATAAATGGACCGGAAACGAGCATGGCCAGACGCAATCTCAACGACTTACTCTCTTTCGTCACCGTGGCGCGTGAGGGCAGCTTTACGCGCGCTGCCGCCCAGCTCGGCGTGACCCAGCCCGCACTGAGCCAGGCGATTTCCGGGCTGGAAGAACGGATGCAAATCCGCCTGCTGACAAGGACCACGCGCAGTGTGTCAGTGACGGCTGCCGGGGAACGACTGCTGCAGTCTGTGGGACATCGTATTGATGAGATTGAAGCCGAGCTGGACATGCTGACGGCACTGCGTGATAAACCTGCGGGGACCGTCCGTATTACATGTGGACCTAATGTTCTGAAGACCACGCTGCTGCCAAAGCTGACACCACTTTTACGCGAATATCCTGATATTCATATTGAGTTTGATGCCAACCACGGGTTCCGGGATATCGTTGCGGATCGTTTTGATGCCGGCGTGCGGCTCGGAGACACTATCGACAAAGATATGATAGCCGTACCCATTGGCCCGAAACTGCGCATGGCGGCTGTAGCTTCCCCTGAGTATTTCGCCCGGTGCGCCGCCCCTCAGACGCCACGCGATCTGATGCAACACTGCTGTATTAATGAGCGCATGGTTCAATCGGGGAAAATTTACGCCTGGGAGTTTGAGCAGGAAAACGGTAAATTTCACGTTCGGGTTGAAGGGCAACTGACGTTTAACACATCGGAACACGTCGTTGACGCAGCTCTTGCCGGACTGGGCATTGCCTTTTTACCTGAAGAGGAGTTCGGCACACATCTGCAGGAAGGAAAACTGATCCGCGTGCTTGAAGAATGGTGCCGTCCTTTTCCCGGCTACTATCTTTATTATCCCAGCCGTAAACAGCCTTCCCCAGCGTTTTCACTCGTTGTGGATGCGTTGCGTATTAACCGGAGAATTTAACGCTGAATTATCGGGTCAATATTTCAAGAACGGACGTGAACGTCCGCTTTTGGCACAAAGCGGACCAGGACATCATCAGCGCGGATTAATGATGAAGGTCATAAAAAAGCGAGGAATAGTTGAGGAACGTTTTGCAGAGGTTTTGGACAAAGGAAAAAAGGTATATATTCCGGGCCGTTGTTTTCACATACACCTTCTGAGTTCAGAGGCATCTTCATGACATGGCAGCAATTCAAGCAGACTTACCTGGTTAAGTTCTGGTCACCCGTTCCGGCAGTTATCGCAGCCGGTATCCTTTCGACTTACTATTTTGGCATTACCGGCACCTTCTGGGCAGTCACTGGCGAGTTTACCCGCTGGGGTGGACAGCTGTTACAGCTGGCCGGGGTGCATGCCGAAGAGTGGGGCTACTTCAAACTGATTCATCTGGACGGCACGCCGCTGACCCGCATCGACGGGATGATGATTATCGGTATGTTCGGCGGCTGTTTTGCGGCAGCGCTGTGGGCAAACAACGTTAAGATCCGCATGCCAAAAAGCCGCATTCGTATTATGCAGGCCGTTATCGGCGGGATCATTGCCGGGTTTGGCGCACGGCTGGCGATGGGCTGTAATCTTGCCGCGTTCTTTACCGGTATTCCTCAGTTTTCTCTGCACGCCTGGTTCTTTGCCGTGGCGACGGCCATAGGCTCGTACTTTGGCGCTAAATTCACCCTGCTCCCGCTGTTTCGTATTCCCGTGAAGATGGTCAAAGTGGGCGCGGCATCGCCGCTGACGCAAAAGCCCGCCCAGGCCCGTCGTCGCTTCCGCCTTGGGATGTTGGTCTTTTTCGCGATGGTTGCATGGGCACTTTGCACCGCGTTAAACCAGCCGAAACTGGGGCTGGCAATGCTGTTCGGCGTCGGCTTTGGGCTGCTGATTGAACGCGCTCAGATCTGCTTTACCAGCGCGTTTCGCGATATGTGGATCACTGGTCGCACGATGATGGCAAAAGCGATTATCGCCGGGATGGCGGTGAGCGCCATTGGCATCTTCAGCTATGTGCAGCTTGGCGTTGAGCCAAAAATCATGTGGGCAGGTCCAAACGCCGTGATTGGCGGCCTGCTGTTTGGCTTTGGTATTGTGCTGGCCGGGGGCTGCGAAACGGGCTGGATGTACCGGGCTGTGGAAGGTCAGGTGCATTACTGGTGGGTCGGTCTGGGTAACGTGATTGGCTCAACGATTCTGGCGTATTTCTGGGATGACCTCTCCCCGGTGCTGGCGACCAACTGGGATAAGGTTAATCTGCTCGCGACGTTTGGCCCGCTCGGCGGCCTGTTAGTGACCTACGCCCTGCTGTTAATCGCATTTTTACTCGTCGTGGCGCAGGAAAAACGCTTCTTCCGCCGCAGCTCTGTCAGCACTAAAACACAGGAGAATATCGCATGAAGGATATCGTGCCTGACTATCGCCTCGATATGGTCGGCGAGCCTTGCCCTTATCCGGCCGTCGCCACACTCGAAGCGCTGCCACAGCTCAAAAAAGGTGAGATTCTGGAAGTGGTAAGCGATTGTCCTCAGTCGATCAATAACATCCCTCTGGATGCCAAAAACCACGGGTATACCGTACTGGATATTCAGCAGGATGGTCCGACTATTCGTTATTTAATTCAGAAATAAACCACAATCTAAAAAGGCCTCGGCGAGGCCTTTATTCAGCTAACGGGCTTAGGCCAGCGCCGTCGTTTGAGCTTAGGTAGGCATGAATGCGTGGTGAGTCGCGTCGAGCAAACGGAACAGACTGCACCGTGAGGTTGGTTTTCTGACGGGTTAAACCTGGTAAAATAAAAGCGTTTACCCGCACAAACCGGACATTCAAATTTTATGTCGGGGATATCCCCTCCAGCCAGCTATGTGGAGTAACCAGACTACATGAATTATCGGGGCAACAGGGATATATCGTCTTTTTTCAAACGCCATCCGCCAGTGACAATCGCTATCACGTTGAAAATTAAGTCTTGTTGATCGAGGGCAAAGTTAAGTGGCTTGACTTAAGTAAAATCTTAAGTCTGGTTTGAGTAAGGCTTTAATGGGTTAATGTTTTTTAGAACGCTTTTGTTTATTTCTTTATTTGTGTCATGTCACGCTTCGTCTCTCAATTTCTCTTCCACGCTTTTACGTCTAAATTGCCCGGACAGGGGGCTGGTCGAGGTTATCCTCCATGTCTATGATCATACGCAGGAAAAATGGCAGGGAAATTTTGAAACCGGGGCTGGTCACAAGCGCTCCGGCGATACCGAAATTATTCCGTTTGCGAACGGTGATATTCTGTTCCATTCCATCTCCAGCGATGCATTCAGCTATTTATATGACGGCGAAACGCGCCTTAAACGCTGCGCTAAGCTGGATGAACGACCCGTCTATCCCTCATTCTGAAGAGGCTGGCCGCGCCGCGGCCAGCTGAACGCGTGCATCAGAAGCGATAACCCGCCGAGAACATAAACACCCATGGATCGAGGCGAGTGCTGATGCTCTGCTGTTCACCCCCGGCCTTGAAACGAACATCGGTATCGATATCCATATACCAGACCGAGGCGTTAATCAGCCAGTCGCGGTTAATCAGATAATCAAGCCCCACCTGCCCCGCCACGCCCCAGGAATCCTTCAGGCTGAGATCGGAAAGCCCTGCCGCTTTCCCGGTATCGTTAAATTTCTCATCAAAGAAGGTGGTGTAGTTCACGCCTGCCCCGATATACGGGCGCACCTTGCTGTTTGAGTCACCAAAATACCACTGCGCCATCAGCGTAGGCGGCAAATGGTGCACCGTAGCGATATCCCCGGTTGGCCCCGTCCCCACGCGATGGCGGAAAGGCGTGGCCGCCAGTAATTCAACGCCAATGTTATCCGTTGCCATATAGGTGAACGTTAAGCCCAGCTGGGTGTTGTTGCTGACGTTAAAGCCCCCCAGACCCAGAACGTTATCCGATCCTTCGGTTGGACGGGCCGTTGCTGAACCGGCTCGTATAAAGAATTCGCCTGCTTCGTGCGCGTACGCGCCGCCAGAGAGACTGCTTAAGATAAGGGCTGCCACCGCTAATTTTTTCATATCCGCTCCATCGTTGTGGTTTTCATAGCGGTGGTGAATATACTCACAAATAAGTAATAAGTGATCTAACACAGATCACATTAAAACCAATACTTTAACATTCATTGATCTGGGTTAATTTTTAAGGGCAATTCTGGAGGGTAAATGCGTATCTACATCAAATTTCAAGGATTTGCAGGTCAGGTAAATGTCATTAAGCATCGCTAAACGAGAGGGAGCAGATTCTGGCGTTGAAGACGGGAAAGTTGACTCTTACCGCTGCTTTACAAAGATATGCTTTTCCATACACCCCTTGATGCTGCCACAGCGGCGTTATCCGGTGTACAATTGCCGGCTAATTAACACCTGCAATACTCAAGGAGAGTGCATGTCTATCACGGCGAAGTCTGTCTACCGTGACACGGGAAATTTTTTCCGCTATCAGTTCATTACCTTTTTACTGATTGCGTTGTTGTGCGCTTTTATCACGGTGGTGCTGGGTCATGCGTTCTCACCCAGTGATGAACAAATTGCCAGCCTCAGCCAGGGGGATAACCTTGCAGGGAGCGTAGGGCTGTTTGACCTGGTGCAGAACATGACGCCTGAACAGCAGCAAATCCTGCTGCGGGCATCGGCTGCGTCCACCTTCTCGGGCCTGATTGGCAATGCTATCCTCGCAGGTGGTGTGCTGCTGATGATCCAGCTGGTGTCAGCCGGACAACGCATCAGCGCCCTGCGCGCCATCGGTGCCAGCGCCCCTGTTCTTCCGAAACTGTTTATCCTTATTTTTCTGACCACCCTGCTGGTACAGATGGGGATTATGCTGATCGTGGTACCGGGCGTGCTGCTGGCTATCGTGCTCTCCTTCGCGCCGGTGATGGTGGTCCAGGACAAAATGGGGATCTTCACCGCGATGCGCAGCAGCATCCGACTGGCCTGGTCGAATATGCGCCTGGTCGCACCGGCCGTTATCGGCTGGCTGCTTGCTAAAACGCTGTTACTGCTGTTTGCGCCGAACTTTGCCGTATTAACGCCCAATGTGGGTGCGGTAGTCGCTAATACGCTGAGCAACCTGATTTCAGCCGTGCTGCTGGTCTACCTGTTCCGCCTGTATATGTTAATTCGTCAGTAGTCCTGATGGCCGGGCACATCGCTGTGTCTGGCCCCACTCAGAGGATGGGATTGTAGAATGAAGCAGTTTCTGGATTTTTTACCGCTGGTTGTCTTTTTTGCCTTTTATAAGCTGTACGACATCTATGCTGCCACCACGGCACTGATTATCGCCACAGCCATCGTGCTGATTTACAGCTGGGTTCGCTATCGCAAAGTTGAAAAAATGGCGCTGGTGACGTTTGTCCTGGTCGCGGTCTTTGGCGGATTAACCCTGTTCTTCCATAATGATGAGTTTATCAAATGGAAGGTGACCGTCATTTATGGCCTGTTCGCTGGTGCATTGCTGATTAGCCAGTGGATTATGAAAAAGCCGCTGATCCAGCGTATGCTGGGTAAAGAGCTGACGCTGCCGCAGCACGTCTGGTCCCGCCTGAATATCGCCTGGGCGGTGTTCTTTATTTTATGTGGCCTCGCCAATATCTATATCGCCTTCTGGCTGCCACAGAATATTTGGGTCAATTTCAAGGTCTTTGGCCTGACGGCGTTAACGCTGATCTTCACCCTGTTAAGCGGGGTGTATATCTATCGTCATATGCCTCAGGACGAGAAGCACTGATAAACATTACCGGAGCGCAAATTACATGCGCTCCGGTCTATTCTCTCCAGCCCGAAATCATAGTAGCATCCCGCCTGAAGTCTTCAGTTACGAGTAAAAACAATGACAAAAAATGACGCCCCTCAGGGCGAACTGGTATTGCGCACGCTGGCAATGCCCGCAGACACCAATGCTAACGGCGATATTTTTGGCGGCTGGCTTATGTCGCAAATGGATATGGGCGGCGCGATTCTGGCAAAAGAGATTGCACACGGGCGGGTTGTAACCGTCCGGGTAGACGGCATGACCTTCCTTCGACCAGTGGCTGTGGGTGACGTTGTCTGCTGTTACGCGCGCTGTGTTAAGCGCGGCAATACGTCTATTTCTATCAATATTGAAGTGTGGGTGAAAAAAGTCTCTTCTGAGCCGATTGGGCAGCGTTATAAGGCGACGGAAGCGCTGTTTATCTACGTGGCGGTAGATAACGCGGGCAAACCCCGTCCACTGCCGCAGGCCTGATATTCAGACAAAAAAAGCCTCCGGTCCGGAGGCTTTTTCTTTTATTCCATCTGTGCCCCGCCGTTCAGGCGGAACACAATATTCACAATCAACCCACGACCCGGCTTGCCGGCTTCATAACGCCATTTTCTCATGGCTGACTTCACCTCACGCTCGAACATATTAGAAGGCTGTGCAGACAGGACCTCTACGTTCTCGACGCGGCCATCAGAGGTTACGTCAAATTTGACCCGCACACGCCCTTCAATACGCAGGGCCTGCGCGCGCGCCGGATATTGCGGTTGGTTACGGCTGAGGGCGCGAGGCCCCGCAGGCGCGGATACCGTTGGTTTTGCCGCTGCAGGCGCGCTATTCATTAGCGGTCGCGACGGCGCAGCGTTTTCGACCGTCTGCGTTGCGCGTGGCTCAACCGGACGCGTTTCACGTTTCGGCCGCTCTTCCACCTTCTTCACCGGCTTTGGCTTCGGTTTAGGTTTGGGTTTTGGCTCCGGCTTGTGGATCACCACGGGCGCTTCTTTCGGCGGCTCCGGAACGGGTTCAGGCTCTGGCTCCGGTTCTGGCTCAGCGACGGGCTGTGGCGGTGGCGCAACCTGCGGCGGCTCAAGATCCGCAGGCGATACCATGGTCACAGAAATAGGCTGCGCGGGCGCTGGCATTTCAATAACCTGATGAACCGAGGTATAGAGCAGACCCGCCACGACAGCGCCGTGGATAACCACGGAAAGCAGCGTCGGCCATGGAAAGCGGCGAGGTAAATCTAGGGTCATCGAAGTCATAATCATCAACGTTTAAAAACCGGACCTCGATTTTAAATGCAAATAGCAATCATATTCAACAAGTCACTTTGATGCGGGGCCATTTAAGCGCAAGAAACCCTAAAAAAAGCGCACTCAGATCAGGGTATTAACATTGTTTTTATCTTTACATTGCAGTCAGTTGCCCTTTCACATAACGTAATTGACACTTTTACTGGTTAAGGAGCTACCCCCGTGCTTTATGTGATTTACGCCGAAGATAACGCCGACTCCCTGGAAAAACGCCTTTCTGTACGTCCTGCGCACCTGGCGCGGCTGCAGCTGCTTCAGGATGAAGGCAAATTATTGACCGCAGGCCCAATGCCTGCCGTAGACAGCAACGATCCGGGTGCGGCGGGTTTTTCAGGCTCGACGGTCATTGCTGAATTCGAATCACTGGAAGCCGCGCAGGCCTGGGCAGACGCGGATCCGTATGTCGCGGCGGGCGTGTATGCAAAGGTGACCGTGCGGCCATACAAGAAAGTATTTTGATATAAGAAAGGCTCCATCAGGAGCCTTTTTTCGACTGATTTTACTCAGTGTAGTGATGCCAGCCTCGCCGCAAAGCCCACAAACAGCAGCCCTATCAAACCATTTCCCAGCGTCGCCAGTTTCTTTTTGGTTTTCAGGTAGCGCGTGACAAACGCGCCGGAGAAGATCAGGAAGCTCATATACATAAAGCTGATAAGCTCGAGCGTTGTAGCAAGGATCAGGAAAGAGGTGCCTGTGTTTTCAGCCCGCACATCAATGAACTGCACAAAAAACGAGACGTAGAACAGAATCGCTTTTGGGTTCGTCAGGCTTAACACCAGCGAGCGTTTCATGATCATGCTGGCGGGTTCTGTACCGCTCTGTTCGCCGTCATTTTTCCGGGTAGCCACTGACCAGAGTATTTTTCCCCCGAGCCACAACAGATAAAATGCGCCCAGATAACGAACAATATTGAATAACACCGGCGTCGTCTGGATAAGCGCAGCGACGCCTGCCCAGGCCAGGAACATCAGTACCGCGTCGCCGACAAATACGCCGGTGGCGGCCAGATAACCTTTTTTAACACCGTGGCCAATCCCTGTTTTCAGCACAAACAAGGTATTCGGACCTGGAACCAGAACAATAAAAAAAGCGCCGACCACGTACGTCCAAAAATTCAGTACACCAAACTCCGCAAACACCTCTCCCTCCTTTTGCTTAAAATGACGAGAATATCGCTGCAACGACGATATTCCCAAAACGCCCGGCTATTGTACGCCGTTATAGCCATCAAGATAAGACGCGGCCAGTTCATTGCCGAACAGTATGGCGTCTTTTTCCTCCATCCCGGAGGTCCATTTGTCACTGGCGTTGCCGTTGAACGAGTGATCGGTGCTCGCATCTTGTTTAAGCTGGTCGCGGATACTCTGCGCATAGGCAGCCGCTTCCTCCTGTGTCCGGCCTGCGGCGCGGTCCGCTTTGCCGCGGGCATACAGTTCACGGAACTGTGGTACGTTCAGTCGGTAATTTTGTGAAACGCTCGAGGTGTAGTTGCCCCCGACAAAACTGGATTTATGCGAGACGAAATAATACGCATGGCGTTCGGGTGACGTTTTTGTATTCGCACACCCGCCGAGTAGCGCAATCCCGAGAAATAACGCGATATGTTTTCCGTTCATTCCATTTTCCTTTTAAACAATCCACTGCGTGGCCCAGGCGTATATATATACTGCCAGCGAAGAGAATGTCGGCAGCTGTAATTCTTCCCTGAACGCGTCCAGCGCTAAAAGCACAATAAAGACCCACAAATAGGGATTCATTCTGGTAATTTCATAAGATTAGGCGCGCAAAGTATACCGCTGAAGCGCTCTGTCGGGGACTGCAAATAATGATAGATTTTGGCGGCATTGTGGGCACCGTGACGGTGCCCTGTGGGGATCAGATGTCCTGGACCGCGAACACTAATGCATTACGGTGTCGGCTAAGCCCACATTTCCTGATGGCGTGAATACGCATATTGCGGCGGGATTGTGCTTCCAGCCAACGAGCCTTACGACGACTCACCTGTCGCAACATGCGCCAGCGCCCTACTTCATTTCTACTGCGCTTCATGTCTACAACTCTTTCTTTATAAGAAAGGCCATTATAAACCCAACCTGGCGGCAAACCAGCGCTTTTATCTGCCGTTTTTATTTGCCAGATGAATCCTGATGCGTACACTCATAACAATACGCTTTCAAAAGGATTTTTTAACTATGACAACCTTCTACACCGTGGTGAGTTGGCTGGTCATTCTGGGATACTGGCTGTTAATCGCGGGGGTGACATTACGTATCCTGATGAAGCGCAGAGCCGTACCCTCTGCCATGGCCTGGCTTCTGATTATCTATATTCTGCCGCTGGTGGGCATCATCGCCTATCTCTCTTTTGGCGAACTCCATTTGGGTAAACGGCGTGCAGAGCGCGCCCGCGCGATGTGGCCATCGACAGCAAAGTGGCTAAACGATCTCAAAGCCTGCAAACATATCTTTGCGGAAGAAAATAGCAGCGTCGCGGCATCGCTGTTTCAGCTGTGCGAGCGGCGTCAGGGGATCGGCGGTGTAAAGGGAAACCAGCTGCAGCTGATGACCACCTCCGATGATGTGATGCAGGCGCTGATCCGTGACATTCAGCTTGCGCGCCACAACATCGAGATGGTGTTTTACATCTGGCAGCCGGGCGGGATGGCGGACCAGGTTGCCGAGTCGCTGATGGCGGCCGCGCGTCGTGGGATCCACTGCCGCCTTATGCTCGACTCCGCAGGGAGCGTCGCGTTTTTCCGCAGCCCCTGGGCCGGTATGATGCGCAATGCGGGTATCGAAGTGGTGGAGGCGCTCAAGGTTAACCTGCTGCGTGTTTTCCTGCGACGCATGGATCTGCGCCAGCACCGTAAGATGATCCTGATTGATAACTATATTGCCTATACCGGCAGCATGAACATGGTTGACCCCCGCTTCTTCAAACAAGATTCCGGGGTCGGACAGTGGATCGACCTGATGGCGCGTATGGAAGGCCCGGTGGCGACGTCGATGGGCATCGTTTACTCCTGTGACTGGGAAATTGAGACCGGCAAACGCATCCTGCCGCCACCGCCAGACGGCAATATCATGCCGTTCGAAGAGGCCAGCGGCCACACCATCCACACCATCGCGTCTGGCCCGGGTTTTCCGGAGGATCTGATCCATCAGGCGCTGCTCACCGCGGCCTATTCCGCACGTGAGTATTTGATCATGACGACCCCCTACTTCGTCCCGAGTGACGATCTGCTGCATGCAATCTGTACCGCCGCGCAGCGTGGCGTGGACGTCAGCATTATTATGCCGCGAAAGAATGACTCGCTGCTGGTGGGCTGGGCAAGCCGCGCGTTCTTCAGCGAACTGCTTGCCGCAGGCGTGAAAATCTATCAGTTTGAAGGCGGATTGTTACATACCAAGAGCGTGCTGGTTGATGGCGAACTGAGTCTCGTGGGAACCGTGAACCTCGATATGCGCAGCCTGTGGCTCAACTTTGAGATCACTCTGGTGATTGATGACGCCGGTTTTGGCGGCGATCTGGCGGCGGTTCAGGATGATTACATCTCGCGCTCGCGCCTGCTGGACGCCAGGCTGTGGGTGAAACGTCCGTTGTGGCAGCGAATTGCCGAACGACTGTTTTACTTCTTTAGTCCGTTGCTGTAAAACGTGCCCAACGATGTTAAACAGGTAGTCATCATGGAAATGGATCTGAATAATCGCCTGACCGAAGACGAAACGCTCGAGCAGGCCTATGACATTTTTCTCGAACTGGCGGTGGCTAATCTCGACCCGGCCGACGTGATCCTCTTTAATCTGCAGTTTGAAGAGCGCGGCGGCGCCGAGTTGTTCGACCCGGCCGAAGACTGGGCGGAACATGTTGATTTCGATCTCAATCCGGATTTCTTCGCCGAGGTGGTGATTGGTCTTGCCGATGAAGATGGCGGTGAAATTAACGATATCTTCGCCCGCGTACTGCTCTGTCGCGAGAAAGACCACAAGCTGTGCCATATTTTGTGGCGCGAGTGATAAAAAAGGCTGCAATTGGCAGCCTTTTTTATTTACTCCGGTAAGTGACTTCCACAGCGGTGACAATACCGTGCGCTGTGTTCATGATTCCCCTGCTGACAATTCGGGCATTTCCTCTGCTGCTGGCGACTTTGAAATGCGCTGCTCATGTGCGTGGTAATAAGCCCCGTCGGGATCGCAATCACCGAATAGCCAATCAGAATAAGCACCGATGCCACAATGCGCCCCAGCGGCGTGTGCGGGGTAATATCGCCGTAACCCACGGTGGTGACCGTCACGATGGCCCAATACACCGACGCATTCAACGTGGTGAAGCCGTATTTTGGCCCCTCAATTAAATACATCAGCGATCCAAAGACAATCATCACGATCGCAATAAACGAATAAAAGAGAATGAGCTGATGTCGCGCGCTGACGATCGCCACCCAAAATACCCTCAGCGACGGCATAAACCGCAGCAGTTTTAAAATACGCAGCACGCGAATGGCGCGCATGGCTCGCCAGGCAAACACATAGTTCAGGCTGATTTCCGGCCAGAGCCACATAACGTACAGTGGCAGGATGGTGGCTAAATCAATAAAGCCCCAGAAGCTGAAAACGTATTTTGCCGGATTAGGCCAGCAGGCGACGCGTAAAATAAACTCAAGGGTAAAGACCAGGGTGACGATCAGTTCCAGCCAGACAAAGACGTGCCATTCATCAAAGGTCAGGTGATATTGCGTTCCGGCGCCGGATTCGACAAAGATAATGATCACGCTTATCAGCGCAAATAATCCGCACAGCCCCTCAAAGCGCCGCCCGGACACCGTATGGGGATCGAATAACAGGTGATACAGCCGCTGACGGGCCGACGTGAATAATCGCGACACATTAACCTCGCAAATAATAAGGGCTGACATCATGTCAGCCCTTGCGATTATAACGGGTCTACTTTCAGGCAGGAAACCGCATGTCGGAAACTGCCTTCCAGAACCGGTCTCGTTTTTGCACATTCCGGCCCGGCAATAGGACAGCGCGTACGGAAAACGCAGCCCGATGGCGGGTTAATGGGCGACGGCAGTTCACCCTCCAGAAGCTGGATGGTTTTATTCTTTTCCAGATCGGGATCCGGAACAGGCACCGCGGACATCAGCGCTTTGGTGTACGGGTGCAACGGGTTATGGTACACCTCATCGTACGTGCCTAGCTCAACGGCATGACCCAGGTACATCACCAGTACGCGGTCGGAGATGTGCTTCACGACCGCCAGGTCATGCGCGATGAAAATCAGCGACAGGCCCATTTCACGCTGCAGCTTTTGCAGCAGGTTCACCACCTGTGCCTGGATGGACACGTCCAGCGCGGAGACAGGCTCATCGCAGATAATCAGCTTCGGTTCGAGGATCAGCGCACGCGCAATGCCGATACGCTGGCACTGGCCGCCGGAGAACTCGTGCGGATAGCGGTTGATGAGGTTAGGCAGCAGACCCACCTTCATCATCATTGCCTTGACGCGGTCGCGCGCTTCCTGACGCGACATCTTAGGATGGTAAGTGCGCAGCGGCTCGGCGATGATCTCCCCGATGGTCATACGCGGGTTCAGCGATGCCAGCGGATCCTGGAAAATCATCTGGATGTCGCTGCGTACCGCGCGCCATTCATCCGGCTTCATGCCCAGCAGATCTTTGCCCAGCCACGCTACTTTGCCGTCTGTCGCTTTCACCAGGCCGATAATCGCGCGCGCAAAGGTGGATTTGCCGCAGCCGGACTCACCCACCACGCCCAGCGTTTCCCCTTCATAGAGACGAAGCGTTACGCCATCAACCGCCTTAAGGGTTTTAGAGGGCTGCCAGAACCACTGTTTGCCATCTTTGATATCGAAATGAACCTTGAGATCGGCGATTTCGAGCAGCACGTTTCTTTTTTCATCTATGGCGTTCATACCAGTTCCTCCAGCGGCTTATAGCAGGCGCGCAGTCGGCCCGGGGCAAACGCTTCCAGCGGCGGCGCGCTGTTACAGATTTCCATTGCGTGCGGGCAGCGCGGCTGGAACGGACAACCTTTCGGTAAACGCAGCAGGTTCGGCGGGTTGCCTGGAATGGTCAGCAGAGACTCCCCTTCCGCATCAAGACGCGGAACGGCGTTCAGCAGGCCAATCGAATACGGATGGGCAGGCTGGTAGAACACGTCTCGCGCCTTGCCATACTCCATAGTCCGCCCGGCGTACATCACCAGCACTTTATCGCAGATGCCCGCGACGACGCCCAAATCGTGGGTGATCATGATAATGGCGGTGTTAAATTCGCGCTTAAGCTCATTCAGCAGGGTCATGATCTGCGCCTGAACGGTCACGTCCAGCGCGGTAGTGGGCTCATCGGCAATCAGCAGCTTGGGCCTGCACAGCAGCGCCATGGCGATCATTACGCGCTGGCGCATGCCGCCGGAGAACTCGTGCGGGAACATGCGCATGCGCTTGCGCGCTTCCGGCATTTTTACCGCATCGAGCATTTTTACGGACTCCTCAAACGCTTCCGCTTTACCCAGCCCTTTATGCAGCATCAGCACTTCCATCAGTTGCTCGCCCACGCGCATATACGGGTTCAGGGAGGTCATTGGGTCCTGGAAAATCATTGAGATTTGCTCGGCGCGCAGCCTGTTCAGCTGATGCTCCGGCAGGTTGAGGATCTCTTTTCCGTTGAAGGTGGCAGACCCTCCGATACGCCCGTTTTGCGCCAGCAGGCCCATCAGCGCAAACGCCGTTTGCGATTTACCTGAACCGGACTCGCCCACAATACCGAGGGTTTCACCGGCCCGCAGGCTGAAGTTCAGATCGTTTACAGCGGTAACATCGCCGTCTGGCGTGTTAAACGTCACGCGGAGATCTTTGACGTCCAGCAGAATGCTTTCCTGCTGTTGCGCCTGCGGCACAGATGCCGTTTCAATAATTGTCATGACGGCGCTCCTTAACGGTCTTTCGGGTCGAGGGCATCACGCAGGCCATCGCCGATAAAGTTGAAACAGAACAGGGTGACAACCAGGAAGCCCGCCGGATACAGCAGCAGCCATGGAGAGACTTCCATTGAGTTTGCCCCATCGCTCAGCAGCGCACCCCAGCTGCTCAGTGGCTCTTGCGTACCCAGTCCCAGGAAGCTCAGGAAAGATTCAAACAAGATCATGCTTGGCACCAGCAGCGAGGCATAGACCACAACGACGCCCAGCACGTTTGGAACGATGTGGCGAACAACGATGTTCCCGGTGGAAACCCCACCCACCTGGGCGGCTTCGATAAACTCTTTTCGCTTCAGGCTAAGCGTTTGCCCACGCACAATACGCGCCATGTCCAGCCAGGAGACCATCCCAATGGCCACGAAGATCAGCAGGATATTCTGACCAAAGAAGGTCACCAGCAGAATAACGAAGAACATGAACGGGAAGGAGTTGAGGATCTCAAGCAGACGCATCATCACGGAATCCACTTTGCCGCCCAGGTAGCCGGAAAGCGAACCGTAGAGCGTGCCCAGGATCACGGCCACCAGCGCGGCGGCGATCCCGACCATCAGCGAAATGCGCCCACCGATAGCCACGCGGACCAGCAGGTCACGCCCTGAGGAGTCGGTACCGAAATAGTGGCCGGATTCCATATCCGGCGCGCTCGACATCATGCCCCAGTCAGTATCGAAATAGCTGAACTGCGACAGCATAGGTGCCAGGGTGACAAACAGTGCAATAATCACCAGCACAATCAGGCTGGCAACCGCTGCACGGTTATGCATAAAACGCCGCCGGGCGTCCTGCCAGAGGCTACGACCTTCGACTTCCAGTTTTTCACTGAAGTTTTCCAGCGCCTCGCTGTTTTTCTTACTCAACATCATGGCGAGCTCCAGTTAGTAACGGATTTTCGGGTCGATAACGGCATACAGCACATCGACAACGGCATTAAAGAGAATGGTCAGTGCCCCCACAAGGATGGTGAGGCTGAGAACGAGTGAATAGTCACGGTTAAGTGCACCGTTAACAAACAGCTGACCAATACCCGGCAAGCCATAAATGGTTTCTATAACCATTGAACCGGTGATGATCCCCACGAAGGCCGGGCCCATGTACGACAGCACCGGTAACAGCGCAGGCTTAAGCGCATGGCGGAAGATGATGCGGCGCATCGGCAGACCTTTTGCGCGCGCGGTACGGATGAAGTTTGAGTGCAATACTTCAATCATCGAACCACGGGTGATACGCGCGATGCTGGCGATGTAGGCCAGCGAGAGCGCCACCATCGGCAAAATCATAAATTGTATTGCCCCACCGTTCCAGCCGCCCCCGGGCAGCCATTTCAGCGTGATCGCGAATATCATGACCAGTAATGGCGCGACTACGAAGCTGGGTATGACCACCCCGGTCATTGCCACCCCCATCACGGCATAATCCCATCGGGTATTTTGTTTCAACGCGGCGATAACGCCCGCCGTGACGCCGAGAACCACGGCCAGAATAAATGCCGCCGCGCCTAATTTCGCCGATACCGGGAAGCTGGAGGCCACCAGGTCGTTAACGGAATAGTCTTTATATTTGAATGACGGCCCAAAATCCCCGTGCGCCAGCTGCTTCAGATAATTGAAGTATTGGGTGGTGATAGGATCGTTTAAATGATATTTCGCTTCGATGTTGGCCATGACTTCTGGCGGCAGCGTGCGCTCACCGGTAAAAGGACTGCCCGGGGCCAAACGCATCATAAAGAAGGAAATTGTAATAAGAATAAATAGCGTTGGAATCGCTTCTAAACAGCGACGCAGGATGAATTTCAACATTGCCCGTACCTTCTGGCGTGTGCCTTTATGTGATGATGATTAGACACCGTGGGGCGAGTATACCCGCCCCACTCATTGCCATTAATGCTTGATAATATACAAGTTTTTGACAGAGATATTATCCATCGGGTCTTTACCTGTGTAACCCCCAACCCATGGCTTAACCAGACGGGCGTTCACGTAGTAGTAAACCGGCACGATCGCGGAATCTTTATCCAGCTGCTGCTCCGCTTTTGAATAGAGTTCAGCGCGCTGCGCGTCGTCAGTGGTTTTCAGCGTATCGCCGATCAGCTTGTCAAACGCCGGGCTCTTATAGTGCGCGGTGTTGTTGGAGCTGTCGCTCAGCATGGTATTCAGGAAGGACGTCGGTTCGTTATAGTCCGCACACCAGCCTGCGCGCGCAACGTCAAAGGTGCCCTGGTGACGCGTGTCGAGGAAGGTCTTCCACTCCTGATTTTCCAGCTTCACGTTTGCGCCCAGGTTCTTCTTCCAGATGGATGCGACGGCGATAGCCAGTTTTTTATGCAGATCGGAGGTGTTGTACAGCAGGCTGAAGGTCAGCGGCTTGTCTGAAGTATAACCCGCTTCGGCCAGCAGCTTTTTCGCCTCTTCGTTACGTTTTTCCTGCGTCCAGCCAAACCACTCTGGTTTATCCAGCTTCATGCCGTCGGTATAAGGTGGGGTGTAGCTGTAGGCCGGAAGATCGCCCTGGTTTTTCACTTTGTTAACGATGATATCGCGGTCCAGCGCCAGCTTAAGCGCGGTACGAACGCGCACGTCGGTAAACGGTGCTTTCTGGTTGTTGATTTCATAGTAGTAAGTGCAGAGGTAAGGATCGACATGCACTTCTTTCGGAATTTCTTTTTTCAGCTTCTGGAACAGTTCAATCGGCATGTTGTTATAGGTCATGTCGATTTCACCGCTGCGGTAGCGGTTAACGTCCGTCACTTCAGAAGCGATTGGCAGATAGGTCACCTGGTTAATGACGGTCTTCGCGTTATCCCAGTAGTTGGTGTTACGCTCCAGCACCATACGCTCGTTGACCACCCAGTCTTTCAGCTTATAAGCGCCGTTGGTCACGATATTCGCAGGCTGGGTCCATTTTTCACCGAACTTCTCGATGGCCGCTTTTGGAACCGGGGAGACGGACGGGTGAACCAGCAGTTTGTAGAAGTACGGAACAGGCTCGCTCAACGTCACTTCAAATGTGTTTGCATCAATGGCTTTTACGCCAAGGTCAGTCACCGGTTTTTTACCCGTGATGATGTCATCGATATTGGCGATGTGACCATACTGCAGATAGCTCGCATACGGAGAGGCGGTATTAGGATTTGCCAGACGCTGCCAGCTATAAACGAAATCTTCAGCGGTAACCGGTGTACCGTCGGACCATTTTGCATCTTTACGCAGATGGAAGGTCCAGACTTTGAAATCTTTATTTTCCCATTTCTCAGCAACACCCGGCGCCGGGTGGCCGTCAACGTCGGTCACCAGCAGACCTTCAAACAGGTCGCGGTTAACGTTTGACTCAGGAACACCTTCGATTTTATGCGGATCGAGAGACTGAACTTCAGCGCCGTTATTACGAACCAGCGTTTGCTTCTCGGCGAGTTGAACCCCTGCCGGCACGTCTGCTGCCATTGCAGCGTTGCCCGCGATTAGCGCAGTTAAAATTCCCGCCGCGACCAGACTTTTTTTTGTGATGATGGACATTGTGTTGGTACTCCACTCATTATAATGACCGGCCTTCGCCAGTTGTGTAATCCCCTTCTGGGGCCTGTACAGCGCAGGAGTTTTTTTTTGCTGCTGTCAGGTTCTTTTTTACTTCTTGCTATCACCGACTTCTTTATTACTGACCGCTCGTGTGGCGGTCTTGCGTCGATTCCGGGTACGCCGCCCTGTCCGCGACGTGCCTGAGATATTTGAGAAGAAAACTATTTGAAAATAATTCTCATCTACTTCTTTACTGCTGCAAAATATAAGGCCGGAAAGTACCAAATGGCGTCAGCTCTCGCCAATACATTTTGCAAATTTGTTAAGCAATTCTCTTTTACGGTAGAGACCGTCTTTTAGGGGGCTGCCTTGCCTGAGATCAAACATCAGGGAAATGCCCTGCTATTCAATACGATACAGAAAAATACTTCTGCGAGCGCGTCGCTGCGCTTCGTTCGACTGGTTTTGTACAAAAAATTAACAATTGATTATTATTTAGCACATTCCTCTGGGGGAACGTTGAAATTACTAATATCATTTCGGTTATCTCTCAGCAAGCCCCAGAGTATCATGTAAGAAAAATAACAGATCGATTGCAGGATTTATGTGCAGAGGTTGTGAGAGCGAATATCTAACCCATTGAAATGTATAAAGCGGGGATTATTAGTAGAATTTATTATGACGTGTGCGCATTTCAACTTTATTAATATTTTTTACTGATAATAACGTAAAAAAAACGGCGCCACTGGCACCGTTCTTTCATATGAAACCGTTAATGCAACAATCCGGGGAAAATGCTTTTAATGCCGGTGACGATAAACTCAATGCCCAGCGCCATCAGCAAAAGACCCATAATACGCGTAATGACGTTAATGCCCGTCTGGCCAAGCAGACGAACCAGCCACGGTGCCATACGGAATAAGCCCCAGCAGCAAAGCGCAAACAGGGCTATCGCCACCGAAAACCCAATCAGGTGCATCACGTTGTGGTAGCGCGTACCCCATACGATCGTTGAGCTGATTGCACCCGGTCCGGCCATCAAAGGCAGCGCCAGCGGCACCACGCCGATGCTTTCGCGAATGGCAGTCTCTGATTTCTCCTGTTTATTCTGTTTATCTTCACCGAGCTTACCGCTGATCATCGACATGGCGATGGTAACGACCAGGATCCCGCCTGCAATTCTGAAGGAATCAATCGAGATACCAAACAGCTGCAGAATGGCGTCACCCAGATAAAGGGAGGTCAGCAAAATAATGGCAACCGACAGGTTTGCAGTGAGGTTAGTCTTATTTCTGGCGGCCGCCGTCTGGTAGCTGGTCATGCTAATGAAGACAGGAATGATACCCACCGGGTTCACGAGGGCAAACAAACCAATAAAAAACTTAAAATATGTAGGGAAATCAAAGAGCGTATGAATCACGAGGTGCTCCGCTAATGCGCATGGCCTGGGCTGAAAAAGGATCCTGATAAAACCGCGCTGAAGATACGCTTTTTAAACGCATTCTTCATCAGAAATCTGCGGCAAAATAGTAGCATTTCATGATGTTAATTATTTGTATTACCTATGACAGCTTCGCTTTCAATAGTTACTTAATTATTTAACAGTAGAATAATGTCTACAAAATAACCCTGCTGAAAGGTATCAGCTTATGGAAAAATTGACGCAGATCATAATTTTCATACTCAGAAGTGAGTAATCTTGGTTACGCCCCCAGGGATATCACCTATCAAAAAGGGATGATGCTAAGGTAAGGCTCTTTTAGTAAATTAGTGCGTTCAGGCGGTCAGTAACCCTTTGTTTTATTGTGTGTTACGCAAGCATGTACGGCTCTGACTATACTGTGTGACGTATCGAGCGCTGGTTTACTAAAAGAGTTTAAACATTATCAGGAGAGCATTATGGCTGTTACCAATATCGCTGAACTGAACGCCCTCGTCGAGCGCGTGAAAAAAGCCCAGCGTGAATATGCCAATTTCACCCAAGAACAGGTTGATAAAATCTTCCGCGCGGCCGCTCTGGCTGCTGCAGATGCTCGAATCCCTCTCGCTAAAATGGCCGTTGCCGAATCCGGCATGGGTATCGTTGAAGATAAAGTGATCAAAAACCACTTTGCTTCTGAGTATATCTACAACGCCTATAAAGATGAGAAAACCTGCGGCGTGCTGTCTGAAGACGACACCTTCGGTACCATCACCATCGCAGAACCTATCGGCATCATTTGCGGTATCGTTCCAACCACCAACCCAACGTCCACCGCAATCTTCAAATCCCTTATCAGCCTGAAGACCCGTAACGCAATCATCTTCTCCCCGCACCCACGTGCGAAAGATGCCACCAACAAAGCAGCTGACATCGTCCTGCAGGCTGCAATCGCGGCGGGTGCGCCAAAAGATCTTATTGGCTGGATTGACCAACCTTCCGTTGAACTGTCCAACGCGCTGATGCATCACCCGGACATTAACCTGATTCTGGCGACCGGTGGTCCTGGCATGGTTAAAGCGGCATACAGCTCCGGTAAACCAGCCATCGGCGTTGGCGCAGGCAACACCCCTGTTGTTATCGATGAAACCGCAGATATCAAACGTGCTGTGGCTTCCGTACTGATGTCCAAAACCTTCGATAACGGCGTTATCTGTGCATCTGAGCAGTCTGTTGTTGTGGTGGATTCCGTATATGATGCCGTTCGTGAACGTTTCGCCAGCCATGGCGGCTACATGCTGCAGGGCCAGGAACTGAAAGCGGTTCAGAACATCATCCTGAAAAATGGCGCGCTGAACGCCGCTATCGTAGGTCAGCCAGCTTACAAAATCGCTGAACTCGCAGGCTTTACCGTGCCGGCAAGCACCAAGATCCTGATCGGTGAAGTCACTGTTGTTGACGAAAGCGAACCGTTTGCACACGAAAAACTGTCTCCTACGCTTGCAATGTACCGCGCGAAAGATTTCGAAGACGCGGTAGAAAAAGCGGAAAAACTGGTCGCGATGGGCGGTATCGGTCACACCTCTTGCCTGTACACCGACCAGGATAACCAGCCAGAACGTGTTGCCCACTTCGGTCAGATGATGAAAACCGCCCGTATTCTGATCAACACCCCTGCTTCTCAGGGTGGTATCGGCGACCTGTATAACTTCAAACTCGCACCTTCCCTGACTCTGGGTTGTGGTTCCTGGGGTGGTAACTCCATCTCTGAAAACGTTGGTCCAAAACACCTGATCAACAAGAAAACCGTTGCTAAGCGAGCTGAAAACATGTTGTGGCACAAACTTCCGAAATCTATCTACTTCCGCCGCGGCTCACTGCCAATCGCGCTGGATGAAGTGATTACTGATGGCCACAAACGTGCGCTCATCGTGACTGACCGTTTCCTGTTCAACAACGGCTATGCAGACCAGATTACCTCTGTTCTGAAAGCGTCTGGTGTAGAAACTGAAGTCTTCTTTGAAGTTGAAGCTGATCCAACGCTGAGCGTGGTTCGCAAAGGTGCCGAGCTGGCAAACTCCTTCAAACCAGATGTGATTATCGCACTGGGCGGTGGTTCCCCAATGGATGCCGCGAAAATCATGTGGGTGATGTACGAACATCCTGAAACTCACTTTGAAGAACTGGCGCTGCGCTTTATGGACATCCGTAAACGTATCTACAAGTTCCCGAAAATGGGCGTAAAAGCGAAAATGATCGCGGTTACCACCACTTCCGGTACCGGTTCAGAAGTGACGCCGTTTGCTGTTGTAACTGACGATGCAACCGGTCAGAAATACCCGCTGGCTGACTACGCGCTGACGCCGGACATGGCTATCGTTGATGCCAACCTGGTCATGGATATGCCGAAGTCACTGTGCGCGTTCGGTGGTCTTGATGCGGTCACTCACGCCCTGGAAGCTTACGTTTCCGTACTGGCATCTGAGTTCTCCGACGGTCAGGCTCTGCAGGCGCTGAAGCTGCTTAAAGAAAACCTGCCAGCATCTTACAACGAAGGGTCTAAAAACCCGGTAGCGCGTGAGCGTGTACACAGTGCTGCGACCATCGCGGGCATCGCGTTTGCGAACGCCTTCCTGGGCGTGTGTCACTCAATGGCGCACAAACTGGGCTCCCAGTTCCACATTCCTCACGGTCTGGCGAACGCCCTGTTGATCAGCAACGTTATCCGCTATAACGCCAACGACAACCCAACCAAGCAGACTGCTTTCAGCCAGTACGACCGTCCGCAAGCGCGTCGTCGTTATGCTGAAATCGCTGACCACCTGGGTCTGTCCGCACCGGGCGATCGCACTGCGGCGAAGATTGAGAAACTGCTGGCATGGCTGGACAGCATCAAAGCTGAGCTGGGTATTCCTAAATCTATCCGCGAAGCAGGCGTTCAGGAAGCTGACTTCCTCGCTCACGTAGATAAGCTGTCTGAAGATGCCTTCGATGACCAGTGTACCGGTGCTAACCCACGCTACCCACTGATTGCCGAGCTGAAACAGATCCTGCTGGATACCTTCTACGGACGTGAGTACAAAGAAGGTGAAGCTGATACTGCACAAGTTGCAGCGCCGGTGGTAAAAGCTGACAAAAAAGCGAAGAAACACGCCTGATTGACAGCCTAAGAAAAAACCCGCCATTGGCGGGTTTTTTTATGTCTGATGGTTTTGAACACTAAGCAAGGCTATTTGCGGTTTTCATCCTGGAGCACGGCCAGAGACCCCAGGGCAAGCGCTTCTTTATAATGTTTACGGCACACGGAGACATAGCGCTCATTGCCCCCTATCACCACCTGTTCGCCGTCTGCGAAAGGTTTTCCGGACTGATCGAGACGAAGCACCATGCTGGCTTTACGGCCACAGAAACAAATTGTTTTCAGTTCGACAAGCTTATCTGACCAGGCGAGTAAATATTGGCTGCCGGCAAAGAGCTCGCCCCGAAAATCAGTACGCAGTCCGTAGCAAAGGACCGGGATATCCAGATTGTCTACAACCTCAGATAACGCATGAACCTGTTCGCGGGTGAGAAACTGACTTTCGTCCACCAGCACGCAGTGTATGGGCTTTTTAGCGTGTTCTGAGCGAATATCTTCCAGCAGGTCCGTCTCGGGGTTGTAGAGCCTGGCAGGCGACGAGAGGCCGATTCTCGAGCTGACCTTACCGGCACCAAATCTGTCGTCGATCTCGGCAGTATAAACAACGGTTCGCATGCCCCGTTCCTGATAATTGTAAGAGGACTGCAGTAACGCTGTGGATTTCCCTGCATTCATTGCCGAATAGTAGAAATAAAGCTGTGCCATTGGCCGTTAAACCCTAATCAATGTGTAATATTCCCGATGAGTCATTGTACCATATTTTGCCTTATCATCAGCGATACACCTCGCTGACCCGGGAGCCAGAAGGAAGGCCAGGCACGGTCTCGTTGCAAAAATAATACGTTAAAACAGAGAGTAAACACGTTTAACCCCCTCATTATGAGAGGCCCCTGAGCAGGCATAACACTTCTTTTTATACTGGAATGAACGGACATTAACATTCACTAATTATTAACTATTTTTGCCTTATCCTCTCTATTGCAAAGTAATACAAAAGGCTGATATTTATCCGCCGCAACTATAATTCCTGAGGGAAATGTCACAAAAAAAGACGCAACGGGCCGTTTTTGCCGCCTGGGTGTGATAACGCGTCAGCCAGATACGCTGTGGAATTTAAGTTAGCGCTATTAATAATAGCGGCAAGTATTTAGTATTTTTTGAATTCCTTACATTCCCACCTATTGCACAACTCAATTTATCGCTCTATTATTAGGACAACAAACCACCCCCATTATAAGTTTGAGATTACTACAATGAGCGAAGCACTTAAAATTCTGAACAACATCCGTACTCTTCGTGCGCAGGCAAGAGAATGCACCCTTGAAACGCTTGAAGAAATGCTGGAAAAATTAGAAGTTGTAGTTAACGAACGTCGTGAAGAAGAAAGCGTAGCTGCTGCTGAAATCGAAGAACGCACGCGTAAACTGCAGCAATACCGTGAAATGCTGATTGCTGATGGTATCGATCCAAATGAATTGCTGAACAGCATGGCTGCAGCAAAAACTGGTACCAAAGCTAAACGCGCTGCGCGTCCTGCTAAATACAGCTACATTGATGAAAACGGCGAATCTAAAACCTGGACCGGCCAGGGCCGTACTCCAGCTGTAATCAAGAAAGCGATGGACGAGCAGGGTAAACAACTGGATGACTTCCTGATCAAGGATTAATCTTGTTCCCTGTTTCAAAAATCCCGCTATATGCGGGATTTTTTATGCCTGTAATTCCCCACAAACATCCCCTTACAGACTGTCATATCGCGACAGAAGCTTATTTAAGCTATCTGACAAACCCTTTTCCCGGCAGGGTTGTTTTTGCGGTATAAAAAAACCGGTGGGCATTGCCTCACCGGTTTTGTTCGCATGAAATTCAGAATATTACTTAATACCCATGCTTTCTTTGAGCCAGCCTTTAAATTCTTCACCCAACGTATTATGACGAATGCCATATTCGACAAATGCCTGCATATAACCGAGCTTATTGCCGCAGTCATGGCTCTTGCCTTTCATGTGGTAGGCTTCAACCGTTTCTTTCTCGATCAGCATGTCGATGGCGTCAGTCAACTGGATCTCATCCCCCGCACCTGGAGGCGTTTTTGCCAGCAGCGGCCAAATCTCTGCGCTCAGGACATAACGGCCTACGACAGCGAGGTTTGAAGGCGCGCTATCCGCTTTAGGCTTCTCAACGACGCCTACCATAGGCACGCTTTCGCCCGGCTCAAGGTTAACGCCCTTGCAGTCAACAACGCCGTAGGCGGTAACGTCTTCAACAGGCTCAACCATAATCTGGCTGCTGCCGGTGTCGTCGAAGCGCTTAATCATCTCAGCCAGGTTGTCCTGGGAAAGATCGGATTCGTATTCATCCAGAATAACGTCAGGCAGGATAACGGCAACAGGTTCATTCCCCACAACAGGATGCGCGCACAGAACGGCATGACCCAGACCTTTAGCCAGACCCTGACGCACCTGCATAATAGTCACGTGCGGTGGACAAATAGACTGAACCTCGGCCAGCAGCTGACGCTTAACACGTTTTTCCAGCATCGCTTCGAGTTCAAAACTTGTATCGAAATGGTTTTCGATAGAGTTTTTTGAGGAATGCGTGACCAGCACAATTTCCGTAATTCCTGCAGCAATGCATTCATTGACGACATACTGGATTAATGGCTTATCAACCAAAGGCAGCATCTCTTTAGGGATTGCCTTTGTCGCTGGCAACATCCTGGTCCCCAATCCCGCTACCGGGATAACGGCCTTTCTCACTTTCGAATTTAGGGCAGCCATTGAAATTCTCCTGAACTGTTCAAGTTTTGAACTTTTATGCATTAATTAACGCGTTAAGTATATCAGCCACATCCTGAAGGGCGGGTCCGAAAAGCGCGCGTTGCCGATCAATTAGGATTAATACGTATGATTCTGGCAGTGATAGTAGCACCGCCTGCAAAACACAGGTAAAGCAATGTGTCGTTTAAAATCCAACTGCTTATTCCGTGGACAACATTAAACGCAGCCGTCCCCCGCTTCCCCAAATTTGGCACTGCCAGGAGGAGCAACGGTGGCTAATTTGATTAAGGTAAGCTGTTCCTAATGTGCCCAGCGGGACACCGTTGCTCACCTGTATATGATGCTCACCGGTATTCAACGTGGCATTTAACCCTGCGGATACCAGGATAAGATTGTTCAAGCCGCTGTGATAATATCCAACCAAAAGCGGGAACTGACCCGGTAAATTGGCCTGACGGAAAAGTTGATTCACTTGTTTAAGTAAACTGCCTAACTCCGGCAAACGTTGCCCCTGATGTGATAACTGTTCCTGAAGCAGCCCATTAAAAAGCGCACGAAGTAATAACGCGGCTAAAACACCATTATCCCCTGCGCGTGTAACATCCAGACAATAAAATGCGAGATCGGCATCAGAGAGAGGCGCAATATCCAGCACTAAACCCGGCTGATCGGCCGCAACGAGCTGACGATAATTGACGCGACAATGTGAAATGGATTGTTGCACCGGCGGCTGAAGCTCCTGAAGCAATTTTGCCGCGGCAAGCGGGTTGCTGACTAACGCATCCCAGTCCTGGAATAAACGCTCTTCCTCTTCCACGCGGGAATTGAACATATTGGGATAGAGGCAGGCCAGCACCGTTTCACGCAGCCGGTTCAGATCTTTTACGGGTTTCAGCAAGATATCCTGGACGCCGAGACGCAGCGCTTTAGCGATATCCGCCATGTTTTCGGTCGCTGAAATCACCAGAATGGGGGTTTGGTTGCCCTCATTGCGCAAATGCTCGACCAGCTTCAGGCCATTCATTCGGGGCATTTCGAGATCGCAGATCATCAGATCCGGTGTGGCAGATGCCATTTTCTCAATAGCATCAACGCCGTCTTGAGCGAGTGAAGTGGCTGCTCCTAGTGAAGATAACCAGGAATCCAGCAGCGAGCGGAAAACGGGCTCGTCTTCAACGATTAAAATGTGTTTTCCGGCCAATGGCTGCGTCATGGTTCCTCCCCTGGCTGACAATGACTAAATAGTGGCATGGTATCGACACTATCGCCTGTCAGATTTTGCTGAAGTGTGCTTAAAAAGGTTCTCAATGTGCTGTTCGCACAAAAGGTAACAGTTCATCTATTTTCTTTTCGACGGCTAACGAGCCTGCTGCAATAGCGGCGTCTGCCCGATGGAAATCGAGGGTCGAAATTTGTGGGCAATACGGTTGGATCAAAATATCCGGTGGATCACCGGCCATGCGGTTGCGTTTCAGGCGGTTCTCAAGCACCTGTATTGAGGTGGTCATGATCTCCATGGCAGTAGGTGCCGCAACCGAGCGACGCGCGGCGATACGCCCTATTTTGCCGCGTAAACGCGCATGCCAGGCGAGCTTCTCACCTTTCGCATCATCGCTGTGAAGATTAACAGGCATAAGGTCGTGCTGCATCAGGTGGGCGTCGTGTTGTAAATCCACGGCGATCACAATGTCGGCTCCCATTGCACGGGTCAGCGAGATGGGGACCGGGTTCACCACGCCGCCATCGACCAGCCAGTAGCCGTTATGCGGTACGGGTGCCATTAATCCCGGCATACTGCACGAGGCGCGCACGGCGAGGTGGAGGTCGCCTTCGGTCAGCCATAGCTCTCGCCCCGTGCTGAGGTTCGTCGCGACGGCACCAAAAGGCATCTTGCAGTGGCTAAAGTCGTTGAGTGGCATTATCTGGCGGAACTGATTAAATACGCGTTCGCCGCGCAGCAATCCGCCTCGTTGCCAGGAGAGGTCCATCAGGCGCAGTACATCCCAGTAGCTGAAGGAACGAACCCACCCTTCCAGCTCCGGCAACTTATCGCAGGCACAGGCCGCCCCAACCAGCGAACCAATTGAACATCCTGCAACAATATCGATGTCTATCCCCATCTTTTTTAACGCATTGATGACACCGATATGCGACCAGCCCCGGGCGGCACCTGAGCCCAACGCCAGTCCAATTTTTACCTTTCTCATTAGCCCTGTTTTACTTCCCCTGGATTCCCGACATAGCGTCAACGCAACTGCTCAGTTAACATGGTGCTACCCTAAGCGTTTTACGCCCTTAATTTTTTTCCAGGAAGAGAATCGTGTCTCAACTCTGCCCCTGCGGTAGCGCTCTGGAGTATAGCCTATGTTGCCAGCGATATCTTTCTGGCGAGCAGGTTGCACCAGACCCGTCACACCTAATGCGTTCGCGGTATACTGCTTTTGTGATCAAAGACGCAGACTATCTTATCAGGACCTGGCATCCGTCCTGTCATGCAGCTGAATTTCGCCAGGATATAGAAACGGGCTTTGCTCACACTCAGTGGCTCGGCCTGACCGTTAATGACGCCGCACCAGGCCGTGATGATAACGAAGGTTACGTCAGCTTTGTGGCGCGTTTTACAGAGCAAGGCAAACCCGGCGCGATTATCGAGCTTTCCCGGTTCTTAAAAGAAAGCGGGCAATGGTATTATATTGACGGAACACGCCCTCAATTCGGTCGTAACGATCCCTGCCCCTGCGGTTCAGGTAAAAAATTTAAAAAGTGTTGCGGGCAGTAACGCCTGACAACCGAGACTTCGCAAATACACAAACAGGATTTCCGGCGATGCAATCACTCCAACGTAAAGTTCTGCGCACCATTTGTCCCGACCAGAAAGGGCTAATCGCACGAATTACCAACATTTGCTACAAGCATGAACTGAATATCGTGCAGAACAACGAGTTCGTCGATCACCGTACGGGCCGCTTCTTTATGCGCACTGAGCTTGAAGGTATTTTCAACGATACGACCCTGCTGGCCGATCTTGATAGCGCCCTGCCCGACGGTTCTGTGCGTGAGTTAACGCCTGCGGGTCGCCGCCGCATCGTTATTCTGGTCACTAAAGAGGCCCACTGCCTGGGCGATTTACTGATGAAAGCCAACTATGGCGGACTGGACGTTGAGATCGCCGCCGTCATTGGCAACCACGACACGCTGCGTACGCTGGTTGAGCGTTTTGATATTCCGTTTGAGCTGGTCAGCCATGAAGGTCACACCCGCGAGGAGCACGATAATCTGATGGCACAGGCCATTGAAGCGCATAACCCGGATTACGTGGTGCTGGCTAAATACATGCGCGTACTGACACCATCCTTCGTGTCGCGCTTCCCGAACAAGATCATCAATATTCACCACTCGTTCCTGCCAGCCTTCATCGGCGCACGTCCGTATCATCAGGCGTATGAACGTGGCGTGAAGATCATCGGTGCGACCGCGCACTATGTGAACGATAACCTGGATGAAGGCCCAATCATCATGCAGGACGTCATCCATGTGGATCACACCTACACGGCAGAAGATATGATGCGTGCCGGACGCGACGTAGAGAAAAACGTTTTAAGCCGTGCGCTGTATCAGGTGCTGGCGCAGCGCGTGTTTGTCTACGGTAACAGAACGATTATTCTTTAATCCTTCGGAAAATGAATTGATTAGCTTTGCACCTTTACGGATAAAAAGCAGCCAAACAGCGTCATTTACCTAAAGGAATGCTTTACAGGGGCGTCTCATTTGATATGATGCGCCCCGCTTCCAACAGGAAGCAGGCCAGTAATAGCATTACCCCGTGGTGGGGTTCCCGAGCGGCCAAAGGGAGCAGACTGTAAATCTGCCGTCATCGACTTCGAAGGTTCGAATCCTTCCCCCACCACCATCTTCACGTTGTACCTCAAAACAGTATTACCCCTGGTGGGGTTCCCGAGCGGCCAAAGGGAGCAGACTGTAAATCTGCCGTCATCGACTTCGAAGGTTCGAATCCTTCCCCCACCACCATCACCTTAAAGCCAATCCAGCCTTTGTAGGCCGGGTAAGGCGCAGCCGCCACCCGGCGACAGAAACCTACATCGGCGGCAATCTTCGCGTCACCGGCGAACTCTTTACAATCGACGTGTTGCACTGGGCATGTTCTGCCAGACCGTCCAGCAGCGTATCCAGCTGCCCGATAGAGCGCACCACCAGTCTGATCACAAAGCAATCCTCCCCCGTGACCTTATCGCTTTCAATGCACTCAGGCATGGCCTGAATATACTTATCGACCTTGTGCAGCAACCCTGGCAGCGGCCGCACGCGCACCAGCGCCTGCAAGGTATACCCTAACGCCGCGAGATCCACGCGCGCACCATAACCCTGAATCACGCCACGCTCTTCCAGCCGCTTCAGTCGCTCGGCCGTGCTGGGCGATGTCAGACCAACCCGACTGCTGAGCACCTTCAACGACATGCGGGCATCTTCAACAAGACAAGCCAGTATTTGCCGATCGATTTCATCAAGAAGGCTTTCCATCATTTTCACCTTATTTAAAAAAGCATTTAACCTGATTCGCCTTATTTCCTCTCTGTAAAACATATCAGACTTTTTCGACAATAGAGCCTCATTCAGGAGGTGTGCGATGCAAGATATTCATAAAGGCGTCTGGCAGATGGGTCTGGCGATGCTCATTTCAGGCTCCATCGGGGCGTTTGTGCTGCTTTCAGGCCTGCCGGTGACGGATGTCGTTTTCTGGCGCTGCGCAATCGGCGCCGTTACGCTCTTTACTTTTATTCGGTTCAGCAAAAAGCCGTTCAGCGCGCTTTCCCGGGCCTCGCTGGCGCTGGCGGTGATCGGCGGGGTTGCCCTGGTGGTGAACTGGTTACTGCTTTTCGCGGCCTATACGCGCATCTCAATCGGCCTGTCGACCGTGGTGTATAACACTCAGCCGTTCATGCTGGTAATGATGGGGATGCTTTTAGGAGAACGCGTCAGCCTGGTGAAATGGGGCTGGCTGCTTCTTGCCTTTGCGGGCGTGGTCATTTTGCTCTCCAGCGAACTAGACGGCGAACATGGAGAAGGCTGGCTTGCAGGAATCGGTCTGGCAATGGGGGCCGCTTTCTTCTACGCACTCACAGCCATAATCGCCCGCAGACTTAAATCAGTTGCGCCCCAGCATATCGCCTTTATTCAGGTAGTGACTGGCGTGATCATGCTTTTACCTTTCGTCAACCAGCCGGCATTTTCAGCTGATTTTCCATGGCCGATGTTACTGACGTTAGGTGTTGTCCACACCGGAATCATGTATCAGTTGCTGTATAGCGCGATCCAGAAGCTCCCGACGCCCATTACCGGTTCTCTGTCTTTTATCTATCCAGTGGTGGCCATAATTGTCGATACCGTGGTGTTCGGACACTCGCTGAACATTACGCAACTGGCGGGTGGTGCATTGATACTGTTTGCGGCGGCAGGTAATAATCTGGGATGGGGCGAGAAAAAGCCCCGCGGGTGCGGGGTTGGGATAAAATCAGCAAATTAGCGTCACACGCGAACTGACTAATCCTTGCGGATTAATGTGAGGAGTTGTTCGCGTGCCTGTTCAAGTTGCCTGAGTCCTCCGCGCAGCCAGATACCTTTTCTGAAAAATTCGACCCTGGCAGCATGATCGAACTGATCATAGTCGACCGGGTAAACCAGGGCTGGGATGCCTTTCTGAATACAGTGCCACATAATCCCCGCCCCGCCATGGTGTATCACGACATCGTAACGAGACAAACATGAATCATAATCAACCCACGGCATACGCCAGAAATTCCCTGTCCGTTCACATTCCGTGCCTTCGATGCTGCCATCCGTGAAATGGAACTCCCAGTCTGGCATTGTTTTCGCCAGAGCTATTGCTGCTTTCGCTACGTCATCTTTATGCCAGTCCAGATGTGTGCCGAGCGTAATCAAGACATGACGCTTTCCATCAATGAAGATCGGTTTTTCTCCATCTGCGGGCGGTGTGTATAGCGCAGGCCCAATAAATACTACCGACTCAGGCCAGGTCCGCTCAAATTCCATCTTTTTTTCGCCCAAAGCGAGAATACGCAAAGGTGAATATGCGAATTCCCTGCCATCAGACCGATAAAGTCGGGTTATACCCGTCTGACGAATCGCACCGCGAAAAAGCCAAAAAACAAGGCTCTTGAACAACCTGACTTTTTTCCTGTGGATCAGGTGACTTATCCTTTCCCACATAGAGATGGCCGGCATCAGCCCACCACAATAAGCTGGTGGACCGTCCAGCGCTTCAAGCACGCACGGCGACGGCAAGCTACTCCACCAGAGAACGTTCATTCGGGTACATACTGGCCCCACGACGGGAAGCGTAAAGTCAGCGATGGCTAAATCCGGCACACCTTCTCGGTGCCACGCACTCTCCAGTTCATCAGCAAAACTTTTAAGCAGCCCCACGACTGAACGAAACTGACGATAAAGCCTCACAGGATGGGACTGTACAGCATATTTTGGATTGGCGATCGACACTAACGGTGTATCGAACTCACCGTCAAGAATGAGTCCTTGCAGACCGGACGCCGCAATCCGCGCACTGGCACCGCGAGTACTGATAATCCGGACCTGATAATGCGCTGAAAGCGCTCTTCCCATTGCCAGTACGGGATGCAAATGTCCGGAAAATGGCGGGGCCAGCAAATCAATTCGCGTGACATTGTCAGGAATCAAATCAAACAAACGTTGCATATCAGAATCTATTTCCGTATTTGATTTATAAATCGCTGACATAAACAGACCAGCTCCGGTCGTGAGAGATAGTCCATATGACCGCAGGGTATGAGCTCATCCACCTGGTGAAACCAAAGGCGAGAAATCCAGTCTTGCTGCCCCTGAACCAAAAGATGATGACAGTCAGGACGCCGGCGAGCCACGGGTCCGTACGCAAAAAGACTCACGCGAGACAGGACTGAGGACGGCAGGTGAAGATTATTAAAGAGTTCCAATCCACAACTTCCGGATAGTAATAGCGTGTGATCCGCCGATTCCAGCAACGCTATCGCAATATTTTGATGGCGCTCGCCAAATGCTGCTCTGCGAGAAGTGAGATAGTCTCGCGCGTTGCTGCAACTTGCCCGCAATAAACCAGTATCACACCATGACCGGGTTTGGGGTATCCACGGGAAATTTTCTGTGACAGGTATGATCCCCTCCGTCTGCAAAGACTGTAGGAACACACTCTGCACCGGGCTGAGCGCAAGATTGCCGGGACGACTTCTTCCCGTGATAAAAGCGATGTTAAGTTGCATACCAGTCACAATGAGCTGAAGCGGTCATTACTGAAAACGCGATAACGACGCGAACGCCAGTGAATATTTCGGTTGAGCAAGGCGTGGATCAAATGCACAGGCTGTAATAGTTCTGATAAAACCGACATCATCGGCCTTGCGGAAATAGTCTCTGACACTAAACGCTGTATACGGCGCAAGGCAACGTGGCGAACGAGCAGGACCACCGCCAGTAATACGCTATTTATCCCTCCATTGAATGCAAGCAACACCATCGTCCAAAGCAGTAACGGGTGTATACCCTGAAGAAGAACGATTGCCAGATTCGTACCGGCAGGCTTCTCACGCATTAACAATGTGGCAAACAAAAACCAGCGGTGCATCTGACGGAAATATCGTCTGAAGTCAGGCACGCTGGTTTGCACGCTCACCGGCGCGACAGACTGTACAATGTTCACCCCTTGCTGAGTAAGAAGCGTTGCCAGCGCGAGATCATCTGTTAGATGTCTAAGGATGGGCGAAAATCCCCCTATATTTTCCAGCACACGCAAAGGTAACAGATAGCACATGCCATTTAGCGTTAACGGTCTGACAAAAGGCAACAACGGCAGATACGTCAGCGCTGAGTTGTCATTAACAAATTGTGCCAGCAATCGTGACGGTAAGTTGTCGGTCGCCACATACCTGGGCAGCGCGGTGACAAGCGAATTATCATCGAGCGCGGCAAGCATCGTACCCAGCGATGACGCCGTCAGTACCGCATCGTCATCTAAAATCAGGACTGTCAGGGTCTTAACCAGCTCTCTACCCTGCTCAAGCTTATATAACTTTGGATTAATCCCTTCCGGCGCTTCAGGATATGCGCAGATACGAATGGTGCTCTGAGGGTAACGCGCCTGTAACCGCTGCGTTACCCTGGCGGCCTTAGCGTCGTCCACGTCAGTCAGCCAAAGAAAGGTTGCACCAGGCAAATTCCGTAGATTCGCGGCCAGCACCGTCTCCAGCGCAGGGTCACCGCTGAGTATGGGTTGCATGACCGTAATGTCGTTGAAAGTGCAGGAACTATCATCCCTTGGGGCTGTAAGCATTTTCAGCGTCATGCCGACTTTGAAAAGCAGAATGGCCAGCCATACCATTGCGATAATCAACACAGGCGCTCTTCCTTGATTTGTTGTAAAAACGTACGCAGGCTGGCGTCAAAATCCATTGATGGTGGACCAAAGTCATCCAGCATACGCGTAACATTCAGGGTATTAGTGTAGCCAAAGACGGCTACGCCAAAACGGGTAATCGGCGGTTCTCCCGGTAACGGTAGCCAGCGCCACAGCCCCTCGAGTATGCCAGCAAAACACAGTGCCGTTTCCAGGCGCACGGTTTTATGCGGTTGAGGCAAGCCAAGCTGTTGCAAAACTTCAGATAACAGTCGATGGGTTTCGACAGTTTGGCTGGCGGAGATGTTATAGCATGGACTGAGATGACTGCGTCTCACTGCGCGCATCAGGTAATCACATAGCACATTGACGTGCATAATGTCGGCATGCACTTTTACACCACGGCTAAGGATAGAGGGCAGCTTTCCTTTTTTAGCCGCAGCCAACAAAGGCGGTAATAGCAAGCGATCACCCTCACCAAATACGGCACAAGGGCGAAAAATGGTTTTCTCCCCCTGATACGTCTCAACAAGGCACTCAGCCTGACGTTTTGTGCGCCCATATATGCTGCTAAATTCGGGGCCAATAGCATCACATTCACGCAGTCCAGGCTGGTGCGCAAAACGGTAGTAAACCGCAGCGCTTGAAATAAATATGAGTCGTGGGAAGCCACGATGACGGCAAAAATCGATAACGTGCCGGGTCGTCTCAACATTATCCCGGTAATAATCATGCTCAGTACCCCAGGGCGATGTCCTTCCTGCCGCATGAATAACCACATCGGGTACTAAATCGAGCGTATCGAGTTGGTCTAACCCCATTGCGTAATACTCAACGGATGCGGGTAAATCGACATTTACACGGCGCCCGACGCCACACAGCGAAACGCCGTCAGCCTCGGCAAAACGCCGGATAAAAGCCCCGCCAATGAAACCCGATGCTCCGGTTACCATAATCTTCACGGCAACTCTCCCTGACGCTCAGGGCGTTCACCCATGCGCCTGAGAAAACGCTGCTGGAGAGACATTAATTCGGCGAAGGTGAGTCGACGATAATCCAGCCCTTCTCGCGCGGCGACATCCTCAATGATCCGACTCAACTGAGAATAATGGCGATGACTCCAGTGCGGGAAAAGATGGTGGGTCAGATGAAGATTGAGGCCACCCAGCCAGTAGCCAATGAAGGCGGGACGTGTCGACCAGTCAAAGGTCGTTGCAAAGGTATGGAAAAGCCTGCCTTGAGCCATTTTGCCCCCTTCGGGGGGGAGTTGAGCGCAGCCCTTTGCCCAGTGCGTCCCGATGATGAGCATGACGAATATTAGAGAAGAGATCATCTGACAGAGTATATAGGTCAGCAAAATTGAGCCTGTACTAAATCTGTCGGCCAACAACCACATGGGTAACACGAGGCTGAACGCTATGTGCAACGCTTTACCCGTTAAAAAGAGCGTCCAGCCGATAATACCCTGCTGCGCCAGATGAGGTGCCACCGGTGTATATCCTCCTCTGTCGATCCAGTCAATAAACCAGATATACCAAGGAAAGGTCAATGCGGCGACCAATGGCCAGTAGTAACGCTGCATCCGCATAAAAGGTCGCCAACGCTGCCAGGGCGTCTGACGGATAAAACCATTTTCTGCGGTGTCCGGATCGTAACATTCTATATTGGTGAATCCATGATGAAATCTGACATGGCGAACGCGCCAGCAATCGGGATCCAGGCCGAGGGGGATAGCGGCAATACGGTTTAACCATGCGTTAGCTTTTTTACTTTTTAGAAAGGCATTATGAGACGCATCATGCACGACGTTCACAGCAAGCAACATCGCGAAAACGATGGCGGCAAAATACCATGAAAAATAAAGGGACAGGACGCTCTGATGAAGCGCTAACACATAACTTGCAATAAAGGCGCCAGCCAGCATCACTGTTTTAACCAGCATTCGCCCATCGGCATAGCGATGATCGCCCCGTTCTGTTAAGAGCGTGCGTGTTTCGCTGTGAAGCGCTGTAACCAGCCGGGGTGAATCGGCAGGAAAGGTCAACCGCCTTTCAGGATTAAACGGGTTCACTTATCCCCCTTTTTATCCTGCGCCCAAGGCCATAGGTGAGTAAAATACCGTGCACGGCCAGTGCCGCCATAACAGCAACCCAATACGCGTGATTCCAGCCCCACAAGCCTAAGAAAAGGAGCGGTAAAGACAGTGTGACCAGACACCACACCATCACTCCCCAGCGCTGACCCTCGCTGATCCCTCCCAATGCGACAGAGCCGGCTGCCAACAAGATAAATAGCATGGACTGCGCAGCGTCCACGTTATCTATGCTATATCCGTAGCGCTGGATGTAGCACAAAACGACCGCAAACAACAAAATAGCCCCGACACCTGTCATGAATATCGGGCAGTCAGACTGGCGAGGTCGGAGACGAACCGTTTTTAAAATACCTGCCATTTGCAAAAAAGGAAGATTACTTTCCTGCATAGGGTTTAACGAGGGCTTTCTGCCTTTTACCCCATAGGTCGACTTCTCCTGCGAGGGCGTCTCGCAGAACGTGCCGAATAATTTATCCCAGAAAATAAAAGTGCCACCGTAGTTGGTGTCGGCATAGCGCTTGTTATTAAGATGATGAACGCGGTGATGCGTCGGGGTAACAAATACCTTTTCAAGCCACCCCAGCTTTGGCGTTAACGCGTTATGGTTAAAAAACTGAATGCTGTAATGCACGATGGAAACCGTCAGAAAGACACTCAGCGGTACGCCAGCCAGGGCTAAAACCCAAAAGAAAGGGATAGACGTTAATGATGAGTACCATGAATTTCGCATCCCCAGCGACAGGTTATAGTTCTCCCCCTGATGATGAACAACGTGAACAGCCCACAGTAGCCGAAACTGGTGATGGAGACGATGAAGCCAATAGAAACCGAAGTCCCATATTAACAATGTGAAGAGCCATAATCCGACTACAGACCAATCCTCCAAAAGATTCAGGCTATAGTGTTTCAGCACAAATCCGTAGCAAAGCACCTCCAGGCACCGGAAAGACCACAGTATAATGTGCCCGGAATTGAGGTTGAAAATGATATCGAGCCAATCAACATTTTGCCGCCGGGTGAACTGAAGAACACAAGCTTCTGCACAAACGAAAAACAACATGAAAAGAATGGGAAACAGGAGTTCACTCACAGGATATTCCTTTATATTTTTGTCTGCGCACGTCCAGTTGCCCTGCCAGCCACACACTGGCCCCGGCCAGCAAAACGCCAGCAATTAAATCAATGAACAGATGCCTTCTCAGTTGAAGGATCGAAAAGGCAATAGCACACGCCCAAATGACGCTTGCAACCGCCATCCAGCGTAAACGCGCTGCCGCTATCGCCCAGACGGCGAGCGCCGTCAGCGCAGCGTGCAAAGAAGGAAAACAATTTTGGCTGGAATCGACATAGACCAGCCATTCTAATACTTTTGAAGAAATCCCCTCTCCTGCCAGCGTGGGATACACCATGGTGGTCGGCCATAACAGATATATGACGCCCGCCCCCAGCGCCGAAAATTGCATGGACCGGGCAAGCCACCGCACTCGGTCATACGGGGTTAATAAATATCCCAACGGGACAATCAAGAAAAAGGACAAGTAGAGCCACACCGCATCAGGCGAAAAGGGAATTAACGCGTCAACCCGTAATGGCGTTAAACGATAACCTTCACCCTGTAACCTGTCGCAAAGCGAATAAACGACCCCGACTGCTCCCCACCCCAACAGCATCTGCCAGAGGCGTTGCAGAAACTCACTCATCCTTTTCCCCATTCGCGAACAATGCGTCGCCGTTTTGCGTCAAAGTTCGGTGATACGTTTCGGGACAGTAGCACCCAGACCAGCCGGGAAGTATCTATGCCCTGTAATGTAAACAGATCATTCAGCGCGTCGCGGCAGTGATGAAGTATTTCTGCGTCGCAATCCGCTGTAAGACACAGTTTCTCTGCTTCTGTTTGTACCAGGCGATAGTCTGCGGTAAGGGGGAGTGTGACGGCCAGCACGCGACTGCAGGGGTCGGCAAAAATAACCTGAGGTTTGCCCGTGCAATCAGGGAGAAGAAGCTGATCGTCCTGTCGCCCCTCAATACGCTCAATCGCGCGCGTCGCACTCCCGCAGGGGCATCGCGTATCGCGGGCAACCAGTATGTCATCAAGGCGATAACGGACGATGGGCTGCGTGCTGCGGGTGAAATCAGTGATAACAGGAGTAAAACGCCGCTCATCCAGCCATTGGGGCTCAACGTGAATAAATTCCTCGTTCAGATGTAACGTACCAAAGGAACAGGTTGAGGCTAAAAACCCCTCTGTTGCCTGATAGATTTCGCCCACGCTACCAAAAACCTGGTGGATAAGTGCCCTGTCCTGTTCCTCCAGAACTTCGGCGACAGAAATCACCTTTTTGACATTCAACTGCAGTTTTCCTTCCATTACCGCCAGCGCCAGCGCACGTAATACCTGTGAGGGGGCAACAATGATCGTTGGAGAAAATTGTTCTGCGTGGAGTAATTGCTGCGGAAACGGTGCCAGTAAATCGTAAAACTCCAGGCATAACCAGCGGCTGTTTACACTCTGGTAAAGGTTATTGTTTGCCCGCAGAAACAGTGCAACCCGTTCTCGAGCAAAAAGACCGTCCGGTAGGGCCCTGGCAAGCATACCCGCAGCCCAAATTTGCTGCTCCTTCGGACTGACAACAAATAACCCACGTCTGCCGGAAGTGCCAGATGACAGGCCAACGCTAAATCGGCCTATTTTCGAACTGAAGTCCCGGCTCTGCTCACTTTCAAGCGCGCAAGCCATAAGCTCGTCACGCTTAAGACCTTCAGTATTCATTTCATCGAAATGCGTCATCATCAGCGCCTTGTTCATCAGCGGCCACTGTTCGAATGGCACCGCGAGAAAGCGCTGAAACCATGGGCTTTTCGATAACACGTTCCGCCTGAAGCGATACAGTTTTTTTTCCTGCCATTTCTCCAGTTTTTCACGTTCGGTAAAACGCCGTCTGCGGGTGCAGAAATAGCGCCACATCAGCATAAGGATGTTCACAAATCGCCCTCATGACACAGATGGATATCCACTTTACCGTTTTTCCAGAGCTGATTGAGTCGCTGGAGCGTCTGGTAATAAGCAGAAGGATCAGACATCACCAGATTGGCAAGCCGCGAAGGTCCGCGCATCTCCCGGTAGTTGTCAGGAGACCAGGCCGCATCTGCAGCCAACAGTGTCCAGCCGTCCTCTGTCAGTACGAATGCACCGAAGTGTCCGGCAGCATGGCCCGCAAGTGGGATCAAAATAATTTCTCCCTGACTGTCTGGCAAAACATAACCCCACTCAAACGGAGCCAGCGCATCGGGCAGCCTCAGGGCTTCAAAACCTTCTATGAAACGTAACGACGACTCAAAATCGGAGGGGAAAAGTCCAGGCACAAATGCCTGACGCAGGGCGGCAAATCCTCTTAGCGCTCTCACCTGCTGCCAGCCCTCACCAGAACAAATACAGCTAACATCGGGGAAATCACGCAGCCCTGCTACGTGATCGGCATGGAAATGCGACAAGATAATCGCATCGATATCGCCCCCGGCCAGGCCTGCCGCGTAAAGCTGTTGAGCCAGAGATTGTTTGGCGTCGAAATAAACCGGCGTGACTTGCCGGTAAATGCGAAAAATGCCCGAGCGCGTGTAGTGTTCAAACCAGGAGGAGTACCCAGTATCCCATAGCCACCGGTGTGAACCGACCTCCAGAAGCCAGGCTCGGGAGGGAAATTTGCACACTCTGAGACCAGCGCCTTTTAGAGCCATGCAGCCGATATGGGTGCAATATCCTGTTTCAAACGCGATAATCTTTGCCATTCGTCCTCAGCCATTCTCCCGTTATCGCGATGCCTTCTGCCATAGAAAAACGAGGGGTATAGCCCAACTCCTCTACGGCTTTTTTAGCGCTCAGTGTCATATCGAAACAAACCGTTCCCGCACTGTAACGGGTGACGGGAGGTTCCTTGTTGATACACTTTCCTATTAATTCCATGCCACGCGCGGCCAGTGACAACATCGGCCAGGGTATTGACCGGATCTGATAGCGTAACCCAAGTTCCTGACGCAACAGCGCGTCAAGCATATCGACTAGCCGCTGCGGCTGGTGATTGGTCACGTTATAGATGCTGCCGGAAAAAAGATGCTGACCACAGGTCGCACGTTCCATGGCAAAGACCACGTTTTGTACAAAGGTCAAATCGAGAAGAGCTTCTCCTCCCCTGGGCAGGCGCAGTATCCCGCCGTCCTGATGTAACTGACGCAGCAGGCGAGGTACGATCACTTTATCATGGGGACCGAAAAGCCCACGCGGACGCAAAATGATGAAAGTTGTCGAACTGTAACTTGCCGCCGCATCTTCAATGATGCGTTCGGCTGCCCGTTTGCTGCTGGCGTAGTGGCTGGAAAATGTGTTCGCCAGGTAGGTTTCAGGAAGATCATAGTGATGTTCAAAATCAAAGTAGACCGCAGGGGTAGAAATATGGACAAAGCGCGAAATACCCGCATTGCCCGCAGCCATCGCCAGTTTTTTTGTTGCAATGACGTTGGCCCGCCAGAAAGCGTCCCGATCACCCCAGGGAGAAGATTTCGCTGCGCAATGCCACACTGCGTCGCATCCTTCCATGAGCCTGGCGCATTGGTCCAGAGACGCCAGGGACAAGTCGAGAGAGATAAAGGTCGCGCCCACATGCTTTAAATGTTCACCTTCGACGTGATTGCGCCCCGTCGCCACTACGCTAAAGCCACGTTCCAGCAAATAGTGAACAGCGTTACGCCCCAGCCCGCTGGTTGCCCCTGTAACCAGAATTTTCATGGCATAAGTACCATGCCTGCAAGCGTAAGACCTGCGGCAGTACCGATAAGCATCGCAGGTTTACCCGGTGTGAAACGGCCACGGCTTACCGCTTCATGCAGCGCCGTGGGGATGGAGGCGGCAACCTGATTGCCGTAGTGACGGTAAATGTCAATTAAGATGGACTCAGGGACGCCCAACCGCTTACGCATGTGTTCAAGAGAAAGATGGCTGGCCTGATGTGGAATGACGGTACCAATCTCCGACAGGTGCAGACCGCATTTTCCCAGCAGTCGCGCGAAGTAGTCATCAATCAGCGAGGAGGCGTACCGGAACAGCGCCTTTCCCTGCATATGGAACATAAAATCACTGTCGTTCAAGCCCGCTCTGGGGTTGCGACGCGTTCCTCCCGCACGGATTTCACAAAGTTCGCTGCCATCCGGGTACATCTCGATCAGACTGGTTATAATCCCGCTGTTGCCGTCACCACGTTCCACGATCGCACACGCCGCACCATCCCCGAAAATCAACGAAGATTCTTCGTGGCTCCAGTCAATGCCCCGCGATGCTAAATCAGCAGAAACAATAGCGATGCGACGATATGTGCCAGTATTCAGTAAACCTGCAGCAACTTCTAAAGCGGAAATAAAGCTGACACAACTGCTATTAATATCGAAACCCGCTATACCAGCGGGCATTCCAGCCGCCTTGATAATATGTACGGCACTGCAGGGAAGCGCCTGTATGGCAACAGCCGATGCACATATCAAAAGGTCTATGGAAGCAGGTGATATCGTCCCGGAATTTAGCGCGTTATGTAGCGCCTGTGCGGCCAACTCGGCTTGACTGGCGGTATGAGAAGCGTGGTAGCGGGTAAGAATACCGGACCGTTTTTCAACGTAGCCAGGCGGTTTTCCCAACCATGAATCCAGTTCGCTGGACGTCAGTCTTTCAGCAGGCAAGGCAATGCCTGTTGAGATTATTTTTATTGCGGCCGAAATTTCCGGCTCTGTTGATTGACCCACACCAGTGCTCCCTTCACTAGCTATTCCAGCCGCTAATGATATAGGAGCCCCTTCTTTACACAATCTGAAAATAACGGGAGCGTGTTGCTCCCGTGTCTGTTTTCAGTCAATTAGCGACGCGCGCGGACAACCTGGTATTTGCGCGTCAGGTACTCTACCGGCACGCTCCAGATATGGACCAGGCGGGAGAACGGGAACAGCACAAACAGGGTCATCCCCAGCACCAGGTGCATGCGGAAGATAAACGCTACGCCGTCGAGATGCTCAGACGCACCGCCGTGGAAGGTCACCACAGACTGCGCCCAGCCGACCAGCTTCATCATCTCGCTGCCGTCCATGTGCTGCGCAGAGAACGGAATGGTCATCAGGCCCAGCGCGCACTGGATAACCAGCACTGACATCACCAGAATATCGGCTGCGGTTGTCGTCGCACGGATGCGCGGGCTGAAGAGGCGGCGTTTCAGCAGCAGCAAGCCGCCCACCAGGCACATCAGGCCCGCAGCACCGCCACCAAACATCGCCATCTTCTGTTTCACGTCCAGCGGCAGCCAGGATTCATACACCCAGTGTGGCGTCAGCATCCCGAAGGCATGCCCGGCGATCACCCCGAGAATACCGATGTGGAACAGGTTCGAGGCCAGGTTCATTCCCTTGCGATCCAGCATCTGGCTGGAGGCCGCACGCCAGGTGTACTGACCATAGTCATAGCGCAGCCAGCTTCCCACCAGGAACACGGTGCCCGCAATGTACGGGTAAATGTCAAAGAAGAACATATTCAGGAAGTGCATTATTGCCGTCCTCCGTTAGAGATATTCAAATATTGCGGGGCAACTGCTCCGGCGAAACGACGCTGGTGAGCAGAAATTTCTGACTCACCGCAGCTCTGGTCAGCAAAGAATTTCACCTGCTCTTCTTCCCAGACGGCATCCAGCGCCTGTGGGGTGTCATCGCGGGCTTCTTCCGCGATTTTTTCCGCCACTTTTTCCGTGTCGATTGCCGCTTTTGCCAGTTTCACCAGCAGTTCGAACAGAATGGCATACGCGCTTTCACGCTGTTGCAGACGCGCGTTCAGCAGCGCCAGAATCGGGGCGATATCCTGCAGGCCGCCCAGCGCCTCTTCCTTTGGCAGCTGCGCCAGATACTCCAGATACAGCGGCAGATGATCCGGCAGCTCGCGGCTGTCGAGCTGCAGGCCATGCTGCTCGTACTGCGCCATCAGGTCTACCATCGCCTGACCGCGGTCGCGGGATTCACCGTGTACGTGTTCGAACAGCAGCAGCGACGTTGCGCGGCCACGGTCGAACAACTGGCTGTAGTCTGCCTGCGCATCAAGCAGATCGCGCGCAAGCAGATCGCGCAGGAAAACGCCCAGCTTCTGGGCATCCTCTTTATCCAGGTTTTCAGATGACGCGAGTGCATCAAAGAGTTCCTGTTGATGCTGCGCAAGCGCAGCATCCGGGTACTCGAGCAGACGCGAAACAATGACGAGTTCAATCATTGGTGCGGCTCCGTTTTGCTGGTCACATCCATAGCATCGATGCGGCGGCTGTTGAACAGGTTGAATTTGGTGTCAGACCCGTGGCAACCGTCGCCAAAGGTAAAGCCACATCCGCTTTTTTCCGGGAAGGCTTCGCGAGCCTGCTCACGGTGGCTGCTTGGTACCACGAAACGGTCTTCGTAGTTCGCAATCGCCAGATAGCGGTACATCTCCTGCGCCTGCGCTTCCGTCAGACCCACCTCTTCCAGCGCACGGGTATCCGTTACGCCGTCAACGGTTTCAGCGCGTTTGAAGTGACGCATCGCCAGCATACGTTTCAGCGCCAGCAGGACCGGCTGGGTATCCCCTGCGGTGAGCAGGTTCGCCAGGTACTGAACCGGGATACGCAGGCTTTCCACGTCCGGCAGGATGCCATTGCTGCCCAGTTCACCTGCGTCAGCCGCAGACTGAATCGGAGACAGAGGTGGCACATACCAGACCATCGGCAGCGTGCGGTATTCCGGATGCAGCGGCAGTGCCAGCTTCCAGTCCATCGCCATTTTGTACACCGGAGACTGCTGCGCCGCGTCGATCACGCTCTGCGGTACGCCGTCTTTCAGCGCTTGCTCGATCACTTTCGGATCGTTCGGATCGAGGAACACGTCCAGCTGGCGCTGATACAGATCTTTTTCGTTTTCGGTGCTGGCTGCGGTTTCAATCGCGTCCGCGTCGTACAACAGCACGCCGAGGTAACGGATACGGCCCACGCAGCTTTCGGAACAGACCGTCGGCATACCGGCTTCAATACGCGGATAGCAGAAGATGCACTTCTCGGACTTACCGCTCTTCCAGTTGAAGTAGATTTTTTTGTACGGGCAACCGGTGATACACATACGCCAGCCGCGGCACTTGTCCTGGTCAATCAGCACGATGCCGTCTTCTTCACGCTTGTAGATAGCACCGCTCGGACAGGTCGCCACACATGCCGGGTTCAGGCAGTGTTCGCACAGACGCGGCAGGTACATCATGAAGGTGTTTTCAAACTGGCCGTACATCGCCTTCTGCATGTTCTCGAAGTTTTTGTCTTTCGACAGCTTCTCGAACTCACCGCCCAGATCGTCTTCCCAGTTCGGGCCTTTCTCGATCTTATCCATGCGCTGCCCGGTGATGAGGGAGCGAGGGCGCGCAATCGGCTGATGTTTACCTTCTGCGGCGTTATGCAGGTTCTGATAGTCAAAATCAAACGGCTCGTAGTAATCGTCGATGCCCGGCAGATGCGGGTTAGCGAAGATTTTACCCAGCAGCATGGCACGGTTACCCATGCGCGGCTGAATTTTGCCGTTGATTTTGCGGATCCAGCCGCCCTTGTATTTTTCCTGGTCTTCCCAGTTGGTCGGGAAACCGGTGCCTGGCTTGGTTTCAACGTTGTTGAACCAGGCATATTCCGTACCTTCACGGCTGGTCCAGACGTTTTTACAGGTGACTGAGCAGGTATGACAGCCGATGCATTTATCCAGATTCAGCACCATGCCGACTTGTGAACGAATTTTCATTTTACGCTCTCCTGTACCTGGTCATTACCTTCGCCATCTAACCAGTTAATATTCTTCATCTTACGAACCACCACGAACTCATCGCGGTTAGACCCTACCGTGCCGTAGTAGTTAAAGCCGTAGGCCAGCTGCGCATAGCCACCGATCATGTGGGTTGGCTTCGGCGTAATACGGGTGACGGAGTTATGAATACCGCCGCGCTGCTCGGTTATTTCTGAGCCAGGAATGTTCACGATACGTTCCTGCGCGTGGTACATCATGGTCATACCTGCGGGTACACGCTGGCTCACTACCGCACGGGCGGTTAATGAACCGTTGCTGTTGAACACTTCGATCCAGTCGTTATCTTTAATACCCAGATCTTTGGCATCCGCTTCGCTCATCCACACAATTGGCCCACCACGACCCAGCGTCAGCATCAGCAGGTTGTCGCTGTAGGTGGAGTGGATACCCCATTTCTGGTGCGGCGTCAGGAAGTTCAGCGCTTTCTCAGGGTTACCGTTGGATTTCTCACCCATCACCGCTTTCACCGAACGGGTGTCGATTGGCGGACGGTACACCAGCAGGCTTTCACCGAAGTCGCGCATCCACTGGTGATCCTGATACAGGGACTGACGTCCGGTCAGGGTGCGCCATGGGATCAGCTCGTGAACGTTGGTGTAACCCGCGTTGTAAGAAACATGCTCATCTTCAAGGCCTGACCAGGTCGGGCTGGAGATGATTTTGCGCGGCTGGGCCTGAATATCGCGGAAGCGGATTTTTTCGTCTTCTTTGTTCAGCGCCAGGTGCTTATGGTCACGACCGGTGAACTCGCTGAGCGCAGCCCAGGCCTTCACGGCAACCTGACCGTTCGTTTCCGGTGCCAGCGTCAGGATCATCTCTGCGGCATCAATGGCAGTGTTCAACATTGGCTGGCCTTTGGCCGGGCCGTCTGCTTTGGTGTAATTGAGCTTACGCAGCAGATCCATTTCGCTCTGGGTGTTCCAGGCGATCCCTTTCCCGCCGTTACCGATTTTCTCCATCAGCGGGCCGATAGAGGTAAAGCGTTCGTAGGTAGCCGGGTAGTCACGTTCAACCGGAATGATGTGCGGCGCGGTGACGCCCGGGATCAGGTCACACTCGCCTTTTTTCCAGTCCTTCACGTCCAGCGGCTGCGCCAGTTCGGCTGCGGAGTCGTGCTGAATTGGCAGCGTAACCACGTCGGTCTCTTTACCCAGGTGACCCACGCACACTTCAGAGAACTTCTCGGCGATGCCTTTGTAGATTTCCCAGTCGCTTTTCGATTCCCATGCCGGGTCAACGGCGGCAGACAGCGGATGAATAAACGGATGCATATCCGACGTATTCATGTCGTCTTTTTCGTACCAGGTCGCGGTTGGCAGAACGATATCGGAATACAGGCAGGTGCTCGACAGACGGAAGTCCAGCGTCACCACCAGATCCAGTTTGCCGTCCAGACCGTTATCTTTCCATTCAACTTCTTCAGGCTTCACGCCGCCCTGCTTGCCGAGATCCTTGCCCTGGATACCGTGGTCGGTACCGAGCAGGTATTTCAGCATGAACTCGTGACCTTTACCGGAAGAGCCCAGCAGGTTGGAGCGCCAGATAAACAGGTTACGCGGATGGTTTTTACCGTTTTCAGGCTGTTCCGCCGCGAAGCGAATGGAGCCTTCCTTCAGGGATTTGACGGTGTAATCTACCGGCGACATGCCCGCTTTTTTCGCCTCTTCTGCGATACGCAGCGGGTTGGTACCCAGCTGTGGCGCAGACGGCAGCCAGCCCATACGCTCGGCGCGCACGTTGAAGTCAATCAGATGGCCGCTGTAGCGGGATTTATCCGCCATTGGCGACAGCAGTTCCTGTGCGGTCACCGTCTCGTAGCGCCACTGGCTGGAGTGGTTATAGAAGTAGGAGGTGCTGTTCATGTGGCGAGCCGGACGCTGCCAGTCAAGCGCAAACGCCAGCGGCTGCCATCCGGTCTGCGGACGCAGTTTTTCCTGACCAACATAGTGTGCCCAACCGCCGCCGCTCTGGCCTACACAGCCACAGAAGATCAGCATGTTGATAAGACCACGATAGTTCATATCGAGGTGGTACCAGTGGTTCAGACCTGCGCCAACGATAATCATTGAACGACCGTGGGTCTTATCCGCATTCTCCGCAAACTCACGGGCGATGCGGGTGATTTGCGCGCGCGGAACGCCGGTGATCTGCTCAGCCCAGGCCGGGGTGTACGCTTTCACGTCGTCATAGCTGGTTGCGCAGTTTTCATCGTTCAGACCGCGTTCCAGACCGTAGTTCGCCATGGTCAGGTCGTATACGGTCGTGACCAGCGCGGTGGAGCCATCCGCCAGCTGCAGGCGTTTCACCGGCAGTTTGTGCATCAGCACGTCCTGCAGCGCAACCTTGTTGAAGTGCTCGGTGCCTTCGCCGCCGAAGTACGGGAAGCCAACGTCAGCGATCTCATCCTGGCTACCCAGCATGCTGAGACGCAGCTCGGTTTCTTCACCAGACGTGCCGTCGCGCTGCTCCAGGTTCCACTTGCCTTTTTCGCCCCAGCGGAAGCCGATAGAGCCGTTTGGCGCAACCAGCTCGCCATTGCTGTTACAGGCAACGGTTTTCCACTCAGGGTTATTTTCCTGACCGAGAGCATCCACCAGATCGGCGGCGCGCAGCATGCGGCCCGCGGCATAGTAGCCATCACGCTCTTCGAGCATGACCAGCATCGGGAAATCGGTGTAGCGACGCACGTAGTCGGTGAAGTACTGGCTCGGTTTATCGAGGTGGAACTCACGCAGCATGACGTGGCCCATCGCCAGCGCCATCGCGGCATCGGTACCCTGCTTCGGTGCCAGCCACAGGTCGCACAGCTTGGCGATTTCAGCGTAGTCCGGGGTGATGGCAACGGTTTTGGTGCCTTTGTAACGCACTTCGGTAAAGAAGTGGGCATCCGGGGTACGGGTCTGCGGTACGTTTGAACCCCAGGCGAGGATGTAGCTGGAGTTATACCAGTCTGCAGATTCAGGAACGTCAGTCTGCTCACCCCAGGTCTGCGGAGACGCTGGCGGTAAATCGCAATACCAGTCGTAGAAGCTCAGACAGGTACCGCCAATCAGGGAGAGATAGCGCGCACCGGACGCATAAGAGACCATCGACATCGCCGGGATCGGCGAGAAGCCTGCCACGCGGTCCGGGCCGTAGGTCTTAACGGTATAGACGTTAGAGGCGGCAATCAGCTCGTTGACTTCTTTCCAGGAGGAACGCACGAAGCCGCCGCGACCACGCGCCTGCTTAAAGCTTCTCGCTTTATCTGCGTCTTCAATAATGGACGCCCACGCCGCAACGGGATCGCTATGCTGAACCTTCGCCTCACGCCACATTTTCATCAGGCGTTTACGCATCAGCGGGTATTTCAGGCGGTTAGCGCTGTAGAGGTACCAGGAGTAGCTGGCACCACGTGGACAGCCGCGCGGTTCATGGTTCGGCAGGTCAGGACGCGTGCGTGGATAATCGGTTTGCTGAACTTCCCAGGTCACCAGACCATTTTTGACGAAAATCTTCCAGCTACATGAACCTGTGCAGTTTACGCCGTGGGTAGAACGCACGACTTTGTCATGCTGCCAGCGCTGACGGTAACCGTCTTCCCAGTCCCGGTTAGTCTCCAGAACCTGGCCGTGCCCATCGGCAAAAGTTTCACCCTTCTGTTTGAAGTAGCGAAACCGGTCCAAAAATTTGCTCATCGGGTATCTCCTGTGTGGAGCCTGTGGCTCTCTAAATCGACATTGCTGATTTGCAGCGAAGGTAACGCTCTGATAGATGACAAGAATTGATAACGATCAAGGCAGGCGGGGTCTTCCGGGGGTGGTATTAGACCAACTACCACCAAAGCGGTAGGATTTTTTATTTTTTATGTAACTGATTATTAAGATAAAAATACTTTTATCCTCTGCTTCACTTGGCATTTTTTAACATCTTAGGTATTAGGGGGTAGACACTCCTGCAAAGTGATGGCGATCGCGGTATTACCCTGGGCGTATCAATGAGACCTGATAAGTATGTTGTAACTAATGAGTGGTCAAAAAAAACGCGGCACGCTGGCCGCGTTAACGGATAATCAAACTTACTTATTTTTCTTAGTATTACGGCCGTATACCAGCCACGTGATAGCCACGCAGGCGATATAGAATACGAGGAATACTTTCATTGCGCCCGCTGGCGACCCGGTCAGGTCCAGAGAGATACCGAACGCCTTCGGAATGAAGAAGCCACCAATCGCGCCAATCGCAGAGATAAAGCCCAGCGCGGCAGCGGTGTCGGTTGCGGCTTCACGCATGGCCTGCTCTTCGCTTCCGCCCTGCGCTTTCACACGATCCATCGTCAGCTTACGGAAGATAACGGAGATCATCTGGAAGGTGGACGCACTGCCCAGCCCGGCCGTCAGGAACAGCACCATGAACACGCCGAAGAAGGCAGTGAAGTTCCCGCCCTGACCATCAGCTGGCAGCGTCAGGAACAACAGCGCACAGAAGACAGCCATCACCACAAAGTTCACCAGCGTCACGCGCGTCCCGCCCAGACGGTCGGAAATCATCCCACCGACAGAACGTGCCAGGGCACCAACGAACGGACCGAAGAAGGCGAACTGCAGGATCTGAATATCCGGGAACTGGGTCTTGGACAGCATCGCAAAGCCCGCGGAGAAACCGATGAATGAACCGAAGGTTGCCAGATACAGCAGCGCCATCACCCACAGGTGGCCGCGCTTCAGCACCGGCAGCTGCTCGCTCAGCGATGCTTTAGACGCGGACAGATCGTTCATAAAGAACCAGGCCGCCAGGGTGAAGATCACCAGGAACGGTACCCAGATCCAGGCCGCGTTCTGCAGGAACAGCGATGAGCCGTCCGGCTGCGTTACGCCACCGCCGCCGAAGGCCGCGAAGATGGAAACGGAGATCGCCAGCGGCGCGATCAGCTGCATGACGCTCACGCCCATGTTGCCCAGACCGCCGTTAATACCCAGCGCGCCGCCCTGCTTCGCTTTCGGGAAGAAGAAGCTGATGTTTGCCATACTGGAAGCAAAGTTTGCGCCAGCAAAGCCGCACAGCAGAGAGATTACCACGAAGACGCTAAACGGCGTGGACGTGTCCTGCACCGCAAAGCCGAGCCAGACGCAGGGAACGATCATGATGCCGGTGCTGAATGCCGTCCAGCGACGACCGCCAAAAACAGGAACCATAAAGGCGTAAGGCACACGCAGCAATGCGCCTGAGAGCGACGGCAGCGCGGTTAACATAAACAGCTGATCGGTGGTAAACGTAAAGCCGACTTTCGGCAGGTTAACCGCCACAGCACTGAACAACATCCATACGCAAAATGCTAACAGCAGACACGGAACGGAAATCCACAGATTTCGGCTTGCAATACGATGGCCGCGCTGTTGCCAGAACGCCGGATCCTCCGGACGCCATTCAGTAATGACGGCACCGGTTTCCCTTTCGGGAGCGGATGAGTGACTCATAGACACCTCTGATTCTCGAATGATGCTGCAAACATTAGGGTTTTAGGGCGGCGGTAAGTTGATATAAATCAAAGGAAAAGTGGGTGGATTTGCGGCGAAAAAAAAGTCATTACCCTTAGTGAGTAGAGGTTTTCGGCAAAAAAGGTGTGGTTTTTCACGGTAATGACGTTTTACGTTCATCCCCTCCTCCCTGCCCTTACTCCGTTGGCAATTTAGGGGTAATCCTTTATTGGTATGGGTATACTCCAGGGTATGGAACAGAATAGCGCCATTCCTGCAGTCAGGTCACGTCAGGAGCCCGGCAAGCCTATGTTAAAAAGATGTTTATCCCCGCTGACGCTGGTCAACCAGCTTGCGCTTATCGTTTTGCTGTCTACCGCCATTGGCGTGACCGGCATGGCTATCTCTGGCTGGCTGGTACAGGGGGTACAGGGTAATGCGCATGCCATCAACGAGGCAGGCTCGCTACGCATGCAGAGTTACCGTCTGCTGGCCTCGGTGCCGCTGAAGCCTGCGCACCAGACGCTGATCGACGACATGGAGCGCACGGCCTTTAGCCCTGAACTGGAAAAAGCCGCGATCCGCGACGGGCAAGAGCCGCAGCTGAAATCCTTACAACACTACTGGCACTCCCAGCTGGAGCCAGGGTTAAAGCGGGCAAAAAGCCCCGAAACCGTGGCCCAGGACGTGGCCGGTTTTGTCTCACGCATTGATAAGCTGGTCTCCTCTTTTGATCAAACGACCGAACTGCGTATTGACCGGGTGGTCATGGTCCACCGGGCGATGGCGGCATTTATGGGCCTGCTGCTGATCTTCACCATCGTCTGGCTGCGCGCGCGCCTGCTGAATCCCTGGAAACAGCTGCTGGCGATGGCCCGGGCGGTTGCCGAGCGCGATTTTTCCCAGCGCGCCCACATCAGTGGCCGTAACGAAATGGCGATGCTGGGACAGGCCCTCAACACCATGTCCGAGGAGCTGTCCGAGAGTTACGCCGTGCTGGAGCAGCGCGTGCAGGAAAAAACAGCCGGGCTTGAGCAGAAAAACGAAATCCTCTCGTTTCTGTGGCAGGCAAACCGTCGCCTGCATATGCAGGTTCCGCTGTGCGAGCGGCTCTCGCCGGTGCTTAACGGCCTGCAAAACCTGACGATGCTCCACGACCTCGAACTGCGCGTTTACGACGTGGAAGACGAAGAAAACCATCAGGAGTTCACCTGCCAGTCCGATCTCTCCTGCGATGAGAAAGGGTGTCACCTCTGCCCGCGCGGTCTGCCGCCGCTCTCCACCAGCGGGACCACGCTGAAGTGGCGTCTGACCGACAGCCATACGCAATACGGGATCTTACTGGCTACGCTGCCGGCAGGCCGACATCTCAGCCACGATCAGCAGCAGCTGGTTGATACGCTGGTGGAACAGCTGACGGCCACCCTGGCGCTTGACCGGCATCAGGAAAAACAGCAGCAGCTGATCGTAATGGAGGAGCGTGCCACCATCGCCCGCGAGCTGCACGACTCTATCGCCCAGTCTCTCTCCTGCATGAAAATGCAGGTAAGCTGTCTGCAGATGCAGGACACCGGGATGCCCGAGAGCAACAAACAGCTCCTGAGCCAGATCCGCAACGAGCTGAACACCTCCTGGGTGCAGTTGCGAGAACTGCTTACCACGTTCCGCCTGCAACTCACCGAGCCTGGCCTGCGCCCCGCGCTGGAGTCCAGCTGCCAGGAATTTAGCGCCCGACTGGGGTTTCCGGTGAAACTGGATTACCAGCTGCCGCCGCGGTTTGTGCCATCCCATCAGGCCATCCATTTACTGCAAATCGCCCGTGAAGCGCTGAGCAACGTGCTCAAACATGCTAACGCGACGGCGGTCACCGTCACCGTCAGCCCGCATGATAATCAGGTCAGGCTCACGGTTCAGGATAACGGCTGCGGCGTGCCGGAAAATGCCGAGAGAACTAACCACTATGGTTTAATCATCATGCGAGACCGCGCGCAAAGCCTGCGCGGTGATTGCCAGGTTCGCCGGGGAGAGTCTGGTGGTACCGAAGTAGTGGTCACTTTTATACCCGAAAAGTCCCTTATCACTTCTCAAGGAGAAAACCATGACTAATCAGGAACCGGCCTCTATCCTGTTGATCGACGATCATCCGATGCTGCGTACCGGCGTGAAACAGCTCGTCAGCATGGCACCGGATATTACCGTCGTCGGCGAAGCCAGCAACGGCGAACAGGGTATTGAGCTTGCCGAATCGCTCGATCCTGATTTGATCCTGCTCGATCTTAATATGCCAGGCATGAACGGCCTGGAGACGCTCGACAAGCTGCGTGAAAAATCGCTTTCCGGGCGCGTGGTGGTGTTCAGCGTGTCGAACCATGAAGAAGACGTGGTCACGGCGCTGAAGCGCGGCGCGGACGGTTATCTGCTGAAAGATATGGAGCCAGAAGATCTGCTCAAGGCGCTGCAGCAGGCCGCCGCCGGTGAAATGGTTCTGAGCGAAGCGTTAACCCCGGTGCTGGCCGCCAGCTTACGCGCGAACCGCGCCACCTCTGACCGCGACGTCAGCCAGCTTACCCCGCGCGAGCGCGACATCCTCAAGCTGATTGCCCAGGGGCTGCCGAACAAGATGATCGCTCGTCGCCTCGACATCACCGAAAGCACGGTTAAAGTGCATGTGAAGCACATGCTGAAAAAAATGAAGTTAAAATCCCGCGTTGAAGCCGCCGTGTGGGTTCATCAGGAGCGTATTTTTTAATTTCAGTCATCCGGCAGCAGCTTCCACCGCGGGTCGTCGTCAGGCATGACCACAAGCGGCTGCACCACCGTTAGCGTGATCTCATTGGAAGAGACGCGCTGCCCGTCTTTATCTTCCGCCACTACCGACAGCCGCCAGCGGTTGGTCGCCCCTTCGCGCGCGTCCCATGCCGGGATAATAATGCTCCAGCCGTCGCTGCTGGTACTGTTGGCCGGCGACGTCAGGCTCAGCGCCTGCGTATCTCCCTGCCAGTGAAGCTGACGAATACCGTGCGTGCTGCGGATCTGCAGCTTGAGCATCACCGTTTCGCCACCTTTTAAATCCCACGGCGGCGTCGCCAGGTAGACCGACAGCGTTTTGCGCTGGCGGAACTCCATTACCGGCAGGCTGTTACGTTCGGCAGGATCATAGCGGCTGCCCCGAAGCGATCGCGTTGCCGCCACCTCTCCGGCAGACAACTGCTTCGCCAGCGGTACGCCAAACCGATAGTTGAGCTTCAGCCCAAGGTTGTTCTGGCTGACCCCGCTCTCCCCCTGCTTGTGGGCGGCAGAGATTGTCACCAGCGGCACGGGGGTGTAGTCCAGCCCCAGATTGACCGCCATCGGATTGTGATAGCCGGTTCCGCTGTTAAAGAGATCCACGCTGTCGCCAAAATACTGCTCGAAGCTGACGCTGGTATTCAGATGATGGAACCACGGCAGCCAGGCTTTGGCCGTGACGTCGTACCCGCGGGCCATACGCTGCTCCTGCACGTCTGAATCGTCTCGCCAGCCGGCAAACGGCTGATAGTAGTTGGCGGAAAGCCGCAGGTTTTGCCCCCAGGCCTCTGCCCCCAGCCCGGCGCGCTGAAGATTTTCGTCCAGCAGGTTGTCATAAAAGGTGTTGTAGCCCAGCAGCCAGTTTCCGGCGACCCAGCGCTGGCCGACCCCGGCGTTGCTTACCAGCCCGTCGGTTTGCTGCGTCAGGCCAAGCTGACTCCAGCTCAGATAGCGGTTGTTATCGTTCCAGGGGATAAACCAGCTCCCGCTGCTGCCGTTGAAGGTTCCGTTATCGTCCACCCGCACATTGACGCTGGCGTTGCCCCAGGGCGAAAGCCAGGATTCAATCTGCTCATTCACCTCGCCGCTCACCGCATCACGCACCTTGCCAAACGCAAACTGCCGGGCCTGCTCGCTCGTCGTCAAGCCGTTATCGGTCATGCTGGCCTCGCCAAACGCCTTTGCCATTTCGGCGAGGTGCTTTTCGCCTTCTGAGGTGGGTTTGGCAAGTCCGAGGTCCGGCAGCGAATCTCCGTTGTTATCAAACGGATTTTGCGCCTGCTGGACAAAGGAATTCGGCGCACCGTAAACGGCTCCGGCCGACAGGAGAGGAAGGAAAAACAGCGAACGAATGCGGGGCGATACAACCATCAACGTCGTGATAAGCGCCTGTTTGAGTAAGAAGACGGTTATAGCTTAACGTCCCGGGCGAAGAAATACAGCCTGAACGCGAATTTCAGGAATAACCTGAAACGCCCACCGCCTTTACGCCTTCACCCCAAAGAAGCCTTTCAGCTCCGGCACGCAGGATCCGCAGTTGGTCCCACAGCGCAGCTTTACCCCCAGCGCCGCAGCGGAATCGCAGCCACCAGCAATCGCCTCGCGAATGGTGTTTTCGCCGACGTTAAAACAGCTACAGATGATGCGCCCCGGATCCAGGCGTGCGCCGGGCGGCTGGCCGTGGAGCAACGCATGACGTTCCGCCAGCTGAACGGGGGCGGCGCGGAACGCCTCTTCGATAAACCCGTGCGCCAGTTCCGGTAAACGGGTGCTTTCCCAGAAGCCGAGCATCAGTGCCCCGTCGTGCCAGGCCAGTACGCTCCCCCGCTCACCGGCACGGGCAATTTGTACCTGCCAGCCCTGCGCGGTGCTGTAATCAATAGCCCACGCCAGCAGCGGCTTATCTCCCGCGACCGTCAGCCGTGTTGCCTTGCGCCACCCGTGTACGAAAGGCGGCAGCGCGGGCATTTCGCGGGCATACAACTCGCCCTGCCAGGCGGGCTGCCAGGGCGCGATCCGCACGGCGGTTTGCTTGCTCTCCGGCTGGCCGGATAACGGGTCGCAACGCCCGGCAATAAGGGCGTTCACCTTGCCCTGCCGGGCAAACTGGTTGTTCCAGTGCATCGGGGCAAACAGTTCCCCTTCGCGCGGGTGGGTAGTGATGCACACTCTGGCGACCATCACACCGCGCGGCGAGCTGATCCGCGCCAGCCCGCCGTCGTGCAGGGCAAAACGCAACGCGTCGGTCGGACACACCTCAACCTGCGGCTCGGCAATGTGCTGCATCAGCCTGGGGACGTGGCCCGTGCGGGTCATGGTATGCCACTGATCGCGGATGCGTCCGGTGTTCAGCACCAGCGGATAGAGCACATCCGGCGTTGCGCCGTGTGGCTGAGGCTCTACCGGTACGATGTCCCGGCGCGGGAACGCCCCTGTCGGCCACTGGTACGGTTCCAGGTCATCCCACGCCTCGCGCGTCAGGGCGACAAGCGCCTGCAGGTTTAGCGCCCGCTTGCCGTTGTTCTCAAAGGCGGTCAGCGCGGCATGCTCGCAAAAAATCTCATGGGGATGTTCCCAGCCAAACGCCGCGCCGTGGCCGAGGGCCGTGGCCACCTGCGCGATAATCCACCAGTCTGCTTTCGCCTCGCCGGGTGCGGGCAGAAAGGAACGCTGGCGCGAGATGCGACGCTCCGAGTTGGTCACCGTTCCGTTTTTCTCTCCCCATCCCAGCGCCGGGAAGCGAATGTGGGCGAACCGGCTGGTATCTGTCTCCTGCATGACCTCAGAAACGATTACCAGCGGGCAGGCTGCCAGCGCCTGACACACGGCGTGGCTGTCCGGCATCGACACCGCAGGGTTGGTGCCCATGATCCACACCGCTTTCACCTCCCCTCGCGCGATGGCGTCGAATAACTCCACCGCCATCAGCCCCGGCGTTTGCGCCAGCCGTTCCGTTCCCCAGAAGCGGGCGACCCGCGCGAGATCGTCCGATTCGAAATGCATATGTGCCGCCAGTTGATTCGCCAGCCCGCCCACTTCCCGGCCCCCCATGGCATTTGGCTGACCGGTCAGAGAAAACGGGCCGCAGCCCTGCCGGGCGAATTTGCCGCTGGCGAGATGCACGTTAATGATGGCGTTACATTTATCACTGCCGCTGGCCGACTGGTTGATCCCCATGGTGTAAAGCGTGATGACGCGGGGTGCGGTGATAAACATGTCGTAAAACTGGTTAATCGCTGCGGCTGAAAGATCGCAAAATTCCGCTACCCGCTCAGCCGGCCAGTCAGCGGTTCCCTGGATGCGATTGAGCAGGCCGACGAACAGCCCGGCGTCGCTGCCGGGTCTGAGCGCCAGATGCAGGTCGGCGATATCGCAGGTGGCGGTTTTACGCGGATCGATCACCACCACCCTCATCGCCGGATGACTCTGGCGCGCCTGCACCAGCCGCTGATACAGCACCGGATGCGTCCAGGCCGCGTTCGACCCGACCAGCACCACCAGATCGCTGTTTTCGATGTCCTCGTAACTGCACGGCACCACGTCTTCGCCAAACGCCCGCTTGTAGCCCACGACGGCGGAGGACATACACAGGCGGGAGTTGGTATCGATATTGGCCGCGCCGATAAACCCCTTCATCAGCTTGTTGGCCGCGTAGTAATCTTCGGTGAGCAACTGGCCGGAGGCGTAAAAGGCCACCGCCTGAGGGCCATAGCGGTCGATAATGTCCCGCAACCGCTCGCCCGCGTTGTGCACCGCCTGCGGCCAGTCGGCCTCCTGGCCGTCGACGACGGGCCGCAATAAGCGCCCCTGCAGGCCGGTGGTTTCCCCTAACGCCGAGCCTTTCACGCAGAGCCTGCCATAGTTGGCGGGATGGCGCTCGTCGCCGCGCACGGTAACCTTTTCACCTTCCGTTCGGGCAATCACCCCGCAGCCCACCCCGCAGTAGGGGCACGTGGTCCGGGTCTCGTTCATGATGCCTCCGCGCGCATAACCAGCTCTTCGTTGCCCACCCACACTTTGCCGTTCTCAATTTTTACCGGCCACGCGCGCACGGCAGGCTCGCCGCTGTCAAACTGACGCCCGTCGCGCAGGCGAATACGCAGCTTATACAGGGGCGAGATCACCACGGGTTCGCCGCCCGCATCGCCCAGAATACCGCGCGAGAGCACGTTGGCGCGGCTGCCCGGCTCGCGGTCATCAAGGGCATAAACCGACTGACCAAAGCGGAACAGCGCGATCGATTTCCGCCCCAGGCGCGCGCCGATCCCCGCCTGCTCGGGAATATCCTCCAGTCCGCAGATCGCCTGCCAGCGTTTGTTTTCATCCGTGGGCTGACTGTTCACTTCGGTGCGGAACAGCGCCAGGCGGTTTGGATCGCTGAGCGTGGTTTGCCATTCGCACTGGTAGGTGTCCACCACGCGGGCCATCTCCTGCTCCAGTTCGTGCGCAATGCCAAGGCTGTCATCAAGAATGACCTGGCGCAGATAGTCGAGGCCGCCCTCAAGATTGTCCATCCAGGTGCTGGTGCGCTGCAGGCGATCCGCCGTGCGGATATAGAACATCAGGAAGCGGTCGACGGTGCGGATCAGCGTCTCTTCATCCAGGTCGCTGGCGAAGAGATCCGCGTGGCGCGGTTTCATCCCGCCGTTGCCGCAAAGGTAGAGATTCCAGCCTTTGTCCGTGGCGATCACCCCGACATCTTTGCTCTGCGCCTCGGCGCACTCGCGGGTACAGCCGGAAACCGCCATTTTTATCTTATGCGGTGCCCGCAGGCCTTTGTAGCGGTGCTCCAGTTTTACCGCGAGACCCGTGGAGTCCTGCACGCCGTAGCGACACCAGGTGGACCCCACGCAGGATTTCACCGTGCGCAGCGACTTACCGTAGGCGTGCCCGGTCTCAAACCCGGCCTCCACCAGCGCCTGCCAGATCGCCGGCAGCTGGTCGAGCGTCGCGCCAAACAGGTCGATACGCTGCCCGCCGGTGATCTTACTGTACAGGCTGTAGCGCTTCGCAATCTGGCCGATGGCAATCAGCCCGTCGGCAGAGACCTCCCCGGCAGGCATACGCGGCACGATGGAGTAGGTACCGTCTTTCTGGATGTTGGCAAAGTAGCGGTCGTTGGTGTCCTGCAGCGGCAGATGTGCCGGTTTAAGCAGATACTCGTTCCAGCACGAGGCCAGCACCGAGCCGACCAGCGGTTTGCAAATTTCACACCCGTGCCCGTGACCATAGCGACCAATCAGTTGTTCGAAGGTGCGTATATGATTCACGCGAACGAGGTGGTAGATCTCCTGTCGCGAGTACGGGAAGTGTTCGCAGATATCCTTTTTCACCTCCACGCCCTGCCCGGCAAGCTGGAACTCCATCACCTGTTTAACCAGGGCACTACAGCCGCCGCAGCCCGTAGCCGCTTTGGTGCACTGTTTAATGGCTCCCATATCCATCGCGCCGTCGCTCACGGCCCGGCAGATATCACCTTTGCTGACGTTATGGCAGGAACAGATCTGCGCGTTTTCCGGCAGCGCCGCGACGCCCAGCGCTTTTGGCGCACTGCCGGACAACGCAGGCAGAATCAGCGTTTCCGGCTCTTTCGGCAGGCTAATCCCGTTAAGCATCATCTGCACCAGGGTGGCATATTCACCGGCATCGCCCACCAGCACGCCACCGAGCAGGGTTTTCCCGTCGTGGCTGACCACAATTTTTTTATAGACTTGCTGCGGGCCGTGGGTCCACTGGTAGCTTAACGCCCCCGACGTACGGCCATGGGCATCGCCAAACGAGGCCACGTCCACGCCGAGCAGCTTCAGTTTGGTGCTCATGTCGGCACCCGTAAACTGTGTTTCTTCTCCTGCCAGCGCCGCCGCCGCGACGCGCGCCATCTGGTATCCCGGTGCCACCAGGCCGAAGATTTTACCCTCCCACAGCGCGCACTCCCCGACGGCGAACACATCGGGATCGGATGTCCGGCACTGGTCATCAATGCCAATCCCTCCGCGCTCGCCTGTCGTCAGGCCGCTGCTGCGCGCCAGCGCATCCTGCGGGCGGATCCCGGCGGAAAAGACCACGATATCCGTTTCAAGCGTGCCACCGTCGGCGAAACGCAGAGCCAGACCGTCATCGGTGCGCGCAATCTCAGTGGTGGCTTTCCCGGTGTAGACTCCTACGCCGAGCGCCTCTATTTTCTTACGCAGCATTGCCGCGCCGTCGTTATCGAGCTGCACCGCCATCAGATTGGGCGCGAACTCCACCACGTCGGTCTTAAGCCCAAGCTGCCTGAGGGCGTTGGCGGCCTCCAGCCCCAGCAGGCCGCCGCCGATCACCACACCACGACGCGCATGCTTAGCCCGTGCGGCAATACTATCGAGGTCGTCGAGGGTGCGGTAGACAAAGCAGCCCGGCAGATCGTTGCCCGGCACCGGCGGGACGAACGGATACGAGCCGGTGGCGAGCACCAGTTTGTCCCAGTGGGTTTCGTGCCCGCTGGCGGTTCGCACTACGCGCGCGTCGCGATCGATAGCCACCACCTGCTGCGACAGGCGCAGCTCAATGCCGTTATCGGCAAAGAAATTGCCTTCAACCAGCGAGAGGGAGTCGGCGCTGCGCCCGCCAAAATACTCTGACAAGTGGACGCGGTCGTAAGCGGCATGGCGCTCTTCGCCAAAGACCACAATCTGATAAGCCGTGTGCACGTTACGGTTAACGCACTCTTCAAGGAAATGATGGCCGACCATACCGTGTCCAACCACCACCAGCGTAGGTTTTGTCATAGCGTTGTGTCCTGCAACCTGCGGTTGCGTCGTCGTGAATTGATCGAACAGCCAGTCCACGCGTGCGGGAGCAGCCGTAGCCAGTAAATCGGTAAATGTCGCCGCGCTGCGGCAGTCCCCCATCAGCAGCACCCCTGCCAGCGCGCCGCGATGGATCAGTAAACGCCGGTAGTGCCGGGTCAGCGGGTCCCACGTGCTCCAGACCACATCGTCAGGCTGCATGGCCGCGCGTCCGGCGGTGAACAACTCCACGCCGGTAACCTTGAGGCGCATGCCGCCGTCGGTCAGCGCAAAGGGTGACGCCACCTCTCCGGCAAGCCGGGCGGCGAGGATATCCGCCTGGGCTAGACAGGGGGCGACCAGGCCAAACGTCTGCCCGTCAATTTCGCAGCATTCGCCTATGGCGCTCACCTGCGGGACGGAGGTTTGCATCTGATGGTTAACCACAATGCCCCGGGCGCAGCGCAGACCGCTGGCCTTTGCCAGGGCGACGTCGGGCTGAACGCCGGTGGCGAGAACAACGCGAGCGGCATCAAGTCGCCGCTGGTTAAGCAACGTGACGGAGTCGGCAGCCACGGCTGCGATCCCGGTTGAGAGTTCGCAGCGAACGCCGCGCGCCGCCAGCGCCTCTTCCAGCAACAGCCCTGCCTGCTGGTCAAGCTGCTGATCCATCAGCCACGGCCCGCGATGCACCAGCGTGACGTTGTCACCGTTTCGCGCCAGCGCGGCAGCCGCCTCGACGCCCAGCACGCCGCCGCCCAACACCACCGAAGGACCGTCCGTGGCGAGAATCGCGCGGGTATCCTCAAGGGTGCGAAACGTGAAGACGTGCGGCGCCTCAAGCCCGGGTATCGGCGGCACAAAGGGCTGTGACCCGGTGGCAAAGACCAGTTCATCCCAACGCAGGGTCTGGTGCCGGGTGTGCACTTCCCGCCGCACCCTGTCCACTGCAATTGCCTTTTCCCCTCTGTGGACGGTGACGCCGCGCTGGCGATACCAGTCATCGTCCTGCAGGCGAAGGGTCGCCGCCTGTTTTTCCCCGCCAAGCACCGGCGAAAGCTGGATGCGGTTGTAGGCGTGCTCAGGCTCGTCGCCAATGACCGTGATGGCAAAGCGACCGGGCGCGCGCTCCGTCAGGGAGGCAATCAGCCGCGTTGCTGCCATTCCATTACCGATAATCACCAGTCGCATCGTGGCCTCCTCGTTACGCCGCCTTAGGCTGTTTTTCATAGAGGAAATGCAGGATCTGCTGGCGCATGTGGTGATAGCGGCTGTCGTCAGCCAGCTGCACCCGGTTTCGCGGACGCGGCAGGTCAACCTGGAGGATCTCCCCGACGGTGGCCGCCGGGCCGTTGGTCATCATCAGCACACGGTCGGAGAGCAGCACCGCCTCGTCGACATCATGGGTGATAAGCACGATGGTGGTGTTCAGCGCCTGCTGAATTTTCATCACCGAGTCCTGAAGGTGCGCGCGGGTCAGGGCATCCAGCGCGCCGAAAGGCTCATCCATCAGCAACACTTTGGGCTTCATCGCCAGCGCGCGGGCGATACCAACGCGCTGTTTCATCCCACCGGAGATCTCCGACGGACGCTTGTGCAGCGCATGGCCCATCTGCACGCGATCGAGATTGTGTTCGATCCACTCCCTGCGCTCGGCCTTACTCATGGTGCGGCGAAACACCTGGTCCACCGCCAGCGCCACGTTGTCGAAGCAGGTGAGCCACGGCAGCAGCGAGTGGTTCTGAAACACCACCGCCCGCTCTGGCCCCGGCCCGGCGATTTCACGGTTATCGCAGATAATCCCGCCCTCCGTCGGCAATGCGATCCCCGCGATAAGGTTCAGCAGCGTGGATTTACCGCACCCGGAGTGACCAATCAGGCTGACGGTTTCCCCTTCATGGATATCAAACGAGACGTTTTGCAGCGCCAGAAACTCACCGCTGGCGGTGGAAAAGCGCTGGCTCACGGCCTGCACCTGAATTAACGGTTTCATAGTCACTCCTTATTTTTCCTGCCAGCTAAAACGGCGGGCGATCAGCATCAGCCCCTGCTCCAGCATCAGCCCGACCACACCAATGATGACGATGGCGATGAGAATGTTTTCAACGTTGAGGTTGTTCCACTCGTTCCAGATCCAGAAGCCGATCCCCACACCACCGGACAGCATTTCGGCGGCGACAATCACCAGCCAGGCGATCCCTATCGACAGACGCACGCCGGTCAGTACCGCAGGCAATACCGCTGGGAAAAGAATGCGGCGCAGGATGGTCCATTCGGAAAGCTGCAGCACGCGGGCGACGTTAAGGTAATCCTGCGGGATCCGGCGCACCCCTTCGGCGGTGTTGATCACCATCGGCCAGATGGAGCAGATGAAAATGGTCCAGCTGGAGGCAGGCTCCGCTTTCTGGAACAGCAGCAGGCCGATGGGCAGCCAGGCCAGCGGGCTGACGGGGCGCAGCAGCGCAATCAGCGGGTTGAACATGCGCGAGAAAAAGGTGAAGCGGCCAATCAGAAAGCCCAGCGGAATACCGGCTATCGCCGCCAGGCCAAAGCCCACGGCCACGCGCTGGAGCGAGGCCAGCACGTTCCAGCCGATGCCCATATCATTCGGTCCGTCGCGGTAGAAAGGATCGGCAAACAGGGTTAACGCTGAATCCAGGGTGCTGAGCGGCGTCGGAAAGCCTTTACTGTTAATGGCGGCGAGCTGCCAGAGCACCACCATCAGCCCGAGACCGAGAAATGCCGGGATAACACGTTGCAGGAGGTCATTCATCCGGCGCGTAAACCCCGGTCCACGGCGGCGAACCGGCACCGGTGGCAGCGCGATCACCTCAGCGCTGACCGGCGTCTCTTGTGGCTGTGTATTTTGCAGATGCGACATAATCAGGCCCCTTTACGGTGAATAGCGAAGCGGTTGGCGTAACCGTCCGGATCGGTGCCGTTCCAGACGGTACCGTCCATCAACGTGCTGCTGCGAAGCGGTGATGACGGCGTGGAGATGCCGCCGACGGCGGTTGCCGCGTCCTGCCAGACCGCGGTCTGGTTGATGCGTTGCGCGATGGCGTTATAGTCCGGGGCGGACTTTAGCAAGCCCCAGCGGCGGAACTGGGTTAAGAACCAGGTGCCGTCGGAGAGATACGGGTAGCTGACGGCCCCGTCATTGAAGAAGCGAATCGGGTGGTCATCCTGCCAGCGCTGCCCCAGTCCGTTGTCGTACTCGCCCAGCATTCGCCCGGTGAGATACTGCTCTTTGCAGTTAAGCCATGCCCGACGGGAGAGGATCTGCGCGGTTTCGCGTTTGTTTTCCGGCGAGGCGTCTATCCAGCGGGCGGCTTCCAGCACCGCGCTCACCAGCGCCCGTGCGGTATGCGGGTTCTTCTCCACCCAGGCGCGGCGGGTGCCGAGGATTTTTTCCGGGTGATCGGCCCAGATGGACTGGGAGGTGGCGGCGGTAAACCCGATGCGGTCATTAATGGCGCGCGCGTTCCACGGCTCACCGACGCAAAAACCGACCATGTTGCCAATGCGCATGTTCATCACCATTTGCGGGGGCGGCACCACCACGGTACGCACATCGTCAAACGGATTGATCCCGGCGCTTGCCAGCCAATAGTACAGCCACATGGCGTGGGTGCCCGTCGGGAAGGTGTGGGCAAAGGTGTAAGTGCCGGGAGGCTGCTGAGCGACCCGCTTTTTCAGCCCGTCGAGATCGCGCACGCCCTTCTCTGCCAGATCGCTTGAGAGCGTGATCGCCTGGCCGTTCTGGTTAAGGGTCATCAGGTTTGCCATCTCCTGCGGCTTGCCGGCGATGCCCAGCTCAAGCCCGTACAGCAGGCCGTAAAGAATGTGTGCGGCATCCAGTTCACCGGCAACCAGTTTGTCGCGTACAGCCGCCCAGCTCGCCTCTTTGGTCGGCACGATGGTGATGCCGTACTTTTTATCAAACCCCTTCAGCGCCGCGATAACCACCGGCGCGCAGTCGGTGAGCGGGATAAACCCGATCCGCACCGTCTGCTGCTCCGGCCTGTCCGACCCCGCCGCCCACGCGGCCTGCATGATGCCGGGTAACAGCATTGCGCCGCTCGCCAGCATGCTGGCCTGCAAAAACCGTCGTCTCGACAAATCCGCCATAACCACTCCCGAAAAAAAGCCAAAAAAAAGCGCCCGTCGATGCCGGAGCACCGCTGGACGCCTTTATCCTGAAAACGCATGCGCCGCCGTTGGCGCACCGTCAATCTTTGTTAATCTGATAATGCAAAGGGGATGCCAGGTTTTAAGCTGTTGTTTTCAGGGCTTCCCCGCCCGTTGCCCTCTCACGGCGCACCTCAATCAGGCATGACATGCCCGCTGATTGTGCAACTACGCCTTCGGCGCGGGCTGCCAGAGGTTCTTCACGGTGAGCAGCGCATGGGCGATATCCACCATGCGCTGATTTTTGTCCATCGCCATTTTGCGCAGCGTTGTCCACGCCTGCTCTTCGCTCATGGCGTGATGCGTCATCAGGATGCTTTTGGCTTTGTCGATGGTCTTGCGCTCCTCCAGCGTTTCGCGCAGGGAGGCCAACTGACGGGAAAGACTGTCGATCTCACGTGCCTGCTCGCGCACCAGCGGCAGCAGAGGTTTATCCGGGAAATGGGTAAACGCCTCGTTGTCCTCGCAGACCCGCAGCGTGCGTTCATCCGCCCCGTGAATACGTTCATCCACCATCGCCATGAGATCGGCGATGGCTAATTCCTCCAGCGTGCGCAGGTGTTCCAGGCGTGCCGTCTGCAACGCAAACCACCTCAGGGCAGTGTTTCCCTTGTCCGCCGCCGGCTGACGGGTACAGGCCACGCGCCTGAGCTGCTCTGTTTCGAGGTCCGGCATACAGTTAAGCGCAAACGTCTCCTGCACATCGGCCCGGCTGTAAGACAAAAAAACCTCAAAGCAGGCCTGCTGCCCGTCGATACGGTCCACCAGCCGCTGGCGGGTTTCATCATCAAAAAAGCCCTGCGTGAAGCCCGTTGCGCCCAGCGCACGCTCCTGCCCTACCCACTCTTTGCCCTGCATCAGGCTATAAAGTGCGACAAACCGGCCCGCGATTTGCGGATCGTCAATGCTGTCATTGAGCTGAGGAATGATACTGAGCAGATGGCGAAGTATCCGGCTGTAGCGTTCCATCGCCTGCGGGGCCGTCACGTTTTGCCGTTCGACGTCGTCACGCAGCGCCGGAAGCGACGCCAGCGCGTGCAGCGCACCGGCAATGCGTTCGCACACCGCGCTGCCGGGCATCGGCGTTTGCAGGTTAAGCTGACGGTTGAACGCCGTCAGATTTTCATCGACCAGCGCCTTGCTGGCCCGACATTCCGGGCCGTAGAGCTGCCCCCGGGAGCAGAGCCAGACGTTTGACGCCCCGCGCTCGCACTGTAGCATATGCACCAGTCGGCTGATGCCGTTGACCAGCGCCCCCAGAACCGCCAGGGTATTAAGCTGCTCGCGGCGCATCACCGTGGCACGATGAAGCCATTCATTTGCGCCCGATAAACTGTCAGCCTTTATCGTCATACTCGCTCTCCGGTTCCCTATTCCCCGTAGAGCTAAGCAATATTCATGCCTTTTAACCGAACAGGAGTTTCCATGCAGAAGATTACGATTGTCGCCAACGGAGCGGCCTACGGCAGTGAATCCCTTTTTAACAGCCTGCGCCTGGCAATCGCCCTGTGCGAGAAAGAGCATCGCCCTGAACTGCGCCTCTTTTTGATGTCGGATGCGGTCACCGCCGGGCTGAAGGGGCAAAAACCTGCCGAGGGGTACAACATTCAGCAAATGCTCGAGATCCTGACGGCGCAAAACGTGCCGGTTAAGCTGTGTAAAACCTGCACCGACGGGCGCGGCATCACCGGGCTGCCGCTGATTGACGGGGTGGAAATTGGCACGCTTGTTGAGCTGGCAGACTGGACTCTGTCCGCCGATAAAGTATTAACTTTTTAATAATAAACCCGGTTTAATATTATTTTCTAATGGACGCGGTTTCAGCATCAAGTTTGCCTGCCACATTGCCGATAGGCATGGAAACAACACAGCAGGTATTTCACTTATGTTCAGATCCATTCGCGCTCGCATTATCGCCGCGACGACGGGTTGTCTCGTCGTCGCCCTTCTTCTCAACACCATCATCAACTTTCAGGTCACGCGTCAGGATAACCAGCAGTCGCAGCGGGATATCCTCGCCAGCACCAGCGCCAGCCATAACATGGCCATTGCGGAGTGGGTAAAGGGTAAAATGACCGTGATCGCTTCCGCGCAGAGCGTGGCGCTGAGCGACGATCCGGTTCCGACCTTTAAGCAGCTCGCGCAGGCGGGTGGATTTACAAACGTCTATGTTGGCTATGCCAGCAAAACGGCAAAGTTCTCGGATCCTGCGGGGGTTCCGGCGGATTACGACCCGACCATCCGCCCGTGGTATCAGCAGGTGGTCAGCGCCGACGCGCCTGTGGTTACCGCCCCGTACGTCGACGCCGGCACCGGTAAGCTGGTGGTGACGTTTGCCGTCCCGGTGAAAGAGAATGGCGTGCTGAAAGCGGTTGTTGCCGGTGATGTAGCCATGGACAGCGTGGTGGCGAACGTGCGCGGCATTCATCCGACGCCTGAGAGCAGCGGGCTTTTGGTCGACAGCGATGGCACCGTGATTGCCGCCAACGACGCGGCGCTCACGCTCAAACCGCTCGGTGAATCCGTTAAAGGGATTGATTTTGCCGCCCTGAAAAACGGTGCGCCCGTCGACGGCACGTTTAACGGCATAGCGAAAACCTTTGTGGCGACGGCCATTCCCGGCACGCACTGGATGCTGATTGTAGCGCTGGACAACAACGATGCCACTTCCGGCATGCGCGCGCTGCTGAAGGCCTCTGCGCTGTCGCTGGTGATCCTGGTCTTGCTGAGCGGCGCGGTGGTTCACATTGCCATCGCCCGTCTGCTGAAAAGGCTGTCGGATATCCGCGACGCGATGCACAGCATCGCCAACGGCACCAATGACCTGTCCCAGCGTCTGCCGGACAACGGCGACGATGAGGTAGCGCAAATCGCCCAAGCGTTTAACGCCTTCAGCGACAAACTCTCGGTGGTGATGGTGCAACTGCGCGATGCCAGCGCATCCGTGAAGAATGCGGCGAAGGAGATTGCCGCAGGCAACCAGGATCTTTCGGGGCGCACCGAGCAGGCCGCCTCCAGCCTGCGTGAGACGGCCAGCGCCGTAGAGCAGATCACCGCGTCGGTGACCCAGTCCAATGCGTCAGCGGCGCAAGCCAACGATCAGGCGAGCAAGGCCTCCGCCGCCGCCTCACGCGGGGGCGAGGTGGTCTCTCAGGCCATCAGTACCATGCAGTCGATTGAGGTGGCGTCGGCAAAAATTGGCGATATCACCAGCGTGATTGACGGTATTGCTTTCCAGACCAACATTCTGGCGCTGAATGCCTCGGTCGAAGCGGCGCGCGCTGGCGAGCAAGGACGTGGGTTTGCCGTGGTGGCCGGGGAAGTGCGTAATCTTGCCAGCCGCAGTGCGCAGGCGGCGAAAGAGATCAAATCGCTTATCGACTCCACCACCAACAGCGTGGCAACCGGATCGCGCTATGTGCATCTGGCGGGTGACAGCATGAATGAGATCCGGGCCAGCATCGGCAGCGTCTCGGGCATCATGCGCGAAATCTCCATCGCCACCAGTGAGCAGATGAAAGGTATTCACGAGATAAACCACGCGGTGACGCATCTGGATCGGATGGTGCAGCAGAACGCGGAACTGGTGGTCGAGTCGGCCGCTGCGGCCAGCGCCCTGCAGAGCCAGGCGGGCGATCTGGCGGAAACGGCCGGGCATTTCCGCATTTAAACCGTTCTTACGCGCGGAGGCCTTAACGCGCGCCCGCCGGGGTCAGGCACAGCCCCGGCACATTCCCTTCCAGCAGCGCTTTCACCTTCACCACCAGCTCATTCAGGCAATCATCTTTCATGCCAAGGCGGGTCAGCTCCTGATCGAGGGAGAAAAGGTACTGCGCGTTGGTGCCCAGCGGGCCGCTGGCGGCCGCGATCAGCGGAGCAATCACCTGCGTGCGGGTATCGGCTTCATACAGTGGATGGCGTGGGTCCATGATAAACACCAGCGCGTTGACGGTGCGGCCGTCGTCGAGTTCCAGCTTGCACCAGCTGGGCATGTAGCACCCGGTGATCATCTCGCGCTTCCAGAGCAGCGTCAGCTCCTCCTGCAGTGTGGCATCCGGCAGGCGGTAGGCCACGCCCGTGGTGCGTCCGCCCTCTTTCAGTGCAAGCATGCGCCCTGGCTGACAGGCACTGCCGCGGCCCGCGGTCAGGCGCAGGCAAAACGCGCGATGCCATCCGGGGAGCGTGCCCGTCGCCGATTCGACAAATTCGAGGGCCGGGTTCCACATCAGCGAACCATAGCCAAAGATCCATACCGGGCCATCGTCAGGACGGCAGGAAAGCGTGGCAGCGAGCGACGCCGCACGTTGTTCAGCCGACCAGAGAAGCGATTCCTCAATAGCACCAAATGCCGTCTTACAATCCGCTTTCATCAAGAAATCACGCGTTAACACTTTATACCTCCGCCACTGCATGCTTCCTTGCGACCGCTGTAATCCGCCTTCCCGACATTATCTACTGGTCATTTTACCAGCAGGGGATTAACGATAAGCAATTCGCGGGCCAGTTGCAATACAACGGAAGTTCAACCGCCTTAAAAGTCAAAACCGGGCCAGGTAAGGGTTTCGCGGCTATTTCTTTTTATGCCACTTATCATCGTCTCCTTTCTCGTAATCATTTTTCACTGCCGCCCAGGCGACTTTATGGGCGGTCTCTTCGCGGCTGGCATCATCCCGGCGGTCGTCTTTATCTTTATACTGATCCCAGGCGCTGTTAAACGCTTCTTTGTAGATATCCTGGGCATGGGCTGGCAGGACGTGCTGTACGCTATCGGGCAGTTCGCTTTTCGATTTATAGGGCATGGTTTACCTCACTTTTGTGTAAAAGGTTAAGTGTGGACGACGATGCCACAGGTTGCCACGCCGATTAAGAATTTGGATTAATACAAATATTAATTACCTGTTATTTATGAAGTATTCTTCCAAGAATGATCTTTTTGACCATCAGCCTTAAATTTTTGCTAAAAGGGTAAAATTAAGTAAAAAATAAAGGGGAAATAGCAGAATTCTGTTAGTTTATTGACCTTAAAATTCTATCTATAATGACAACACCTGCATTGATGGAGAAGCACATGACAGCAGCACACGAGGCGGTTAAGACCCGCCACAAGGAGACGTCACTCATTTTCCCGGTTCTGGCACTGGCTGTGCTGCTCTTCTGGGGAAGCAGTCAGTCACTGCCAGTGGTGGTTGGTATCAATATCCTTGCGCTGGTCGGGATCTTAACCAGCGCCTTTAGCGTAGTCCGCCATGCCGACGTATTAGCCCACCGCCTGGGCGAACCGTACGGCTCCTTAATCTTAAGCCTTTCGGTCGTTATTCTCGAAGTCAGCCTGATCTCCGCCCTGATGGCGACGGGCGACGCCGCACCTACGCTGATGCGCGACACCCTGTATTCCATCATCATGATTGTGACCGGCGGTCTGGTGGGCTTTTCGCTGTTACTGGGCGGGCGTAAATTCGCGACCCAATATATGAATCTGTTTGGGATTAAACAGTACCTGATCGCCCTTTTCCCGCTGGCAATCATTGTGCTGGTCTTCCCGATGGCGCTGCCGGGGGCGAACTTTACCACCGGGCAGGCGCTGCTGGTTGCCCTGATTTCCGCAGCCATGTACGGCGTGTTCCTGCTGATCCAGACCAAAACGCACCAGAGCCTGTTTGTCTATGAGCATGAAGATGACGGCGACGACGATGATCCGCATCACGGCAAACCCTCGGCCCACAGCAGCGCGTGGCACACCGTCTGGCTGATCGTGCATCTGGTTGCGGTTATCGCTGTGACCAAGATGAACGCAAACCCGCTTGAAACGCTGTTAACCGAGCTGAATGCCCCGGTTGCCTTTACCGGCTTCCTGGTAGCGCTGTTGATCCTCTCTCCGGAAGGGCTGGGCGCGTTGAAAGCGGTGCTGAACAATCAGGTGCAGCGCGCCATGAACTTGTTCTTCGGTTCGGTGCTGGCAACGATCTCCCTCACCGTGCCGGTGGTGACGTTAATTGCCTTTATGACGGGTAATGACCTGCAGTTTGCGCTGGGCGCGCCGGAGATGATTGTGATGCTGGCCTCCCTGCTGCTGTGCCAGATTTCGTTCTCGACCGGGCGCACCAACGTGCTGAACGGTGCGGCGCACATGGCGCTGTTTATTGCGTATTTGATGACGATATTTGCGTAGCGTGTTTGCCGGGTAAGCGCAGCGCCACCCGGCAATAAACGCCATAAAAAAACCCGCCGAAGCGGGTTTTTTTATTAGTTGCTGGTATCCAGCTCGTCGAAGCTCTTCACCAGATCGTCAATCGCTTTGATCTGTTTCAGGAAGGGTTCAAGTTTGTCCAGCGGCAGTGCGGACGGGCCATCGCACTTGGCGTTGGCAGGATCCGGGTGCGCCTCAATGAACAAGCCCGCCAGACCTGTCGCCATACCGGCGCGCGCCAGTTCGGTAACCTGAGCACGACGGCCGCCGGACGCCGCACCAAACGGGTCGCGGCACTGCAGGGCGTGGGTTACGTCGAAAATCACCGGAGACTGGTTAGAGACGTTCTTCATCACGCTAAAGCCCAGCATATCAACCACCAGGTTGTCATAGCCGAAGTTGGCTCCGCGATCGCACAGGATAACTTTGTCGTTACCGCCTTCGATAAACTTATCCACGATGTTGCCCATCTGCCCTGGGCTCACGAACTGCGGCTTCTTCACGTTGATGACGGCACCGGTTTTCGCCATCGCTGCCACCAGGTCGGTCTGGCGCGCCAGGAACGCAGGCAGCTGGATAACGTCTACCACGTCTGCCACAGGCTGCGCCTGTGAGGCTTCATGCACGTCGGTGATCACTTTAACGCCAAAGGTCTGCTTCAGCTCCTGGAAAATTTTCATCCCCTCTTCCAGGCCCGGGCCACGGTAAGAGTTGATGGAGGAGCGGTTGGCTTTATCAAAAGAGGCTTTGAACACGTACGGGATGCCCAGTTTCTGGGTCACGGTCACGTAGTGCTCGCAGATACGCATCGCGAGATCACGGGATTCCAGCACGTTCATACCGCCAAACAGCACGAACGGCAGGTCGTTTGCCACGTTGATATCACCAATGCTAACCACTTTTTGTTTCATAGGATCGCCTTATTCAGGTGTGAATCGGAATTAAGATTAATGCAGTGTAATTTGTTTGTGCGAGATCGCGTTAATCTGCGCGCGGATCATTTCGCTAATCGGATCTTCCGGGCACTGTTCAACGAAATAACTCAAATCATTCAGCGCCACATGCTCGCAGTCGAGCTGGGCATAAATCAGCCCCCGGTCGCGAATTTCATACGGATCTTCCGGGTTAAACTGCAGCAACACCTCGCTTGCGCGTAAGGCCAGCTCCATCTGCCGCTCTTCCATCAGCGCGGACTTCAGCGTATCGAGCAGCTTGCGGATCACTTCTGCGTTATCCGCTTCGTCGAGATCTTCGTTAAACAACTCGGCGACCGGGCTGATGTTGCCTTTAAGCCAGACGTCCAGCGTGTGTTCATCCAGCGTGTCGCCGTTAAACGGATTGATTAACCACATCTCACCGTCCAGCCACTCCGCCCGCAGGATCATCTGCGTCGGGAAGATGACCGGCACCAGCGGAATATCCAGACGATGGGCGACCCACAGTAAAATAGCGCCCAGCGCGACGGCACTACCCTGACGATTTTTCAGAACCTGATCCAGCCATAAGGCGTCAGACAGGCGATACACGCCACGCGTGTCGCAAAAACCCCATTCGCCGTAGAAAAGCTCCACCAGCTTTTCAAGCTGCCAGTCCTGCGGACGCGCCTGATTGATCTCCTCACGCGCCAGGCTGACCAGCTTCTCCAGCTCCGCGTATACGAACTGCGACGTAAAGTCGTCGCGGATCATCTCTGAAATCAAGATCATGCCATCGCAGAGCGGCACTTTATTAAATTCGAAATCGGCTAAGGACCTCATGACTTACCCCAGTATCGGTATTCTTGTGGCGGCGAGTTTAATGATGATGTACAGCACCACCAAACCCAGCAGAAAGGCGATAAACCCGGTCTGCTGGCTGCGCGGACGACGACGCCCAAGCGCGATAAAACCCAAAACGATGTAGATGATAACGCCAAACAGCTTTTCAGTCAGCCATGCGCCTTTATCAGTAAATGGCAGATAGCCCGTTTTCCACATCAACCCGGCCCCGGAAAGGAACAGCAGCGTGTCGATACAGTGCGGCGCAATACGCACCCAGCGGGCGTCAATCAACGGATTATTGCTGTAACGCCACGCGTAGCGGACGATAAAGAACGCTATCGTCAACGCGACACACACAAGGTGGACGGTAATCAGCACGGTAAAAAGACTCATGCCCATTGACCCAGCGTCAGGCGTTCGTTGCCGCCATAATCACGACAGGTTTCGACGCCCGTGTAGCCCGCGCGGGTGAACAGGTCACGCACCGCCTCGCCCTGGGTCCAGCCATGTTCCACCAGCAGCCAGCCGCCGTGAAGCAAATGTTGTCGTGACGTTGTCACAATGTGATCGAGATCGGCAAGCCCCTCGCCGGACGCCACCAGCGCCGTGCGCGGCTCAAAGCGAACGTCACCCTGCGCCAGATGGGGGTCATTTTCGTCGATGTAGGGGGGATTACTGACAATCATCCCAAAGCTGCGCGCCTCAAGCGCGCTGAACCAGCTGCTTTGCAGCACCGTCACGTTGCACAGCTCAAGGCGCTGGACGTTGCGCTGCGCCAGCGCGACCGCATCAGGCATCAGATCGACGGCCGTTACGCTGCAATCAGGACGCTCGCTGGCAAGCGCCAGGGCAATCGCGCCGGTGCCGGTACCCAGATCGAGGATCGCCGTACTCTGCTCTGGCAACCGGGCCAGCGCCTGTTCGACCAGACACTCGGTGTCCGGGCGGGGGATCAGCGTAGCGGCAGAGACATACAGCGGCAGCGACCAGAACTCGCGCTCGCCGACCAGGTGCGCCACCGGCTCACCGGTCTTACGGCGGGCAAGCAGCACCGAAAGCGCCGCTTCCTGTTCAGCGGTCAGCGCCGTCTCGCCGAAGGCAAGCAGCCAGGTACGGGTTTTCCCCGTCACATGCTCCAGCAAAATTTCGGCGTCGCGTTTAGGGCTTTCACTCTCTGAAAGCGCACTGGCGGCGTGGCGTAACCAGTGTTGAAAATCCATTATTCCTGCTCGGACAAGGCCGCCAGCTGGTCGGCCTGGTATTCCTGGACGATAGGCTCAATCAGCATATCGAGCTTGCCTTCCATGGTTTCATCCAGGCGGTAGAGCGTCAGGTTGATGCGGTGATCGGTTACGCGCCCCTGCGGGAAGTTGTAGGTGCGGTTACGATCGCTGCGATCGCCGCTGCCCAGCAGGTTGCGACGGGTAGAGGCTTCAGCCTGCTGGCGCTTCGCCACTTCGGCGGCACGGATACGTGCGCCCAGTACGGACAAGGCTTTGGCTTTGTTCTTGTGCTGGGAACGCTCGTCCTGACACTCCACCACGATGCCAGTCGGCAGGTGGGTAATACGGATCGCGGAGTCAGTGGTGTTAACATGCTGACCGCCCGCGCCCGAGGAGCGGAAGGTGTCGATACGCAGATCGGCCGGGTTGATGTCCGGCAGTTCGGCTTCCGGCAGCTCTGGCATCACCGCAACGGTACAGGCCGAGGTGTGGATACGCCCCTGGGATTCCGTTGCCGGTACGCGCTGCACGCGATGGCCGCCCGATTCAAACTTCAGACGCCCGTACACGCCGTCGCCGCTGATCTTGGCGATAACTTCTTTAAAACCACCGTGTTCGCCTTCGTTGGCGCTTAGGATCTCGACGCGCCAGCGACGCGCTTCAGCATAGCGGCTGTACATGCGGAACAGGTCACCGGCAAACAGCGCCGCCTCGTCACCGCCGGTTCCGGCGCGCACTTCAACAAAGGCGTTACGTTCATCATCCGGATCTTTTGGCAGTAAGAGCACCTGGAGCTGCTGCTCCATCTCTTCAGAACGCGCTTTGGCGTCCTGCAACTCTTCCTGCGCCATTTCACGCATTTCCGGGTCGTCGAGCATCATCTGCGCGGTTTCAATATCGTCCTGGACCTGTCGCCAGTCGGTATAGCATTTTGATACATCACTTAACTGCGCGTATTCCCGCGACAGCGCGCGAAAACGTTCCTGGTCTGCAATGGTCCCGGCATCGCCGAGCAGCGCCTGGACTTCTTCATGGCGCTCGTGTAGAGCTTCCAGTTTGGCGACGATAGAAGGCTTCATAGGCGTAAGTGCACCTTGTAATGGAAAATGGGTATAGGGCGCTATTCCAGCCCGAGGCTGTTGCGCAGAATAGTCAGGCGTTCATCATCCCCGTCCCGGGCGGCCTGCTGAAGTGATTTGGTTGGTGCATGGATCAGGCGGTTGGTCAGTTTCCAGGCCAGATCCTGCATGATAGCGCTTGCGTCTCCGCCCTGTTCAAGGGCAGCCAACGCTTTAGCCGTCAGGTCATCACGCACCTGTTCGGCCTGTCCGCGATAGTCGCGGATGGTCTCGCTGACGCTTTGCGCGCGCAGCCAGGCCATAAACTCGCTGGTTTCCTGCTCAACAATGGTTTCCGCCTGCACCGCCGCCGCTTTACGCTGGGCGAGGTTGTGCGAAATGATGCTTTGCAGATCGTCCACGCTGTAAAGATAGGCGTTCGCCAGTTTGCCGACTTCAGGTTCGACATCGCGCGGGACGGCGATGTCCACCAGCAGCATCGGCTGATTACGGCGGGATTTCAGCGCGCGTTCCACCATCCCCTTGCCAATGATCGGCAGCGGGCTGGCGGTAGAACTGATGATGATGTCAGCCTCTTTCAGGCGTTCATCGATGTCGCTCAGCGCAATCACCTCGGCACCCACTTCTTCCGCCAGAACCTGCGCGCGTTCACGGGTGCGGTTGGCAATAATCATCTTTTTCACTTTGTGTTCGCGAAGGTGTCGCGCCACAAGTTCAATGGTTTCACCCGCGCCCACCAGCAGCACCGTCACGGTCGATAACGATTCAAAGATTTGGCGCGCCAGGGTACAGGCGGCGAAAGCAACAGAAACCGCACTGGCACCAATGTCGGTTTCGGTTCGCACACGCTTCGCCACGGAGAATGATTTCTGGAACATGCGTTCCAGTTCGCTGGCCTTAAGATGCCCTTTATGGGAATCCGCAAACGCCTTTTTCACCTGACCGAGGATCTGTGGCTCGCCCAACACCAGCGAATCGAGACCGCTGGCCACGCGCATCAGGTGGCTGACCGCGTCGTTGTCCTGATGCCAGTACAAACTGTTGCGCAGCTCTTCTTCGTTAAGGTTGTGGTAGTCGCAAAGCCAGCGGATCAGCGCTTCGTGCAGATTGTCCTGCTCTTCTACGCTCAGATAAAGCTCGGTACGGTTGCACGTCGAGAGTACCACGCCCCCCTGCACCATCGGCTGTGCAAGCAGGCTGTCCAGCGCCAGGTCGAGCGTATCCGGCGAAAACGTAACGCGTTCTCGCAGCGAAACCGGGGCCGTTTTGTGGTTAATGCCGAGTGCTAATAGGGTCATGTGAGCGGGAGTAGTACCAGCGTTAATAAGGTTAGCAGGTCGCATCATACAGGATGCGCGAGATCAATAAAAGAGACCGCATCCTTTCGGAGTAATAGCTTACAACGCGCTTTGAGACAATTTGAACGTAGACGCTGCCACTGCGGGACGCTAGCATTAACAGTTATAACTGCAACGTATCTCAAGGATTTGTCATCATTATGACCCGACTGATTCGCCTGCTGCCTCTGGCGGCCCTGGTTCTGACCGCGTGTTCTATCACCCCTCCTAAAGGGCCGGGCAAAAGCCCTGACTCACCGCAGTGGCGTCAGCACCAGCAGGACGTGCTGAAACTGAGTCAGTACCAGACGCGCGGTGCGTTTGCCTATCTCTCCGACGATCAAAAAGTGTATGCACGCTTCTTCTGGCAGCAAACCGGGCAGGATCACTATCGCCTGCTGCTGCTGAACCCGCTTGGCAGCACCGAGCTGGAGCTTATTGCTAAACCGGGTGAAGCGCAGATCACCGACAATAAAGGCCAGCACTACACCGCGACCGATGCCGAAGAGATGATTGGCAAGCTGACCGGGATGCCGATCCCGCTCAACAGCCTGCGCCAGTGGATCCTGGGCCTGCCGGGCGAGGCGACGGATTATACCCTTGACGATCAATACCGTCTGAGCCAGGTGAACTATACCCAGAACGGCAAAAGCTGGAAAGTGGTGTACAACGCCTATGACAGCAAAACGCAGCCGTCACTGCCGTCAAATATGGAGCTGACGCAGGGGAGCCAGCGCATCAAGCTGAAAATGGACAACTGGATCGTGAAATGATGACCCAGTGGCCCTCTCCAGCAAAACTGAACCTGTTTTTATACATTACCGGGCGGCGAGCTGACGGGTATCACACCCTGCAAACGCTGTTTCAGTTTGTCGATTACGGCGACACGATCACCATCGACCTGCGCCAGGACGGGCAGATCCGCCTGCTCACGCCGGTGGACGGCGTGGAACAGGAAGATAACCTGATTGTGCGCGCCGCGCGTCTGCTGATGAAGGCAGCGCACGACACCGGGCGTTTACCTGCCGGGAGCGGAGCAGATATTAGCATTGTGAAGCGTCTGCCCATGGGCGGCGGCCTGGGGGGTGGGTCTTCCAACGCGGCAACGATTCTGGTGGCGTTAAATCATCTCTGGGGCTGTGGCCTGTCGAAAGACGAACTGGCGACTCTGGGGTTGACGCTGGGCGCAGATGTCCCGGTGTTTGTGCGGGGCCATGCCGCATTTGCAGAAGGCGTGGGCGAAGTGCTCTCGCCGGTACAGCCGCCGGAAAAGTGGTATCTGATTGCCCATCCTGGCGTGAGCATTCCCACGCCCGTCATCTTCAACGATCCGGACCTGCCGCGAAATACCCCGACGCGGTCAATAGAAACGTTATTAAAATGTGAATTCAGCAACGATTGCGAGGTTATCGCAAGAAAACGTTTTCGCGAGGTTGATGCCGTGCTTTCCTGGCTGTTAGAATACGCGCCGTCGCGCCTGACTGGCACAGGGGCTTGTGTCTTTGCTGAATTTGACACCGAGTCCGCCGCTCGTCAGGTGCTTGAGCAAGCGCCGGTTTGGCTGCATGGTTTTGTAGCGCGCGGGATGAATTCCTCCCCGCTACAGCATGCCATTCTGGCGCAGACTGAGTTTCGGTGACAACGTCACCCTGTTCCAGACGTTGCATCGCGCTCTTTAATACACCGCCTGGATAGCTTTCGCTTAGGCCCCGCAGTTTGCGGCGAAGCTATCCACCACTGGACGCATGCCTGAGGTTATCTCGTGCCTGATATGAAGCTTTTTGCTGGTAACGCCACCCCGGAACTAGCACAACGTATTGCCAACCGCCTGTACACTTCCCTCGGCGACGCCGCTGTAGGTCGCTTTAGCGACGGCGAAGTCAGCGTACAAATCAATGAAAATGTACGCGGTGGTGATATTTTCATCATCCAGTCCACCTGTGCTCCAACCAACGACAACCTGATGGAACTGGTTGTTATGGTCGATGCCCTGCGCCGTGCTTCTGCAGGACGTATCACTGCTGTAATCCCTTACTTCGGCTATGCTCGCCAGGACCGTCGCGTCCGTTCCGCGCGTGTACCTATCACCGCAAAAGTGGTTGCTGATTTCCTCTCAAGCGTGGGCGTTGACCGCGTTCTGACCGTTGACCTGCACGCAGAGCAGATTCAGGGCTTCTTCGATGTTCCGGTTGATAACGTATTCGGCAGCCCAATCCTGCTGGAAGACATGCTGCAGCTGAACCTGGACAACCCAATCGTGGTTTCTCCGGATATCGGTGGTGTGGTACGTGCCCGTGCCATCGCTAAGCTGCTGAACGATACCGACATGGCGATCATCGACAAGCGTCGTCCGCGCGCTAACGTTTCTCAGGTGATGCACATCATCGGTGACGTTGCTGGTCGCGACTGCGTGCTGGTTGATGACATGATCGATACCGGCGGTACGCTGTGTAAAGCGGCGGAAGCGCTGAAAGAGCGTGGTGCTAAACGCGTATTCGCCTACGCGACTCACCCGATCTTCTCCGGTAATGCGGTGAATAATCTCCGCAACTCCGTTATCGACGAAGTTGTGGTGTGCGATACCATCCCACTGAGCGACGAGATCAAAGCGCTGCCAAACGTGCGCACCTTGACCCTGTCCGGGATGCTGGCAGAAGCGATTCGTCGTATCAGCAACGAAGAATCCATCTCTGCAATGTTCGAACACTAATCGAACACGGCCGAAAAACCCGCTGCGGCGGGTTTTTTTGTCTCTGTATTTTATTTGTATGACTAATGCCTCCTTCACCTGCCATTTATATGACAGATGATGCGCACACGGATGATAGATAATTGTGAAAAACGTCACTTCCTCACATGTTCTTCCCTTTCGCGCCCTCATCGACGCCTGTTGGAAAGAGAAATACACCTCGTCACGCTTTGTCCGTGACCTGATTGCCGGGATTACCGTCGGCATTATTGCCATCCCGCTAGCAATGGCGCTGGCGATTGGTAGCGGCGTCGCGCCGCAGTACGGGCTGTACACCTCGGCCGTTGCCGGGATAGTGATTGCCCTGACCGGCGGGTCGCGCTTTAGCGTGTCTGGTCCCACCGCCGCCTTTGTGGTGATCCTCTATCCGGTTTCTCAGCAGTTTGGTCTGGCAGGGCTGCTGGTCGCCACCCTGATGTCCGGCGTCTTTCTCATTCTGTTCGGTCTGGCCCGCTTTGGCCGCCTGATTGAATATATTCCCCTTTCCGTGACGCTGGGGTTCACCTCCGGGATTGGTATCACCATCGGGACCATGCAGATCAAGGATTTTCTCGGCCTGCAGATGGCGCATGTCCCGGAACACTATTTGCAGAAAGTGGGCGCGCTGTTTATGGCGCTGCCAACGGCTAATTTGGGCGACGCCGCCATCGGGATTGTGACCCTCGGCACGCTGATCGTCTGGCCGCGTTTGGGGATTCGCCTTCCGGGGCATCTGCCTGCCCTGCTGTTGGGCTGCGCGGTGATGGGCGTCGTGAATCTGCTCGGCGGCCACGTCGCGACCATCGGCTCGCAGTTCCACTATATTCTGGCAGACGGCTCACAGGGTAACGGCATCCCACAACTGTTGCCGCAACTGGTGCTGCCGTGGGACATGCCCGGCTCGAGCTTTACCCTGAGCTGGGATTCTCTGCAAGCGCTGCTGCCTGCCGCGTTCTCGATGGCGATGCTGGGGGCGATTGAATCGCTGTTGTGCGCCGTCGTGCTGGATGGCATGACCGGCACCAAACATAAAGCGAACAGCGAGCTGGTCGGCCAGGGCCTGGGCAATATCATTGCGCCGTTCTTCGGGGGCATTACCGCTACGGCGGCGATTGCCCGTTCTGCCGCGAACGTCCGCGCAGGTGCAACGTCACCGGTTTCAGCGGTCATTCACTCTGTGCTTGTGATCATGGCCCTGCTGATCCTCGCCCCGCTGCTCTCCTGGCTGCCGCTTTCCGCTATGGCCGCCCTGCTGCTGATGGTCGCCTGGAACATGAGTGAGGCGCATAAGGTCGTGAACCTGCTGCGTCGTGCGCCGAAAGACGACATCATCGTCATGCTGATCTGTATGTCGCTGACCGTGCTGTTCGATATGGTGATCGCCATCAGCGTTGGCATTGTGCTGGCCTCGCTGCTGTTTATGCGCCGCATCGCGCAGATGACGCGCCTTTCAGCGGTTAACGTTGAAGTGCCTGACGATGTTCTGGTGCTGCGCGTGATCGGCCCGCTGTTCTTTGCCGCCGCAGAGGGGCTGTTCAGCGAGCTGGAATCGCGCATCGCGGGCAAACGCATTGTGGTGCTGAAGTGGGATGCCGTCCCGGTACTGGATGCTGGCGGTCTTGATGCCTTCCAGCGGTTTGTTGCCCGTCTGCCGGAAGGCTGCGAGCTGCGGATTAGCAACCTTGAGTTTCAGCCGCTGCGCACCATGGCGCGCGCGGGCGTACAGCCTATCCCTGGCCGCCTCGCCTTTTATCCTAACCGTGACGCCGCATTAGCCGATCTGTAATCCATAAAAAAAACGACTCCGAAAGGAGTCGTTCGCATATTCTTAAATCCGTTCTGTTAGCTGTGCTTATGCTGGTCGCGGCGGCATCGTTTATCATAATGGCGCACCCACCAGTATCGGTCGCTCACCTGCTCATGGCCGCTGATGCGAGCACCTGCCAGCCACAACACCGCACCGAGGAAAATGCTCAGCACCGCGCCGTGCGCGAAGTATTGCGGGAGGTCAAGCTGCGGCAATTGGTTTAAAATAGAATAACCCACACCGGCTACCATCACGAACAGTCCCAACCCCATCAGCACGTTACCGAGTAACGAAGCGTTTTTGCGTTTCATGTGTCACCTCCGGAACCTTGGGTTGTAGGGAATAAGTCCCTATTCCTTGTGTGTAAAGTATAGACAACAGGGCTTATATGAGTTGAGTGAATGATCACATTTACGGAACATGCCCAGACAAAAGTTTACAAATAAGCCCCTGAACAGCTTGAAATTCTAATGGTTCAGATCCGCAATTATTCATCTTTTGGCGTTCCTGGCGCAGAACTTTGTCAAGCGCCTCGCCAGACAGTAAACTACGCCCCGGATCCAGAACCCATTAGGAAATGAATCGTGACGATTAAACTGATTGTCGGCCTTGCTAACCCAGGCGCAGAGTATGCGGCCACCCGTCATAACGCGGGTGCCTGGTACGTCGACCTGCTGGCTGAACGATTACGTGCTCCCCTTCGAGAAGAGCCGAAATTCTATGGCTACACCTCGCGCATCAACCTTGCCGGTGCGGACGTGCGTCTGCTGGTGCCTACCACCTTTATGAACCTGAGCGGAAAAGCGGTCGCGGCGATGGCGACGTTTTATCGCATCAATCCGGATGAAATTCTGGTTGCCCACGATGAGCTGGATCTGCCGCCGGGCGTGGCAAAGTTCAAACTCGGCGGCGGTCACGGCGGCCATAATGGTCTGAAAGACATCATCAGCAAGCTGGGCAATAATCCCAATTTCCACCGTTTGCGCGTGGGAATCGGCCATCCGGGCGATAAAAACAAAGTTGTTGGCTTTGTGCTTGGTAAACCCCCGGTTTCTGAGCAAAAATTAATTGACGAGGCGGTAGACGAAGCCGTGCGTTGCACCGAGATCTGGCTGCAGGATGGCTTAACAAAAGCAACGAACCGTCTTCACGCCTTTAAAGCGCAATAATCCGCGCCGTTTGGCATTTTTACCGCGCACCGTGCGGGTTACGTGTATAATAGGCGTAGTTATTTACTTTTCTTCAATCGGTTAACGCTAACGGATTGATTATCAAGATATTAAGGTGATTTAGAAATGGGATTCAAATGCGGTATCGTCGGTCTGCCAAACGTGGGCAAATCCACCCTGTTTAATGCGCTTACCAAAGCGGGTATCGAAGCGGCGAACTTCCCGTTCTGTACCATCGAACCCAACACCGGCGTCGTTCCAATGCCCGACCCGCGTCTCGATCAGCTTGCGGAAATCGTGAAGCCGCAGCGCATTCTGCCTACCACCATGGAATTCGTGGACATCGCGGGCCTGGTAAAAGGGGCGTCCAAAGGCGAAGGTCTGGGTAACCAGTTCCTGACCAACATCCGCGAAACCGAAGCGATCGGCCACGTTGTGCGTTGCTTTGAAAACGACAACATCATCCACGTTAACAATAAAGTGGATCCGGCTGATGACATCGACGTGATCAATACCGAGCTGGCGCTGTCTGACCTCGACACCTGCGAGCGCGCGATTCACCGCGTGCAGAAGAAAGCCAAAGGCGGCGACAAAGACGCGAAGGCCGAGCTGGCCGCGCTGGAAAAATGCCTGCCACAGCTGGAAAATGCTGGCATGCTGCGCGCACTGAAAAACCTGACGGAAGAAGATAAGGCGGCGATCAAATACCTGAGCTTCCTGACCCTGAAGCCAACCATGTATATCGCTAACGTCAACGAAGACGGTTTCGAGAACAACCCATACCTGGACAAAGTGCGCGAAATCGCCGCGGCGGAAGGCTCTGTGGTGGTTGCCGTGTGTGCAGCCGTTGAATCTGATATCGCTGAACTGGACGATGCCGACCGTGACGAGTTCATGGCCGAGCTGGGTCTGGAAGAGCCAGGCCTGAACCGCGTGATCCGCGCGGGCTACGAGCTGCTGAACCTGCAAACCTACTTCACCGCTGGCGTGAAAGAAGTGCGTGCCTGGACCATCCCTGTTGGTGCAACGGCTCCGCAGGCGGCAGGTAAGATCCACACCGACTTCGAGAAAGGTTTTATCCGCGCACAGACTATCGCGTTTGAAGACTTCATCACCTACAAGGGTGAGCAAGGCGCGAAAGAAGCCGGTAAGATGCGTGCGGAAGGTAAAGACTACATCGTGAAAGATGGCGACGTGATGAACTTCCTGTTCAACGTCTAAATTAGTTTTGTTGTCTCATGAGGTTTCGCTGAATCTCATAACAACGGCGAAACCCTATTAAATCCACGCAATTGCGTGGATTTTTCATTTCACAATGTCGCAATTCATCTCGTAACAACGCTGTCAAAAAAGAGTACATGGATGAGTACAACATTCTTCCATCTTCATTTTAAGTCAGTACAATAACGGTATAATAAATAAAAAAGGCCCCGTTATGCTCAACGATACGCAAAGCCGCACTGCCAAGCCGAAAGAAAAACTCTATCGACTTAATGATTTCAACGGTCTCTACCTCGAAGTGTAACCCAGGGGCAAAAAGGCCTGGCGCTATCGGTTTAAACTCAACGGTAAATCCAGCATGTTTGCGCTAGGTGATTACCCGACGGTCAAACTTGCAGAAGCTCGCGAGCAAGCGCGAAAGCAGGTCGCGGATGGAGTTAGTCCAACACAGGCTCGTCAGTTAGATAAGATTCGCAAGATCAACGACGCATCCAACACCTTTGAGCTAATCGCCAAAGAGTGGTTGCAGATGAAAGACTGGGCCGAAATCACCAAAACGCGGCGACTGGATATGCTTGAACATGTGGTCTTTCCCGCAATCGGTAAGCTCCCGGTCAGAGAGATAACCCCACACCACATTCTTAAAATTCTTCAGGAAACTGCTAAACGAGGAGCACCGAATGTTGCCGCTGAAGCCCGTCGCACCATTTCATCAGTTTTTGTGTTGGCAGTCGCGACGCTTAGAGCTGATAGCGATCCTGTCTGGCCAGTGCGTAAGGCGATTCCGGCAAATAAGACACAGCACAAACAGGCATTAAACCCACAGCAAATCGGGAAGCTATTAAGCTGTTTTGATAATAGTCGCGGCTCGTATCAGGTTAACTATTGCATGTGGCTTATGTGGTGGACATTGGCGCGTCCTGCAGAAGCCACCGAAGCAGAATGGACAGAATTCGATCTTGATAACGCCCTGTGGACCATTCCAGCAGCGCGAATGAAAGCTCGCAGAGAACACGTTATTCCCCTGCCCTCTCAAGCTGTCAAAACTCTTAGAACGCTACAAGGATTAACCGGGCATCGACAGCACCTTTTCCCGGGCCGAGATAACCCACGTGGCCCGATGACATCGCACTCTCTGCGCCAGCTACTTAAAAGCCTCGGTTGGAGTAGCATTTATAGCCCCCATGCTACCAGAACTACAGGAAGTACGCGTTTAAACGAAATGGGCTATCGACCTGATGCTATTGAAGCTCAACTTGCACACGCTGATACCAACAATGTTCGTCGCACGTACAACCATGCAACTTATCTTGATGAGCGTAAAGTGATGATGCAGGAATGGGCTGATAAACTTGATGAATGGGTAAGCAGTACTGACAGCAGTGCTGATGTTTCGTAAACGATGATGCATTGGTGTGTTTATACTGATTATTAAAGATAATGCCCCATGAAATTATAAAAACCACACTTTAGCCTATGCTTTAGTAACCATCTGATTTTGTGAATATTGTTTGCTGTACTCATCCAGCGTTATAATCTCTCTGTTTTCCATCCCTCTAATAATGTAAATAGACCCATTTTAGTTCCACGAACCTTTTGAGATTTCCGTGATTTCAGCCACCAGCCGATACTCTTCCAGTGTCAGGGGATTTAGGAATTCGTGGGGGCGGCTTCCAGCAGTTGTTTCGCTTCATCTTGGCTTTGTGCGCAGTCAACTTATCTTGACTGGTATAAATCCATTCAATCACCTGTGAAGTAGACAGGACAAGCTAGCCATTGCCCCCAGAACGGTCGTTGCCATGTTGCATTTGTTTAGTACCTTCAACGTCAATCTTGCTACAGGAGATCACTGCCTCCCCCTTCACCACCCAGTCATAGACGGTCTGGCGGCTTACACCAATGTGATGGGCATAAGCTGCATTAGTTAACAACAGATACATGCTATAAAAATTAGTATACCCAACCACATTATAAGTTTACTTAAGAAGCGTATTTCTACTCTTTATTAATAAATTCATCTGGAAGTGATAAATGGAGATTGTAGCGCACCGGGTTCGCTTTCACTGGATTTTTATTAAAAACTATTTCATATTTTGGGAATGTAGGGAAAGCCAAAGTCACACATGACAAAAATACTTCTTCGAAGAATGTAATCAGAAACAAAAGTATTTCATTTGCTTCTTCATGAACATACTTAAACCCCTGTCCTTTTAACCCCCATTTGGGAGGATTTAATTCGTTTCCATTTTCAAATTTAAAGTTATTAACTATCAATGGTGTATCAGTTGTGGCGGCGTGTTCCTGAGCATTTCTAAGGCTATATATATGCTCACACATCGGCAAGTGCTCGTTTAGAACATTAATTAGCATTGTCGCATCCTGGTGATTGGCCTTTACATCCTGTAACAACCTATCAATTCGCCCATGTTTGCTCTTTAATGGTAAGAAAAAATTCACCATCACAGAAACTTCCTGAATGCATCGCTTAGCTGAAATTAAAAAATCCGTTGCATATCCATCAAGACCTTTTAGCTGAGGGAAGTAAGCATGAGCCTTGCCGTTCATGACATTTTCATTATCAATAAATTTATTGATTTCAATATTTGAATTATCTATTAAAGACTGCAAAGACAGCAAATAATTCAACAGAACATTTTTAATGTCTCTGGCCTTACCAATGATTTGAATGCGGTTACTATCTTCATTGGAGTAAAGTTGCCGTAAAAATTCATCAGTTAGAATTACTGTATTAGCAACCAAGGGGTTAGATGCTCCAAAATCAGAAACTTTAGTGTATATCCAAGGCACATTTTGATGTTCTCTCTCAGGATCAATACTATCTGGAGTCATGAGTTTATATGTAGATTCTTCTGTGTAAACCTCCATAAACTCACCAAAATTTATCATGGAAATTATTTCGCCCTTCTCTCCTTCAGGCAAACCAAACGAACCAGGTTCATCGCGTGAATTCATAACCCCTCCATAAACACAATACTTTTAATTATAGCATCAGCAAAAGCGCCAGTTCATGAGGCTTTTCGCACAATTAGTTACAGGGAGCTCTTTTTCACTCCCTCAATCTCCGCCTGACACACATCATCATTTGCAAATGAGTATTGGAGGTAGGCATATCCTTTTAAGTGCTATTGTAAGCACCCCCCTTTTAGTTCCACGCAATTTTGAGATCCCGACATAATGACATGAAATATCAGCGAATAGGGAGAACTTTCAATATTTCTGAGGGCTAACAGGGGCTATCTGCTCCTGCTCGATCCAAGGTAGATTCTTAATTTGGAGTTTCGCTAGATCTCTATAAAGCGCTAAAATAGCTGGATAGTGCTTTGCTGACTCCAGCGCCTGCATTAATTCGACTATAGGTTTATCAACGAGCTCATCATCAGCCTGAGTCAATGCTTCAGCCTCCACCCCCATCAGATATGGCTGAATATCAATATCAAGTCGCTTCGCCAAAAATGCAAGAATACGATAGCCACCGGCATCTCGATCACCCCAATGGTAAATCGGTATCTCCATACGCAGTTCAGCGATAATGATCTCTATTACATGTACCCAAGAGCGCGGCGGGAAGCCGGCGGTGTAAATAATCACACCCAAATCATCAATTTCGCGCACATACCGCTCGAAACTAGCACGATTTTCAATGAAAAGCACATAGGGTGGCCGTTGTCCCCACACAATGCCTTTGACTTCATCCGGGGAAACACCGATTCCGTAGTGGAGTGCAGATAAATCGATAATCCCCCTGCAATGCAACAACCCATTGGCTTTGAAACGCATTGGTATTGGGTATTTACTAATCCCAAAATACTCCAGCAGCTTAACGCCATCGTCAAGCAAATCCACAACATCATCGTCAATATGCGGCAACATCAACTTTCGAATAAGACCGGAAAAGCTCTTACATTCTAACTTCTTGGAGTTGCCATACAACATGGCACTGAGGGTCCGAATATCGGGAACATTCTCAGAGACAGGCAGTTGAACGATCCACTCAATAACTTTCATTGCATCAAAAAGTCGGTCTGCCTGGTTGCGATTCACACCACAAAACGTCTTGTTGCTCGACCATTCCTTGGCAATCTCCAGCTTCGTATTATCCCACCAAGGTACATTGAACACCGTTGTCTCTAAATGCCGAAATGAAACTTTGATTTCATCAGCCTGTGGTATAACTCCCTGACTATCCATTAATCTGTAGCCATCAACGATCTGGATATACTCAATATGTTTAAACGCTCCCAGCGCGACTTTACGCTGATAGTGGATATTCAAGTATGCAATGGATTCCAACGTCTTATGCAACGCCGTTTTGGTACTATTATTGAGGGCGAAGTACCAACGATAGGCGTGATCTGTGATACGTATCCTGCACTCAAGTTCCACACCTTCTGGTTTATCTATCTTCTTGATCAATTGATTGATGAACTTCTCAACATAAGAGTTCATATCATTCAACCATCTCGGCTTTAGCTTTCAATTCAGCAGCGCGTTCAGCCACAAGCTCTGGATGGTAAACTGGATTACGTTGGTCTATAAGATCCTGACCTGCCTCGAAAATCTGCGTGTGGTCAATCACCACATCTCTGTCCTCACGGCAAATGGTATAAATTTGATCCATCTCTTTACCAATTTTCAGAGTCACTTCTGGCGGGGCAGCAATCAGTAATTGCAACCCGATTTCTTTGAGAAAGGCCACTGCTGCGCTCGCATTGCCACCATCCATGTTATTGAACGCTTCATCAAGGAGTACCAAAGACGCCCCTCGATCTGAATGACCACTAATCTTGTAAACGTTCATAAAACTCGCAGCCAGCGCAATATACGCTGGTGTTTGTTGCTCTCCGCCTGAACCTGTGCTTTGCATATCTGCCACGCTGCGCTCAGTCCCGGTGTCAGGGTTACGCATCTTCATGTCATAGGTGAAGAAACTGCGATAATCACTGATCTCATTAATTAGATCGTCACCACTGAGCAATGCCTCTTTCAACAGGTCTATAGCAGGATGTTCTGATACTGTTTCGAACATTGTCCCAACTAACTCGGTCTCTTCTCTATCTGCAGTCGTAATGTACTCGTAGACGGTGCGCAAGCTCTCTATCTCGCGAACCTTGAAGTGGAAGCTGTAGATGTGGTCGTGAAACGGGACTTTCTTGAGCAAGTTATTGAGTTGATTGAAGGTATATCTCATCTGCTCAAAGCGGCTTTGAAGCTCCCCTACTATGATGCCTCGAAAGTTTTTTTCCATCTGTTCAGCAGCTTCCCGGGCCGCCTGACGATGCACTAAAAGCTGTGCTGCCAGGATACGCTCAACCCATTCCGTACAATCTGCCTCAATAAAGTGGTACGCCTCTGTATTCACGTTATCAGTTTTTGCGGCTTCAAGAAGCGCCTGACGATTCGCTATATCCTCTGCAAAGTCTGTCGTGAATCTAACGACCTTGTAATACAGATCTCCACGTGTATTGAGCGCCTTCTCCCGTTCAACCTGAGCCTCATTCTGGGCTTTGTTTCGAATCAGGGAATAGCATCCTTCTTCGCCCCCAAACTTCTGCTCATAAGTTTGCCAGCATTCATCTGCTTTGGCGGTATTGTGTATAGGAGATTTTTCTGTTTCACTGCGGATTCGTTCTGCCTCGTCCCTATTTTTTGAGAGGCTTTCAATCTCGGTGTTCAAGTTATTTAACGTTGCAATAGCGTTCTTTTGTTCGGCCGTGGCATTGATGATCGCCGTATTACATGCTTCATAATTGTCGTCAGCCTGCGCCTTTGCGGCTTTGAGCTGTTCATCTTTCGATGTCAGCGGTTTCAACTGTTCCTGAGCGGCAGACAATGCTTTTTTATCTTGCATCAGGCGGATACTATTTTCCCGTACGGACGATGAGCCCTCCACAATAGATGTAGATAGCCCAGCCCAGTTGCGGTTAAGCCTGCTCAGCGTTTGTGCTGATCTCTCAACGCCAGAGAGCCGTTGTGCGAGCACATCCCGTTCATGCTCCAGGAGCTTAAGCTGCTCAGCTTTAGCCTGTTTCCCCATCAATAACCCGCGAATATGAGCGGTACCGCCCACCGTTCCACTACCGGTCGCAAGGCCTGATGCCATTAGCGCTTTGCGCTCTCTTCGTAGTTCATCGCGCGTTGCCGCCATCTTAGTTCTATCCAGAATGATGTTCATAAAACCACGAGCGATCGGATCGCTGGTTTCGATCAGCTTTGAAACCATTCTTTCAGTGGGCGCTTTGTTGGCGGCTAAAGCATGATCAGGGTTAATCATGCGTACTCGTTTGAGTTGCGGCTCTCGCTTCTGTGCAACTTCGTACACTTCCAATGCATGGTCAAAATCACGTACACTCACCACCAGTGCTTCGCGATTCGGACCCAAGTACGACTCCACTGCTTCTTGCCAGTCTCTATCAGCGATCTCACAGAGGTCACAGACGGGCATGGATTCTATTCTCTCTTGTTTGAGTAATTCGATGACCTTAGCCGTCGCCGGATTGATGTCCGAAAGTCCCTTTCTCAGCCGTTCAATACGCACCTGCAAGGCCTTACATTCATGCATGGTTTGTGTTAAGTCGTGGCTCACATTTTTATCAGCCACTTCTATACGTTCAGCTATCTCGTCCAGTAATTTTTTTGCGCTTTTAAGTTTATCGGTTACCTTAAGCGTATTCTCATGTTCCGATGCTGAGAGGCTCTCAATGCCTGCCCGATTGAGAATGTCCACGGATGTCGCCCAGTGCCGGGCTAATAGCTCGAAACTCTGGATACCCAGCGTGTCAGGAAATCGTTGACGGATAACTTCACGCACAGCATTTTGCAGTGAAAATATTCGGTTGGTAAGACTGTTTGTGGATTTAGAAACGGCGCTTTTTGCAGCATCAACGGCTCTACTCAGACTTGCAGCATCAGAATTTTGCCACGCGATCAGGGCATCATCACGACATTGTTTCAGCTCCGGCAGTCGTGGCTCTTCTCTGTCAATGGTGCGTTTAGCTGCTGTCTGGCGCTCTTGCGCAGCTATTTGAGCATCTTCTGTGCGGCCAAGTTCTTCATTGAGCCGAACAGTATCGGCCTCTTGCGAAACCCAAAGAGCATGGTGGGCATTGGCGTAATGCCGGGTAAGCTTCTTCGCTTCGGCAATCAGTAACTCGCGCGCATTTTTGTGGCTCTCGGCACGTGCGATTTCCGCCTCAATACGCTGGTGCTCAAGAAGATCTTCGCGCAATTGATAGGTTTCAATGAGGTCGGGAGGAAGAATAAAGTCCCTGATAAATGGATCAATCGGGCTGTCCATTTTCAGTTGTAACGCATTTGATAATGTCTTAACCAATAAATCAGGTTCAATTTTGGCGCTGCGCGTCTGATTAACCGACATCGCCTCAGCCATTTTTTCACGTATCGTCCGCGCACTGTCAAGCAACTCATAGCTCATCGCACCATGACGCTCTTTGGCATCCTGTTTCATGCGGTCAACAAAGTCACGCCATGGTAGAAAGGCGTCATCCCCGGACAGTAAATCAGCTTCAGTAATGTGGCGGCCTTTAATGATATGCCCGCGGGTCTCAATGTTTGGTGACTGACTGTTGGCATAAACAGACAGTCCAAAAGCGTAAGGACATTGATGATTATCGTACCAGTTTAAGAAAATGTAAGTATTGGCATTCTCACGTTGGCAACTCTTTGCATCGTTTTCTTTGAACTCGCCCAGCGCATAACTACGCGCAGAACGCCCAGAGGTTTTGGTTTCAGAGGCAGAGTTGTAGCGGGTTTTACGTTGATCCCCCCCCATCAGAACAAACTGGATCGCATCAAAAATCGTTGTTTTTCCCGCTCCGTTTTCGCCTGATACTAGCGTGGCTGGAGCATTGAGATGGATCGTCTCCAGTTCAAACAGATACCACTGCGCCAACACCACATTATGAAGAATATGTGCTTGTATGGGGTTATTCTGCACTGTCATCGTAGACCTCCAGTGTCTCAAGATCATCAGTTCCTTCGAAAACCGCTTCGCCAGACGCAGATTCAGGTGTGTAACTATCCATAAAGCGGTTAAGCATGCCCACATAGGTTTGATCGACCACACGGGTAATATTAGGGAGAACGGTCAACTCGTGGAGTTTGGTATCGGGGTCTTTAATTCCGAGTTCAATAATTCCCTTCTTCCTTAGGTTCTCCAGGGCATTATTGGTTTCTGTTATGGGGGGCATCTCCCCCCTGACATGTTCGTACTGATTAAGAAGCTCGACCGTTGGCGGTGTTACACACCCAAGCTCCGTACGTCCCATCGACGCTTCAGCGTCATACATTTTCCGTAGAATGAGCAGGAACAGCGTAGAGGTGATATCCAGTTGCTTACCAGAACCACGCGGTAAAATCCCCGCATAACCGAAGTTACGATCGTAGTACCACCCCATATCCAACCCATCAAAAAGCTTGTTAAAATAAGCCAGATTATCCTCACACAACTTGAAGTGCTCTTTTTGGCCGCGTTTTCCCTTCCATACCCATTGCTTCTGCAGTAGGTATGCTGCCGTGTTACGTAAGCTATCGGCATAGTCAGCAGATGTCTTGGCCTCGATATCTTTCAACTCTCTGAGCACAATTTCACTGGTCATGTGTGCGTTTCTCCATAGTGACGATCCGACGAATTATGATGCGACGACCGGCCATCTGTTTAAGGTCCGTCCACTCCCCTTCATCGAACTCAACGCAGTACATGGACTGCAGAGAAAAAAGTGGATGAGTTTTCGATATGCCTTGTGCCAAAAGGCGCAAATGAAGCGCTGCCATCATGTCATCAGCGGTATCGATCCTAAGATCATCCGTGGTCATCTGTACTCGCTCTCCAAGATTCGATTCAATGAAGTTGGCAACACGTGTAGGGTCGCATTTCTGGAAACTGATATGTTCTTGCTTGAGCTGGTTGTATGCCCGTTTTTCCCACAACGGTTTTGGCTGTCTGCGCACCGTCGGAACAGGCAGTATTGACTTTGCCTTGGGTGTGGCCAACCGGCAATCAGCAAGGAGTTCTTCACCTATCAACGGGCTAGGTAATGAGCCTAACAAGGCTTCACTCCCGATGCGCTCAAGCAGCGCCTGAATCTGTTGCCCCATATTACTTGGGGTATGCACGGTATACTTGATCTTCTCATACATCTGCCGGGTTATACGACGAGCATAGTCCTGCGTTTTCTTGAACAGTGGAGCAATTCCGTCAAACGCTTTGCTCAATCGATCTAGATCTGCTTCCACAAGCTGAACCGAAGGATTAGAAATATCATCACGCTTATAGGCTCTAGCGCATGCTTCCAGGCGCTCTGAGCTGAAACGGATATCGCTAACTAGCTTACGAATTTTACTGGCATGAAGGTTGGGGTTTCCTTTCAGGGAGAGTTTCTCAATATTGGGTAGAAAGAGTTCGGCCAAGTATTCTTCAAAGTAAAAAGTGAAATGGCCACTACCTTGGACGGAACCACCGCTAATTGCATGGTGGATTTCGCGGATATTGCCCACGAGAGCTCTGAGTCGATTTAAGAAATCCTCCATGTCATCAGCCGCTTTGCGCACTAACGATCCGTTGGTTGGGTCTTTAACCACTTCAGAAAGGTTCGAGCGTACCGCCAGACACACCACACCTAACGAGGGATGCTCAGCACTCATATTGCCAAGGAAGTTCAACAGCCTACGAGCATCTTGCGCCATCCAGACGACGTATCGATACCCGCTCTCCTGCTCTTCTCGAATCCACCCCGTATCTCGCAACCGGTTATAGACATAATGTTCCAGAGCGGGATTTCCTATCGTTGACTCAACCGACGCTATCTCAAGGCTCAAATTCTTATTGGCGATATAGTCTCGTAGAAAGACCCGTACCTGTTGCGGCGTAGGTTCATCTACCAGTTGTGTCGGATCCAAGAAAGTATCGAGATCGACTAATAACGCAAGCATCGATCGTCCATTCTCGCCCGAGATCGGTTTAAACAGATTGGTATTGAGTGTGTTAAAGCTCACGGAATCGTCCTACGCTCTTTCGTTACTTTTTGAGTTCACCTGAAAGTACAACATAGCTATATGTATATTTTATACACCCCATTATTAAGTAATGGTAGTAGATATTTATACAGTGCCAACTTATACTTTCGGATGTCTGCACATTTTAGATATTAGAAGGGCCACTATATGCAGTACTCACAGTACATGAAACCCGCGATCGCATCAGACACGCAAACAGTCTCCGTAACGGATTTAGCCAGTAAGCGGCTAGAGACTGGGGCATACTCGCATCCTCAGTGGCTGCGTTTGTGTTACATTGAGCGTCAGTTGCTCTGGGAGCGTCGGCTAACAACGACCATGCTGATGGAAACCTTTGGTATCTCACGCCCTCAGGCTCAGAAAGATATAAAGCTTTACCAGCAACTCTCGCCTAAGGCGCTAAAGCCATATCAGTTGGGTATTCCCTACTATCAACCTACTGACGGGTTTGAGCCGGTGTTATTATCCAAGGCAGATTTGCAGTGGCAGGCCATTGAAGAGTTCGCGCCGCCCATAACTGCACACACCACTGAAATGCCCATGCTGTTACGCCATCATAATTTGCGTGTTCTGGCACGATTACTCTCGGCCATTGAGCACCAGCAGTCTATTGAAGCTGTAGTAGCAACAATGAATTCACCTAAAGGACGTAGCCGACGGCTAACACCCACGGCTATCGCGTTCGTTAATAACCGTTACCACGTACGCGCTTTTTGTTGGGATAATATGGCGTATCGCGATTTTCTCATTGGTCGTTTCAAAAACACCCCAAAAGTAGTTAAACCCTCGAAAAACACGCAGAACTGGGGCGATAATGCACCTGCCTTTGAACGTTGTAGAGGTGTCCCACCTAATCCTGATACTGAGTGGGAGCAGATGATCGAACTTGAGCTGAGGCCTAATCCACACCTCAGCCAAGATCAGCAGGCATTAATCGTGATCGATTATGAGTTGGATCAGGATGGAATCACCAAACGGTTCGCACTTCGCAAACCGCTAATCGGTTATTTTCTGATCGACAATCGCATTCCTGCAAGTGAAGCTGAATACAATCTTGCTGTTAATGAAAATCCTAAGGCTTGGCCAGTATTTGCCTTCATAACTGACTCAAATAAACTTGCCCACGAACTCGGATTTGACCCAAGTTGATTTCTAGTAAGAAAAAGTTCTGTAGAATATTCGAAGTATCTCAGAGCTAAGTTGGCCGATCCGGGCCAAATGTCGGCTTTGGGTTATCAGGTTCAATCCACATTAATTTAACACCGTGACGAGGAAATAGACTCATCCTTTGTTTAACCACTCTCCTGGTGTTTTCCACTTCAACAACCGCTCAATTGCCGTATCGTCAGACAGGAACTGACGGGCAAGTTGCAGGCGTTCCATGACCTGTATCTTCTGCTGGTTATCAAGCATTGCTGCATCCATCTCTGCTTCGTAAAAAAACTGCTCCAGCCGTTTGTCTTCTGCCCACTGGGCAATAATGGATTTCAGCTCAGTACGACTGGCATTACGCGCTTCCTCCGCCTGCTCTATCCGCTTCTTTTCCAAGTAAATGGCTTGTTCCCGCTCACGCTGAATGCGCCACTCCTCAGCTTCAATTCTGGCCTGTTCTAGTTGCTTTGAAATTAACGGAACAGCCTGTTGCATTGCCGAAATCATCTTAGGGATCTGACTAATTAATCCACATTGTTTTGTCTGCCGGAACTGAAGTAACCATTTTGCGGAAGTATAAGGTGAGTAAAGCTGCAACAGAAATCGCCCAGTAGGCAAGGTATGTTTCGATACGTGAAGAAAAGGTTCACTATTTCTTCCCCGTATCCATCTCCCCATCTGTTCGTCACGTACATAGCGATTCTTGACTTTTTTCGCTGGAACATACTCCGTCATTTCAGCAAGACTAAACGCAAAGTACATATCCTCAATACAAATAATACTTGGCGTATAAGGCCGCCATAGATTGCCCCAGCGATACCCACCCTCTTTCGAATCTTCCTTAATATCAATATCCGCACGATGTAGCCTTTCTCCCGGTGCATCCAACGTAACCCGGTATCCCTTATTTCCCAGGGCATCAAAGAATCTACTCAGGAACTCTATCGCACTATCAAATCCCGTATCAGAAACGTTGAGATCCAATAATTTCTTTTTCGTAGGCTTGTAATAGCCATCTTCTGTAACCGAGGAGACCGGCAGATACGTTTTGAGATCATTTATTAACCCATAGCCATTCCCTGTAACAGGAGCTTGCTTTCGGGTTACGGAAATTACTGGTTTTGGTAACGCAGTGGTGGAAGGTTGCACTGGTGGGTTGCTATTCTCAAGCGCCTTCACCACCTTATCCTTTTTCAGAGCTGGTAGCTCGGGGATTGCAGGTGCAACCCCTTTCGCCAGCGCTTTCCAGTAACCCGCAAGCGGCCTGGGTATACGCATTTCACTGCATTGTTTCGCCAGTAAATCCGTACTAATGCCATACAGGGCAGCTATACGCTCCGCAGGCTCACGCCAGACCAAGTGATACAGCGCTTCCCGATCTTGGGGGAAAATATGTGCAGCATCCTGTGGATTAATATCTGACATCACATTACCCTTCTTTGGCTAAAAGTATCAGAAATATTTGCCTGATGGTCATTGAAAGGACTCTGGCCGGGCTCTCCATCGATTGACGTATCAATCGCGTTCGAAATGCCCGTTACCAGCAAAAATCTCTCTGTCAAATAAGATATATTCCTGTGAAAGTGCTTACAACTACACTTCCACTTATTGAATACTCGACAATCCCATCAAAACAATTCATTGATAAAGAAAAGTCGTACCACACAATCCGGTGAACAAGAATTGGCTGTAGCTGTGATAACTGGTCTCAGCTGGTAGCATCAGCTAAAGTGAGTACGAATGTGAGTGCAAGATTAGTTAATAAATATAAAAATGTTAAATATCAATAATATAAAAATAAAATTACGGTTCAACGTCTGACGTTACTGCTTCACGAGAAAATCCACGCCACGGCGTGGATTTTTTTATCGCGGCGTATTGCGCGTCAGCAGCACAATAATAAACGCCCCGCCTATCCCGGCGGTGATAATGCCGATCGGCAACTCCTGCGGGGCCAGTACCGTCCGGCTGGCGATATCTCCCCCGCACAACAGCACCGCTCCCCACACCCCGCACAGGGGAAGCAGTAGCAGATGCCTTACGCCCGCCACGTGGCGGCACAGGTGCGGCACCATCAGGCCGACAAAGCCAATCACCCCGGTCAGTGCCACCAGAAAAGAGGTCGCCAGAGCGCAGCAAAGGAAAATCTCGCCCCGCAGGCGGCTGACGTTGATCCCAAGGGAGAGCGCCGTTTGCTCCCCGGCCAGAATGCCGTCCAGTGCGCGCCAGCGCAGCAGGACGAACCCGCCCAGCAGCAGCACGCTCAAGACAGCGAAAGGCAGGTTGCTCCACGACGCCAGCCCCAGCCCGCCCAGCGACCAGAACAGCACCGAGCTGGCCGCACGCTGATCGCCAGAAAAAATGAGATAGCTGGTCAGCGCGCCAAAGAGAAAAGAGATCGCCAGCCCGCAAAGCACCAGATGTTCCGCCCCACGCTGCTTTTTGAAGTGAAACAACAGCATGACGGCAACCGCCGAACAAATGCCCCCGGCGAAAGCCGATGCGGGGAGCGTCAATGCGCCAAGCCGGTCGCCAAAGCGGGTGATCACCAGCACCGCGCCTGCCGACGCGCCGGAGGAAAGCCCGAACAAAAACGGATCGGCCAAATCATTGCGCGTTGTGGTCTGCAGTAGCGCGCCGACCATGGCCAGCCCCGCGCCCGTCAGGGCGGCGAGGAGCGTTCTGGGCAGCCTAAGGTCGACCACAATGCGGGTCACCATCTCCGATACCGGAACATCCGCCAGCCCCAGAGCCCCCAGAATCTGCCCCAGGGTGAGTGAAACGGTGCCGGTTGCCACACTGAGCGCCATCAGCCCGAGCAGCACCAGCATGGCACTCCCCAGCGCCCAGTGGTAGCGGTACGGGATGCGCATTACTTCCCGGCCTGCGGGTAGAGCGTCCGGGCCAGTTTTTCAACCGCCGCGATATTCGCCGGTCCCGGGGTCAGCTCGGCGTACTGAAGTTTAAGGTAGCGCCCCTGTTTTACCGCCGGCGTCAGTTTCATAAGCGGATGGTTTTCCAGCACGCGGCGCAGCGCGTCCGCCCCGCTTCCGGTCTGGTAGTCCAGCAGAATAATAACATCCGGCTCGCTTGCCGCGACGTTTTCCCAGGAGGTGGTGCCCCAGCTGATATCCAGCGCCTCCATCGCGTTTTTGCCGCCCGCCGCCTCGATAATCGCCGTTGGCATCGCGTATCGTCCGCTGGTAAACGGCTTGTCCTCCCCGGAATCATAGACAAAGACCTTCAGGGGCCGCGCGCCCGTTGCCGGTTTGGGCAATGCGCTCAGCCGCTGTTTCCAACCCTCGACCAGCGTTTGCGCTTCATTTCGCTTGCCGAAAATGCGTCCCAACGTCAGGACGTCGCCATAGAGCAGGTCCATAGTGGCCTTCTTTTTGTGGGCTGCGGTAAAGACGCAGCTTTCACTCAGCACAAAAGTCTTCACGCCGTATTTCGCCAGCGTCCCGGGCGTCACTTCCCCGCCCACCTTCATGCCGTAGTTCCAGCCGGCAAAGAAGAAATCAGGCTCGGCGGCCAGCAGAGTTTCCAGCGACGGGTATTTCGGCGCCAGCTCGGGGATCGCCCCCATCGCCTGCCGGAAGTCCGGGGTCATTTTGTACCAGCCGCTGATCCCGGTCAGCCCGACGATGCGATCCTGCAGATGCAGCGCAAAGGCCATTTCCGCCATGTTGAGATCGTTAATGATTGCCCGCCTGGGCGGCGCGGAAAAGGTGACCGGTGTTCCGCAGCTTTCAACGGTAACGGGAAAATCCGCGGCGCTCGCGGCGTAGGCCGACGCCATCAGCGTCAGCGCGATTACAAAGTTTTTCATAGCAGGTTCTCAACACAGGGTTCACGCACAGCGTGGAACGTCAAAAATACGCAGCGATTTCCCGGTATGCGGATGCGCTACGGTAAAGCTGGTTAGCCCAAATATGGGATAGAGATGCTCAGACACCAGCACCTTTTCAGGCACGTCACAGACCACCGACCGCCCCCGGGACAGCAGAAGAATGCGGTCGGCAAAAGACTCCGCCAGGGTCAAATCATGCAGAACCGCCACAACGGTGATGCCCTTGCTTTTCACCAGCGACAGCAGTTCCACCCGCCCTGGAGGATCAAGATGGTTGGTCGGCTCATCCAGCAGCACCAGTTTTGGCGTCTGGGCAAGCACCCGCGCCAGCGCCGCGCGCTGGCGTTCACCGCCCGAAAGCGCAAACAGCGATCGTTCACGCAGCCGCTGCAGCCCGGTTTCGCGGATGGCATCGTCGATGATGGCGTCGTGGATATGTCGCGGGGCATCGCCCGCATGCGGTATACGTCCAAGGGCGACGTAATCCTCAACCGAGAGCCTCAAATCCGGCGCGTCGTGCTGGGAGAGCACGGCAACCTGTTTTGCCCGCTGCTGGCGAGTCAACGCAGTCACGGTGCGCCCCATCAGGCGGATGTCACCTTTCAGGTGCGTCAGCTCGCTTCCAATCGCCCGTAGCAGCGAGGTTTTTCCGCTGCCGTTAGGGCCGATGACGGCCAGGCACTCTCCGGCTCTGGCTTCAAAACAGACGTCTGACAGCAGCGTCGTGCCGCCAGGGCTGGATAACGCCTGGATAGTGACGTCGAGCACGTTATCAACACTGCCTGATGACAGGCGATGCACGGAAACGGACATGGGGTGATCCTTTTACTTCAACGAAAAGCCAGTTTAAAACGCGTCGAGAAATATATGTTATAACATAACAATTAACAACCCTCATGTGCTTGCCTCGCTTCTCGTTAAATGATGTTTTTTTGTTGTCATTAGGTTAATAAACGAGGTGTAGAATTGAATGACATACCGCACCGCAGGAGTCCTGATGAACAACAAATACCGCCCGGTTCCCGGCATTCGCCACTACAACGGTCCTGCCGGCGGCTGGGGCGCGCTGAAAGCGACGGCGATTGCCGTGCGCACGCAAATGGACACCCTGGAGGCGCCTGCCACCCTGCTTCGCACTAACCAGCCCGACGGCTTTGACTGCCCCGGCTGCGCGTGGCCGGATAAAGAGCACAAGTCCACCTTCCAGTTCTGTGAAAACGGCGCTAAAGCCGTCACCTGGGAAGCGACAAACAAACGCGTGACGCCCGAATTCTTTGCCGCCAATACCGTCAGCTCGCTGCTGGCGAAAAGCGATTACGAACTGGAAGGCTACGGTCGTCTGACGCATCCGCTGGTTTACGACCGGGGGAGTGATACGTTCCGCCCCGTAGAGTGGCAGCAGGCCTTTGCGCAGATTGGTGAGAAACTGCGCGCGCTCGATCCAGACGCCGTGGAGTTTTATACCTCCGGGCGCGCGTCGAATGAGGCTGCTTATTTACTTCAGCTTTTTGCCCGTGAACTGGGAACCAATAATTTCCCGGATTGTTCCAACATGTGCCACGAAGCCACCAGCACCGGTCTGCCGCGTTCCATTGGGATTGGCAAAGGCACCGTTTCGCTCGACGATTTTGATAACACCGAACTGGTCATCTCGATGGGCCATAATCCGGGCACCAACCACCCGCGGATGATGGGCACTCTGCACGAACTCTCCCGCCGCGGCGTGCCGATTATTGTGTTTAACCCGCTTCGCGAGCGGGCGCTGGAGCGCTTTGCCGATCCGCAAAGCGTAATCGAGATGGCGACGTACGGTTCAACGGACATTGCATCAACCTACTTCCAGGTGAAAGCCGGAGGCGATGCAGCGGCGCTTAAGGGCATAGCAAAACATCTCCTGCACATTGAAGCAGAGCAAGGCGGCGTGCTCGACCAGGAATTTATCGACGCGCATACCCAGGGTTTTGAGGCATTCGCCGCCGATATTCAGGCGACAAGCTGGGAGGCCATTGAGCTGGAATCAGGCTTAGATCGTCAGGATCTGCTGGGCGTGGCGCAGGCCTACGCCAAATCCAACGCCACCATCATTACCTACGGCATGGGCATTACCCAGCACAACAAAGGCACCGCCAACGTGCGCCTCATTGCCGACCTGCTGCTGATGCGCGGCAATATCGGTAAGCCCGGCGCCGGTATTTGTCCCCTGCGCGGGCACTCCAACGTGCAGGGAAACCGTACCGTGGGCATTACCGAGAAGCCGACGGCCGCGTTTCTTTCACGTCTGGAGGCGGAATTTGGTTTTACGCCCCCCGCGAAACATGGGCACGACGCGGTAATGGCGACGCAGGCGATGATCGCCGGGGAAGCCAAAGCGCTGAGCTGCCTTGGCGGCAATTTTGCCGTGGCCATGCCCGACCATCAGCAGGCCTTTCCCGCCATGCAGAAGCTGGAACTTAGCGTTCACGTTGGCACCAAGCTCAACCGCACGCACCTGCTGGTCGCGAAAGAGACCTGGATCCTGCCGTGCCTCGGGCGCACGGAGCTGGACATGCAGCGCACCGGGCGACAGTCGATCACCGTGGAAGATTCAATGTCGATGGTGCATGCGTCGTCCGGCAAGCTGAAACCCGCCTCGCCGCATCTGCTCTCCGAACCGGCAATTGTGGCAGGCATGGCCAGCGCCACGCTGCCTGACAGTCAGGTCGGGTGGGCGGAGCTGGTGGCTGACTACGACAGAATTCGGGATCTGATCGAACGGACCATCCCCGGCTTTGAACAGTACAACGCCCGTATCCGCATTCCGGGCGGTTTTCGTATGCCGCTGCCGCCCACCGAGCGCGTCTGGCCGACCGCAACCGGCAAGGCGATGTTCTCGGTGTTTGACGGCGTCGACGAGAATGCCAAAGGCGAAGGGGATAACATCCTGCGCCTGATTACGCTTCGCAGCCACGACCAGTACAACACCACCATCTATGCCCTCGACGACCGCTACCGGGGCGTGTTCGGACGCCGCGACGTGTTATTTATGAACGAAGAGGATATGGAAAAGCGGGGCCTTGAGCACGGCGACCGCGTGGATATCACCACCGCACTTCCCGGCAATCAGCAGCGCCTGGAGGATATCACCGTGGTGGCTTATAGCATCGCCAGCGGTTCCGTCGGGGCCTACTACCCGGAGGCCAACGTGCTGGTCCCGCTGGACTATCTCGATAAGGACAGCGGCACGCCGTCCTATAAGTCGGTGCCCATTCGCGTCACGCTGCGCTCAAAGGAGATTCGGCCTTTAACGCAAAATAACGCCTGATGCTGCCGCGTCCTCACGCCAGCCGAGTAGCGCGTGATACGGCTGGCGCGTAACGGCGCTAAAACCCTGGATGAGCGCCCCCGCGCAGAGCGCCCGATAGTGTTCGGCGCTCACCAGCGTATGCAGCGCATCGCGGATAGCGAGTAGCCTGTCGGCTGGGGTGTCGCGCCCCGTGATAAGGGGTAAACCCGGTGTCAACGGGGTGTAGTCGATAATGGACAGCCCCGCCAGCAGCTGCGGTTCATGACGTAGCAACAGCGCCCAGGTTACGCAGTCGATGGCGGCAATATCCCCTGCCCCTTGCTTTAGCCTGATAAGCGACTGGCGGTCGCGTCTGAAAAAAAATGGCCGTTAACCGCAAGAGGGGCCACCCTTTTCATCAGCGCGTTGTAGCCAGACTGCGAGTCCGCAGAGTTATATACCGCCCGGCGATGGCGATAATCCGCAAGCTGGCAGTGTTTATCTTCATCGCGTACCACCAGAAAGCTACGGTAGTGCAGGCCCTCGCAGCCCGGTGCCGCATAGTGAAAACAGCCGACGACCTGCACCTGCGGCAGCGCCGTCATCAGGGGATATCCGCAGGTCTGGCTCAGGAGCAGACCTGGCTGTTGCCAGTGGGCCAGCAGGTCATCAGGCGGCGGTTCTGGCGTGACATCGCCTGCCGCGACGCCGCGTTCCTGTAAAAGCGCAATGACCGCCCGCGTCAGGGCTTCGGTATTGTCCCGATCGATGTCATACATCGGAAACGCGACAGAACTACTCATAACGATCCTCTTTTTGGTTTCCCGGATGGACGGTGACATCCACCGGCGTGTTCCAGAACTGGCGCAACCACTGACCATAGCCCTTGACCACAAACCCCTGATTGCGCTGCTGGTACTCGTCACGACTGTGCGCGTAGATCGCTCTGAGGCCATACCAGGGCACGCCCGGCAAATCGTGATGTACTGAATGGTAGTTGAGATTGAGAAACAACACCCGCCAGAACCCGCCGGCCTCGTTGATCACCGAACGTGCCAGAGGATCGTGCGCCGCGCGATGTTCAAAGAAAGAACGAACCTTCGTCAGGGCCAGCGCCGGATAGCTGACCGCCAGTACGAACCAGACGGGGGAGAAATCGCGCTGCGCCATCCAGGTAAAGAGCACAGCCAGCAGTACGCCGTGCACCAGCCACATCATGATTGAGCGCCAGTGGCGTTGACCAAACGCCCTCGCCGCACCGTTCAGCGTCAGGGTAATATCCAGCAGCGGCCCCAGCAGCAATCTGCCCGTGAAGGTATTGCGTACATGAATGATTTTTTTCTGCCACGGCAAAAGGCGCGCCCAGCTCTCGTCGGTGAAGTAGTAAGACTCCGGATCGTCGACAGGCACGGTCAGGTGATCGTTACGATGGTGAGCAAGGTGGGAATCGCGATACAGGCCGTAGGGAAACCACACCGCCAGCGGCAGCGTGCCGAAAAGCTGGTTGAGCCGGGCAAAGCGCGTGGGATGTCCGTGGATCAGCTCATGCTGGAGCGACATATACCAGGCGGTAAAGCCAATCAGCAGCAGCGTGGCCGGTATCAAACCCAGCGTGCGCCAGAACGACAGCGTCGCAAACCAGCCGCCGTAAATGACGATAATCAGTATCCAGGTCGGCAGCTCGCTTCGCCACAGCCAGCGACTGGCAAGGTGGTCAATATGCTTTCGCTGCTGCGCGTGTAAGTAGTTTCCCATGGCTTCAGACGCTATCCCGACAGTGGCACAGTGCGCTGACAATCCGGGATAGCGCCTGAAATAACAACGAACTTAAATCGCTTTGCTTTGCCAGAATCGCGCGGTGTTTATCGCGCCCCGGCGTCAGGCACGCTTATCTGCCACGTTGACGGCCATCAGTACAATCACCATCGCGCTCACCAGCAGCAGGCCGCTTCCGGCGAAGACGCCGCTGGCCCCGTTGAGATCGAAGATCGCCCCACCGCCCGCGGCACCTGCGCCAATGGCAAACTGAATGGATGCCACCAGCAGCCCCCCGGCGCTTTCGGCTTCGTCAGGCACCGTTGTGGCAAGCCAGGTTGACCAGCCAACCGGCACCAGACCGAAGGCAAAGCCCCACAGCGCAACCAGCAGCCCGTCCAGCATCGCCAGATGTCCAAATGCCACCATCGTGAGCGCCAGCACGCCCATGACGAACGGCACCAGCGCCAGTGTGAGCCGCAGGTTCCGCGCCAGCAGATGCCCGGCAATCGATGTCCCGACAAAATTGGCAAGCCCAAAGCCCAGCAGGATCAGGGAAACGCTCTCAACGCTCGCCTGGCCGACCGTTTCAAGGAACGGGCGCAGGTAGGTGAAGAAGGCAAAATGGCCGCTGAAAATAAGAATGGTCGCCAGCATCCCACCGACCATCCCCGGGCGGCGCAGCACGCGAAACAACGTCGCCAGACTGCCGCTGCTCTCCGGCTTCATTGATGGCAGAACCCAAAGCTGCCACAGCAGCGCCAGCATGCTCGGCAGAATGCAGAGGATAAACACGTTGCGCCAGCCAATCAGGCTGCCGAGATAGCTGCCGAGCGGCGCGGCAACCACCGTCGCCACCGAGACGCTGGAGAAAATCACCGCCAGCGCCTTCGGCACGTGCTCAGCAGGCACCAGCCGCATCGCCGTGGCGGTGGACATTGCCCAGAATCCGCCGATAGCAATGCCCAACAGCAGACGCCCCATCAGCATGACGTTCAGCGTGGGCGCAAAGGCCACCAGCAGGCTGGAGATAATTTGCAGCACCGAGAAGAACATCAGCACCCAACGCCGGTCGATATTTTTGGTGGCCGGGGTAATCAGCAGCCCTGTGACCAGCGCGACAATCGCCGTTGCGGTCACCGCTTGTCCGGCCATCCCCTCCGTTACACTCAGGCTCGCGGCCATGGGTGTCAGCAGGCTGGCCGGCAGGAACTCTGCCGTAATCAAGCCAAACACCCCTAACCCCAGTGACCAGACGGCTCGCCAGGCCGGTTTTGCGGGGGCCTGCGCCTCTCTCGCCGCGACACATGCACTCATCTGTTGTACTCCCGTTATAAAAATGTGACTAATGTCGCAAAAGCATAGAGCGTTCCCCTTGGACGATCTATGACATATAATCCCCACTTATTGATTATGCGTCCGGAGTTGTGCCGATGACCGTTCAGTCACCCGATTTGATCAGCGAGTTGTTGCGCGGTATGCGCCTGTCCGGGGTGAAGTACCGCCGCATTGAGGCCAGCGCGCCGTTTGGCGTGGCGTTTCATCAGGCATCTGGTAAAGCCCAGTTCCATTTCGTCAGCCACGGCAAAGCCCTGTTACGGATGGAAAGCGGCGCGAGCTTTGCGCTGAGCGGCGGCGATGCGCTGTTTATCCCCAACGGCAACGCACATGCCCTTCTCTCGGACGAGCAGGCAACCATTACGCCGGTGAGCGCTTTCCCAAGCGAGCCTATCTGCAATTCGGTGTGCGCCATCACCTGCCAACCCTGTCCGGAAAGTGAGCACACCATCATCTTCAGCGGATGCATGGATTTTGAGCTGGGCGGGATGCAGCCGCTGATCAAAGCGATGCCAGAGGTGATGATGGTGAGCCGGTTGATGTCCACCTGGCCGGAGATCCACCCGCTGCTGGCGGCCATGGAGCGTGAATCCATGACCCGGCAGGTCGGTTTCGCCGGGATCCTCGCGCGCCTTGCCGACGTGGTAGCGGCGCTGATCGTGCGCGGCTGGGTTGAAGCCGGATGCGGAAAGGCCACCGGCTGGGTGCAGGTCTTACGGGATCCGCGTCTGAGCCGGGCGATTTACGCCATGCATCAGCAGCCCGGCGTGAACTGGAGCGTGGCGGAGCTGGCAAAAGAGGCCGGAACGTCCCGCTCGGTATTTGCGGAACGTTTCCTGGCCGCCACGGGAACGACCCCGGCGAAATACCTGAGCGAGCTGAGAATGCGGCTGGCGATTCAGTACATCCGCCACGAACATCAGCCCATTGAAACGGTGGCGCTGCGTCTTGGTTACGGCTCGCTGGCGGCATTTAGCCGGGCATTTAAGCGGATTGTCGGCCATGCGCCGGGCACGCTGCGGGAGAGCAGTCAGGCCCCGGAAGAGGCCTGACCGCAGGCATTATCAGAAGTAGTATTTGAAGCGAACGCGACCGCCGTAGCGCTCATCATTATTGGCGTCGCCCTCTTTCGGACTGGCGTTCACCCATGACGCATAGGCCCCGAGGTAGATATTGAAGTTCTTCATCTTCATCACGTTAGGGATTAGATATGACGCATGGATGGTATGAATGTCATATTCTCCCGGATCGGTGATCCAGCAGTCGTTCTCGCACTCGGCGTCGAAGGTTGAGGTGTTGAATTCGTCGATCTCATTGTGCGCATAGATGTAGCCCAGCTCAACGTTACGCCACAGCCCGTTGATGGCACTGGTGAAATCTGTTTCGTCCGCAGCATCAAGGTAGGCTGTGTTGAGGTTGACCACAACGCCGTTTTCCGCATCCGTTTTGAGCCCATCCCAGGTCATTGTAAAACCGTAACCGGTACGATCGGATTGATCGACCCATTGACCGCTGCTGTCGCGATAGCCATAAGCGTTATTCACCAGATTAGATTCCATGGCTATCGCAGTTGAGAATGGACCGTTCTGCCAGGCGATAACCGGGCGGATGTAGGCCACGTTTTTATCGTTTTCAAGCTCGGCCCCGTGATAACGCTGGTCGACAAACAGATCGCTGCCGTCTTTCAGCAGCGTGTTGAGCTCGAAATACCAGTTATCCTGGGTCTTGCTCAGCATGAAATTACCGCCGCTGTCGGCACGCCCGCGCCCCTCTTTCAGCATGTAGATATAACCGTATCCGTCACTGTAGAGATCGTCTGCGGTGTTGCCTGAATATTCAACGAAGGTATCCTGATTGAGCGGGAACATATCGTAGGCTTCAAAACGCCCGACTTTTATCTCCCAGTCATTTTGATGACCAAAGTAAAACGCGGCGTCATCGAGGTACATTTGCCCCACTAAATCCCCGAGAGGCTGAACGGAAAAGCCCGCGTAATTTCCGTTATCCATTTTCCGGTAGCCGTCAAAGCCGAGTAAAATACGGCCATTAATATCCCAGCGTTCATTATCCCCGGGTGCCCAGTCACTATTCGCGCTACGTCTAATAGAGGTCAGACTGCCGGTTTTACTGGCGGCATCCATATTAAGTTCGACGTCACCGTAAAATTTAATATCGCCGTAGCCAGATAACGTCAGTTTTGGCGGTTCCGCCTTGTTTACGGGTTCTTCGGATTGCACGACAACGCGGTTGGCCTGGGATGCCGCCGCCTGCTGCTGTTGCTTAAGCTCCTGAATTTGCGCTTCCAGCTGCGCCAGTTTGTCTTCAATACTTGCTGTCGGCTGCGCCGCGAACAATGAGCCTGAATAAAGCGCGCCCATGAGGATAACCCGTTTTTTTAATCTCATAGAATCCATCCTGATAATAAAAGTGAATACCCAAAAGGTTGAGCCTTCACATTTCGGACAAATAACCCTGACCACGCTATTATGTTTTTTGGTTTTGTTATTATGATTTTTAGTTTATGTGATCGTCACTGAGCGTTTCCGGCCTTATTAACGGTGAAAAAGCCCGTCAACTCACATTATTATCTGCATTAATGACTATAAGTCTTATTTATATTTCGTACTCTTTTGTATATGAGTAAATAAACCTATATATAATAATTATCTATTCATCAATTAAATATTTGAACGCCCGGGCCGGGCTGAACGGTGCGGTAAATTGTCTGGTTGTGCGAAAAATGGGATATCCAACACGCGAAGCGGGCAATATTCGTCTAAGGTTTTCAAGTGATTGACGGCAGTGGACACGCTGCACAGCGAATACAGGAGATGCACCGATGATAAGACCTCGTACTTTACACCCTGCGCTTTTACCCCTGACATTGGGCGCCGCGCTACTCGGTTTTACCGTGAGCGGCTATGCAGAGGAGCAAACCACAAATGAGAAAAGCTCCCCCGATGTCATGCTTGGCCCCCTTTTTAACGATGTGCAAAGCGCAAAACTGTTCCCCGATCAAAAGACCTTTGCCGATGCGGTGCCAAAAAGCGACCCGCTGATGATCCTGGCGGACTACCGGATGCAACACACCCAGTCCGGGTTCGATCTGCGCCACTTTGTGGAGATGAACTTTACCCTGCCGACGGAAGGTGAAAAGTATGTTCCGCCTGCTGGTCAAAATTTACGTGAGCACATTGATGGCCTGTGGTCGGTGCTGACCCGCACCACCGATAAGGCCAGTCAATGGGATTCCCTTCTCCCGCTGCCAAAGCCCTACGTCGTGCCCGGCGGACGTTTCCGTGAGGTTTACTACTGGGACAGCTATTTCACCATGCTTGGCCTGGCGGAGAGCGGCCACTGGGACAAAATCAGCGACATGGTGGACAATTTCGCTTACGAAATCGACACATGGGGGCATATTCCGAACGGCAACCGCAGCTACTATCTGAGCCGCTCCCAGCCGCCGTTCTTCTCATTGATGGTTGAACTGCTGGCGACCCATGACAGCGACGCGCTGAAGAAATATCGCCCACAGATGGAAAAAGAGTATGCCTACTGGATGGAGGGTGTTGATGCCCTGCAGCCGGGCAGCGCCAACAAGCGGGTGGTAAAACTGGATGACGGGGCGATCCTCAACCGTTACTGGGACGATAACGATACGCCACGCCCGGAATCCTGGCTGGATGACGTGACCACCGCCAAAAACAATCCTGACCGCCCGGCCACCGAGATTTACCGCGATCTGCGTTCTGCCGCCGCCTCAGGCTGGGATTTCAGCTCCCGCTGGATGGACGATCCGAAAAAGCTTGGCACCATCCGCACCACCAGCATTGTGCCGGTTGACCTGAACGCACTGATGTTCAAAATGGAAAAACTGCTGGCCCGGGCAAGCCAGGAGGACGGCGATACCGCCGGCGCCAGCAAATATGACGCCCTGGCTAACGCCCGGCAAAAAGCGATGGAAAGCCACCTCTGGAATGAAAAAGAGGGGTGGTACGCGGATTACGATCTGAAAACCAAAAAGGTCCGTAATCAGCTAACGGCGGCAGCGCTCTTCCCGCTGTATGTTAAAGCCGCAGCACAGGATCGCGCCGACAAGGTTGCAGCAGCGGCCTCATCGCGCCTGCTGAAACCGGGCGGCATCTCCACCACTACCATCAACAGCGGCCAGCAGTGGGACGCGCCGAACGGCTGGGCGCCACTCCAGTGGGTTGCCGTTGAAGGTTTACAGAACTACGGCCAAGATAAGGTGGCGATGGACGTGACCTGGCGCTTCCTGAAAAACGTGCAGCACACCTACGATCGTGAGCAGAAGCTGGTCGAGAAGTATGATGTCTCCTCTACCGGCACGGGCGGCGGCGGCGGGGAATATCCGCTGCAGGACGGCTTTGGCTGGAGCAACGGCGTGACGCTGAAGATGCTGGATCTGGTGTGTCCGAAAGAGAAGCCTTGCGATAGCGTGCCGGAGAATCGCCCTGCGGCAAATGATGAGGGGACGCCGGTGAAGGCGTCCGCACAGTAAGTGAGCATTGCCGGGTGGCGGCTACGCCTGACCCGGCCTACGTTGAATCTGTTGGCCCGGGAAGCGCCCTCACGCCACCGGGCTTTTTTCAGAAGCTGTAGCTTGCCCCTACCTGCCAGGTACGGTCACGGCCAATCCAGCAGTTGGTCGCGTCGTAGCAGGTTAAGGTCTCTTTATTGGTAATGTTTTGCGCGCTGGCTTTCAGGGTTAACCCCGCCAGCGACGGGAACGCTTCACCCATGCGATACGACGCGGCAAGATCGTACTGCGTGGTGCCCCCCAGTTTGCCCGCATCGTTACTCTGGGAGATTTCCATCGGTCCGGTATAGCGTGCCCCGGCCCCCAGCGTCAGCCCTCTCAGCGGCGAACTGTCGAGGGTGTAATCCCCCCACAGATTGAACGCATTCTCCGGAACCTGCGTCGGACGTTTGCCCTGGAATTTATCATCTTCGGTATTGATGGCATGGGTGTAGGCATAGTTGGCAATCAGCGTCAGGTTATCCGTCGGACGGCTGATGGCGGACACCTCCGCCCCCTTCGATTCCATTTCACCGGTCTGGCGATAGTTCAGGAAGCCCGGATCGCTGGTGACGACATTTTTCTGACGGATGTTAAACACCGAGGCAGTAAAGGTGGTGGCATATTCTGCCAGAAGGTATTTCACCCCGCCTTCCACCTGCTTACTGGTGGTCGGCTTAACGTCTTTGGCCAGGAGCGTGCCCTGCGGCGACACCGGCGCAAAGCCTTCCGAATAGCTGACGAACGGCGAGAGACCGTTTTCAAAGGCGTAAAGCGCACCCAGACGTTTGGTGACGCGGTCCTGCGATACCCAGGCCTTGTCGCCGTTTTGCATGTAGTTGGTATTGACCGACCGGTAGTCGTCATAGCGCAGGCTGCCGAGCAGATTTAACCCGCCAAATTCCACCTGGTCCTGCAGGTAATAGCCGTTCTGCTGATAACTCAGGCGGTTTTTCTGCGCGGTATACAGCCCCAGCGCATTCTGATCGATCTGCGCGTAGTCAGGGTTGCGCATGTCGATGCCCGGCGTTGCCGAGGCGTAACGATAGTGGAAATGTGAGTTCAGCTTCTGGTAGTCAAAGCCCGCCAGCAGGTGATGTTTCCACTCGCCAAGGGCAACGGTTTTGGTTACCTGGTTATCGATGTTAAAACTTTGCAGATCTTCGTCCGTGGTATAGGCGAAGCGGTTGAGTTGATAAACTTCGCTGCCGGTGCCCGTGGCGTAGACGCTGCGCTGATGGGTGTCGACGTCAAAGTAGCGGGCTTTCTGGTTGAACCCCCAGCCGCTGTCAAACTCATGTTCGAAACTGTAGCCCAGCATCCACTGGCGCTGTTTGAATCCCGCCCATTCATCACCCGCATAGGCCCGGCGATCGGCGTATTTCGAGCGCAGGAACGACAGCGGCAGCGGGTTAGAAGGTGACAGGCTCGGGGTATTTTGCGCGATCGCATCCAGCGTAAGGCGCGTTTTGCTGTCGGGCTGCCAGGTGACGGAAGGGGCGACCAGATAGTTTTCATAGCGCGTGGTGTGCGGCTGGTCATCGTTTTCCGTGGCTTTGCCCAGCAGACGGTAGTTCCAGTCGCTGTCGGCGATTTGCCCGGTCGAGTCAAGGTAGCCCTCTTTCAGGTTGCGGTTTCCGGTGTTGAAACCCAGCTCGGTTTTCGCCGCTTTCTGCGGTTTTTTGCTCTGGATATTCATCAGCCCGCCCGGCGATCCGCCGCCGTAAAGCACGGATGAGGGGCCTTTGAGAATGTCGACGCTCTCAATCAACAGGGGGTCGATGCGTGCCTTGGTATTCCCGGTCACGTTGTACGGCAGCTGCAGGCCATTATAAAACTCCTGCTCAACCGTAAAGCCGCGGATCTTGTATTCGCTCATGTACGAGGTGTTTCCGCGCACTTCAGTCGACACGCCCGGGGCATAGCGCAGGATTTCGTTTACCGAGTTGGCATGACGCTGCGCGATCTCCTCAGCGGAAAGGGTGTTAATCACCTGCGGCGTTTTGCTTTCGGCGACCGCAGATTTGGTCGCACTGTTGGTCCAGGCCGGAAGGGAACTTCCCTCTTCTGTCCCGGTCACGACTATCGTTGACTCTTCGGCAAATGCCGGTCCCTGCAATGCCAGCGCTACGGCTCCTGCCAACGCACAAAACGCGAAACGTGAGGTGTTCATATTGTGTTCATTATTATAAATGATATTAGGAACGACAATTATTATCATTTCAATTTGCAAATCAAGATAGCCGCAAAAAAAACGGCCCTCCGAAGAGAGCCGTGTTTAGCAGGATTATGCCCGTCTGAGCAATCTGAAGACCACGAGCACGACAATCGCGCCCACGACGGCCACCAGGAAACTGTGCAGGTTGAAACCGCTGATGCTGCCACCGAGGCCAAACATCGTCGCCAGCCAACCGCCCACAACCGCGCCGATGACCCCGAGCACGCAGGTCAGAATAAAGCCGCCACCATCGTTACCCGGCATGAGCAGCTTAGCGATTGCACCGGCAATAAGACCAAAAATAATCCAGGCGATGATACCCATAGCGATACCCTCTTTCAGGTTTAACGCACGCGCAGAAAACCCTCCGCGCAGCTATCCTGATTATAGGTCACCGTCATAAAACCGTTTTCATCTCACCGACTTAAATTGCCCTTGCAGTGAAAAAATCTCATCGGTTTGTATTAAGTTTCACCCCAGGCTGCCGATAACCCACAGACAGTCTGTCACACATCGAGGAGCCATCTGGCGTGAGTAATTACAGTGAGCAGTTCCTGAAACAAAATCCGCTGGCTGTGTTAGGGATATTACGCGACCTGCAAAAAGGAAAGGTACCGCTGCGCATCAGCTGGCCTTCCGGTCAGTTCATCAGCAATATTCTGGACGCGTCGGCAGAACGCCTTGTGGTCGATCTGGGCAGCCAGGAGTACGAGAACCGTGCCGCACTGCGCGCGGAAAACGTCTCGGTGCTGGCTGAAACCCAGGGCGCGAAGGTGGAGTTTGTTTTACCGCGTCTTGAGCTGAGCGAGTATCAGGGCCTGCCCGCGTTTGTCTCTTCGATTCCGGATAACCTCTGGTTTGTGCAGCGCCGGGAATACTTTCGTATCCACGCCCCGCTCCATCCCGCCTATTTTTGCAAAGCCAAAATGCCGGACAAAAAAGAGTTCCGCTTTCGTCTGTTCGATCTGTCGCTGGGCGGCATGGGCGCGTTGATGGATACCCCTGCGCCTGACGGGCTGGTCGAAGGGATGCGTTTCTCGCAGATTGAGCTGGATATGGGCGGCTGGGGCCGTTTCTGGTTTGATGCGCAGTTAATTGCGATCGGCGAGCGGACGGTGGTAGACAGTAAAAACGAAACCGTGAGCACGCCGCGTCTGAGCTTTCGCTTTCTCAACGTTGGCCCGGGGGCGGAACGTGAATTGCAGCGCATTATCTTCTCCCTGGAGCGCGAAGCGCGGGAGCGGGCAAATAAAGTGTTGTAACACGCGTCGGGCAGCAGCGCCGCCCGACACTCGTCTTACATGGCATCCATCGCTTTCTGAACTTTCCAGATATAACGCGGCGCCTGCGGGGCCGGATGGTTTTTCACCACATGTTCAAAGAACTCGTCTTTATCCATGTCGTTGATCTCTTCAATGGCTTCTTTGCGATCGGAGGAGAAGGTTCTGAGCAGCGCGCCCGCGCCGTTAACGTACGACACCACCAGCGCATACTGCATCACTTCCGGATCCTCAATACCTTTCAGTATGCCGTGTTCCAGAATGCTCAGATAAGCTGTCCCCATGGAGATATTACGCTCCGGGTTTTTCAGCTCGCTGGTTGATGGCTGACCGCTCCAGCCCATATAGCGATACACTTCTCGCCCGGCCGTAGAGGCCTTCAGCTGCATCAGCCCAACCGCATTCGATTTACTGACCAGCGTCGGATTCCCGCCGGATTCTACTGCAATAATCGCCGTGACCAGGCGCGGGCTGACGCCCCATGCCTTACCGGCTTGTTCGCTGATCGGCATCCACTGCATCGCCCGTTTCACGGGCACTTCAGGGTTCCAGGGTGGATTTTGATAGTCATGTTTTGAACTACAGCCAGCAAGCAACACAATCAAAAAAGCAAACCATCTCAATTTCACGTCTTCTATCCTTATAGCCGGTCTTCGCGGTTACGCTGCCCCTTGAAGCGGGCAGCGGATAAGCGGCATCATATAGACAATTAGCGTCTCATTCAGCAAGGAATTGCCATGCCACAGTTTCATCTCATTGCCCCTTCCGGCTACTGCATCAACCAGGACGCGGCACAGCGCGGGGTTCAGCGCTTACTGGAATCCGGCTATCGGGTAGAAAATCAGACAATTATCCCCCGTCGGTCGCAGCGTTTCGCCGGCACCGAGGCGCAAAGGCTGAACGATATCAACGGCCTGGTGAACCTGCGTGGCAGCAATAACATCGTGCTGGCGGTGCGCGGCGGTTACGGTGCGAGCCGGTTGCTGGAGAGCATCGACTGGGCGGGGCTGGCCAAACGCCAGCAGCAGGATCCGCTGCTGATTTGCGGCCACAGCGATTTCACGGCGATCCAGCTTGGCCTGCTTGCCCTGCATAACGTCGTCACCTTTAGCGGCCCGATGCTGGCCGGTAATTTTGGCGCGCCGGAACTTGATGCTTACACCCAGGAGCACTTCTGGCGGGCGCTGGAAAACCCCACCTTCAGCGTGGAGTGGCAGGGTAACGGGCCGCACTGGTCGTGCGAGGGTCAGCTGTGGGGCGGCAACCTGGCCATGTTAGTGTCGCTGATTGGCACCCCGTGGCTGCCGCAGATCGAAGATGGCATTCTGGTGCTGGAGGATATTAACGAGCATCCGTTCCGCGTCGAGCGCATGTTATTGCAGCTTTATCATGCCGGAATTCTTGCCCGCCAGTCCGCTATCGTGTTGGGCAGTTTTAGCGGCGCACAGCCCAATGATTACGATGCGGGCTATACGCTTGAAACCATGGTCGACTTTATCCGTTCGCGGCTGGATATTCCGGTGATCACCGGTCTTCCGTTTGGCCACGAACAGCAGACGGTCACCCTGCCGCTGGGGGCGCACGCGCAGTTGATTCATGAAGATTCGGGCAGTCAGTTAACAATGGGTGGCCATCCGGTTATAAAAGCATAAAAAAGCGGTGATACCGCCTTAATTAAACGTTGTCTCTGCCGTTAATATGTTAGGGTTTTAACAGAGACAACAACATTGAGGTGGGAGTAAGAGAACATTGGATGCCACAGCGATAATCAGCCTTTTCATTCTGGGTTCGGTCCTTGTAACCTGCAGTATTTTATTGAGTTCATTTTCATCGCGTCTTGGCATACCTATTCTTGTTATTTTTCTTGCCATCGGCATGCTGGCTGGCATCGATGGCATCGGCGGTATTCCATTCGATAACTACCCTTTCGCCTACATGGTGAGCAACCTGGCCCTGGCGGTGATCCTGCTTGACGGCGGGATGCGTACCCAGGCCAGTTCGTTTCGCGTTGCGTTAGGCCCGGCGCTGTCGCTGGCGACCGTTGGCGTGCTGATCACCTCCGGCTTAACCGGGATGATGGCGGCATGGCTGTTTCACCTGAACATGATGGAAGGGCTGCTGATTGGCGCTATTGTCGGTTCCACCGATGCGGCAGCCGTATTTTCGCTGCTCGGCGGTAAGGGGCTTAACGAACGCGTCGGCTCCACGCTTGAGATTGAATCCGGCAGCAACGACCCGATGGCGGTGTTTCTCACCATCACGCTGATTGAGATGATCCAGCAGCATGAGAGCAGCCTGAGCTGGATGTTTGCCTGGCATATCATTCAGCAGTTCGGTCTTGGGATCATCCTCGGCCTGGCCGGAGGTTATCTCCTGCAGCAGATGATTAATCGCATTTCGCTCCCGGCGGGCCTTTACCCGCTGCTGGCGCTGAGCGGCGGCATTCTGATATTTGCCGTGACGACGGCGCTGGACGGAAGCGGGATCCTCGCCGTGTACCTGTGCGGCTTTTTACTCGGCAACCGCCCCATCCGCAACCGCTATGCCATTTTGCAGAACTTTGACGGTCTGGCGTGGCTGGCGCAAATCGGCATGTTCCTGGTGCTTGGTCTGCTGGTGACGCCGTCGGACCTGCTGCCGATTGCCGTTCCGGCCCTGCTCCTGTCGGCCTGGATGATCTTCTTCGCGCGCCCGCTGTCGGTGTTTGCCGGCCTGCTGCCGTTTCGCGGGTTTAACCTGCGCGAGCGGATCTTTATCAGCTGGGTCGGTCTGCGCGGCGCGGTGCCGATTATCCTCGCCGTGTTCCCGATGATGGCAGGCCTGGATAACGCGCGGCTGTTCTTCAACGTCGCCTTCTTCGTCGTGCTGGTGTCGCTGCTGTTCCAGGGTACCTCGCTGGGATGGGCGGCGAAAAGGGCCAAAGTGGTGGTGCCGCCGGTCGGCTGGCCGGTGTCCCGCGTCGGGCTGGATCTTCATCCGGAAAATCCGTGGGAGCAGTTTGTCTATCAGCTCAGCGCCGACAAATGGTGCGTCGGGGCCTCGCTGCGCGATCTGCATATGCCCTCCGAAACGCGCATTGCTGCCATGTTCCGCGACAACGTCCTGCTCCACCCCACGGGCAGCACGCGCCTGCGTGAGGGCGATATTCTCTGCGTGATTGGTCGCGAGCGCGATCTCCCCGCTCTCGGCAAGCTGTTTAGCCAGTCGCCGCCCGTTGCGCTCGACCAGCGCTTCTTCGGCGATTTTATTCTTGAAGCCAGCGCCCGGTTTGCCGATGTTGCGCTGATTTACGGCCTGGAAGACGGGCTGGAAAATCGCGACAACCAGCAGACGCTCGGGGACATTATCCAGAAACTGCTGGGCGCAGCGCCGGTGGTCGGTGACCAGGTGGAATTCGCCGGCATGATCTGGACGGTGGCAGAGAAAGAGGATAACGCGGTACGCAAGGTCGGCGTCAGGCCGATGGAAGAAGAATCGGAGTAAGGATTTGCCGGGTGATGCCTTCACCTCACCCGGCCTGTTACAACGTGGAAGGTTACAGCGTCACAACCGGTACGCGCGGCGCTAACGCACACATCAGCTCATAGCCCACGGTGCCCGCCGCAGAGGCAACATCGTCGATTTTGACCTCGTTACCCCACAGCTCAACCGGGGTTCCAATGCCTGCCTGCGGGCAAGGCGTTAAGTCAATCGCCATCATATCCATCGAGACCGTGCCAACGGTTCCGGTGCGCACGCCATCCACCCACACGGGCGTACCGCTGGGGGCAATGCGCGGGTAACCGTCGGCATAGCCGCACGCGACAATCCCGATACGCTGCTCCCCCGTCGCACGGTATCGGCTGCCGTAGCCTACGGTATCGCCCGCTTTCAGCGTCTGAACACCGATGATTTCACTGCGCAGCGTCATGACCGGCTTAAGGCCACTGTTGGCAATATCCTGCCACTGGCCGGACGGTGAAGCACCGTAGAGGATAATGCCCGGGCGAACCCAGTCGAAATGCGCTTCAGGATGCCAGAGCGTCGCCGCCGAGTTTGACAGGGAGCGCGGGCAATCCAGCCCTTCCGCCGCCTGCTCAACGCGCACCATCGCATCAGCAATGCCGTCCGGTTTTTCGGCGTCGGCAAAGTGCGCCATTAGCGTCATTTCGCCAACGTTTTTCAGATTACGCAGCTGCTGCCAGACCGTGTGTACGCGCTCAGGCTGGAAGCCCAGGCGGTTCATGCCGCTGTTTACCTTAAGATAGATATCCAGCGGAGCATGCAGCTTCGCATCCTGCAGGGCTTTGATCTGCCAGTTGCTGTGGAGGCTGGTGGTCAGGCGGTATTTATCCAGCAGGGGCAGATCGTCGGCGTGGAAAAAACCTTCCAGCAGTAAAATTGGCCCCTTCCAGCCGCGTTCGCGAAGAAGAATGGCCTCATCAAGGTTCAGTAAGGCAAAGCCGTCGGTCGCGCCAAGCGCGCCCCAGATACGGTCAATACCGTGCCCGTAGGCGTTCGCTTTGACAACCGACCAGACGCGTGAACCCGGCGCAGCACGACGGACAATTTGCAGGTTATCCTTCAGGGCCTGCAAATCGAGCTGCGCCAGAACAGGACGTGACATGGCAACTCCTTATTGATGCGCGCCGTGAAGATGCTGTGGACGCGATGGGGTAAACCCTGATTGATAGCGTGCCACACTCAGGTCGTCAAACGGAATCGCCGGGGTGCGGCCAGAAAGCAGGTCGCTCAACAGCTGGCCCGATCCGCAGGCCATCGTCCAGCCCAGCGTTCCGTGCCCGGTGTTGGTCCACAGGTTTTTATAAGGCGTACGACCCACAATCGGCGTGCCGTCCGGCGTCATAGGGCGCAGACCGGTCCAGAAGGTCGCCTGTTCAATAAACCCGCCGCGCGGGAAGAGATCGCCGACCACCATCTCCAGCGTTTCACGACGCGGTTTAAGCAGCTCGGTATTAAAGCCCACAATTTCCGCCATGCCGCCGACGCGGATCCGGTTATCAAAGCGGGTGATGGCGATTTTGTAGGTTTCATCAAGAATGGTAGAGACCGGCGCGCCGCTGTCCTCTTTCACCGGAATGGTCAGGGAGTAGCCTTTAAGCGGGTAAACAGGAATGTCGAGAATGCCCTTGAGCATCGCGGTGGAGTAGGAACCAAACGCCATGACGTAGGCATCCGCTTTAATCACCTCGTCGCCGCACTTCACGCCGTAAATTTTTTCGCCTTCCGACAACAGCTTATCGACCGACGTATTAAAGCGGAATGTCACCCCTGCCTGCTCGCACATCTGCGCCAGACGCTGGGTAAAGAGCTGGCAGTCCCCGGTTTCGTCGTTTGGCAGACGTAACCCGCCCGTAAGCTTGTGCGCCACTTCCGCCAGGGCAGGCTCGACCTGCCCCAGCTGGCTGGCCTCCAGCAGCTGATAAGGTACGCCCGCGTCTTCCAGCACGGCGATATCGCGGGTGGCGTTTTCATACTGCTGCGCGGTGCGGAACAGCTGCAGCGTGCCGCCCTGCCGCCCTTCGTACTCAATGCCGGTCGAGGCGCGTAAAGCTTTCAGGCAGTCACGGCTGTATTCTGCCAGGCGCACCATACGCCCTTTGTTTTCCATGTAGTGGCGCGTGTCGCAGTTGCGCAGCATCTGCCACATCCACTTGAGCTGGAACGGCGTGCCGTCAAGGCCGATCGCCAGCGGCGCGTGGCGCTGGAACATCCATTTAATCGCCTTCAGCGGGACGCCGGGTGCTGCCCACGGTGCCGCATAGCCCGGGGAGATTTGGCCGGCGTTCGCCGCGCTGGTCTCCAGGGCCGGGCCGGATTCACGATCGATAACCGTAACCTCATGCCCTGCCTGACTTAAATACCAGGCGCTGGTTACGCCAACCACACCACTTCCCAGTATGACAACACGCATAGCCACTCCATTATGTGCAAAAGAACAATCATCTGATTACAGATTGATAACCTAGTTGAAAATATTATTCAACATACGACTTTTTTATGGTGACTTGCCTCACATCTTCCCCTGCCCGTGGGGATGGCGCTTATTTGGGATCTCCTGCTGCGCGCTATTTTTAACCAGCATAAAATGCTGCAAGGGCCGCATTTTTTACCTTATTGAAAAGAAGAAATCGCAAAGAAAAAATTTCTCCATCAGCACGCTTTTTAACACGGTGATCTATGCTTGAAAGGAGGCTCTCCAGCCAGAGAGAGCACCAACAATGAGGGCGCGCTAATGGCTACTATTGATTCCATGTCCAGGAACAGCACACGTCTCAGCGATGGACCCGACTGGACCTTCGAGCTGCTGGATGTCTACCTCGCCGAGATAGACCGGGTAGCGAAACTCTATCGTCTGGACACCTATCCGCATCAGATTGAAGTCATTACGTCCGAACAGATGATGGATGCTTACTCCAGCGTCGGGATGCCAATCAATTATCCTCACTGGTCGTTCGGTAAAAAGTTCATTGAAACCGAGCGGCTCTACAAACACGGTCAGCAGGGGCTCGCGTATGAGATCGTCATTAACTCCAACCCGTGTATCGCCTATTTGATGGAAGAGAACACCATTACCATGCAGGCGCTGGTGATGGCGCATGCCTGCTACGGGCATAACTCCTTCTTCAAGAATAACTACCTGTTCCGCAGCTGGACGGATGCCAGTTCGATCGTCGATTACCTGATCTTTGCCCGCAAATACATTACTGACTGCGAGGAGCGTTACGGCGTGGATGAGGTAGAAAAACTCCTCGACTCCTGCCATGCGCTGATGAACTACGGCGTCGACCGCTACAAGCGTCCGCAAAAAATCTCGTTGCAGGAGGAGAAAGCCCGGCAGAAAAGCCGCGAGGAGTATCTGCAAAGCCAGGTGAATATGCTGTGGCGCACGCTGCCGAAGCGTGAGGAGGAGAAAACCGTGGCCGAGGCGCGGCGCTACCCTTCTGAGCCGCAGGAAAACCTGCTGTACTTTATGGAGAAAAACGCCCCGCTGCTGGAGCCGTGGCAGCGTGAGATCCTGCGCATTGTGCGCAAGGTGAGCCAGTATTTCTATCCGCAAAAGCAGACGCAGGTGATGAACGAAGGCTGGGCGACGTTCTGGCACTACACCATCCTTAACCATCTGTATGACGAAGGCAAAGTCACCGAGCGGTTTATGATGGAGTTCCTGCACAGCCACACCAACGTGGTGTTCCAGCCTGCTTACAACAGCCCGTGGTACAGCGGGATCAACCCGTATGCGCTCGGTTTTGCGATGTTCCAGGATATTAAACGCATCTGCCAGTCGCCAACGGAAGAAGATAAATACTGGTTCCCGGATATCGCCGGGTCTGACTGGCTGGAGACGCTGCATTTTGCGATGCGCGACTTTAAGGACGAGAGCTTCATCAGCCAGTTCATGTCACCGAAGATTATGCGCGACTTCCGCTTCTTTACCGTGCTGGATGACGACAGAAATAACTACCTCGAGATTTCGGCGATCCACAACGAAGAGGGCTACCGCGAGATCCGCTCGCGCCTCTCCTCTCAGTACAACCTGAGCAACCTGGAGCCGAACATTCAGGTCTGGAACGTGGATCTTCGCGGTGATCGCTCCCTGACGCTGCGCTACATCCCGCATAACCGCGCGCCACTGGATAAAGGGCGTAAAGAGGTGCTGAAGCATGTGCATCGCCTGTGGGGATTCGACGTCATAATGGAGCAGCAGAATGAAGATGGCAGCGTGGAACTGCTGGAACGCTGCCCGACGCGGTTGAATACGCTCTGATGCAGCCTTTTTGCCGGTGGCGCTGCGCTTACCGGGCCTGCAAACCCCACAGGTCGGGTCAGGCGAAGCCGCCACCCGACGAAAAAAAACCTCTCATCTGAGAGGTTTTTCTTTTAGCGCGACTGAATCGCTAAATCACCCGGCAGGGTTTTCTGCATACGGTGCCAGATCTCCCCGGAATCCCGGCCATAACGACGCACCGTCTCATAGACCTGGTCGTGCTGCGCGGTAGAACACAACTCGCTCAGCTTGTGATAAAAACCGAGCGCCAGGCTGCGCGCTTCTGGGTTCGCAAAGTAGTGACGACCAATGCGGGTATACAGCCCTTTCATGCCGTTGAGGATCAACCCATAGATTGGGTTACCGGAGGCAAACGCCAGGCCGCGGAAGATGTTGTAGTCGAGCGTCGCAAAGGCATCGGCGTGGTCTTCCACCGCGTTAGCGCTGGCGAGTACCGCAAGCGCGTCTTCAGGATGCTGACGGAACGCGGTCCGAATAAAGATGGTGGCGATGTTGGTACGCACGGAAAGCAAATTATCAATCAGCTGCGGAACGCTTTCGTGGTCGAGACGCGCCAGCGTTTCAAGGATATTCAGCCCGGACGTTTCCCAGAAGTTATTCACTTTGGTGGGTTTACCGTGCTGAATTGTCAACCAGCCATCGCGCGCCAGGCGCTGAAGCACTTCTCGCAGCGTGGTGCGGGTGACGCCAATCAGTTCAGAGAGTTCGCGTTCAGCAGGTAGAATGGACCCCGCAGGGAAACGATTATTCCAGATGCTTTCAATGATGTACTCTTCCGCGAAACCCGCCGGGCTCTGCGCCTTAATGACCATAGTAAGATTTCCATTACACAGCTTTAGCAAATTGCACTCATCATACCAGAGGCGTACAGAGGCAGATAGCGCGTCAAAGTGAGAAAAGAGGGATCGCCGTTTCATTTTAATGAAATTTACATTCCCCTCTTTACGCCGCCTTTCAGACTAATTATGCGTATACTGGTCACTTATCTTAATTGACGGGGAAGGACGTCTGTCGTGGAAATCTCTTATGGCCGCGCGTTGTGGCGCAATTTTTTAGGCCAGTCGCCTGACTGGTACAAACTCACGCTGCTGGTATTTCTGATTGTTAATCCTGTCGTTTTTCTGGTAGACCCGTTCGCAGCCGGGTGGTTGCTGGTGGCCGAGTTCATTTTCACTCTGGCGATGGCGCTGAAATGCTATCCGCTTCTGCCGGGTGGCCTGCTGGCGTTTGAAGCCGTCATCATCGGCATGACCAGCGCTGAACACGTTAAAGAAGAGCTCGCATCAAACCTGGAGGTGCTCCTCCTGCTGATGTTTATGGTGGCCGGGATCTACTTTATGAAACAGCTTCTGCTGTTTATTTTCACCCGACTGCTGTTAAGCATCTCCTCCAAAACAATCCTTTCGCTGGCCTTTTGCTTCGCGGCGGCCTTCCTGTCCGCCTTCCTGGATGCACTGACGGTCGTCGCGGTGGTGATTAGCGTCGCCGTTGGCTTCTACGGTATTTATCACCGCGTGGCGTCTTCACAACCGGAAGGCGACCTGCACGATGACAGCGACGTCGATGCCCAGAAGCGCGAAGTGCTGGAGCAGTTCCGCGCGTTTCTGCGCAGCCTGATGATGCACGCGGGCGTCGGGACAGCATTAGGCGGCGTGATGACCATGGTGGGCGAACCGCAAAACCTGATTATCGCCAAGGCGGCGGGCTGGAATTTCAGCGAATTCTTCCTGCGAATGGCCCCGGTAAGCGTCCCGGTGCTGGTCTGCGGTTTTGTCACCTGCATACTGCTGGAGAAATTCCGCGTCTTTGGCTATGGCGCCCAGCTTCCTGAACCGGTACGCCGCGAGCTGCAAAAATTTGACCAGCAAAGCCGCAGCCAGCGCACGCGTCAGGATAAATTGCGCCTGGTAGCACAAGGGATTATCGGCCTTTGGCTTATCGCCGCGCTGGCGTTCCATCTCGCGGAAGTCGGCTTAATTGGTTTATCGGTGATTATTCTGGCGACCACCTTCACCGGCGTCACTGACGAGCATGCTATCGGCAAAGCCTTTACCGAGGCACTGCCGTTCACCGCCCTGCTGACCGTATTTTTTGCGGTCGTGGCGGTGATTATCGATCAGGAATTGTTCTCCCCGATTATCGCCTACGTTCTGAGGGCAGAAGCGGATGCGCAATTGACCTTGTTCTACCTGTTCAACGGGCTACTCTCGTCCATCTCCGATAACGTGTTTGTCGGGACGGTGTATATCAACGAGGCAAAAGCGGCGCTGCAACACGGGGCCATCAACGCTGAGCAGTTCGAGCTGCTGGCCGTAGCCATCAATACCGGCACCAACCTGCCGTCGGTAGCAACCCCTAACGGGCAGGCCGCTTTCCTGTTCCTGCTGACCTCCGCCCTCGCGCCACTCATACGACTTTCGTATGGCCGAATGGTGTGGATGGCGCTGCCTTACACGCTGGTGCTGACGCTTGTCGGGTTGCTGTGCGTCAAAATTACCCTCATTCCCTATACGCAGTGGTTAATACAAGCGGGTATACTGGCCGCGCACTAAGCAGGTTTTAACGGGCAGCGCGCTGCCCGTTTACCTTTTCGCATGATAAACATCCAATTACGTTTTATTTCGTCAGGTACAGGTGGCGCATGAAACGAATTCGTTTACACTGCGCTTTCTAAGCATGTCCCAGGGAAATGATTATGTTGAGATTTTTAAACCAGTGCTCTCGCGGTCGCGGAGCGTGGTTACTGATGGCCCTGACCGCCTTTGCGCTGGAAATGGTCGCGCTGTGGTTCCAGCACGTCATGGGGCTTAAACCCTGCGTGCTGTGCATCTACGAACGCTGCGCACTGTTCGGCATTATGGGCGCAGGCCTGGTGGGTGCGATTGCCCCGAAAACGCCGCTGCGCTATGTCGGGATCGCCATCTGGCTGTACAGTGCCTGGAAAGGGATTGAGCTTTCCTGGCAGCACACCGTGATGCAGCTGCACCCATCACCGTTTATGACCTGTGATTTTGCCGCCCGCTTCCCGAGCTGGCTGCCGCTGGATAAATGGCTGCCGCAGGTGTTTGTGGCATCCGGTGACTGCTCCGTTCGTCAGTGGGAGTTCCTGACGCTGGAGATGCCGCAGTGGCTGGTGGGTATTTTTGTCGCCTACTTCGTTGTTGCGCTGCTGGTGCTGATTGCACAGCCGTTCAAGCCTAAAAAACGCGATCTCTTTGGGCGCTAATTTGCCCGGCGGCGTTTCGCTTGCGCGGTCCTGCAGTTTTGTCGGTCGTGTAAGCGCAGCGCCACCCGACACACCCGCGCATATTAAAAAACCCGCCTCGGCGGGTTTTTTAATATCAACGGTTAGGATGATTCATAATGTGGTCTTCCCAGTCGTGCACCTCGGACTCTTTCACCGCGATGTGCCGCACGGAGATACGCTCTCCGTGCATCGCCGCTTTCGACCCGGTCAATAAAGGATGCCATTTGGGCAGGTCATGGCCTTCCGCCAGCAGGCGATACGCGCAGGTGTGCGGCAGCCACTCAAAGGTGGGCAGGTTTTCACGGGTTAACTTGATGCAGTCCGGCTCATACTCGAAGCGGCGCTCGTAGTTGCGGCACTGGCAGGTTTTGATGTTCAGCTGCTTACAGGCGACGTTGGTGAAGTAAATTTCGTCGGAATCCTCATCCATCAGCTTGTGCAGGCAGCACTGCCCGCAGCCGTCACACAGCGACTCCCACTCTGCGTCGGTCATGTCGTCGAGCGTTTTAGTTTGCCAGAAAGGGATGTCGTTCATCAGGATGTCCACACGTCAAAAGAAAGCGCACCTTATAACGAGTCTGGCACGTTGATGCAAGTTTTGCCGCCCTTTTGAGGCGGCAAGAGGCTTTTACAGTACGCGGGTTTTCAGTGACAGGCCGTTAAAACTGACCTCCAGTTCATCCCCACCGTTCAGCGGGCCAACGCCTTCCGGCGTGCCGGTGAGGATCACATCGCCCGGCTTCAGGGTGAAGAAGCGGCTCATGTAGGCGATCAGCGGAACGATCTTGTGGATCATATCTGCGGTGGTACCCTGCTGGCGGATCTCGCCGTTAACTTTCAGGCTAAGCGGCGTGTTCTGCGGGTCGTCAGTGAATTCGCTCACCGGGACAAAACCGGATATCGGGCAGGCATTATCAAAGCCCTTGGCTTTTTCCCACGGCTGCCCCGCTTTCTTCATCTTGCCCTGCACGTCGCGCAAGGTCAGATCGAGCGCCACGCCGTAACCGGCAATCGCCTGCTCCACATGCGCTTCGGAAGCCTGACGCAGCGTTGCGCCAATCAGCACGGCCAGCTCCACTTCGTGATGCACCGACCCCAGCCCCTGGGGCAGCGCCAGCGGCTGACGAATGTCGCACAGCGCGGTTTCAGGCTTAATAAACAGCACCGGTTCTTCTGGCGTGGCGCTGCCCATCTCCTGAATGTGTTTTGCATAGTTGCTGCCCACGCAGACCACTTTGCTCACGGGATAATCCAGTAATGCACCTTGCCAGTTATGATGTTGATACATGGTCGCTCCCTAAACGGTTGATGTGTTGTTCCCGAATGCCTTCGGGATTATTTCTTTCCGTTCACCTCAAGATGCTGTTTTAATAAATTCTCGGGTGGGGGTGGAAGTTGTAAATAATAGCCCTGCTCGGTTAATGCCGTTTTCACTTTTTCCAGATCCGCATTAACCAGCGTCTTACGTCCATCCAGCGGCAGCAGCATAGCCAGCTGCGGGCGGCCAAAACTTTTCATTAATTCTTCCGGTACGCGGGAAAAATCGTCTTTCTTTTCGACATAAAGGTAAGTCTGGTCACGACTTGAACTTCTGTAGATCACACAAAACATGTTTTTACTCTGAATTAATGGGTGGTTGCTTGCCTCAATATACTCCTGACTATAACATGCCTGATACTCTTCGGAATATCGCAACGGCGGTGTTGCGGTTAATAGCAAATTGAGTAAGGCCAGGATGTCAAACACGCCCATCGAGCTTAAAGGCAGTAGCTTCACCTTATCAGTGGTTCATTTGCATGATGCAAAACCCGAGGTTATTCGTCAGGCGTTAGAAGACAAAATTGCGCAGGCTCCTGCATTTCTGAAACATGCCCCCGTCGTCGTCAATGTGAGCGACCTTGCTGCTCCGGTGAACTGGAAATTGCTCCAGCAGGCCGTTGCATCAACCGGGCTGCGTATCGTGGGTATCAGCGGGTGTAAAGACGCGACGCTGAAAGCCGAAATTGATCGGGCAGGATTGCCGCTTCTGAACGAAGGCAAAGAAAAAGCCCCTCGTCCAGCCCCGGAAGCCGTGCCAACGCCCCCGCCACCCGCACAGAACGATACGCCTGTCACAAAAACGCGATTGATTGATGTGCCGGTTCGTTCCGGTCAGCGCATTTATGCGCCAAACTGTGATCTGATTGTTACAAGTCACGTCAGCGCGGGCGCTGAACTGATTGCCGATGGCAACATTCACGTTTACGGTATGATGCGTGGACGCGCGCTCGCGGGCGCTAGTGGCGACAGGAACGCACAAATCTTTTGTACTCACCTGACGGCGGAACTGGTTTCCATCGCAGGAGAATATTGGCTGAGCGACAAGATCCCAGCCGAATTTTATGGCAAAGCGGCCCGCCTGCTCCTGGCAGAAGACGCTTTGACTGTTCAACCGTTGAATTGATCCCTTTTAACAAGGAATTTCTATGGCACGCATTATTGTTGTGACTTCGGGTAAAGGAGGCGTTGGCAAGACCACCTCCAGCGCGGCCATCGCTACAGGTTTGGCCCAGAAGGGAAAGAAAACCGTCGTTATCGACTTCGATATCGGCCTGCGTAACCTGGACCTGATCATGGGTTGTGAGCGTCGCGTCGTGTATGACTTCGTTAACGTCATTCAGGGCGATGCCACGCTTAACCAGGCGCTGATTAAAGACAAGCGCACCGAGAACCTTTACATTTTACCGGCGTCTCAGACCCGTGATAAAGATGCCCTGACCCGTGAAGGCGTTGAAAAGGTCCTCGACGAACTGAAAAAAATGGAGTTCGATTTTGTGGTCTGTGACTCCCCTGCCGGTATCGAAACCGGTGCCCTGATGGCGCTCTACTTTGCGGATGAAGCGATCATCACCACCAACCCTGAAGTCTCTTCCGTGCGAGATTCTGACCGCATTCTGGGCATTCTTGCTTCCAAATCCCGCCGCGCGGAAAATGGTCAGGAGCCGATTAAAGAACACCTGTTGCTGACCCGATACAATCCGGGCCGTGTGAACAAAGGTGATATGCTGAGCATGGAAGACGTACTGGAAATTCTGCGCATCAAGCTGGTTGGCGTTATTCCGGAAGATCAGTCCGTATTACGCGCGTCTAACCAGGGTGAGCCAGTCATTCTGGATGCAACGGCAGATGCAGGTAAAGCTTACGCCGATACCGTTGACCGTCTGCTGGGAGAAGAACGTCCTTTCCGCTTCATTGAAGAAGAGAAGAAAGGTTTCCTCAAACGCCTGTTCGGAGGATAAGTTATGGCATTACTGGACTTTTTTCTCTCGCGGAAAAAAAGCACCGCCAATATCGCTAAAGAGCGTCTGCAAATTATCGTTGCGGAGCGTCGTCGTAGCGACGCCGAGCCACACTACCTGCCGCAGCTGCGCAAGGACATTCTGGAAGTGATCTGTAAGTACGTGCAGATTGACCCGGAAATGGTCACGGTACAGCTGGAGCAGAAAGACGGGGATATTTCGATTCTGGAGCTGAACGTGACGCTGCCGGAAGCGGAAGAGTCACGTTAATTCCTTTGTGGTTTTGTAGGCCGGGCACGCATCGCGCCGCCCGGCACGTTCCCCGGTGGCGCTGCGCTTACCGGGGCTACATTTCTTAGCGCGGATAACCTTCCAGCAGCGTCTTCAGACGTTCGGCCATCAGTTCCCCACGCCAGCCCGACACCATTTCGGGTAAACCATTCTGCTGTTTCAGCTTCCAGTGCCAGTTCAGCAACTGGTTAATCTGACGACGAGACGCCAGCAGTTCTGCACTCAGCTTGCTTTCGCTCGCCACCGTCTGCACCAGGGCTTTGATATCTTTGAACGCCTTACGATAGCCCGGCATGTCCATCAAATTGAGCAACGGCTCCGGCAGTGCGTCGTCCGGCATGTGCTGCGCTTTTTCCACCAGCGCCAGCAGCGTCTTGCCGTGGAAGCGAATTTCACTGCCCGAAAGCCCAATGCTGTCCAGCTCGCCCAGGCTACCCGGCATGTAGCGTGCCACCGCCCATAGATGCTCTTCGCGCACCACAAAGTTAACGGCCAGATCGCGCTCACGCGCTTTACGCAGACGCCAGTCGGCGAGCAGCTGCAAACAGGCCAGCTGACGGGTGCGAAGCTGCCAGGCGTTGCTGATATCGCGCCAGGCTTCTTTCGGATCGACCACTTCCTGACGACGCTGCTGTGCCATGCGGCACTCGTCCAGCGCGGCTGAGAGCCAGCCTGAGGCTTCCGCCTCTTTCATCAGCTGTCCGGCAATCGGCAGCAGATAAAACACGTCGGCAGCCGCATACTCAAGCTGGCGAGCGGTCAGTGGACGGGCCAGCCAGTCCGTGCGCGACTCGCTCTTGTCCAGTGCCAGGCCAGTGTACTCTTCGACCATTGCCGCAAATCCCCAGGAAAGCGGGCGGTTGCTGAACGCGGCAAGGATCTGCGTGTCAATCAGCGGCTGCGGCATGATGCCAAAGGTATTGAGAAACACTTCCAGATCTTCACTGCCCGCATGCAGGTATTTCGTGACGGCGGTATCAAGCAGCAGGTCGCGCATTGGCGTCCAGTCGGTAATGCCGAGCGGGTCAATCAGCGAGACGCGCTTGCCGTCGTACATCTGAATCAGCCCCAGCTGCGGATAGTAGGTCCGCGTGCGGACAAACTCGGTATCCAGGGCGATAGCAGGGAAATCGCGCGTCACTTCGCACAGCGAAGCCAGCTCGTCGTTGGTCGTGATCATCTGGTAATTCAAAGCAGTTTCTCTTTTGTTTGCGCCCATAAAAAACGCCGGCTTAACCGGCGTCTGGGCGATTAGCGTGAAGCTCAGGCCTTATTGTCCACTTTGGCACGGGCTTCGTCACGTAATTCTCGTCGTAATATCTTCCCGACATTGGATTTTGGCAGTTCATCGCGGAATTCAACCAGCTTAGGCACTTTATAACCGGTGAGCTGGCGACGGCAGAAGGTAATAAGCTCTTCGTCAGTCAGCGATGCATCTTTCTTAACCACAAATATCTTCACCGCTTCACCGCTGCTGCCGGAAGGCACGCCCACGGCCGCCACCTCCAGCACGCCGCTGTGCTGCATCACGACGTCTTCGATTTCATTCGGATAGACGTTAAAGCCGGAGACGAGGATCATGTCTTTTTTACGATCGACAATCCGCAGGAAGCCTTCGTCATCCATCACCGCGATATCGCCGGTATGCAGCCAGCCGTCTTTGATGATTTCATCGGTGGCGTCCGGCCGCTGCCAGTAGCCCAGCATTACCTGCGGCCCTTTCACACACAGCTCGCCCGGCTCGCCATGAGCCACTTCCTTATCCTCATCATCGACCAGTTTGGCTTCCGTCGACGGCACCGGCAGACCGATGCTTCCGCTGTGGTAGTCAATATCGTGCGGGTTAACGCTCACCAGCGGCGCGCACTCCGTCAGGCCGTAGCCTTCCAGTAAATACTGGCCCGTCAGTTTTACCCAGCGCTCGGCGACCGCCTGCTGGACGGGCATGCCGCCGCCGGCAGAGAGGTGCAGCGTTGAAAAATCAAGCTGCTGGAACTCTTTGTTATTTAACAACGCATTGAACAGGGTATTCACGCCCGTCATGGCGGTGAAGGGGTATTTCGCCAGCTCTTTCACCAGGCCCGGAATATCTCGCGGGTTGGTGATCAGCAGGTTTTGCCCGCCCAGCTCAATAAACAGCAGGCAGTTCATGGTCAGGGCAAAAATGTGGTACAGCGGCAGCGCCGTGACCACCAGCTCTTTACCCGGATGCAGCAGCGGCCCGTAGGTCGCGTTAACCTGCTCAAGGTTAGCCAGCATGTTGCGGTGCGTCAGCATCGCCCCTTTGGCCACGCCGGTGGTACCGCCGGTGTATTGCAGGAAAGCGAGATCGTCTGCCACCACTTCGGGTTTGACATATTGCATCCGGTAGCCCGCCTGCAGCGCACGACGGAAGGAGATAGCATCCGGCAGGTGATACTTCGGCACCAGGCGCTTTACGTACTTCACAACGAAGTTCACCAGCGTGCCTTTGGCCGTCGAAAGCTGATCGCCCATTCGCGTAAGAATGACGTGCTTAACCTGCGTACGCTCGACCACTTTTTCGAGCGTGTGGGCAAAGTTCGATACGATGACGATTGCCGCTGCACCGCTGTCGTTCAGCTGGTGCTCCAGCTCGCGCGGGGTATACAGCGGGTTGACGTTCACCACGATCATCCCGGCGCGCAGAATACCGAACAGCGCCACAGGATATTGCAGCAGGTTCGGCATCATCAGCGCGACGCGGTCCCCTTTTTGCAGCCCTAACCCTTCCTGCAGATAAGCAGCAAACGCCCGGCTACGCTCTTCCAGTTTGCGGAAGGTCATGACCTCGCCCATGTTCACAAAGGCGGGCTGGTCGGCGTAGCGCCGTACCGAGTGTTCAAATAATTCAACCAGGGAATGATAACGGTCAGGATTGATCTCCGCAGGAACATCCGCGGGATAACGGTTTAGCCAAACCTTTTTCAATGCATCACCTCTGAAATGAGCGTTCGTCGTCATCACAACCCCGATAATAAACAGTTCGTTAACATTATATTAACTCAGCGTACCAGTTTATTAATTACCCAGATTTAAGGTTGCGAAGCGCGTCACTCTTTTTTTTCGTTTTATCCGTAAAAAAACAGAGACAGCGGCTGAGCCGCTGTCTCTTTCATAATTAAAACAGTAAGTTACTCAGTTACGATCGTTTGTACCTGTGCCGGACCTGGGTTGTACCAGCCCCAGCCGCCGTAGCCATAGCGGTATGGATGTGGACCCCACATCCACGGATCGATCGGCTGCGGAGGCATGACAACCTGTTGAACAATGCGCCAGCGTTTATAGCCGGTTACCTGCATGGTCATAAATTTGTACGGCGTGCTGCCGATTTTACCCTCAACCGTGCCGGTAATCGGCCCCACCACCGTCACCAGCTGCCCGCGGAAGTCGACCGGGTCGAGGAAGCCGCTGACGTCAGCGTAGATGCGCCCACGAGAAGGCTCACCTAAACTCGGACGCGCACCGCTGTCCAGTGGCACGGTGGCAATTTCCAGACGGGTTTTACCCTGCTGGTTCACCACCTCAACCACTTTGCCGCCAAAGCGCGCTTCCTGGCCCACGTACAGCTCAGGGGCATTCATTACGCGCACCAGATCCTGCTGAGGCACCGGGCTGCTGCCCTTGATCGCATCAGGAACGGTTACGCAACCGCTCAGTGCTATGGCAACCGCGCCTGCCAGTAAAAGGCGTACTACGTTACTCTGAACCGCCATGATGCGACTCCTTTTTCTCAGTTCCTGTTACTGAGATTCACTCGCGGCCAGGAAGTTTCTTCCACGCGACGGTGTTTCGTAAATAAACAGGTTCTGCATGCTCAACGGCCACGGTTTTTCCCGCCGCGAGAAGCTGACAGGCGATGGGAAGCATGTCTTCTGCAGCAGGCAGCAGCATGTTGCCCTCGACCAGCGTGATGCCCGTATTGCTTGCCATCTCCGGCCAGGCGGCCCAGCCCGTGCCGACCGTTGCCCACTCGCCGGAGAGCTGCGTCAGGCGCTCGGTCACGGCCTCGGGCTTAAGCACCGCCTCCGTCTCTTCGCCGTGCCACACGCCCTGCTCGTCGCGGGTGTATTCAGCCCAGTAGACTTCGCCCATGCGGGCATCAATGGCTGCCAGCACGCGCGTTGCGCCGGTCATACGGTATGCGCCCTGCGCCATGGTCATCAGCGTGGAGACGCCAATCATCGGCAGTTCTGCACCCAGCGCCAGGCCCTGAGCAATACCAATCCCGATACGCACGCCGGTAAAACTGCCCGGCCCACGGCCATAGGCCAGCGCATCAAGATCGGTTAAGGCGGTGTGTCCCTGGTTCAGGATCGCCTTAACCAGAGGAAGAATACGCTGGGTGTGCTCTCGCGGGCACTCTTCGAAATGGGCACCGATCGCGCCATCGTTCCACAGGGCAACAGAACAGGCTTCTGTTGCCGTATCAATAGCCAGAATTCGCATTAGTTGTCGCGCTCTCGCAAGGGTCAGTCACAAAATGGCGCGCATTTTACCATACTCCGGGGCGAATTACTCCGCCGTCGGGTTCGCCAGGAAGCGAACCGCGCGTTTAATATCCCGCGTTCGGGGCGCGGGTGGCAGGCTGGCGAGGAAGGTCGCGCCGTAAGGGCGCATAACAAGGCGATTGTCGCAAATCACCAGCACGCCGCGATCGGAGACGTCGCGGATCAAACGCCCTACCCCCTGCTTCAGCGTGATGACCGCATCCGGGAGCTGGACGTCATCGAACGGATCGCCCCCGCGAAGGCGGCAATCTTCCATTCGCGCCTTGAGCAGCGGATCGTCCGGTGAGGTAAACGGCAGCTTGTCGATAATAACCAGCGAAAGCGTATCACCGCGCACGTCCACCCCTTCCCAGAAGCTGCTGGTCGCCACCAGCAGGGCGTTACCCGCGCTGACAAACTGCTGCAAAAGCTGCCCTTTGCTGGTCTCGCCCTGCAACAGTACCGGCAACGTCATGGTAGCGCGGAACTGCTCCGCCAGATCGCGCATCATCGCGTGGGATGTGCAGAGCATAAAGCAGCGGCCATTGTTGGCCTCGATCATCGGTTTTAACATCGCCGCCAGATGACGGGCCGCCCCCGGCTGGTTGGGCAGCGGCAGGTTACGCGGCACGCAGAGCAGCGCCTGTTTTTGGTAATCAAACGGGCTGGGTAACAGCAGGGATTCAGCCTGCTCAATGCCTAAACGTTCGGTGAAGTGGTGCAGCTCGTCATTCACCGACAAGGTTGCGGAAGTAAAAATCCAGCTGCCCGGCTTTTGTGCCATCACCTCTTTGAACTTGTCCGCCACGGTCAGCGGCGTCAGGGCCAGGGTGAAGTGACGCGAAGTGCATTCGTACCAGTAGCTGTATCCCGGTTGGTTGATCTCTTTGAGTCTTTTAAGACGTGTACGATAGACCGTCGCGCGCTCAAAGGCGGCATCCAACAGCGCAGAGCGGCCCAGCGACAGCTTCGCGACGTCGTAGCACAGCTCCAGCGCATCATCGAGCAGCAGCAGCGCGCGCTGAATATTGCTGTCCGCCAGCAGTTCACGCAGGTTGCCGCGATAGCCCGGCTCACCCAGCTGCAGACGGAAATCCTGGGCGCTTTGCGCCAGTCGATCGGCACACTTTTGCAGCTGCTGGGTATCTTTCAGTTCGGTGCGGTAGGCAATGGTGAAATCTTTTGCCAGATCCTGCAACTGGCGGCTGGAGAGCGACTGGCCGAAATACTGGCTGGCAATATCCGGCAGCTGGTGGGCTTCATCGAAAATCATCACCTCGGCTTCAGGGATGAGTTCACCGAAGCCGCTGTCTTTCACCACCATATCGGCCAGAAACAGATGATGGTTGACCACCACCACGTCTGCGTCCATCGCGGTTTTACGCGCCTTGACCACAAAACACTCTTTATACAGCGGGCAATCGCTGCCAAGGCAGTTATCGTTGGTGCTGGTTACCAGCGGCCAGGCCGGGGAATCTTCCGGCACGCTCGCGCAGGTGCTGATATCCCCCTCCTCGGTCTGGTTCGCCCAGGCGCGGAGAATAATGACATCACTCAGGGTCTGTACCGGCAGATCGCCCCCCGCCAGCGCCTGCTGCTCAAGCCGCTCGAGGCAGAGGTAGTTTGAGCGCCCTTTCAGCAAGGCCAGCCGCCCTTTGTATTTCAGCGCTTTTGCCACCGTCGGCAAATCGCGGCTGTAGAGCTGGTCCTGCAGCGCTTTCGACCCGGTCGAGACGATCACCTTCTTCTTTGCACGCAGCGCAGGTGCGAGGTAAGCGTAGGTTTTCCCCGTGCCGGTACCGGCCTCAACCACCAGCGGCTGCGCCTGTTCAATTGCCTTTGCGACGGCGTGCGCCATCTGCCGCTGAGGTTCACGCGGGTTAAAGCCGGGAATGGCCTTTGCTAACTGGCCTTCTGGGGAAAAATCGTCTGCCACGGTGCTCTCTCACTGTATTTTTGCACAGGGATTATGTCAGCCCATCCCTTCCTGTGCCACCCCAAATAGTGACGAAGAGGGAACAATATGGCAGTCTTGCCGCCTGATATGAAAAATAACGAGGAAACGTTTATGTCAATTTTGCGCATTGATGCCGAAGCCCGCTGGTCTGACGTTGTGATCCATAACCAGACGCTTTACTACACCGGCGTGCCGGCCAACCTGGACGCAGATGCCTTTGAGCAGACGGCTAACACCCTGGCACAAATTGATGCCGTACTGGAGAAACAGGGCAGCGACAAATCCCGCATTCTGGATGCCACTATTTTCCTGGCGAATAAAGAAGATTTTGCGGCGATGAACAAAGCCTGGGATGCGTGGGTTGTGGCGGGTCACGCGCCTGTACGTTGCACCGTACAGGCCACGCTGATGAAACCGGAATATAAGGTTGAGATTAAGATTATCGCGGCGGTTTAAGCCCGATTACTCTTCGTCTTCATCCTCGAAACGCGCCACGATCCGCTCACCGGTATGGGTGGCGCGAAGTTCTTCTGCCACCTGAGAAATAGCCTGTCCGCTGCTCATCCCCTGGGACATCAGCTCCTGAATTCGCTCAACCGCTTTCTGCTGCTGGTCGTGGCTCAGAGAAGGTAAACCTGCAAACATCGTCAACTCCTGCTAAATTATTCGCGCTCATTATTTCACGCTGCCGGTAGTATGCCACACATGAACACGCGCTTGCCCACTGTTATTACCCTGCCCTGGCGTGCTGACGCCGCCGAATTCTGGTTTGCCCGCCTGAGCCACCGTCCGTACGCCATGCTGCTGCACTCCGGCCATGCTGACCATCCTTATAGCCGGTTTGATATCCTGGTTGCTGACCCGCTGGAAACCCTGGTCACGCGGGGAAACCTCACCACGGTGGGAGGGCTGGAATCCACCGACGATCCGCTCACCCTGCTCCAGCAGCGCCTCGATGCCCTTGGCTTATCTGCTTCGCCCCATCCTGATCTGCCCTTCCAGGGCGGCGCGCTCGGGCTGTTTGGCTACGATCTCGGGCGTCGGTATGAAACGCTGCCTGACATCGCACAGCGGGATATTGCCATTCCGGATATGGCGGTAGGGTTGTACGACTGGGCGCTGATTGTCGATCACCACCAGCAGCGCGTCTCGCTGCTGAGCCACGCGGACGTCCACGCCCGGCTCGCCTGGCTTGAGGCGCAGACACCCGCGACACTACAGCCTTTCAGCCTGACCTCGGGCTGGCGGTCCAACATGACCGCCCCGGCGTATGCCGAGAAGTTCGCCCGCGTTCAGGCCTGGCTGCAAAGCGGCGATTGCTATCAGGTTAACCTTGCCCAGCGGTTCCAGGCGACCTATGAGGGCGACGAGTGGCAGGCGTTTTGCCATCTTAATGCCAGCAATAAAGCGCCCTTTAGCGCCTTTATCCGCCTGGACGAGGGTGCGATCCTGAGCCTTTCGCCGGAGCGTTTTATTCATCTGGCCGAGCGGACTATTCAGACCCGCCCCATCAAAGGCACGCTGCCACGCGTTGCCGACCCGGTTGCCGACCGCCAGCAGTCGGAGAAACTGGCGTCATCCCCGAAGGACCGCGCCGAAAATTTGATGATTGTCGATTTGATGCGCAACGACATTGGTCGCGTGGCCGAGCCGGGCAGCGTACGCGTGCCTGAGCTGTTTGTGGTTGAAGCGTTTCCGGCCGTTCACCATCTGGTGAGCACCATCACTGCACGACTGCCCGCCTCACGCACCGCCTGCGACCTGCTGCGCGCCGCATTCCCCGGCGGGTCGATTACCGGCGCACCAAAAGTCCGGGCGATGGAAATCATCGACGAGCTGGAACCGCACCGCCGCAACGCCTGGTGTGGCAGCATTGGCTACATCAGCCTGTGCGGCACCATGGACACCAGCATCACCATCCGCACCGTGACCGCCTGGGACGGCAGCCTATACTGCTCTGCGGGCGGCGGCATTGTTGCAGACAGTGAGGTACAGTCGGAATATCAGGAAACCTTTGATAAAGTTAACCGTATCCTGAAGCAACTGGAGAAGTAACGGGTGAAGAACGAGAACCTGACGCTCGATGCGTTTATGTCACGCTTTCAGCTTTTGCGCCCGCAGGTGAGCCGCGAAACCCTGAATCAACGTCAGGCCGCGGTGCTGATCCCGGTGGTACGTCGCGAACAACCCGGTCTTCTGCTGACCCAGCGCTCGCCGCATATGCGTAAGCATGCCGGTCAGGTCGCGTTCCCCGGCGGGGCCGTCGACAGTACCGACGCCTCGCTGATTGCCGCTGCGCTGCGCGAAGCGCACGAAGAGGTCGCCATCCCGCCTGAGGCCGTGGAAATCATCGGCGTGCTGCCGCCCGTTGACAGCGTCACCGGATTTCAGGTCACCCCCGTCGTCGGTATTATCCCGCCCGACCTTCAGTATCACGCCAGCGTCGACGAGGTAGCCGCGGTGTTCGAAATGCCGCTGGAAGAAGCGCTGCGTCTTAGCCGCTATCACCCTCTGGATATTCAGCGCCGTGGGCACGAACATCGGGTGTGGTTATCCTGGTACCAGCATTATTTTGTCTGGGGCATGACCGCAGGCATCATTCGTGAGCTGGCTCTGCAAATCGGCCTGAAGCCTTGACTATACTTTACATTCCTGGAAACGGTGACGGTTTGCGAGGCGCGTCTCAGCATTAGTAATTCAGAGGTTAAGCATTAGTTTAATTCATGTGAATAGTTAAGCCGACACCGACGTTCCCTCATACACTATGCGCAGTTATAACATCGTTACTGGAGACCCGGTAACCCTGTCAGGAGTGTAAACGTGATTAGTATATTCGACATGTTCAAAGTGGGAATTGGTCCTTCTTCTTCCCACACTGTAGGGCCGATGAAGGCCGGTAAACAGTTCGTCGATGATCTGGTCGAAAAAGGATTACTGGAAAGCGTTACCCGTGTCGCCGTGGATGTTTACGGTTCACTGTCATTAACGGGTAAAGGCCACCACACCGATATCGCCATTATTATGGGTCTGGCAGGTAACATGCCGGACACCGTAGATATTGATGCCATTCCGGCATTTATCCGCGACGTTGAAACGCGCGGTCGCCTGCTGCTGGCCAACGGTCAGCAGGAAGTGGATTTCCCGCAAAACGACGGCATGCGTTTTCGCAGCGACAACCTGCCGCTGCATGAAAATGGCATGACCATTCACGCCTGGAGCGGTGAAAAAGAGATTTACAGCAAAACCTATTACTCCATCGGCGGTGGCTTCATCGTGGATGAAGAGCATTTCGGTAAAGATACCGCAGGCGACGTGAACGTGCCGTATCCGTTCAAGTCAGCCACGGAGATGCTGGGCTTTTGCAAAGAGACCGGCCTGTCGCTCTCCGGCATGGTGATGCAGAACGAACTGGCGCTGCACAGCAAAAAAGAGATTGAAGACTATTTTGCTAACGTCTGGCAAACCATGCGCGCCTGTATCGATCGCGGGATGAATACCGAAGGGGTGCTTCCTGGCCCGCTGCGCGTTCCGCGTCGCGCCTCTGCCCTGCGCCGCATGCTGGTTACCACCGACAAGTTCTCCAATGACCCGATGAACGTCGTGGACTGGGTGAACATGTTTGCCCTCGCGGTAAACGAAGAGAACGCCGCCGGTGGCCGCGTGGTGACGGCGCCAACCAACGGTGCGTGCGGTATCGTGCCTGCCGTTCTGGCCTACTACGATCACTTCATTGAGCCGGTCACGCCGGATATTTACATCCGTTACTTCCTCGCCTCGGGTGCGATTGGCGCGCTGTATAAGATGAACGCCTCGATTTCCGGTGCTGAAGTAGGTTGTCAGGGTGAAGTGGGCGTGGCCTGTTCGATGGCCGCAGCCGGTCTTGCAGAGCTGCTGGGCGCAAGCCCTGAGCAGGTGTGCGTGGCGGCAGAAATCGGTATGGAGCACAACCTTGGTCTGACCTGCGATCCGGTTGCAGGCCAGGTTCAGGTACCGTGCATTGAGCGTAACGCGATTGCCTCGGTGAAAGCGATCAACGCCTCGCGTATGGCGATGCGCCGTACCAGCGAACCCCGCGTATCGCTGGATAAGGTTATCGAAACCATGTACGAGACCGGCAAAGATATGAACGCGAAGTACCGCGAGACCTCCCGCGGCGGCCTGGCCATCAAGGTTCAGTGCGACTAATACTCCCTATCGCCCATCTGCAACAGATGGGCGAATTTTTATCTCCCGTCTCGTCTCCTCCCGCAATCCCCACTACACTTTCTCTGTTGCTTCCGGCTTTTGGGGCTGGCAGCGTATCGGGCGACCGTTCATGCAAACTGCACAGACGATCATTAAAGACTATCGCCGAAAACGCGTTATCGTCTGTGTAACGGTTGCGCTCCTTACGCTCATCCTGACGCTGGGCATCCGGTTTATTTCTCAGCGGAACGTCAATCAGGAACGCATCCTGGACTTTACCCGCCATACCGTCGTCTCTCTCGATAACATCCTGATAGCCCTGGACAATCACCGTGAGGTGCTGCAATCCCTGGTGGGCGAACCCTGTCCGCAGGCCCATCTGGTGCTGCGCAAGCAGGCTGCGATGCTTCAGACCGTTCGCTCCATCGCCCTTGTTCAGGACGGGGTGGTCTATTGCTCCAGTATTTTTGGCAGCCGAAACCTCCCCGTGCGCGAGGTTCAGCCGATGCTGCCGGCCAGCGAACCCAGGCTGATTTTATCCACCGACCGCTGGCTGCTGCTCGGCAGCCCGATCCTGATCCAGTGGTACCCGGTTTCTGAAAACGGCGAAAACGGGCTGATGGAAGTCGTCAATATTGAACTGCTCACCCGAATGCTTCTGGAGCCCCAGCGCCCGTTGATCACTGACGTGGTGCTGACCGTAGGCGACCAGTCATTGCGTTACGGCCAACAGGTGACCGATTCGCTGACCTTTGATGATAGCGACATGCTGCTGACGCAGGATTCAGCTCGCTACCCTTTCAGCATCACCGTGAGCGGCCCCGGCCCCGGTGTCATGGCGTTGAAAAACCTCCCCACCCAACTCCCGCTGGCGTTGATGTTGAGCCTGCTGGTGGGGTACATCGCCTGGCTTGCCACCGCCCGCCGGATGAGCTTTACCTGGGAGATCAATATGGGGCTGGCGGCGCGTGAATTTGAGCTGTTCTGCCAGCCGCTGGTCAATGCCAGAACGCAGGAGTGCGTGGGCGTTGAGATCCTGCTGCGCTGGAATAACCCGCGTCAGGGCTGGATTTCGCCCGACGTGTTTATTCCCCTGGCCGAGGAGCACAACCTGATTGCCCCCCTCACCCGCTACGTCATTTTTGAAACCGTGCGCCAGCTCAGTTATTTCCCGGCGACGCCCGGTTTTCACATCGGCATTAACGTGGCTGCCAGCCATTTCCGCCGGGGCATCCTGCTACAGGATCTCAACCGCTTGTGGTTCCATTCGCACCCCATTCAGCAGTTGGTGATCGAGCTAACGGAGCGCGACGCTCTGCTGGATGTTGATTACCGCATCGTGCGCGAGCTCCACCGCAAGGGTATTAAGCTGGCGATTGATGATTTTGGTACCGGCAGTAGCTCGCTGTCATGGCTGGAAAAACTTCACCCGGACGTGCTGAAAATTGATAAGTCGTTCACCACCGCCATCGGCACTGACGCCGTAAATTCGGCGGTGACGGATATTATTATCGCGCTGGGCCAGAGGCTGAACATTGAACTGGTTGCGGAAGGGGTTGAGACAGAAGAACAGTCGCGGTATCTGCGCCGTCACGGGGTGCACATTTTGCAGGGGTATCTTTATGCGCGGCCAATGCCGCTGCAGGAGTTTCCGACGTGGCTGGCGGGGAGTAGCCCCCCGCCAGCGCAGCATAACGGGCACATTGTGCCCCTGATGCCGATGCGTTAAACAGCCTTACTCTTCTTCGTCATGCGCGGACTGCTCTTTAACAATACGCACCATATCCACACGATAGTCGTTGGCTTCGACAATGGTGATATGCAGCGGCGGCAGCTCGATAACGTCACCGACGCGCGGGATTTGCCCGTTAACGGCAATCACCAGCCCGGCAACCGTTGCAGAATCTTCCTCGTCGTTGACCACGTTTTCAACGCCCAGCATGTGCGAGAGCGTATGCAGATCGGTGGTCCCTTTGACCAGCCAGCCTTCGCCGTCGTTCACAATCTCCGGCGTTTCATCCGCATCCGGGAATTCACCGGCAATCGCTTCCAGCACGTCCAGCGGCGTGACCAGCCCCTGCACCACACCAAACTCGTTGGTGACGATGACAAAGCTGCCGCGTGCGCGACGCAGTACGCCCAGCAGGTTGATCGGATCCAGCGTTTCCGGCACCACGATCGCCGGGGAGGCGGCAGCCACCGCTTCAACGTTAACCCCATCTTCCAGCGCCACCAGCATCTCTTTTGCTCGCACAACGCCGATAATTTCATCCAGTTCACCACGGCACACCGGGAATAGACTGTGCGGCGAAGAGAGCAGTTGCTGGCGAATTTCGTCGACGCTCAGGTTGGCATCCACCCAGCTGATTTCACCGCGCGGCGTCATAATACCGCGCAAAGAGCGGGAAGCCAGCGAGAGCACGCCGTTGATCATGTAGCGCTCTTCTTCAACAAACGCCCCTTCCGGGACCGGCACCGGGTTACGGTTTTCGCTGTCAGACTGCACGTTCACCTGGCGACGACCGCCCATCAGACGCAGAATGGCGTCGGCGGTGCGGGCGCGCAGCGGCAGGTTCGACTGCTGCTTAATAAAGTTCCGGCGCGCAATCTGGTTAAACAGCTCGATAATGATCGAGAAACCAATCGCGGCGTACAGGTAGCCTTTCGGAATATGGAAGCCAAAACCTTCTGCCACCAGGCTGAGACCAATCATCAGCAGGAAGCTCAGACACAGAACCACCACCGTCGGATGCTGGTTGACGAAACGCGTCAGCGGTTTAGACGCCAGCAGCATGACCGCCATAGCAATAACAACCGCCGCCATCATCACCGGCAGGTGGTTCACCATACCGACCGCCGTGATCACCGCATCCAGGGAGAAGACCGCATCCAGCACCACAATCTGCAACACCACGACCCAGAAGCTGGCATAGCCCTTCCCGTGGCCATCGTCGTGCTGGCGATTCTCCAGCCGCTCGTGAAGCTCGGTAGTCGCTTTGAAGAGCAGGAAGATACCCCCGATGAGCATAATCAAATCACGCCCGGAGAAGGTGTAGTCCATCACCGAGAACAGCGGTTTGGTCAGCGTGACCATCCACGAGATCACGGACAGCAGGCCCAGACGCATGATCAGCGCCAGCGAGAGGCCAATCAGACGTGCCTTATCGCGCTGCTTAGGCGGCAGCTTGTCGGCAAGGATGGCGATAAACACCAGGTTATCAATACCGAGAACGATTTCGAGCACGACAAGCGTGAGTAATCCTACCCAGATTGACGGGTCCATTAAGAATTCCATGACAAGCTCCTGCTAAAGGAATGACGAAACGGTGCCCCACTCAAGGTGGGCAAATCAAAGGCAGACAGAGTCGGTGCGTGGCGAGGATCGCCGGTGAAACAGGCGCAATGTGGCCTGGAGGATGACTGACGTCGGTGACGGTCCATATAGTGGGCTGCTGCCCTATACTCCTGAACGATTAAACGGAGGCTAAACATATCAGAGACAATAAGATTTTGGCAAAGATTTACTTTCTTTTGCAAAAACCTGTTACGACTAAATTTTCGACGCGTAATTTCTCTTTTTCGAAAGCTAAATTACGGATCTTCATCACATAAATTATTTTTTCACTGTCTAAAATAAATCGCGGAAGTCTTAGTTAATTTTACTCTAACCCTTATCTGAATCGATTCGGTACACGTAAGACGATTCTCAGTACGCCTCACAGTGGGCGTATCAATGATAATAAAAGGAGGTAGCAAGTGACCATTGCTATTGTCATAGGCACACATGGTTGGGCTGCAGAGCAGCTACTCAAAACGGCAGAAATGCTGTTGGGTGAGCAGGAAAACGTAGGCTGGATCGATTTCGTTCCCGGTGAAAACGCCGAAACGCTGATCGAGAAATATACTGCTCAGCTTGAGAAGCTGGATACCAGCAAAGGCGTGCTGTTTCTCGTTGATACATGGGGCGGCAGCCCGTTTAATGCTGCCAGCCGCATTGTCGTCGATAAAGAGCATTATGAAGTTGTCGCCGGGGTAAATATCCCGATGCTGGTGGAAACCTTCATGGCGCGCGACGACAACCCTGATTTTGACGAACTGGTCGCGCTGGCGGTTGAAACCGGCCGCGAAGGTGTGAAAGCACTGAAAGCGCAGCCGGTTGAAAAACCCGCGCCTGTTGCCGCGGCCCCTAAAGCCGCCGCACCGGTGAAACCGATGGGGGCTAACGATTACATGGTCATCGGCCTTGCGCGTATCGATGACCGCTTAATCCACGGCCAGGTCGCGACGCGCTGGACCAAAGAGACCAACGTTAAGCGCATTATCGTTGTCAGCGACGAAGTGGCCGCGGACACCGTTCGTAAAACCCTTCTCACCCAGGTAGCTCCGCCGGGCGTCACCGCCCACGTGGTGGATGTTGCCAAAATGATCCGTGTTTATAACAACCCGAAATACGCGGGCGAACGCGTGATGCTTCTGTTTACTAACCCGACAGACGTCGAGCGCATTGTTGAAGGCGGCGTGAAAATTACCTCCGTTAACATCGGTGGCATGGCTTTCCGCCAGGGCAAAACGCAGGTCAACAACGCGATTTCAGTCGATGAGAAAGATATCGAGGCGTTCAACAAACTGAATGCGCGCGGTATTGAGCTGGAAGCCCGTAAAGTTTCCACTGACCAGAAACTGAAGATGATGGATTTGATCGGCAAAGTCGGGAAATAACCCGCGCCGGTTTTTCACATAAAGCTTATGTAATAGGAGAAGTACAATGGAGATTACCACTCTTCAGATTGTGCTGGTGTTCGTCGTCGCATGTATTGCGGGTATGGAATCCGTACTTGATGAATTTCAGTTCCACCGCCCACTGGTGGCCTGTACGCTGATTGGTGCCGTTCTCGGTGATATGAAAACCGGTATCATCATCGGGGGTACCCTGGAGATGATCGCCCTCGGCTGGATGAACATCGGTGCCGCCGTTGCGCCTGATGCCGCGCTGGCCTCTATCATCTCAACCGTTCTGGTTATTGCCGGTCATCAGAGCATCGGTGCGGGTATTGCCCTGGCGATCCCACTGGCAGCAGCAGGCCAGGTGCTGACCATCATCGTTCGTACTATCACCGTGGCCTTCCAGCACGCGGCGGATAAGGCGGCGGATAATGGCAACCTGACGGCGCTCTCCTGGATCCACGTTTCGTCCCTGTTCCTGCAGGCGATGCGTATCGCGATCCCGGCGGTTATCGTTGCTATCTCCGTCGGTACCAGCGAAGTGCAGAGCATGCTGAACGCCATTCCAGAAGTGGTCACCGGTGGTCTGAACATCGCAGGCGGCATGATCGTTGTGGTCGGTTATGCGATGGTTATCAACATGATGCGTGCGGGCTACCTGATGCCGTTCTTCTACCTCGGCTTCGTGACTGCGGCCTTCACCAACTTCAACCTGGTTGCACTGGGTGTGATTGGTGCCGTCATGGCGATTCTCTATATCCAGCTGAGCCCGAAATATAACCGCGTTGCGGGTGCGCCGGTGCAGGCCGCTGGTAATAACGATCTCGATAACGAACTGGACTAGCAGGTGAGCGACATGGTTGATATGACAAAAACTACCCCTGAGAAGAAACTGACTCCGGGTGATATTCGTGGCGTGTTCATCCGTTCTAACCTGTTTCAGGGTTCATGGAACTTCGAACGTATGCAGGCGCTGGGCTTCTGCTTCTCCATGGTACCGGCGATCAAACGCCTCTACCCTGAAAACAACGAAGCGCGCCGTCAGGCGATAAAGCGTCACCTGGAATTCTTCAACACCCATCCTTACGTCGCCGCCCCGGTACTGGGCGTGACGCTGGCGATGGAAGAGCAGCGTGCAAACGGTGCAGAGATTGACGATGGTGCCATCAACGGTATCAAAGTTGGTCTGATGGGGCCGCTGGCAGGCGTGGGTGACCCTATCTTCTGGGGAACCGTGCGTCCGGTCTTTGCGGCGCTGGGTGCCGGGATCGCGATGAGCGGTAGCCTGCTCGGCCCTCTGCTGTTCTTCATCCTGTTCAATGCCGTCCGTCTGCTGACCCGTTACTACGGTGTGGCTTACGGCTACCGCAAGGGCGTGGATATCGTGAAGGACATGGGCGGCGGCTTCCTGCAGAAACTGACCGAGGGGGCGTCTATTCTCGGCCTGTTTGTCATGGGGGCATTGGTTAACAAGTGGACGCACGTGAACATCCCGCTGGTGGTCTCAACCATCACCGGCCAGGATGGACAGACTCGCGTGACCACCGTGCAGACTATTCTGGACCAGCTGATGCCGGGCCTGGTACCGCTGCTGTTGACCTTCGCCTGTATGTGGCTGCTGCGCAAAAAAGTTAACCCGCTGTGGATCATCGTTGGCTTCTTCGTCATCGGTATCGCGGGCTACGCGGTCGGCCTGCTGGGTCTGTAAGAACGTGTTATAAGCCGGGGGCTTGCCCCCGGTTTTTTTATCTGGAGGATGAATGACTGTCACGGACATCGTACTGGTTTTGTTTATTGTTGCCCTTCTGGCTTACGCTATCTATGACGAATTCATCATGCCTCGCCGTCACGGCGAGACGCTGCTTGCCCTGCCCCTTCTGCGCCGTGGACGCGTTGATGCGTTTATCTTCGCGGGCCTTATCGTTATTCTTATTTACAACAACGTCATGAGCCACGGTGCATTATTAACCACATGGTTATTATGTGCGCTGGCATTGATGGCCATTTATCTTTTCTGGATCCGTACGCCAAAAATCATCTTCAAACGCAGTGGTTTTTTCTTCGCCAATGTATGGATAGAATATAACCGTATTAAAGAGATGAATTTATCCGAAGACGGCGTACTGGTGATGCAATTAGAACAGCGCCGCCTGCTTATTCGCGTGAAGAATATTGACGACCTGGAAAGAATATATCAATTACTCCTTAAAACTCAGTGAGTTAACTATATAGCCATGGCTATATCCTGTTTTTATTTCAGGACCTAAATATAGCCAAAGCTATATTCATCGCGTTATTTCCCTTATATTTATTAACGATAAATTCACTAATAAACCTAAATGAAAATCGTTATCAACAAGTTAATAAATTAATAGCGCGCCGTTGTTGTTTTATATTCTCAAATTATGTTAAGGTTGCGCCCGTCGTTGGGGAGTAGCTAATTTTCTGTTTTCAGAAAATGTACGTGTCAACATACTCGTTGAAAAACGTGGCGCGTACGGATCGTTTGTAGCACGGTTTACGTGCGTCACGGTCAGGCGAGACCATAGATACATCAACTGCTGTTTACTGGGGGCAGTGATGTGTCATATGGATATCCCCGGTCTGGATGCTGTCATGAATATCTCCGCCACAATCCTTCTCGCTTTCGGCATGTCTATGGACGCATTTGCGGTTTCCATCAGCAAAGGTGCCACGCTCCACAAACCTAAATTCTCTGAAGCACTGCGCACGGGTCTGATTTTTGGTGCTATCGAAGCGCTCACGCCGCTAATAGGCTGGGGGCTGGGTATGCTTGCCAGCCAGTTCGTGCTGGAGTGGAGCCACTGGATTGCCTTTGTCCTGCTGGTCTTTCTGGGTGGACGCATGGTGATCGAAGGCGTGCGCGGAAACAGCGACGACGACGCAGAGCCTCAGCACCGCCACGGTTTTTGGCTGTTAGTCACCACCGCGATTGCCACCAGCCTTGATGCAATGGCGGTCGGGGTGGGTCTGGCCTTCCTGCAGGTGAATATCATTGCCACCGCGCTGGCTATCGGCTGTGCGACGCTCATTATGTCTACCCTGGGCATGATGGTTGGTCGGTTTATTGGCCCGCTGTTGGGCAAGCGAGCCGAAATTTTGGGCGGGATCGTGTTGATCGGCATTGGTGCCCAAATCCTCTGGGCACACTTCGCGGGTTAATCTTCGCGCTGCCAGCAGTGGATACTGAAATCCGTCTGGCAGCAAAAGGTTGTCTGTTGCGCTAATTTTTCCCACACATCCGGCTTTGCCCGCCATGCAAACGGCGTCATCTGCAGTAACGCCACAGCCTCTTCCCCGTTCAGGTTCATCTCATACGCTACCGCATGCTCGTCTTTGAGCGTAAAGCCACCCAGCTGCTCCGAGTGCGGCGCATGCAGGCGCACGTCGTCATAGATGAGTCCCTTTAATTCCATGAGATGACGCGGGCCAGGCGTGACGGTTATCACCCATCCCCCCGGTTTCACTACGCGCGCCAGCTCCTCCGCCTTACAGGGCGCGTAGATGCGCACCACGGCATCCATACTCGCATTTTCAAACGGCAGGCGATGGCTTGATGCTACGCAAAACGTCACGGCCGTATAGCGCTTCGCCGCGGCCCGAATCGCCACCTTTGAGACATCCAGCCCCCAGGTTTCTGCCCCTTTTGCCTTAGCAACGTCCGCAAACGCCGTCGTGTAATACCCTTCCCCGCAGCCAATATCCAGCACGGCCGTTGCGCCCTGCATCAGGTTTGCTGCCAGCAGCTGTGAAACGGTATCGCGCAGCGGCTGATAGTGTCCGGCATCAAGGAATGCACGGCGGGCATGCATCATCTCCGCGCTATCACCCGGATCGCGGGAGCGTTTGTGCTGCACCGGAAGAAGATTCACATACCCTTCTTTTGCCATATCAAATTGGTGTCCCTGCGGACAGGCAAAACTTTTCGCTGAGCGTGTCAGCGGTGCGTGGCAAAGGGGACAGCTGAAAGACATGGTGACTCCGGGGGGCATTCATTAAAGGGCGAAAGTGTACCGCTATTCGCCCTTATAGAAAACGGCTGGGTTAACGCATGACGATCAGATGGTCAGAATCTGCCGCCAGGCCATCCGGTTTGACGTTTTCGAGGCGCAGGACATTGCCCATGATTTCGCTGAACACCGGGGCTGAAACCGCCCCGCCGTAATAAGCGCCATTTTGAGGATCGTTAATCACAACGACCAGCGCAAAACGCGGATTGCTGGCGGGGGCGACGCCTGCGGTGTAGGCAACGTATTTATCGACATATTTTCCGCTTTCATCAATTTTCTTCGCCGTGCCGGTTTTCACCGCCACGCGGTAGTCGCGTACCGCCGCCTTCACGCCGCCTCCGCCCGGAAGCGCAACGCTCTCCATCATATGCTCGACTTCATGGGCAATCTCTTCCGGCATCACCCGTTTGCCAATAACGGGCGGATCGATGCGGGTGATCGACAGCGGGCGTTCAAGTCCGTAACTTCCGATAGTGGCGTAAACATGGGCCAGCTGCAGCGGCGTGACCATCAGTCCATAGCCAAAGGCAAACGTCGCGCGATCGAGCTGGCTCCAGTACTTGCGATTTGGCAGAAGGCCGGAACTCTCGCCGGTTAAGCCAAGGCCGGTGCTGGTGCCAAAGCCAAAGTTTTTGTAGGTATCAAGCAACCGCTGAATGGGCATCGCCAACGACAGGCGGGATACGCCTGTATCGCTGGACTTTTGCAGGATCCCTGTCATGGTCAGCTCCGGGTAATAACCCACGTCGCGGATACGGTGGCCGTCCAGCGTGTAGGGATGGGTGTCGATCACGCTGTCCGGCTGAACCAGCCCCTGCTGGAGGGCGGTCATGAGCACCAGCGGCTTGACGGTCGAGCCGGGTTCAAAGGTGTCGCTGATGGCGCGATTGCGGAAATCATTCAGCGTCGCCCCCTCGCGGTTGTTGGGGTTGAAGTCCGGGAAATTCGCCATCGCCAGGATTTCGCCGGTCTGGATATTAATCAGCACCGACGCGCCCGATTCGGCTTTGTTCCAGGCGACGGCGTTGTCCAGCGCGTCTTCAGTGATGGTTTGCAAACGCTCATCGATACTCAGCTGGATGTTATGCGCGGGCACCGGAGCGACTTCCGTGAGGTTTTCGATAACATGGCCGTAGCGGTCTTCCCGCACCTGCCGGACACCGGGCTTGCCCGTCAGTTGCGTATTGAAGCTTTTTTCTACGCCTTCAATACCCTGACCATCAATATTGGTAAAACCGATAAGATTCGCCGCGACGTGCCCGGCGGGATAAAAACGCCGCGACTCATCACGCAGGTTAATACCCGGTAAATTGAGCTTATCGATCCACTGCGCCTGAGACGGGTCCACCTGGCGGGCGAGATAGATAAACCGCCCATGAGGATTGCTGTTAATTCGGGAGGCAAGCGTCCCGAGAGACAGATGCAGCGCTTTCGCCAGTGCCTGCCAGCGCTCATCGAACCCCACACCACCTTTTGCCAGCACCGTTTTCGGATCGGCCCACACGGCTCTGACAGGCACGCTCACGGCAAGGGGCCGTCCTTCGCGATCGACAATCATGCCACGCGGCGCGTCGATCGCGAGCTGTCGCAGGGAGCGCATATCTTCCTGCTTAACCAGATTATCGGGTTTGATAATTTGCAGCCAGGCCACGCGGCCCAGCAGAAAAACGAGACTACCCAGAATGGCGAGACACAGCAGAGCAAAACGCACCGGCGTGAAGTTTCCGGTGGTCATTATGGTTTTCTTTTTCACCTGAACCCCAGGACAATGAATCAACGCCCTGATTTAACGGGAAAACTTTGTCATAAGGGAAAAAAACAATGCTAATAATGTCGAAGCTTTGCAACAAGTTGCGAACAAGGTCGCCGTCAGTCATATTCTGAAAGAAACGGCGTAAAAAAGCCCCGCACGGTGCGAGGCTTTATGTCTGATGGTGAAGCGCGATAGCACTTCTGTCAGCAGTGGTTCGATCAGATAGCAGTTACGTTAACTGCAGCTGGGCCTTTCTGGCCGTCCTGAATTTCGAACTCAACGTTCTGGCCTTCAGCCAGAGTTTTGAAACCATTACCCTGGATTGCAGAGAAGTGTACGAACACGTCTTTGCTGCCGTCAGCAGGAGTAATGAAACCAAAACCTTTAGACTCGTTGAACCACTTAACTTGACCTTTAATCTTTGCCATTTGCAAAATTCCTTAGAGTGTTTTCTTTGCCCGCGGGCATTACCTAGATAAAACTGAGACATTACTGCATGAGGCACTAATATAAGGTTCGGCAGAGAAGCGGTATTCAACGACAACGTGTTTACTCAGGACTTCTATACTGAAAATGCCACACATAAACAGAACTGTACCTCGTTTGACCCAAACCGTGTTATCACATACAACGTTTAATATGGCAAGCCATTTTTAAACGCGTCTCGATCCGCCGCACAAATTCTGGCTCCGTCCCTGGCCATTCTGCAAAAATATGCTTCTGGCTATGGACAATATTGCCAGCCTATACTACCGCGCCGTTGTGTTCACAACCGCTGTAATCTAAGACTTTTTTAACATAGTTCACGCGTTTCGATACGTCCAGACTTCAGCCTGTTTTTCTTGATTACAATGATTGAGTTAGAACTTATTGTGAAAAGTTATGCCGAAATGATTGCAAGGTGCCTGAAAAGTAACATTTCAAAAACAGTTTTAATTGCCTTTGGCAAACTGTATTAAAAACCACCGCTTAATAAAAATACGTTGCACTAAAATAATGAAATATTTATGACGCTGCATCATAAGAAGGCAAGCAAAACGTTTCGATAAAATTAAAACCTTTCCGGGCGGCGGCCCATGACGAAAATAGATAACGAACCGGCACACGCTTTATACGGATAAATATTCGCCAATTTTCAGTATCCTGAATGAAGTATTAACGGGTGCTACATTATCAAGCGCCCTTCTTAACGCCTGTACGGGTTCATCAAGGGATTCATCGGCCAGTTCGAACACGCCCCAATGAATGGGAAAAGCAGTCGGACACCCGAGGCCCTGCCAAAGCGCCACAGCAGAATGGGGGTCCATATGGTGCACCGCCATGAACCATTCCGGTGCATATGCGCCAATCGGCAGTGCGGCAAAATCAATTGCACCAAGCCGCTCAGGGATTAACAGCAGTTCCGGCGAATATCCGGAATCCCCGCTAAACCAAAACCGGTGCTGCCGCCCCTCGACAACCCAGCCGCACCATAATGAACGATTGCGATTCCACGGCGTGCGCATGCTCCAGTGCTGCGCCGGTACGGCGGTCAGGTTTATACCCTGCCAGTTGACGTTCTGCCACCAGTCGAGTTCAACCACATTTTTTGCCCCCCGCCTGCGGAACCAGTTCCCCAGGCCCAGAGGGACAAATACGGTCAGGCCCGGAAAGCGCCGCAAAAGCTTTCGCACCGTTGCGGCATCAAGATGATCATAATGATTATGGGAAATCAGCAACGCATCCAGTGGAGGAAGGCTTTCGACGGTGATAGCGGGCGGAGTTTTTCGCTGTGGTCCAAGAAAGGGCACGGGAGATGCGCGATGGGAAAAAACCGGGTCGGTCAGGAGATACTTGCCGTCCATGCGTAATAACACGCTGGCATGCCCAAGCCACCATGCACCATCCTCCGGGCGCGCGTTGAGTTCAACAGGCTGCCACCAGGTCTGGATAAAGGCGTCGTATCCTGAAGACGGGGGTTTCGGCAGGCCAGCGGCTTTACGCTCTTTCTGCCAGCGATCGACATCGCCGGGCTGGTGTCCTGCGGCATGGGTATTGCGAAAACCATTCGGCGTGTGGTGTTTCAGGGAGGGGTCATACCAGGGATTTTTCCAGATCACGGCCACCTCCCGTCATTAACAACCTAGCGTTCGGCCACCAGACGAATGAAATCGTCTTCATCGTCTTTAGCGTCTGGCGCACTCTCTTTCGCTACCGCTTTCTCTTCAGGCTCGTTGGCTTCACACAAACGACGCAGCAGCGCATTCTGACGCTTTTGCAGATCGAGCATCGCTTCCAGCAGCTCAATCTGCTCGTTAGTCCGGGAGCTGGCACGGTTGACGAAAAACCATATGACAAGCCCTACCACCATAACAATCAACGAGACTGCCAGGGACGCCAGGCTTAACAGCCCTGAATTCAGTAACTCACCCATTTCACCACCTCAATAAAAACGGCTATTTTACCACTGGCGCGAAGGAAGGGCATCACATTGAGAAAAAATGCGGTCTACCACGGGATAAACTTATTGATTGCGCAAACGCCGCTAAAAAACTGTACATCCTGATCGCACATCACATTGATAGTCTGCGTCCACAATACGACGCATGCTATCAGCACAATAATCAGAATCACCCAGCGTATTTTTTTCACTCCACACTCCGTCTTATGACCGTATGTTACCAGGTTAGCACGCTAATCTTAAACAGCGGCTAACTGTAACCGCATCAAATCCTTTTCGGAATAGTTCACTTGTTTCACACCGTAAACCGTTTAGGCTTAGTGCATGACAACAAAGATAAAGAGGTAATGATGCATTTTATCATTCGAACAACTATTGCACTGGCCGTTGTGTGGATTGGCCTTTTATTAACCGGATATGGAGTGCTTGTGGGGAGCACCGAAAATGCAGCGGGATTAGGCATTCAGTGTAAGTACGTCACGGCACAGGGTATGAGTACCGCCCAGTATCTGCACTCCGACAGCGGTATCATTGGATTAACCAACTGCCCGGTACTGCGTAAAACGTCCGTGGTCATTGATAACGGCTAACCCTTTAACAGTATAAAAAAAACGCCGCAGACGATGCGGCGTTTTTTATGCCTGACAGCACTCAGAACGGATAGTCGTTATAACCCATCTGCTCAGAGATTTTACGCGCCGCAGTGTGCAGGATAGCAACATATTCATGCAGGCGTTCTTCCGAGAAGCGCAGCGTCGGGAATGAGATACTCAGGCCCGCAATCACGACGCCAAAGCGATCGAAAACAGGTACGCCAATGCAGCGCAGCCCCTCTTCCTGCTCTTCGTTATCTTCCCCGTAGCCCTGCTCGCGAACGGTATCGAGTACCTTAAGCAGCTCATCGGTACTGGTGATGGTGCGGTCGGTGCTGCGTTTATACTCCACGCCGTCCAGAATTTGCTTCACCTCTTCGCGATCGCGCCAGGCCAGCAGCACTTTACCGATTGCCGTACTGTACAGCGGGTTACGACGTCCGATACGCGAGTACATACGCAGGTTATACATCGAGTCGATTTTGTGGATGTAAACGATACTGTCTTCATCCAGCGCGCCCAGGTGGACCGTCTCTTTCGTCAGGCGTGACAGTTCACGCATCTGAATATCTGCGCTGCGAATAAGATCGACGTTTTGTAACGCGCGGGCACCCAGCTCGAACAGCTTCAGCGTGAGAGAGTATTTCTCAGACTCGCCTTCCTGAGCGACATAGCCCAAAGACTTCATGGTCTGCAAAAAGCGATAAACGGTGCTTTTCGACATCATCACGCGCTGCGACAATTCTGTAATACCAATTTCACGCTCTTCTCCGAGCGCCTGCAAGATGCCAAACACCTTCAGCACGGAAGAAACAGAATCTGGCTGCTTATCCAAATCTGCGATTGCCATTTATCACCTCATACAGAGTGTTTTATAAAAATCAGAACCGGTTTTTATTATAAATTCGAGTCATGCTGCCTGCAATCAATCTGCGTTTACTTCGTTACAAATCTGCGACATAAAACCGAAATAACGATGCTAAAATAGTTACCCTGAGAATAATTTCATCCTGAGCCTTTCATTTCCCATGGAAAAACACGCTTCCGATGGCCTGCCGTTGCCCCAGCGGTATGGTGCTATCGCCACCATTATTATTGGTATTTCGATGGCCGTCCTCGACGGCGCGATTGCCAACGTCGCATTGCCCACAATCGCCAGCGACCTCAACGCCTCCCCCGCCAGCTCCATCTGGATTGTGAATGCGTATCAAATCGCGATTGTGATCTCCTTACTTTCGCTCTCTTTTCTGGGGGATATGTTTGGTTACCGGCGGGTCTATCAGTGCGGCCTGGTGGTCTTCACGCTGACCTCGCTTTTTTGCGCCCTCTCGGACTCACTGCATGCCCTGACGCTGGCCCGTATTGCTCAGGGCTTCGGCGGCGCGGCCCTGATGAGCGTGAATACGGCATTGATACGGCTTATCTATCCCCAGCGCCAGCTAGGCCGGGGGATGGGCATCAACTCGTTTATTGTGGCGGTTTCCTCTGCGGCAGGCCCCACGATTGCTGCCGCGATCCTGTCTGTTGCCTCATGGCAGTGGCTGTTTGCGATAAATGTGCCGCTCGGGATTGTGGCTATTTTCTTCGCCCTGCGTTATCTCCCGGCTAATGGCCCCAAAAGCAGCAAGCCGCGCTTCGACTTACCGAGCGCGGTGATGAATGCGCTAACCTTCGGCCTGCTCATCACGGCCCTGAGTGGCTTCGCGCAAGGGCAATCTCTGACGCTTATCACGGCAGAAGTCGCCGCCATGCTGATCGTGGGTTTCTTCTTTGTCCGTCGCCAGCTGGCGCTGCCGGTGCCGTTGCTGCCGGTTGACCTGCTGCGTATTCCGCTGTTTTCGCTTTCTATTTGCACCTCAATCTGTTCGTTTTGCGCCCAGATGCTGGCGCTGGTCGCGTTGCCATTCTTTTTGCAGAGCATCGTGGGTCGTTCCGAGGTAGAGACAGGGCTGCTGCTGACGCCATGGCCGCTGGCAACCATGGTGATGGCCCCGCTGGCAGGCTATTTAATTGAACGGGTCCATGCCGGGCTGCTGGGTGCGTTAGGGCTGGTAGTGATGGCGAGCGGCCTGTTTGCGCTGGCGCTGCTCCCCTCCGCGCCTTCCGACATGGATATCATCTGGAGAATGGTCCTGTGCGGAGCCGGCTTTGGCCTGTTCCAGTCGCCCAATAACCATACCATTATGACCGCTGCCCCACGCGATCGCAGCGGCGGAGCCAGCGGCATGCTGGGAACGGCACGTCTGTTAGGGCAAAGTACCGGCGCCGCGCTGGTTGCGCTGATGTTCAACCTTGCCGGACAGAACGGCACCCACGTTGCGCTGCTCACGGCCGGAACACTGGCGACGATTGCGGCCATTGTCAGCGGATTGCGGATCACGCAACCCCGCGCGCAGGCATAAAAAAACCGGGCGGAGGTTTACCCCGCCCGGTTTATCTTTAAACGCTCTGCGTTACTTCAGGTATTCCCCGCTGCGCAGTGCTTCGATACGCTTATCCAGCGGCGGGTGAGACATAAACAGCTCGCTCAGCGATTTTGATTTACCGTTAATGCAGAAGGCCATCATGCTGTTCGCTTCCTGCGGCTCATAGCTGGTTTTCAGACGCTGCAGGGCGGCAATCATCTTCTCGCGCCCCACCAGTTTTGCCGAGCCGGCATCCGCGTGGAATTCACGGTGACGGGAGAACCACATGGTAATGATGCTCGCCAGAATACCGAATACCAGTTCCAGTACCATCGACACCGCAAAATAGATCAGCGGGTTACCGTTGCTCTCTTCACCTTCGTCACGGTTGCCGCCCATAAATCCTGCCGCAATTTGCGCCAGAATACGGGAAATGAAGATCACGAAGGTGTTCACCACCCCCTGAATCAGCGTCATCGTCACCATGTCGCCGTTAGCGATGTGGCTGATCTCATGGGCGATAACCGCTTCGGCTTCATCGCGGCTCATGTTCTGCAACAGACCGGTACTGACGGCAACCAGGGAAGCGTCACGACGCGCGCCCGTTGCAAACGCGTTGATATCAGGCGCGTGGTAGATAGCCACCTGCGGCATGGCGATGCCCGCCTGCTTTGACTGTTGGGCCACCGTGTTCATCAACCAGCGTTCCATGTCATTACGCGGTTGTTCGATGACCTCGCCACCCACGGATTTGAGCGCCATCCACTTCGACATCAGCAGAGATATAAAGGAGCCACCAAAACCAAACAGCAGCGCCATGATCAACAAGCCTTGAACGCTGCTCGACTGAATTCCTGTCAGGCTTAGCACAAGCCCGAATACCACCATCACCGCCAGGTTGGTGAGCAGGAAGAGCGCGATTCGCATCATAATTTTCTTTTAACCTCAGTTTAACAAAGCGCACTATGCGATTACCCACATCGTATGGGTATTGTGGCTATTTTCAAGGATTCGGGGGGCGTAAGTCACCAGAAAGACACAACTTTACACAATTGAAGGTCAGTTTGACGGGAGGTTGCAGAACTAAAAAAAACAGGCACAATTTCTTGTGCCTGTTGGGTATTTATTTCGCCGGTGTCGGCTGCAGTGCTGGCTTGCCTTTTTCCAGATTCGCCAAGTCGAGCGCGATATGCACCGTCTCGTCCAGATACGGATCCGGCTCCTGGTAATCTTTCGGCAGATCGTCCAGTTTCTTAAGCAGCGGTTTGCCTTCTCGCTTGAAGCGATCGTTAACCCGCGCCAGACGCGTCGCGTCATCCTCGTTGTTCTCTTTCTCACGCTGAGCGTAGTTCAGAGAGACAATATTCCGTTTTTCTTTCAGGGCATTGAAGCGCGCAATGTCCTTCATGATGTACTGGAATTCCGGATCTTTGGCGATGCGTTCCTGATGGTCCTTAAGCAAGGCCGGGCCAAACTGCGTCATGTCGCCAGACTTGACGAAGGTGGCAGCGTTGATGCTATCCCACGGCAGCGCGTTATCCTCAAACTTCTCACCCGTTTCCGTCTCTTCCGTACCTGTTGGCATCAGAATATCCGGCGTAACGCCTTTACGCTGCGTACTGCCGCCATTCACACGGTAGAACTTCTGGATGGTGTATTGAACCGACCCCAGTGCAGGCCATTCCGGGCGCAGCATTTGGTCGTAAATACGGTTGAGAGAACGGTACTGCTGTACGGTGCCTTTCCCGAAGGTCGGTTCACCCACAATCAGCGCACGGCCATAATCCTGCATCGCAGCGGCAAAGATTTCGGATGCAGAGGCACTGAAGCGATCCACTAAGACCACCAGCGGGCCTTTATAGTACACCACTCCATCGGTATCGGCGTCTTCACGCACTTTACCGTTGTTATCGCGCACCTGAACCACCGGACCAGACGGAATGAACAGGCCAGACAGTGAAACGGCTTCGGTCAGCGCCCCACCGCCATTGCTGCGCAGGTCGATGATGACGCTGCTGACATTCTGCTTCTCAAGCTTCTGCAGCTGCACTTTCACATCGTCGGTCAGCCCAACATAGAAGCCCGGGATATCAAGCACGCCCACCTTCTCTTTCCCGACGGTTTTCACCGACATTTTCACCGCGCGGTCTTCCAGACGGATGCGCTCGCGGGTCAGGGTAACGATACGGGTTTTGGTGCCTTTCCCGGCAGGCAGGATCTCAAGGCGCACTTTGCTGCCTTTCGGTCCCTTGATCAGCGCGACGACGTCATCAAGACGCCAGCCGATCACATCAACCATTTTTTGTCCGGTTTGACCCACGCCCACGATGCGATCGCCAACGCTAATGGCTTTGCTCTTCGCTGCAGGGCCGCCCGCCACCATGGAGTTGATCATGGTGTAATCATCGTCCATCTGCAGCACCGCGCCGATACCTTCCAGAGACAGGCTCATTTCGGTATTGAACTGCTCGGTATTACGCGGGGAGAGATAGTTGGTATGCGGATCGATTTCATGGGCAAACGCGGTCATCGCCAGTGAGAACACATCTTCACTGTTAGTCTGCGCGAGACGACGGATAGCAAATTTGTAGCGACGGTTTAACGTCTCACGAATCTCTTTCTCGTCTTTGCCCGTGAGCTTGAGGCTCAGTTCGTCGTATTTGACTTTACCGTCCCACAGCGCATTCAGCTCGGCTTCGTCTTTCGGCCATGGCGCTTTGCTGCGGTCCAGATTAAAGGTGTCGTTGTCGGTAAAATCCATCGGACGTTCCAGCACTTTTAACGCGTATTGATAGCGTTCAAAACGGCGCTGCTGCGACAGATTATACAGATCGTAAAACAGGTCCAGCTTGCCGGAACGCAGTTCATCACCCACTTCGGATTTACGTTTGGCAAACTTTTCGATGTCGCTGGCCAGCAGCACGTTATGGCTGTAATCCAGCAAGTTCAGATAGCGGTCGAAAATTTTGGCCGAAAAGGCCTGATCGAGATCGAACTGACGATAGTGCGACCGAGTGAAGCGCGACGTCACGCGCTCACTCACCGTCGCGTGCTGCGTCTCTTCCTTCAACACCGGAATTTGATCAGCACGCGTAATATCGTCCACTGCGAAAGCGTGGCCTGCTATAGCAAACAGGCCCGCTAACGCGGTGAGCTTAAAAAAAGTGTTCATGCCAGGCTTGGCCTCCGTTTCAGAACAACAAGTGTTCTGCGCGTACAATCATTGACATACCAGAAGTCAGCTGCACACGAACGCCATCTTTGGTGATTTCCAGAACGGTGGCATCCATTGCATTGTTACCCGCTTTCACTTTCAGTGCCTGACCCACGCTCAGCGCGTTGATGTCCGAAACCGGAGTGTGGCGCGGCTCTTCACGAGGCGCACGCGGGGCTTTAGCTGCTGGCTTATCAGTACGCGGTTTGCGATCGTTATTATCATTGCGACGCGGTGCCGGACGCGGTTTACGCTCACGACGAGGCGCTTCTTCCTGGCCGTTTGCCGCGGCGGCTTCGCGTTTTTTCGCTTGCTGCTCAGCACGCTGTGCCTGAACGCGAGCTTTCGCTTCTTCCAGCTGTTTACGCGCGTGTTCAACGTGCTGCTCGTCCAGCTCACCGCAAGGGTTGCCGTCGAGGTCGACACGGGTAGCGCCCGCTTTGATACCGTACAGGTAACGCCAGCTCGAAGTATAAAGACGTAAGGCAGAGCGAAGCTGGGTTTTGCTGAGATTCATCTCACCCTCAACGCGCGCGACTAAATCCTGAAAAATACCGACTTTCAGGGGGCGAGCTTCACCTTCAGCGCTGAAGCACTGTGGGAAACGCTCTGCCAGAAATGCGATAACTTCTTTACTGCTATTCAACTTAGGTTGATTTTCCATGAAATTTCCTGATTACAACGGACGTTGCCAACAAGCGCAGGCATGAACAGGCGTCATTATAATGACGCTATCAGTAAATGCTACGTTATCCGTTGATTATCCTGCGACGCTCGCAAAGAATTTTTGATAATCGGTTGTTGCCAACACGTTTTCCAGGTTCGCGACCAGCTCGCGCAGCCCCTGCTCGTCTTCAGCGCTAAAGCGGCCAAAGTCGGTACTGTCGATGTCCAGAACACCCATAATCTGCCCCTTCACCACCAGCGGAAGGACGATTTCAGAATTGCTGGCAGCATCGCAGGCAATGTGGCCATCAAAAGCATGGACATCTTCTACGCGCTGGACCTGGTTAGTCGCGACCGCCGTCCCGCATACGCCACGGCCAACCGGAATACGCACACAGGCGATTTTTCCCTGGAAAGGACCCAGCACCAGCGTGTTATCTTCAAGAAGATAAAAACCGGCCCAGTTCACGCCAGAGAGACGTTCAAACAGTAATGCACTAGTATTTGCCAGAGTGGCTAAGAAGCTGGTTTCACCTGCCATCAATGCCTGAAAATCGCGATTAAGATCCGCGTAGAATTCTGATTTGTTCATTATTCAATCACTTAGTTGTCTTACAAATTTACCGCATAGGCTATTAAAATAAGCATTAAATGCGCTCATGCTCAAGATGAATCAAATCATGAGTTAATATAACGTTCAACAATACTTATCCGTGCGCGACAGATGCCCATAAAAATACCCAGGATTACGCCGACAAGAAAGATCACCGTCCATACGGTAAGCGAAGCTTTGCCCCGTGCACATTATCAGCGTTGCCCCCAGTGCGATACGCTTTTTATGCTGCCGAAGATGAAATCGCATCAAAGTGCTTTTTGCCCTCGCTGCGATGCCAAAATCCGGGACGGGCGCGACTGGTCGTTAACCCGACTCGCGGCAATGGCGACGGCCATGCTGCTGCTGATGCCGTTTGCCTGGAGCGAGCCGCTGCTGAAATTGTACCTTCTCGGCGTGCGTATCGATGCAAACGTGGTGCAGGGTATCTGGCAGATGACCCGTCAGGGCGACCCGCTCACCGCAGCGATGGTGCTGTTTTGCACTATAGGCGCCCCGCTGGTGCTGGTGGCCGCCATTGCATATCTGTGGTTCGGCAACATTCTCGGCATGAATCTGCGGCCCGTGTTGCTCATGCTGGACAAGCTGAAAGAGTGGGTGATGCTGGATATTTATCTGGTGGGCATTGGCGTTGCTTCCATCAAGGTGCAGGATTATGCGTTTCTGCAGCCCGGCATTGGGCTTTTCGCCTTTATCTCGCTGGTACTGCTGAGCATTCTGACCCTGATTCACCTGAACGTTGAGCAGTTGTGGGAACGATTTTATCCCCAGCGCCCCGCAACACGGGCTGATGAAAATCTTCGCGTCTGTCTGGGCTGCCATTACACCGGCCTGCCGGATGCGCGCGGTCGTTGTCCGCGCTGCCACATCCCGTTGAGGCTGCGGCGCAACAACAGCCTGCAAAAATGCTGGGCGGCGCTGATTGCCTCGATCGTGTTTTTGATCCCGGCAAATATGCTGCCTATCTCCGTGATTTATGTGAACGGCGCCCGTCAGGAAGATACTATCCTTTCCGGTATTATCTCTCTTGGCCACAGCAACGTCGGGGTGGCGGCGATAGTCTTTATCGCCAGTATTCTGGTGCCGTTTACCAAGGTGATGGTGATGTTTACGCTACTCATCAGCATTCACTTCAAATGTGAACAAGGATTACGTACGCGCATCTTGCTTTTGCGTTTCGTTACCTGGATTGGCCGCTGGTCGATGTTGGATCTGTTTGTGATTTCGTTGATGATGTCGCTCATTAATCGCGATCAGCTCCTTGCTTTTACTATGGGACCCGCAGCTTTTTATTTCGGCTCTGCGGTGATATTGACTATTCTTGCAGTGGAATGGCTGGACAGCCGCTTACTTTGGGACGCACATGAGTCAGGAAACGCCCGCTTCGCAGACTGAAGCGAGAATTAAAACAAAACGCCGTATTTCGCCCTTCTGGCTGCTGCCCGTCATCGCGTTGATGATTGCAGGCTGGCTCATCTGGACGAGCTATGAAGATCGCGGCAATACCATCACCATTGATTTCCAGTCCGCCGACGGCATTGTGGCCGGGCGCACCCCGGTGCGCTTCCAGGGGGTGGAAGTCGGAACCGTTCAGGATATCAAGCTCGGTAAGGGGCTGAATAAAATTCAGGTCAGCGCCAGCATCAAGTCTGATATGAAGGATGCCCTGCGCAGCGAAACCCAGTTCTGGCTTGTCACGCCGAAAGCGTCGCTGGCCGGCGTGTCCGGGCTGGATGCGCTCGTTGGCGGGAACTACATCGGCATGATGCCGGGCAAAGGGGAACCGCAGGATCACTTCGTCGCGCTGGACACGCAGCCGAAATACCGTCTCAACAACGGCGATTTGATGATCCACCTGCAATCTCCGGATTTGGGTTCGCTGAATAGCGGCTCGCTGGTCTATTTCCGCAAAATCCCCGTGGGCCGCGTTTACGATTATGCGATTAACCCCAACAAACAGGGCGTCACCATTGATGTGCTGATTGAGCGGCGCTTTACCAATCTGGTTAAAAAAGGCAGCCGCTTCTGGAACGTCTCAGGCGTGGATGCAGATCTGAGCCTGAGCGGCGCGAAGGTCAAACTCGAGAGTCTGGCGGCGCTGGTCAATGGCGCGATCGCCTTTGACTCGCCGGAAAACTCCAGCCCCGCCGCCGCCGATGACACCTTTGGCCTGTATGCGGACCTCGCCCATAGCCAACGCGGGGTGATCGTTAAGCTCGCCCTGCCGGACGCCAAAGGGCTGAAAGCCGGTTCCACCCCGCTGATGTATCAGGGGCTGGAGGTGGGCCAGCTCACCAAAATGACGCTCAATCCGGGTGGCTCTGTCACCGGCGAGATGACCGTCGACCCAAGCGTGGTCGATCTCCTGCGGGAGAAAACCCGTATCGAAATGCGCAGCCCCAAACTGTCCCTGAACGATGCCAGCCTCAGCAGCCTGCTGACGGGCAATACCTTTGAGCTGATCCCGGGTGAAGGCCAGCCGAGCAATAACTTTGTTGTCGCTCCTGCAGATAAAGCCCTTCTGCAAAAACCGGGCGTGGTGACGGTGACGCTGACCGCCCCGGAAAGCTACGGGATCGAAGCGGGCCAGCCGTTGATTTTACACGGCGTGCAGGTCGGCCAGGTGCTGGAGCGCAAGCTCACCGAAAAAGGCGTCTCGTTCTCTGCCGCCATCGATCCGAAGTACAGCGACCTGGTGCGCGGTGACAGCAAGTTTGTCGTCAATAGCCGTGTGGACGTGAAGGTCGGCCTCGACGGCATTGAGTTCCTTGGCGCCAGCGCCAGCGAATGGGTTAACGGCGGGGTCCGGATCCTGCCGGGTAACAAAGGGCCGCTGCGCGACAGTTACCCTCTGTATGCCAACCTGGATAAAGCCATTGAAAACAGCCTGAGCGATCTGCCGACTACCACGCTGACCTTAACGGCGGAAACCCTGCCAGACGTGCAGGCCGGCTCAGTGGTGCTTTACCGTAAGTTTGAAGTGGGCGAGGTCATTACTGTACGTCCCCGTGCCGAAGCCTTTGATATTGAGCTGCACATCAAGCCCGAGTACCGCAAACTGCTGACGCCAAACAGCGTGTTCTGGGCCGAAGGCGGGGCTAAGGTGCAGCTTAACGGCAGCGGGCTGACCGTGCAGGCCTCCCCTCTTTCGCGTGCGCTGCGCGGGGCAATCAGTTTCGACAATCTGACGGGTGCCGGGGGCAATTTACGTAAAGGTGACAAACGTATTCTCTTCCCGTCCGAAACGGCTGCGCGCGCCGTGGGGGGCCAGATTACGCTTCACGCCTTTGATGCGGGCAAGCTTGCCGAAGGCATGCCGATCCGCTATCTCGGCATCGATATCGGGCAGATCCAGAAGCTGACGCTGATTACTGCGCGAAATGAAGTACAGGCAACCGCCGTACTCTATCCGGAATACGTGCAGACCTTCGCCCGAACCGGCACGCGTTTCTCCGTGGTGACACCGCAAATCTCGGCGGCGGGCGTTGAACATCTTGACACCATTTTGCAGCCGTACATCAACGTCGAACCGGGGCGTGGCAACGCGCGTCGCGATTTTGAGCTGCAGGAAGCCACCATCACGGACTCCCGCTACCTTGACGGGCTGAGTATCGTGGTTGAGGTGCCGGAGGCCGGATCGCTGAACATCGGTACCCCGGTCCTGTTCCGCGGCATGGAGGTAGGCACCGTGACCGGCCTGACGCTCGGCTCGCTTGCCGATCGCGTGATGGTGACGCTGCGCATCAGCGAACGTTATCAGCATCTGGTGCGCAACAACTCGGTGTTCTGGCTGGCCTCAGGCTATTCGCTGGACTTCGGGCTGACGGGCGGCGTGGTGAAAACCGGCACCTTCAACCAGTTCATACGTGGCGGTATTGCCTTTGCGACTCCGCCAGGCACGCCACTGGCACCGAAAGCGCAGCCGGGCAAACACTTCCTGCTGCTGGAGAGTGAACCGAAAGAGTGGCGCGAGTGGGGAACCGCTCTGCCGCGTTAATCCTGCAGGCTCCGGTGTCAACGCGCCGGAGCCTTTATGTTACACTGCGCGCCTGAATGTTTCCCTGTGGTGTGCCCGTGGCTCAAAACTCCGTATTTCTTCCTGAACAATTCCTGGCGCAGATGCGCGAGGCGCTTCCTGCTCATCTCTCCTTTGACGATTTTATCGCTGCCTGCCAGCGTCCGCTGCGCCGCAGCATTCGCGTCAATACCCTGAAAATCAGCGTTGAGGCCTTTCTTGAACTGGTTTCGCCCTACCGCTGGCAGTTGACGCCGGTTCCGTGGTGCGAAGAGGGTTTCTGGATCGAGCGCGATGATGAAGAGGCCCTGCCGCTGGGCAGCACTGCCGAGCATCTGAGCGGTCTGTTTTATATTCAGGAAGCCAGCTCCATGCTGCCGGTCGCCGCGCTCTTTGCCGACGGTAATTCGCCCGCGCGCGTGATGGACGTCGCCGCTGCGCCGGGTTCCAAAACCACCCAGATAGCGGCGCGGATGGGCAATCAGGGGGCCATTCTTGCCAATGAATTCTCCGCCAGCCGCGTTAAAGTTCTGCATGCCAATATCAGCCGCTGCGGGATCCATAACGTCGCGCTGACGCACTTCGACGGCCGCGTATTTGGCGCTGCCCTGCCTGAAACCTTTGATGCGATCCTGCTCGATGCCCCCTGCTCCGGCGAAGGCGTCGTGCGTAAAGACCCCGATGCCTTAAAAAACTGGTCAGTGGAGAGCAATCTGGACATTGCCGCCACGCAGCGGGAGCTGATCGACAGCGCCTTCCACGCTCTGCGCCCCGGCGGAACGCTGGTGTACTCCACCTGTACGCTTAACCGCGACGAAAATGAAGACGTCTGCCTGTGGCTGAAAGCTCAGTATCCCGATGCAGTGGAGTTTCTCCCGCTCGACGATCTGTTTAACGCGGCAAAAGAGTCCGCAACGCCGGAAGGCTTCCTCCACGTCTTCCCACAGATTTACGACTGTGAAGGCTTCTTCGTCGCACGGTTGCGCAAAACTCAAGCCGTTCCCCCGTTGCCCGCGCCGTCGTTCAAGGTGGGGAAATTTCCGTTCGCCCCGCTTAAGGGCCGTGAAACCGCACAGCTTAAGGAAGCGGCAAGCCAGGTTGGCCTGGTCTGGGACGAGAGCCTGCACCTGTGGTCGCGCGACAAAGAGATTTGGCTTTTCCCGGCCAACATTGAGCCGCTGATTGGCAAAGTGCGTTTCTCCCGCCTCGGTATTCGCCTGGCGGAAGTTCACAACAAAGGCTATCGCTGGCAGCACGAAGCGGTGATTGCTCTTGCCGGAGACGAGAATACCTTTGCCCTGACGCATCAGGAAGCTGAAGAGTGGTACCGCGGGCGTGACGTTTACCCGGAAAACACTCCGGCGCGCGATGAGGTCATCGTGACTTATCAGGGCTATCCGCTGGGGCTGGCAAAAAAAGTCGGCTCGCGGCTGAAGAACAGCTATCCGCGTGAGCTGGTGCGCGACGGGCGTTTGTTTACCGGTAACGATCGCACCGACTAAAAAAAGCGCATTTTTTTACTGGCGATTTTGCTCTCCTTGGCTACGCTAAAAACTGGGTGACTGTACTGGTCATACCAGATTTTTAACCCAAACCCGGAGAGCACTATGACGAAAACCAGCGTGCGTATTGGCGCTTTCGAAATCGACGACGCAGAGTTGCGCGGCGAAGCACAAGGCGATCGAACGTTAAGTATCCCCTGCAAATCCGACCCGGATCTGTGTATGCAACTCGACGCCTGGGACGCCGACACCAGCGTGCCGGCCATTCTTGATGGCGAACATTCCGTCCTTTACCGCGAGCACTACGACAGTAAAACCGATGCCTGGGTCCTGCGTCTTGCCTGACCTAAAGAGAACCCGCCCGAAGGCGGGTTATTTATTACTGCAACTGCACCAGCGTTAAGTAACCGTCGAAGACCGCTCCCGTGTCGATGTAATGCAGATTGTGAAAATCATAGCGTCGATCAACAGGCGTATGCCCGAACCAAAAATGGTCCGCGCCGCTAATGCCCTGCCCTTTGCCTGCCATAAACCCCATCAGCCGGTCCCGATCCCACACTATGCGTTGCGCGCTGACGGGTTGGTTCCAGACATATTCTTTTGCCGGATAATCTGCATGAGCGACAACGTTCAGGCCATTCGCGCAGGGTATCTCAATAATATACGGCAGCGTTCGACACGCTTCTAATAACGTGATGGCCAGATTTTGCGAGGCTTTATCGAGCCGCGAAAACCACATTCCCCCGTTCAGCGTCCAGAGTGAAAAATCATTATTTTCCAGACTGTCGAGGGCCATTTGCTCATGATTACCCCGCACCGCGCAGAACCATTTTTCATTCAGCAGCTGGAGGCATTTCAGGCTGTCCGGACCGCGATCGATAATATCGCCCACGGAGATGAGTAAATCTTCATAAGGATTAAAATGGCGGCGCTTGAGTTCGCCCATAAGTGTCTGATAGCAGCCATGAATGTCACCCGCTACCCAGACGTGACGCCACTCCTCACCGTTTCTTCGCTGATACATAATGCCCCCTCCAAGAAAGTATAGCCGCCTCAGAAAATAGCATCAGATAAGCCTGAGATTGACAAATCCCAACAAACCGTAAACCAAACGGAAATAAAGATCCGCGCGCTATTAATCCCTTTATATCCCCCCTCTAGAATAGGAAGCGAATAAAACGAGAGGTCATCACGTGTCAAACATCCACCTGCAAAACGATGTGCTTTATCCACATCGTACTCATATCATCTCCGAACTGGTGAAAGGAAAACTCGTCCCCGGCCCCATCTGGCAAAAACGCGAATATCGGCTCAAGTTCTTTTTGCGCTCGCTCCTTTTCTGGTCATCCACCCATCGCATGCTGGAAGCATTATCCAGCCGGGATGATTTTGACAGACTTCTCGCTTCCCAGATTACGTTACCCAGCAAAACGCATCGCCAGTATCTGATGCGCGGCCTTAACGCCAGCGATCGCGCCGACGCGGTGATAAGCCACTATCACTGGATCGATGGGCTGAGCGATCCCACGCTTGCCCATGCGCTGAGTAGCCCGAAAGAGCAGACCATCGCGCAGTTTCAGGCGAAAAACGCTGCCGTTTATACCCTTAACGCTTCGTCTGCCCTGAGCGCCGAGCGTGAGGGTGAAAGCACGCTGTGGTTGCGCGACAACGACAACACGCTGCTCGCCAGCCTGACCTTCAGCGTGGCCCGCAGTAAGGGCCAACCGGTGATAGTCATTGGCGGCCTGCAGGGACCTCGTCGCCACGTTTCCCGCGACGTGATCAAGCAAGCCACCCGCGCCTGCCACGGCCTGTTCCCGAAACGCGTGCTGATGGAAGCCCTGCTGACGCTGGCTAAGCAGACACGCATTACCGCCATTTTTGCCGTCAGCGATGAGGGGCACGTGTTCCGGGCGTTGCGTTACCGGCTGAGTAAAGGGCGACATTTCCACGCCAGCTACGACGAATTCTGGGAAAGCCTGGATGCTAAAAAGGTGTCACCTTTCTGCTGGCAGCTACCGCTGGCGATCAAGCGCAAATCGCTGGACGACATTGCAAGTAAAAAACGGGCCGAATACCGCCGCCGCTTCGAGCTGCTGGATCAGATCGACGCCGCGGTAAACGCGCGCTGGCAACCAGCATGAGGATGATCGGTTCAGTATTGAGTTGTAAAAACTCAATGAATACTACCGAGGCGGCCTGTTTGTAGGGCATGACTGACATTCCGCAAAGGCAAAAAAAGCCCCGGCGGATGCCAGGGCATGAGTAATATTATGGTTTACAGGCCGCTTTCAGCTGCAGCTTTCGCCCGGGCGATCGCTCCGGCACTGAATATAGGGTGTTCGAAGTTATTAGTGACATCTCGGACCCTGTATATCTTCCATGCGCCATCTTCACGTCGAAGGAATACTTCCAGATGAATGCTCTTTCCGTTTCCTGCCCCCTCTATTACCTGGACAACTTCACCGTTTAAAAATGGCCTGGCGTTTTCCACTCGTAAGGCGGGTAGCCAATCGCGTGAATAATCCTGCGCGTAGGTGAAATAGTCAGACTCTATTAATTCCTGTTCAGGGATATCCTGAACAGTATCAATGCGAGCAAGGGTATCAGCTGAAACGTATTTGCGTAGCTGCTCAACGGGGTAAGGCCTGGCTTCGTCGCTCCCAAATTCATACAAATAAGACCTATAAAATGAAGCGGTAAGGTCTTTCGCCTGCTTATCTTGATTGGCAGTCGAACTACATCCCGCCATCAACATGACGACTGATAAAAATATTATTTTCATCAATTCATCCTGTAAATCTTGAAGGCGGGCTGCATTTTGCGGTAGCCGGGGCCGGGATACATGCTTTTTTGAACGAAGTCAGAAATCCACTTTGTGCCGTCATACATCGTCATGTGGCCTATGCCGTTTCCTCCAGGATACGGCTGGATCACAGCCACATCCCCTGAAATTGTGGAGGAGCCGGGCGGAACCTCACTAAATCCCGCCCGTAATAATTGTGCCCCGTAGTCCTTTGCATAATCTGTGTTCGCGACCTTAACGCCACCAGCCTGGATTGCCAGACGGGTAAACTTAGCGCATTCGCTATGAGAGCGCCCTAGTGCGTGCGATCGGAGATACGATACAGCAGCCTCTTTATTCCAGCCCATTCTTAGTTCCCTTAAGTAATTTATAGCGGAATTATCACATTAACCATAATTAACGAAGGGGATTAAAAATGCTGATTTTACCTCTGATTTCAACAATTTCTAAAATACGGCGATCTGACAGGGGTACTGGTGCAGTGCACCCTCGCGAATACCCCTGCCGGACTCACCTGACATTTGCAGAAATAAGAGACTCAACTGGATTAAAATTCGGACCTAACCCACCTCCGTTCCATGAGATCAGAAGTCTGGCGAGCAGGCTGTATGAAAAAGAGCGTGGAGAGGATTTTGCGCAGCGATTGCTGGGCCACAAAAATTTAACAATGACGAAAAAATACCTGGACTCACGCGGTGCAGAGTATGTTATGGTTTAGACAGAATATGGAATGTTCGAGTAATTTTCGGGGGAATTCGTGTTGAGACCGAAAAAACCCTTAAAATACAAATAGATAAAAAGAGACCGAATACGATTCCTGTATTCGGTCCAGGGAAATGGCTCTTGGGAGAGAGCCGTGCGCTAAAAGTTGGCATTAATGCAGGCTCAATCGCCTTGCACTTTAAGAATAGATGACGACGCCAGGTTTTCCAGTCCACAGCAAAAGTGGCCTGAAAAAAAGCGTCAGAGCATCATTAAATACAAGAAAACCGCAGTGCTGCATCAGCGTCTGCGGTTTTTTTTATTGGAAACCCGAGGTCTAGCAGAGCGTTTCAGCGCGTGCGATAAACGGCGCAAGGCTCATCTTTTGCCCAGGATTTGCCGGGTCATCAATTTGAATCACGCTGATGGGCTGGCCGTTGCTCTTCCCGCTGGCAACCTGCTGCTTAGCAGTATCGTTCAACGGGTACTGTACCAGCGTGCTGGGGTTAATTGCATACAGAGCGTGGCCAGGACGGCAGGTCAGCATCACCTCTTCGCGATTAAATGCCCACTTATCCTTACCCACCTCAAAACGGCTGACGGTAATAACCTGCGGTGCCGCCAGCGCACTCCCGGTGCAGGCCAGCAGTAAAAGAGAAAGCACTGTTTTTTTCATAAGTCTTAACCTTGTCAGTAAGGTTCCCAGGTGGCAAACAGGCTGACCGTAGCCAGCACCAGCGCACCCAGAACAACCTCTGCCTGTGTCATCCTGATAAAAATTTGTTGTTCTCGCCCGGCATCCGAACGAAAGCGTGGCACCAGAAAATACCGATTCGCCAGCGCAATTACCACCATCATCGCCACCAGCGCACATTTGAACAATAAAAGCTGTCCGTACGCCGAATGCCATGGCAGATCCCATCCCAGAATAAAGAGCGCGTTGACTATCCCCGTCAGCACGACACCCGCCACGGCATAATGTCCCACCCGGGAAAAGCGCATCATGGTGTAGATCGCAGCAACCCGCCAGCGCCCTTTCGCCAGTTGCATACAAAACAGCAGCGGGAGCAGCCCCCCAACCCAGGTGGCAGCGCATAACAAATGTACGGCATGGTTAAGCCGGTGCAATGCGCCTGCAAGCCCCTCGTTCATGGTTGCATGCCCGACGCCTGCCAGCAGCACGCATTGGCCCATGGCGAGCAGTAACAGCCTTGAGCCTTTCTGCGGCACAAGCCAGGCAACACCCACGGTGACAACGGCAAGGATCATCTGCCACAGCCAGACGCCGCCAAACTGCGTGGTGAGTACGCTGTGCCAGATATCCGGGTTGACCACATCGGGCCAGCCGTTGGCCATCAGTCCCCCTTGAACCGCAAACATTAAAAGCGCAGCCGTCAGGCTGATGACGGCGGCACGCTGCTGCTGAGACTGAAAGCGTCTCGACATCAGACGATGCAGGGAGGAAGGGGCAAACCAGACGCTGTAAAGCGCGTTGCCAAAAATCAGCATCAGCGCGCCAAAATGGATAAAGCGCAGCGCAACGTAGAGCGACGCCAGCATACTATTTCACGCTAAAGTGATAGCTGCCTTTCGTTTTGTGGCCATCTACCGACACCACATGCCAGTCGACCTGATAGGTACCCGCCGTCAGCGGTTGCTCAAGCGGAACAATAAGCTGCGCCTTGTTTTTCTCATCGCGCTTCACCGCGCCCGTTTTAACCGCGTTCTGCTGGTCATCGGTTACGACCACGCCGCTGAACTGCGGTTCGATACCCTCAGAAAAACTCAGCGTAAGGAGCTGCGGTGCCGAAACCTGGGCGTTCGCTGCCGGGGTCTGTTGCTGAAGATGAGCATGAGCCAGCGCGGACGGTGCCACAACGTACGCGACCAGGAAAGCCAACGCCTGTACTGCACGTGAAGAGGAAACGTTCATCTTATCATTCCTTTTTGTTATGCCTGTATGGCAAAGGATAACGCTGTATAATATCCGAGTCGAGGAACATCCTGCGCTGACTTGTCATCATCGTGTAATCGCGGTAACGTTGCCGCCGCATAACAAAGGAGAAGGAAATGAAGACTAATCTGGCTGCCCTTCCTCAGGAGGAGATGGACAAAGTAAACGTCGACCTCGCCGCCGCTGGCGTCGCGTTCAAAGAGCGCTATAACATGCCCATCGTGGCAGAGGTGGTTGAGCGTGAACAGCCTGCACACCTGCGCGACTGGTTCCGTGAGCGCTTAATTGCGCACCGTCTCGCCTCCGTAAACCTTTCCCGTCTGCCGTACGAGCCTAAAGTTAAATAACATTAAAGACTCGTTACACTTCCTTACGCGCATTGTGGCAGGATAAGAAAAACCTTATAGAAATAGGTGTATTCTTAGATCACAGCGACTCAGTGTATAAGGAAATCACGATGTCACGCTGGAATATTGCTGCGGCACAGTATGCCCGACAGCACGGCAGTGTTGACGATCATGTTGAACATCACCTCCGCTTCGTCGATAGAGCGGTTCGTTTGCAATGCGATCTGCTGGTGTTCCCGGAGCTCTCGCTCACTGGCCCCGGCACGGCGACGCTTCCCCCGCCGCCGGACGATACCCAACTCGCCCCTCTCCTCCTTGCCGCCCAGACCTACGGCATCACCATTGTTGCCGGGCTTCCGCTCGAAAAGCATGGGCAGCGCCACAAGGGCCTTGCCCTTTTCGCGCCCTACCGCGAGTCGATCCTGCGCTACCCTCAGGGCAGCGGTGCGAGCCTGACGCCGGGCGAAAAGCGGTTAACCATTATCGAAACCCCGGCAGATGCCCTCGATCTCGATCCTCAGGCGACGCTCTTTACCAGCAGTCAGGACGTGGGGGATAACCGCTGGCGTCAGTCCATCGGCACGTTACAGCGTTTTGCCCATAAATATGCCATTGCGGTCTTAATGGCTAACGCGCGCAGCGGCAGCGCACTGTGGGATGAGAGAGGGCAGCTCATCGTTCGCGCCGATAAAGGGGAACTGCTGTTAACCGGCTCACTGGACAGACGGGGTTGGCAAGGGGATATCATTCCATTACGCTAAGCGTTTTTGGTCAGGAGCATTCAATGCTGCGCGTCATCGATACCGAAACTTGCGATCTTCAGGGCGGGATTGTGGAAGTGGCCTCTGTCGACGTTGTCGACGGACAGATAGTCAACCCAATGAGTCATCTGGTTCGCCCCGATCGCCCGATCAGCCCGCAGGCGATGGCTATCCATCGCATCACGGAATCGATGGTGGCGGATAAACCCTGGATTGAGGAGGTTATCCCTCACTATCACGGTAGCCCCTGGTATGTGGCGCACAACGCCAGCTTCGACCGTCGCGTGCTGCCGGAGATGCCCGGGGAGTGGATCTGCACCATGAAGCTCGCGCGCCGCCTGTGGCCGGGGATCAAATACAGCAATATGGCGCTGTATAAATCCCGCAAGCTCAGCGTCCAAACGCCGGAGGGGCTGCATCACCACCGCGCGCTGTATGACTGCTATATCACCGCTGCGCTGCTGGTTGATATTATGAATACGTCAGGCTGGACGCCGGAAGATATGGCAACCATAACCGGTCGCCCTGCGCTGTTAACCACCTTCACCTTCGGCAAATACCGCGGCAAAGCGGTAGCCGAAGTCGCGGACAACGATCCGGGCTATCTGCGCTGGCTGTATAACAACCTCGACAGAATGAGCCCGGAGCTGCGCTTAACGCTGAAGCACTATCTCGGCGAAGCCTAACGTTCTGCACGGCCTGGCAACGTATCCTGCGCCAGGCCAATCAGAAACGCATACTCCAGCGCCACCCCTTCATAGGATTTGAAGCGCCCCGATTTCCCGCCGTGCCCGGAATCCATGTCGGTGCAGAGCAACAGCAGATTATCGTCGGTTTTAAGCTCGCGCAGTTTCGCCACCCATTTCGCCGGCTCCCAGTACTGCACCTGCGAATCATGCAGGCCCGTCGTCACCAGCATATGCGGATAGGCTTTCGCCTCAACGTTGTCGTACGGGCTGTACTCTTTCATGTAGCGATAATAAGTTTCATCCTGCGGATTTCCCCACTCTTCGAACTCCCCGGTGGTCAGCGGGATAGATTCATCCAGCATGGTGGTCACCACATCCACGAACGGCACCTGGGCGATAACGCCCTTGAAGCGATCGGGACGCAGGTTGATTACCGCCCCCATCAGCATGCCACCGGCGCTGCCGCCCATGCCAAAGCAGAGATCGGGATGACCATAGCCCTGCTCCACCAGCGCATCGCACACGTCCAGATAGTCGTAGAAGGTGTTTTTCTTTTTCAGGAACTTACCGTCTTCGTACCACTGCTGACCCAGCTCGCCGCCGCCGCGAATATGGGCGATGGCATAGACAAAACCCCGGTCGAGCAGGCTCAGCCTGCTGCTGCTAAAGTCGGCGTCCATGCTGGATCCGTACGAGCCATAGCCGTAAACCAGTAGCGGGTTTTTACCCTTACTGAAATGCGCCTTGTGATAGACCAGCGACACGGGCACTTCCGCACCGTCCCGCGCGGTCACCCACAGGTGCTCGCTGCGGTAATTGTCAGAGTCGAAGCCTTTCACCTCGGCCTGCTTGATCACCTGACGCTGCCCGGTGTCCATGTCCAGCTCAAACAGCGTATCAGGGGTGGTCATTGACGAATACCCATAGCGCAGCCGCGACGATTCAGGTTCAGGGTTAAAACCAATCCAGGTCACATAGGCCGGATCGTCAAAGGCGATACCCACCACTTCCCGCGTTTTACGGTTGATCTGCCGGATGCTGGTCAGCCCGCGCTGGCGCTCCTCCACCACCAGCCAGTCGGTAAACAGGGTAAAGCCCTCGAGCATGACCTGTTCACGCGCGGGAATAAGCACTTCCCATTTGCGCTCGTCGCGCACCTTGGTTTTATACAGCCCGAAGTTCTTACCCTCACGGTTGGAGCGCAGGTAAAAGCTGTGCTGGAAATGGTCGAGGCTGTATTCGTGATCTTTGCGGCGAGGCAGGAAGCAAAGCGGCTGTGCATCGGGAAGTTCCGCATCAAGCAAGAGCACTTCCGAGGTGGTCGCACTGGCCAGGTAGATGATCACATAGTGGCGGGACGATGTTTTATGCAGGCTGACATAATACGTCTCATCTTTTTCTTCATACACCAGTTCGTCGTCGGCAGACGAGGTGCCCACGGTATGCCGCCAGACCTGGTAAGGCAGCAGCGTGGAGGCATGTTTTTTTACGTAGTAGACCGTTTCGGAATCGTTCGCCCAGACGAAGTCCGGCGAGACGTTGTCCAGCATTTCCGGATACCAGTTTCCGGTTTCCAGATTGCGAAAGCGCAGGCCGTACTGACGGCGCGAGAGATAATCTTCCGCCAGCGCCATAATGGCGTTATCCGGCGAGATGGACATGCCGCCTAATGTATAAAACTCGCTGTGGGCCGCGCGCTTGTTGGCATCCAGCAAGATGTCCCACTCATCCCACTCGGCGCTGAGCACGGACTGACGCTGGTAGATAGCATACTCGTTGCCAGGCTCATAGACATGGCGATAGCGATAGCCATTTTTAGTCCAGGGCGCGGAAATATCGCGCTGCGGGACACGCTGCACCATTTCGTTCAGCAAGCGATCCTGCAGCGCCTGCTGGCTGGCCATGACCTTACGGCCATAGTCATTTTCCTCGTGCAGATAGTCGAGGACATCCGGCTGCGAGCGCGTATCGTCCCGCAGCCAGTAATAGTTGTCGATACGCGTATCTCCATGCGTGGTGATCGCGTAAGCAGTGCGTCGGGCTTTCGGTGGCATGTTCGTTTTACTTTTGAGTTTTACACCCTATAAGGTTGGCAAAACACACGCATGATGCAAGCGAAACATAGCCAGTTTAGGAAAGCATTAGCCCGCCAGGGCCTGTTTTTGCTGCTGAATATCCTTCTCGATGCCTTCCCGCACGTCCTGAGGGATCTTCAGGGCATCGCCCAGCGCATTAAGGTAGCTCCGCTCCATAAAGTGATCGATATCAATAGCCGCGCAGCTCAGGAAATAGAGTTCAAGCGCCTCCTCTTCATTTTTAACGCTTTGAGCCAGTCGCTGCGGGTCAAGCGGCTGTTCGATGGCCTTCGCCACCAGCGCCCTGCCCTGTGCTTCGACGCCCGCCTCGCTCATCTGTTGTTCAATTGCCGTGCGCTCCTGGTCGTCGATATGTCCGTCGCTCTTCGCGGCAAACACCAGCGCCAGAATCAACCGTTCCGTACGAATATCCAGCGGCGAGGTATGCTCACCATAGTGCGGCTCATCGTTATGCGCGGTACGCACCTTATCTTTGTATTTGTTCCACAGCACGGAGCCGGCGATAGCCCCTCCGCCCGCAAGCAGCGCGCCAGTGCCATATTTGGTCAACAGCTTGCGTGAGGATTTGTTCGCGACCAGTAGCCCTGCCAGCCCGCCCAGCGCACCGGGAACCAGAAGTTTACTGAGCCCCTGCTCGCCCGTCCCCGAAGAGGACGTTTTCTGACCCAGCATGGATTGCAATTGATTCAACCAACCTGACATGATTTCTCTCGCTTAACGGTGAACATGCTTCACAGCCTAAGCGAGTGGACGTCAGGAAATGTCTGTTGGCACTAAAGAAGCGCAAATTTCTTGCCCGTCACCTTTGCCCCTGACAAGACAGACGCAAACGTTTTCGTTTATACTGCACGCAACTTTTTCAGGGGGATAGTTATGACACGTTTAGGAACCGCGCTGCGTCCGGCAGCGACGCGCGTAATGCTGCTGGGATCGGGTGAACTGGGTAAAGAAGTCGCCATCGAGTGCCAGCGTTTAGGCGTTGAGGTGATTGCTGTTGATCGTTATCCGGACGCGCCGGCCATGCATGTCGCGCATCGTTCTTATGTGATTAACATGCTGGACGGCGAGGCTCTGCGCGCGCTGATTGCCAAAGAAAAACCGCATTATGTGGTGCCTGAAATCGAAGCCATCGCCACCGATACGCTGGTCGCGCTTGAGCAGGAAGGCCAGCGCGTCGTACCCAGCGCAAACGCCGCGAAACTTACCATGAACCGCGAGGGCATTCGTCGCCTGGCGGCAGAAGAGTTGCAACTCCCCACCTCCAGCTACCGTTTTGCTGGCGACAAAGCCGGTTTTCTGCAGGCCGTTAAGGAGATTGGATACCCGTGCATCATTAAGCCGGTGATGAGCTCCTCAGGGAAAGGTCAGAGCTTTATCCGTGACAGCTTACAGCTGGATAGCGCCTGGGATTATGCACAACAGGGTGGCCGCGCAGGGGCCGGACGCGTGATTGTCGAGGGCGTCGTGAAGTTTGATTTCGAGATCACCCTGCTGACCATCAGTGCCGCAGACGGCGTACACTTCTGCGATCCGATCGGTCATCGCCAGGAAGATGGCGATTACCGTGAATCCTGGCAGCCGCAGCGAATGAGCGCTCTGGCGCTGCAACGCGCGCAGGAGATCGCCCGCAAGACGGTGCTGGCGCTCGGCGGATACGGGCTGTTTGGCGTGGAACTGTTTGTCTGCGGTGACGAGGTGATTTTCAGTGAAGTCTCCCCGCGTCCGCACGATACCGGGATGGTAACGCTGATTTCACAGGATCTTTCCGAATTCGCCCTGCACGTGCGGGCTTTCCTCGGCCTGCCGGTTGGCGGCATCCGTCAGTACGGCCCGGCCGCGTCAGCGGTGATCCTGCCGCAGTTAACCAGCCAGAACGTCACGTTTGATAACGTCGAGAACGCGGTGGGTGCCGGTTTGCAGGTGCGCCTGTTTGGTAAGCCAGACATCGACGGAACGCGTCGGTTAGGCGTGGCGTTAGCCACCGGTCAGGCCGTGGAGGATGCGGTCGCGAGAGCGAAAACGGCCGCCAGTGCGGTGAACGTTAAAGGGTAATAAAAAGTTAGCTGGTCACATTGGTGGCCAGCCGCTTTGTTATGCATTTGCATCCTGCACGTAGACTTCACCTGCAGTAGAAGCCCCACCTCTCGTGGTCTTTTCAGTACCCTACATCCCTGTAAGCTTCACTGGTCTTCATTATAAAAACATACACACCTGTGCCAATAAAAAGAACGATGGGTATAATGATCGCCGCAGCGATTTCCCAGCCTGTTAGCGTCTCATTTTTAGATGTAAAACTAATATGATATGCAACGAGAGAAAGCACACAAAATAAAGCCGCCATACCTGCTGGAAGAAGAGGGTTATTCCAGTCACCCCATATAAGTTTTTCCGGGATATCCGTTTTTTTGGAAGAAAGGGCAGTTATGCTCAGTTTATTTTTTTCCGAATATGCTATCAGTTGTTCCCCCTGGGCATATTTAACTGCATCTGTCGCCAGTCCCAGCGCCAGCCACCGATACCCGGCGCTTTTTTCTCCCAAAGAGACATCTATATCCAGGCGTTCTATCGCCAGCCCTTTTTCATCCAGTGCCTGTATTAAAGGATATTTTTCCGTTCGAGATAGCCCGGTATACCAAAGTTTTTTCGGGGTAAGCACGGAGCCCGTCGCCAGGTAAACCGCCATTTTTTCTTCTACATCTGTCACTTCTGACATAGGTTGGTAAAGATACACCGGTTTTTCACCTTCTTCACCGATATAATGACTGGTCAGGAGGAACGCACTCGCATTTTCCATACTCGCTGAGTTAGCGCCCTCTTGATGCAAATCAACGATAACTATCAATCGGTTTTCAACTCTGTCATTTGAAGCGTTCATCCATTTACCGATAAGTGCGTAACCAGGGCATTCCGCGCTGTGCTCAATATTACATTCACTGGCATGTTCGATCCCCAACAACGCCAGAGATCGTCTCAGCTCGTCAATACAGGACTCACTCCCTCCACGAACCCAGAGAAGAGTTTCAAAAATTCGGTAGTTATATCCCTTCAACTTTTCAGCCATTGGAGCCAATAAACGGTAAAAAATTTGCTCATCACGAGTTTGATCGAACCGACCTTCAAGTTGAATCTTAACCGGCGTTTTCGGTGCCAGCGGAAATTCCCCTTCCAGCTTCAACATATTCAGTGCAGGTTGCTCCAGAGGAGTGATTACAGACCATGCTGCGATAGCGATGTTTTTCCGCGCATACGCTTTTAAATTATTCTCTCTTTCTTTTTCAATGAACTTACGGGTTTCAAAGTAGTGAAGCGTGGCGTTATGAAATATGAGTCCTGTATAAATAAAGACAGACACCATACAGATAGGCAGAATAACTGAGGGTACAAAAAATATAGCAGTCACGTGTTCTGTCTCAGGCCAGGTAAGAGCCCGCATCAGCAGGCCCATTCCGACGGATATCACATATATGAGTATAATAACGACAACCGGTACATCGGTATCGGGGTCAGGCTGTTTCTTGTATAACCACCACGCTCTCATTACGCTGCTCCCGCAACGGGCAAGGTACTTTTAATTTCGCATCCGCACGCCGCATGACAGCCATCTACCACAACCCCACGACCCTTCATGGTCCAGGTTGGGTGACATTCATTGATTGGGAAAATGCCTCTGTGGGTCGGACACTGCACCAAATCATCTTTCAATGCCACGGCCTTACCCATAAAGTCTGCACCGGAAGCTTTTGTAACTTTGCCTCCGCTTACCAGCGGATCGTGTAATCGAATAACGCCTTTCATTATTTACTCTCCCTATCGCCCCGCATTCATATCACAGCGCATATGATCCCAGCCGGTATAGCCCTTCACTTCGGGTACGCTGTCGGGTAAATCTTGACAGTTGGTCTTAAATTGTTGCGTGCTGTGCACCAGTCCTTGTTTCGTTAAATAGACTGTCCCCCAGGCCCAACCCGAAGAATGAGGTTCCAGCACCCCATTTACTTTATTTCCCATACCATCATCCACGGTATAGTTAATCCCCGACCCGCCGGGCAGAATCCGAGGATCTTCAAAGGGTTTTGAGGACATATACAGTCGGTGCCTGGTCTGTAAAAAACCTTGGTCATTAACGACAGTTAAAGAAATAATATCCTCGTAGGATGGCGAAGAATCTCCATTAGGTTCGTTAGAACCGACTGAAAAAAATTGCGGGAACCAGGTTTTTCCGTAATCTTTTGAAATGATTGTTCCCGGAGAGTCCCATGTAGGGATAGCAATATAGCGCTCTGAAGGATGTATGAATTTTTTAGTGAAAATTCGATAAAACTGGCTGACTGGTTCGGTATGAATGGCCCGTTGAGTATCCGTATACCAGAGTTCCCCTTCGCAGTCCCATCCTTTTAGTTCGAGATAACGATGATCATCAAACCGGTAAACCACCTGCGTCGGTGGCTCTTTCGCCTGGCAACCTGTCGCCAGCCAAACGGACGTAGCTGCAAGAACGATACAGAATCCTTTCATTAGTTATCGCCCCGCATTCATATCACAGCGCATGTGATCCCAGCCGGTATATCCCTTCACTTCGGGTACGCTGTCGGGTAAATCTTGCCAATTAGTCTTGAGTTGCTGCGTGCTGCCCTCAAGCCCCTGCTTAGTCATATAGACCATCCCCCAGGCCCAGCCAGGTGAACGGGGTTCCAGCTTGCCACTGACTTTATTTCCCATACCGTCATCCACGGTATAGGTAATACCCGGCCCGCCGGGCAGAATCCGAGGATCTTCAAAGGGTTTTGAGGACATATAGAGTCGGTGCCTGGTCTGTAAAAAACCCTGATCGTTGACGACGGTGAAAGAGATAACATCATCATAATAAGGAGCGTTACTTCCGTCAGGTTCGTTACTTCCTGGCGACATAGTTGCCCCCCCTCTTTCCCATGTTTTCCCATAATCTTTGGATACTGAAAACCCACCAGTAACATTTCCCCACCATGGAATTGCGAGATAGCGTTCTGATGGATGCACGAATTTTTTGGTAAAGATTCGATAAAACTGGCTGGCTATTTGTGAACGGATACCTCGCTTTATATCGATGTACCAGATTTCCCCTTCGCAATCCCAGCCTTTGAGTTCGAGGTAGCGATGACCATCAAACCGATATACTACCTGCGTTGGCGGTTCTTTCGCCTGACAACCTGTCGCCAGCCAAACGGACGTAGCTGCAAAAACGATACAGAATCCTTTCATCAGTTATCGCCCCGCATTCATATCACAGCGCATATGATCCCAGCCGGTATAGCCCTTCACTTCGGGGACCTTATCCGGTAGACCCTGATAATTTAACTTAAATTGAGATATATCCTCTTTGAGACCCTGTCTGGTGATGTAATCCATTCCCCAAGCTGGTCCAGAAAAACCCGGTTTTAGCTTTCCATAAACTTTATTTCCCATACCATCATCCACGGTATAGGTAATCCCCGGGCCACCGGGCAGAATCCGCGGATCTTCAAAGGGTTTTGAGGACATATACAGTCGGTGCCTGGTCTGTAAAAAACCTTGGTCATTAACGACAGTTAAAGAAATAATATCCTCGTAGGATGGCGAAGAATCTCCATTAGGTTCGTTAGAACCGACTGAAAAAAATTGCGGGAACCAGGTTTTTCCGTAATCTTTTGAAATGATTGTTCCCGGAGAGTCCCATGTAGGGATAGCAATATAGCGCTCTGAAGGATGTATGAATTTTTTAGTGAAAATTCGATAAAACTGGCTGACTGGTTCGGTATGAATGGCCCGTTGAGTATCCGTATACCAGAGTTCCCCTTCGCAGTCCCATCCTTTTAGTTCGAGATAACGATGATCATCAAACCGGTAAACCACCTGCGTCGGTGGCTCTTTCGCCTGGCAACCTGTCGCCAGCCAAACGGTTGTAGCTGCAAGAACGATACAGAATCCTTTCATCAGTTATCGCCCCGCATTGATATCACATCGCATATGATCCCAGCCGGTATATCCCTTCACTTCGGGAACGCTGTCGGGTAAATCTTGCCAGTTGGTCTTAAATTGTTGCGTGCTGTGTGCCAGTCCTTGTTTCGTCAAATAGACTGTCCCCCAGGCCCAACCCGAAGAATGAGGTTCCAGCACCCCATTTACTTTATTGCCCATTCCATCATCCACGGTATAGGTAATCCCCGGCCCGCCGGGCAGAATCCGAGGATCTTCAAAGGGTTTTGAGGACATATACAGTCGGTGCCTGGTCTGCAAAAAACCTTGATCGTTGACGACGGTGAAAGAGATTATATCGTCATAATATGGTTGATTAGTACCATCAGGTTCGTTGGGACCTACCGAAAAAAACTGGGGGAACCATGTTTTACCATAATCTTTTGATATTATTGTTCCTGGGTCATCCCAGGTTGGTATGGCAATATAGCGTTCTGAAGGATGAATAAATTTTTTGGTAAAAATTCGATAAAATTGACTGACTGGTTCGGTATGAATACCCAGTTGAGTATCCGTATACCAGAGTTCCCCTTCGCAGTCCCATCCTTTGAGCTCGAGGTAACGATGTTCATCAAAACGATAAACTATCTGCGTTGGCGGTTCTTTCGCCTGGCAACCGGTCACAAAAAGGATAGCAGTGGACACAAGTCTTATAAATAATTTTTTCATGCTTAATCCTTAAGCTAGTTGATTATCACTCATGGGCTTCGGCATATCCCATTGCAGATTTGCTACTACCTGATTTCCCTTGGCCACATCTCCTGACGGCTTTATAGTTGTGGCATGGTTAAACTGATTTTTCACGCCATACTCTCCTTTAGGTAGCACCTCATCGGGTTTATTCATGTAAAATTTGGTTTGTGTTTCAGGTAATTTTCCGCTTCGGTGATATTCAGTAGCAGGTTGATAACTATTCTGCGGATCACGCCAGTCCGCACGATGTAATAACCCTTCCCAGAATTTTCCCGCCTGGTAATCGAATGATTTGCACTGCCCAATTGCCAGATCAAACGCCATCGCATGTGAAGGTGCGAATTCACTCATTACAATAGATGAGTGCTGGCTGTAACCAACCGGATCGATTTTCTGCCATTCAGCCTGTAATTCTTCTGGTGTTTTGAGCCAGGTCAGAGTGAGCAATTGAAAATCTTTTGAACCTGACACCTCACCATGAATAACCTTATGCTTGCGTTCAATGCTCTCAACCTCTCGCTCATAAGGCGTCAATACATGACCGGGACGCCAGCCAATACTTTGATAGCTATTAACCACATACGTTGCCGACGCTGTACGTTTAATTGCATAGGCTTTGGCAGAGTAGGAAATGTAAGCGTCCGGACTGTCCGGATCGATATAAGTTGAGTAGGGTTCGTCAGAGGTTTTCGGATCGTTATCAGGATGGTTATCCTGACCCTGTAGCTTGAATATAAACGGCTCGGGTAACTCTTCTCCGTTAATCACCACGTCATTATATGAATAACTCGCGTTCATCACAGGTGTGGTGCAGAAATCACCTTTACGTTCCGGGGCCATACTGAACAGCTCAGTCTCCAGGCGCCCCACCCAGCGGTGCTGGCAGAACGCCCTCTGACGAAGGTTGGGAATATTGCTTGCAATTTGAGCAGGTATGCCTCTCCAGCCAAAGCCCTGAATATTTTGCAGTGAGACGGTGCCATCTTGCGGACACCAATAGTTATACACTTTGCCATTATTGTCGCGTCGGTATTTAATCTCCTTTCGCAATGGATTATCAGAAGGTTTACGTAACGTACAGTCGGCTTCCATCGCCAGGAGGTCAGCATCAGACAGTTCACCGTCTTTATACTGCGTAGCCATTAAAGCGCAGAAGTTTTTGAACGTCTCCTGACGGGCAAACGCTGTCTGGTGATGACCGGGTTGTAAATCCTCACTGAGGCGGCCTTCAAGCGAATACGGCGAATGATTAAGGATGGTACAGTTAACCGGAACGAAATTTGCCTGCTTGACGAGCATATTTGCCAGCATGGTAATGATCGTACCCTGACTGTGCGACACAATGTTAATAACATCCTTCGCTGTGACAGGCTCACTTCTAATCTGGATAATCAAATCGGCCAGGCGCTGAGCAGCAAAAAACTGATAAATGCGGTGCGGATTCGGGAAAATCGGGTGCGTATAATCGCCACCGTTCATGTACAACGTGGCAAACCCTGCGGCCGCCAGCGCTATGCCACCCGCTCCCGGTCCTAACATATCGGGAATATTGGTTGTTGCATTAGCAAACGTCCCGCCCCCCTTGGCAAAATTCGTATCTAATGCGTTTTTAAAGTTATCGTTCTGATACTTAAACGGTCCTTGCCCGTCATTTCCCAGAACTTTTTTATTGTTCTCGTTATCTTCCTGATAAGCGTCATAGGGCAGATGAGCGCTGTGGCTTAATTTGCCGACTTCTTCCCGGTAACGTTTCTGATCCGCCCTGTAGTCATCATGCGTGACAGGCTTATACCCCCAGTAAAACGGTATAATGGGAGATCGACCGGGGGTGATGATCCTGTAGTCCTTCCATTCGTGGGCGTAAAAATCCTGGCGGTTAAGCCGTTTTCCCAACCCTGCAAGAATGCCCCTCTCCTGGTTCTGGTAGGCCTCACCCACGTCATTCACTCCATGGACAAGAATAACGATACCCGGCATAGGGCGAGGCACCCCGACGTTGCGCGTCTGGGCAACTTCTCCCAGGTTTTTGTGTACCGGGATGTCGCCTTCAGAGACGATCCTCGGAGCATACGGTTTTATCTTCGTATCCTTCATTCCAACAACTCCATTTTGTAACTGTCGAGGTCGTCGGCATCAAGCAGCGGTGACTGACCGCGGTTGTCCGTTACCCCTTCCACCACCTGACCAGCCGAATTTGTTAGCCTGAATTTTTTGTTTGCCAGAATCTGCTCCGGGTCATCACCCGCATGCAGCTTGTAACGGAGTTTGAACACACCTTTGTCAAAGGCTGGCGGTTGTATCGACGCACTTTCCGGGCCCTCGTATTTCAGGCTCGGCGCTTTCAATTCGATACCTGTCGGTGAGAAAATCGTGACCAACCCACTCGGACTAATGCGGATCCCACCCCCGCCGCAGACAAATTGCATGCCTTCTTTAGCACTACCGTTCATCTTTCCGGCAGTACTCGTCAGCGTGAAATCCTGTTGCGACAGCATGTGCATACCTCCACGCTGCGCCTGCGTCGTAATATCCCCCGCACCGGCAATCATCTGTATGCCGAGTTTGCGGGCAAACAGCGATAGCTTCTCCCCCACAGCCAGCGAGAATTTTTTCACCACATTCATGCTGGCGTTGCTTTGCGACGTTGCAATCAGGTCTTCCCCGGCTGAAAGTTGCAGGCTATCCGGAGTCACGTGTGCAATCCCGCTCATGCCATACGAAAGAATGCCCGGTCCCGTGAGGTTGCTCAGCGTCTGGCTGAGCGCCCTTTGCCGATCGGTTTCCACATTGCCTGCACCTGCCGTTAACGCACTTTGTTGCAGGGTCATTGCCAGCGATAAGGCTTTTTCCAGTTGAGCAATGGCAGCGGTCATATCAAGCTGTTTGCCCGCCGCGCGCGGCTGGGCCTCGGTGGTAATCATTACCCCTTTGGAGGCTCGCAGCGCCATCCAGTCGTCGGTGCGGGCCTCTATACCCTCTCCGCGCTTTTTCCCTTCAGCATCCACCAGATGCCCAACGCTGACTTGCCCTTTGCCATACTCTGTAGCGATCTTGATATGTTCCTGTCCGCGACGATCCTCAAGACGGATTTTGTTCGACGCCGCCGTGCGGATCACATTTCGCGTATCGTTGCGGTTTGTAACCAAATCCGGGTGGCTGCCGTCGTGCATGGCATGAGCGATAAAGGGCCTGTCCGGATCGCCACCTTCAAAACCCACAGCAACTTCAGTTCCCTCAAGCAATGGAAAATGGAAACCAAAGGTGTCGCCTGCATACGATCTGCCGAGGCGTACCAGAGCGCTTTCAAATCCCTCACGTTTTTCATCCAGGTCAAAATCAAACTTCACCCGGTAGCGCCCTGTGGCATCAAGGCCGGCATAGGTTTTATCACTGCCAATAGCCATCACTCTGGCAGGCACCGTTCCGGCTATTACCGGTCGGGATAACGATTCAGGACGATAGCAATAACCGTGGATATGGGGGACTCCTGACAAAACGGCGCGATAATGCTCTGCACGACTGCTGCGAATGGTCATTTCGGTAATGACAAACCCGGTTTTAAACCCCTCAGGAACAGGTCCTGTGGGATAAAACATAATGCCTGGCTGGAGTTCAGGATCGCTGGTTGTTGCCCCCAGAGTAGTCTGCCTGTTCAGCAGGCGTTCATAACGCAACCGGGCGTAAAAGGTTGCGGTTTCTGCCTCTTCGCCGTAAAAATCGCCGTCAGCAAAATAGTGATCGGCGTAGTGATAATGTTGTCCTGAGGTTATACCGTCAGGTATATCATTCAATTTGATGGTCTTATCTGACTGCGGCGATCGCGGTTCACGGTAGTTGTAAGTGCGAACCAACACATTTTTTGGGACCAGGTCGTGATGTTCTTCAAGATCGGTAATGTATTCGTCGTAACTGGTCATGCCTGAATTTCTGACATAAGGCAGCGGTTTATCATGGAAGCGGTAGCGATAGTCAGAATCCCCAAAAATAACGACCGTTTCCGTCTTCACGTTGTCGTGATTTTCAAAACGGAACCAGATCCCAACCTCTGCCAGTAACCGACGGATAAATTGCAGATCGGTTTCTTTCCACTGAATAAGCATTTCTCTTCGGGGGTAACTGTGATGCAGATGGTCAAAATCAATGTTGTAGCCGTCAAAGTGTCCGCTGTCTTTCATCAGGCTCGCCACCAGTTCCGGTACGGTCATGTTTATATACACGGCAGAACGGTAACTTTTATCCATCAACGCCAGCTCATGCTCCAGTACGCATTCATACAGTGCTTCATCTCCTGAAGATGTAAGGCGGGAGAATTGAGTGATCGTGCCATTAATTTGGCGAACCGGCAGCCAGGGCGTTTCCCCTTGCCAGGCAGCCTTCGGATTCGGTGCGCGCAAAATAAATTCGGCAATCTGGTTAAGAACGGCATCGATAGAAATGTTTTGATCGGGACTGGTAAAGCGAATGGTATAATGATATGGCTTGCTTAATGCTTCTTTTCCTGTAAAAGAATGAACATCGCAAATAACATTTTTGCTACGAGGAAAATACAATAAATAGCGATTTAACGTATCATGCAATTGAACCGTCTCAGATAGCCCTGTCATAGTTAAATGTCCTTTTAACAAACGGCGTGTTTATCTAAAACATTACACCCACTCAGCGAACATTAAAACATCCACCTTCAAATTAAAATGGGTTCTTAATTGCCAAAATATTCATTAAGCATATAGAAAAGACAAAAAACAATCACACAACAAATTAAATCAGTATATAAAAAATCATACCATTAGCAGTTAAACATACCTTATTTACGAGAAATGATGACAGCTTTACACAATTATCATTCATCGCTGATTGTTGGTTTATTTGCATTTCCGTGACGTGATACGGAGATTTCGAAAAAAGGAATATATTTCACGGACAGGCGCACAGGTAATATTGCCACTATTGCAGGAACAATGTGACCTGAGGAGTGAGAAAATGCATGAAGACTGCTGGCCACATTAAGTGACCAGCATCAGGCCATCTGGCCCGTTTTTCTTACGGCAGATAGCTTACTGCTTCGCGCCTTCAACCGCTTCGCGAGCAAGCTTCGTGATGCGATCCCAGTCTCCTGCTTCCAGCGCATCCGCCGGAACCAGCCAGGAACCGCCGATGCACAGCACGCTTTTCAGCGCCAGGTAGTCACGGTAGTTCGCCGGTGAGATACCGCCGGTCGGGCAGAAGCGAACCTGTGAGAACGGGCCTGCAATTGCCTGCAGCGCTTTGGTGCCGCCGTTGGCTTCCGCCGGGAAGAATTTAAACTCTTTCAGACCGTAGTCCATGCCCAGCATCAGTTCAGAAACGGTGCTGATGCCCGGGATCAGTGGAATGGTGCCTTCGGTTGCCGCTTTCAGCAGTGGCTCAGTCAGGCCCGGGCTAATGGCAAACTGTGCCCCCGCTTCGGTAACGTCCGCCAGCTGCTGCGCGTTCAGCACGGTACCCGCGCCAATAATGGCATCCGGTACTTCTTTGGCGATAGCGCGGATCGCGTCCATCGCACATGCGGTACGCAGCGTCACTTCAAGAACACGAACACCGCCTGCAACCAGCGCTTTCGCCATCGGAACGGCGTGCTCCAGTTTGTTCACCACGATAACCGGCACTACCGGGCCTGTTGTCAGGATTGCTTCTGCACTTGTTTTCCAGTTTTTCATCAGAGTCTTCTCTCGCCAGATCGTTAAAATCAAGTCGTCTTAAAACGTAATACAGGTTGCGCCCTGCTCCGCGCCGGAAAGTTTCTCACGCAGCGCGCCAAACATTTCACGCCCGGTGCCCACGCGCGACGCGCTCAGGTCAGGAATATGCGGCTTACGTGCCGCCAGCTCGGCCTCATCCACCAGCAGGGTTAACTCACCCGTCTGGCCGTTAACGCGAATGATGTCGCCATCACGGACCTTCGCCAGCAAGCCGCCGTCGTAGGCTTCCGGGGTCACGTGGATCGCTGAAGGTACTTTACCTGATGCCCCGGAGAGGCGTCCATCGGTCACTAACGCAATTTTGAAACGGCGGTCCAATAATACACCAAGCGGCGGCATAAGTTTATGCAATTCTGGCATGCCGTTCGCTTTTGGCCCCTGATGACGGACCACCACGACGCAATCCTTATCCAGAAGACCGGCATCGAAAGCAGGCAATACGTCATGCTGGCTTTCAAACACCACGGCTGGCGCTTCGATAATCTGGTTCTCTTCCGGTACGGCGGAGGTCTTCATCACCGCGCGGCCCAGGTTGCCGCTCAGCACTTTGGTGCCACCGTGTGGCGAGAATGGCTGTTCAAACGTCGCGATGACGTTCGCGTCGAGAGAAGCCGCCGCCCCTTCGCGCCAGTCCAGCTCGCCGTTGTTCAGCCATGGCTCCAGGGTGTAACGCTGCAAACCGAAGCCTGCTACCGTGTTCACGTCTTCATGCAGCAGCCCGCCCTTCAGCAACTCGCGCATCAGCACAGGTACACCACCGGCAGCCTGGAAGTGGTTGATATCAGCCGGGCCATTCGGGTAGAGGCGCGCCATCAGCGGCACGACGGAGGAGATGTCAGAGAAATCATCCCAGTTAATCAGAATGCCCGCCGCGCGCGCCATCGCCACCAGGTGCATGGTGTGGTTGGTCGAGCCGCCGGTTGCCAGCAGCGCAACGATGCCGTTAACGATAACCTTCTCGTCAACCATTTTGCCCAGCGGCATCCATTCGTTGCCGTTTCCGGTCAGGCGCGTTACCTGACGCGCCGCGGCTTCGGTCAGCGCCTGACGCAGCGGTGCATCCGGCTGAATGAAGGACGACCCCGGAAGCTGCATACCCATAAATTCCACCACCATCTGGTTGGTGTTGGCCGTTCCGTAGAAGGTGCAGGTTCCAGGGGCGTGATAGGAGGCGGCCTCGGCTTCGAGCAGCGCCTGACGATCGGCTTTGCCCTCGGCATAGAGCTGGCGAATACGCACTTTTTCTTTGTTCGGCAGGCCGCTCGCCATTGGGCCTGACGGCACGAAGATCGCAGGCAGATGACCGAAGGACAGCGCCGCCATCGCCAGGCCCGGGACGATTTTGTCACACACGCCGAGGTAGAGGGCGCCATCAAACATGTTATGGGATAAGCCGACGGCCGCCGACATGGCGATCACTTCGCGGCTCAACAGGGACAGCTCCATCCCATCCTGGCCCTGCGTGACGCCATCGCACATTGCCGGTACGCCACCAGCCACCTGCCCCACCGCGTTGACGCTGTGCAGCGCTTTACGAATGATATTTGGGTAGACCTCATACGGCTGGTGCGCAGACAGCATGTCGTTATAGGAGGTAATGATGGCGATATTGTTACGCAGCATGCTTTTCAGCGAGTCTTTATCGTCAGGCTGACACGCCGCAAAACCGTGGGCCAGATTGCCGCAGGCGAGCTGAGAGCGATGTACGGTGTTACTTTTGGCCTGTTGAATGCGGGCGAGGTAGGCCGAACGGGTCTCTTTCGAGCGCTCGGTAATGCGATGTGTTACGCGTAACAATGTCGGATTCATAAAAGCTCCTCTAATTTATCTGGCCGGGCTCGGGAGTTTGCACTATCTCTTGCGGCTGTTAACAGCGCTGAAACGCTTGGTGTCCGGAGCTCAGGGGCAAAATCACTTCCGGCAGTGTAATAAAAAAAGCTCCGCGGGTGAATCCACGCGGAGCTTAAAAGATTAAAAATTGTGCCACTAACTGTGTTAGATCATGTTACCGGTAAAATAACACCTCAGGGTTAGAGGAAATCTTACTCAAACTCGTTCCAGGAACGACCATCGCGGGTGATCATCGCAACGGAGGCAACCGGGCCCCAGGTGCCCGCCTGATACGGTTTTGGCGCATCCTGATCGGCAGCCCAGGCTTCGGTGATGGAGTCGACCCATTTCCACGCCTCTTCAACCTCATCACGACGCACGAACAGCGCCTGGATACCACGCATGGTTTCCAGCAGCAGGCGCTCGTAAGCATCCGCGAGGTGCGTTTCGTTGAAGGTTTCGGAGTAGCTCAGGTCCAGCTTGGTGGTCTGCAGGTTATGCTTGTGATCCAGCCCCGGGACTTTATTGAGGATCTGGATATCCACGCCCTCGTCTGGCTGCAGACGAATGGTCAGCTTGTTCTGCGGCAGCTCCTGCCAGGACTCTTTGAACAGGTTCAGTTCAGGGTTCTTGAAATACACCACCACTTCAGAGCATTTCGTCGGCAGACGTTTACCGGTACGCAGGTAGAACGGCACCCCAGCCCAGCGCCAGTCATCAATATCAACGCGGATCGCCACAAAGGTTTCGGTGTTACTGGCTTTGTTCGCACCCTCTTCTTCCAGGTAGCCAGGCACTTTTTTGCCCTGCGCAAAGCCTGCGGTGTACTGACCGCGAACGGTTTTCTCACGCACGTTGGAGCGGTCAATGCGACGCAGTGATTTGAGCACTTTTACTTTGGCATCGCGGATGCTGTCAGCCGTCAGGTCAGACGGCGGCGACATGGCGATCATGCAGAGGATCTGCAGCAGGTGGTTCTGGATCATGTCGCGCATCTGGCCGGCCTGGTCAAAGTAACCCCAGCGCCCTTCGATACCCACCTCCTCAGCCACGGTGATCTCCACGTGGTCGATGGTGCGGTTATCCCAGTTGTTCACAAACAGTGAGTTGGCGAAACGCAGCGCCAGCAGGTTCAGAACGGTCTCTTTACCCAGATAGTGGTCGATACGGTAAACCTGGCACTCTTCGAAATACTCTCCCACCTGATCGTTGATCTCACGAGAGGTAGCCAGTGACGTGCCCAGCGGTTTTTCCATTACCACGCGCGCAGGCTTGGCATTGAGGTTTGCCTCGCCCAGACCGCGGCAGATAGCGCCGAAGGTGCTTGGCGGCATCGCGAAATAGTTGATGGTGACGCGGTTTTCCTGGTCCAGCATCTCACCTAAACGGGTAAACGCGCTCACGTCATTCACGTCCAGGTTGCAGAAATCAAGGCGTCCGCTCAGCGTATCCCACAAACGTTCGTCGACTTTCTCTTTCATGAACGTTTCGAGCGCTTCACGCACGACTTTGGTATAAGCGTCCTTGTCCCAGTCGGCGCGCCCCACGCCCAGGATACGGGTATCTGGGTGAAGTTGGCCCGCTTTCTCCAGTTGATACAGGGAAGGCAGCAATTTACGGCGTGCAAGATCGCCTTTCGCGCCGAAAATGACCAGGTCACATGCCTGGGCTGTTTGCGTTACCGCCATGTCATTCTCCTCAGTTGGAATACCCGGTGCTTCTGCCAGGTATCGTTGTAATTTTATTACAATGCACTGTACTGCTTTTACGTCATTCCCGAAACCATTAGCGCTTAACGTCGCGTGCGATACCGCGATTTTTCGCCAGTCTGCGGCAGGTGACGCAGTAATGGTGCGAAAACCGTTGATTCTTTGTACTCATTGACCGCTGTAAAACCCGACAGCGATCAAGTAATGAAAAAAAACAACATCATTTCTTATCGACTGTTACCCTTTAGGGAAGTCACAGGGGTAATATCGACGAAATCGATTCGTGATTTCATCGATTAATGAAATCGTTTCTGCCCTCACGAGCGTCTTGTTAATAATGAACATGCTGGAAAAAATCCAGTTCCAACTGGAACACCTTAGCAAATCCGAGCGAAAAGTGGCTGAAGTCATTCTCGCTTCGCCCGCTCAGGCGATTCATTCAAGCATCGCCGCTCTGGCACAGGAATCGGGCGTCAGCGAACCGACGGTTAACCGATTCTGCCGTAGCCTGGAAACGCGCGGCTTCCCTGATTTTAAACTGCATCTCGCCCAAAGTCTGGCAAACGGCACCCCGTATGTTAATCGCAATGTGGATGAAGACGACAGCGTTGATGCGTATACAGCAAAAATTTTCGAGTCGGCAATGGCCACGCTGGACCACGTCCGTCAGTCGTTAGAGATGGCTTCGGTGAATCGCGCGGTGGATTTACTGACGCAGGCCAAGCGCATCGCCTTTTTCGGGCTGGGCTCTTCCGCCGCCGTGGCGCACGACGCGATGAACAAGTTTTTCCGCTTCAACGTGCCGGTTATCTATTCCGATGACATTGTGCTGCAACGCATGAGCTGTATGAATTGTAGCGAAGATGATGTCGTGGTTCTCATCTCACACACCGGACGCACAAAAAGCCAGGTCGAGCTGGCGCAGCTGGCACGTGAAAACGATGCCATGGTGATTGCGCTGACGACGGCGGGCACGCCGCTGGCGCGTGAGGCCACGCTTGCCATTACCCTTGATGTACCAGAAGACACCGACATGTACATGCCGATGGTCTCTCGCCTGGCTCAACTGACGGTAATTGACGTGCTGGCGACCGGTTTTACCCTCCGCCGGGGGGCAAAATTCCGGGATAACTTGAAGCGGGTCAAGGAAGCGCTGAAGGAATCGCGTTTTGATAAAGAATTGCTTATAAAGAGTAACACCCCTTAAAAGTCAAAAATGACGTTGTACGATTCACGGCAACCGGTCAGTTCTCTGATGCTTTGCAGCAGAATGAAGGCCGATTTATTGTTCACGCAACACCAAAGTTGTTTCAGTCAACGGAGTATTACATGTCCAGAAGGCTTCGCAGAACCAAGATCGTAACCACCTTAGGCCCGGCCACCGATCGCGACAATAACCTCGAAAAAATTATTGCCGCAGGCGCCAACGTGGTGCGTATGAACTTCTCTCACGGTACACCAGAAGACCATAAACTACGTGCTGACAAAGTCCGCGAAATCGCGGCTAAACTGGGCCGTCACGTTGCCATCCTCGGTGACCTGCAGGGTCCAAAAATTCGCGTATCCACCTTCAAAGAAGGGAAAGTCTTCCTCAATATTGGCGATAAGTTCCTGCTTGATGCCAACCTGAGCAAAGGCGAAGGCGACAAAGAGAAAGTCGGTATCGATTACAAAGGCCTGCCTGCAGACGTGGTGCCTGGCGACATCCTGCTGCTCGACGACGGTCGCGTGCAGCTCAAAGTGCTGGAAGTTCAGGGCATGAAGGTGTTTACCGAAGTCACCGTTGGCGGCCCACTCTCCAACAACAAAGGCATCAACAAGCTCGGCGGCGGCCTTTCAGCGGAAGCGCTGACCGAAAAAGACAAAGCCGATATCGTGACAGCCGCGCAGATTGGCGTTGACTATCTGGCCGTCTCCTTCCCGCGCTGCGGCGAAGATCTGAACTACGCGCGTCGTCTGGCACGCGATGCGGGCTGCGACGCTAAGATCGTGGCTAAAGTCGAACGCGCTGAAGCGGTGTGCGACCAGGATGCGATGGACGATGTCATTCTGGCCTCTGACGTGGTGATGGTTGCCCGTGGCGACCTGGGCGTGGAAATTGGCGACCCTGAACTCGTCGGTATCCAGAAAGCGCTGATCCGCCGTGCGCGCCAGCTGAACCGTGCGGTGATCACCGCGACCCAGATGATGGAGTCGATGATCACTAACCCAATGCCGACCCGTGCGGAAGTGATGGACGTGGCGAACGCCGTGCTCGACGGTACCGATGCGGTTATGCTGTCAGCGGAAACCGCTGCAGGTCAGTATCCTGCTGAAACCGTGGCCGCTATGGCGCGCGTCTGCCTGGGTGCTGAAAAAATCCCAAGCATCAACGTCTCCAAACACCGTCTGGATATTCAGTTCGACAACGTGGAAGAAGCGATTGCGATGTCCGCGATGTATGCCGCCAACCACCTGAAAGGGGTGACCGCGATCATCACCATGACGGAGTCTGGCCGTACCGCACTGATGACCTCCCGTATCAGCTCCGGCTTGCCTATCTTTGCGATGTCTCGCCACGAGCGCACGCTGAACCTCACGGCGCTCTATCGCGGCGTTACGCCGGTACACTTCGACAGCGCCAACGACGGCGTTGCGGCGGCTAACGATGCGGTGAACCTGCTGCGCGATAAAGGCTATCTGGTGTCCGGCGATATCGTGATCGTGACCCAGGGTGATGTCATGAGCACCATCGGCTCTACCAACACCACCCGCGTTATGACGGTCGAGTAATCGCGACGGTAAGGACGAAACCCTCTCCCTGCGGGGAGAGGGTCAATGCGAAGGGTAATTTACTTCTTAGGGAAAAGCTCTTTGCGTTTATACGGCTCGATTTCCCCAGGCTTACGCGTTTTGAGCAGCTTGAGTATCCACGTGTACTGTTCTTTATGCGGCCCCACCAGCAGCTCCACCTCTTCGTTCATGCGGCGCGCAATGGTCGTGTCGTCGGCGGTCAGTAAGTCATCCATCGGCGGACGCACTTCAATGCTCAGACGATGCGTTTTGCCGTCATAAACGGGGAACAGCGGGATCACGCGCGCGCGACACACTTTCATCAGGCGACCAATCGCCGGTAGTGTCGCTTTATAGGTGGCGAAGAAATCCACGAACTCGCTATGCTCGGGTCCATGATCCTGGTCCGGCAGATAGTAACCCCAGTAGCCCTGACGCACGGACTGGATAAACGGCTTGATACCGTCGTTGCGCGCATGCAGGCGACCCCCAAAGCGGCGACGCACGGTGTTCCAGACAAAATCAAAAATCTTATTGCCCTGGTTGTGGAACATGGCCGCCATCTTCTGCCCCTGAGAAGCCATCAGCATCGCGGGAATGTCCACTCCCCAGCCGTGAGGCACCAGGAAAATCACCTTCTCGTCGTTGCGACGCATTTCCTCAATGATGTCCATCCCTTTCCAGTCGACGCGCGGCAGGACCTTCTCCGGCCCTTTCAGCGCCAGCTCGGCCATCATCGCCATCGCCTGGGGGGCGGTGGTATACATGGCATCAATAATTGCCTCGCGCTCGGCCTCGCTCTTTTCCGGGAAACAGTACAGAAGATTAATCTGCGCACGGCGACGCGCGCTTTTGCCCATGCGACCAGCCAGGCGACCAACCGTACCCAGGAACGGGTCCCGCACGGATGCCGGGAGCAAAGCTATCCCCGCAAACGCATAAACGCCAAGCCAGGCTCCCCAGTTTCGCGGATGGCGGAAAGATTTTTCATACTCAGGAATGTATTCAATATTGTTTTTTTTAGTTTCCATGCTGATTCCAGGGTCGGGTGACGCAAAAAATTATTCAGATAGTGTAGCGAGGCTGCGGCCCGCGCACAAAAGAAAAAGCCGGCGCACAGGGAGCCGGCTTTGCAGTAAAACAGAGGGCTTAGTCGAAGCGCAGCTGTGGCATCACCTCTTTGACCTGCGCCAGGTAGTCGGTACGATCTTTACCCGTCAGGCCTTCCGTGCGCGGCAGTTTCGCCGTCAGCGGATTCACCGCCTGCTGGTTGATCCACACTTCATAGTGCAGGTGCGGCCCGGTTGAACGCCCGGTATTGCCCGAAAGCGCAATGCGGTCTCCGCGCTTCACTTTCTGACCCGGTTTGACCAGCAACTTACGCAGGTGCATATAGCGTGTGGTGTAGGTACGGCCATGACGAACCGCCACGTAATAGCCGGCCGCGCCGCTGCGTTTGGCCATAACGACTTCACCGTCACCCACCGCCAGTACTGGCGTGCCCTGCGGCATCGCGAAGTCCACGCCACGGTGCGGCGCAATGCGGCCCGTGACCGGGTTCAGACGACGCGGGTTAAAGTTGGAGGAGACGCGGAACTGTTTTGCGGTCGGGAAACGCAGGAAACCTTTCGCAAGGCCTGTCCCGTTACGGTCGTAGAACTTACCGTTTTCGGCGCGAATAGCATAATAATCTTTGCCCGCAGAACGCAGACGCACGCCAAGCAGCTGGCTCTGTTCGCGTTTGCCGTCAAGCATCTCGCGAGACATCAGCACAGAGAACTCATCGCCTTTTTTCAATTTGCGGAAGTCCATCTGCCACTGCATGGCTTTGATAACCGAGCTGATTTCAGCGCTGGTCAGGCCGGCATCCCGTGCCGCAGAGACGAAGCTCCCCCCAACGGTGCCTTTCATCACGCTGTTGACCCAGTCGCCCTGCTGCATTTCGCTGGTCATCTTAAAACCGTTTGCCGTGCGATCGTAGGTGCGGGTTTCACGACGCGACATTTCCCACGTCAGGCGCTGTAAATCACCGTCTGTGGTTAGCGTCCAGGAGAGTTGTTGACCAATCTTGAGGTTGCGTAACTCTTTATCCGAGGCCGCGAGCTGGCTGATATCACCCATCTCGATGCCGTACTGGTTGAGCACACTGCTTAGCGTATCGCCCGTCGACACGACATATTCGTGAATGCCTGCTTCATTGGCGATTTTATCATCCAACTCATCCTGAGGGATCGCTTCATCTTCCTGCGCAGCCTGATCGATAGGCTCGCTGGCTTCAGGCAGAAGAGAACGAATTTCACTCTTTTCAAGCTCGATGGTTTTGATGATAGGGGCAGAACTCGGGTGGTAAACATAGGGCCGCCAGACGGCGACCGCTAAGGTGAGAACCGTAAGCGACCCCAGCATAACGCGATGGGGTCGAGGCAAATTGTTAAATGCCAGGGCGACAGAGCGGGCTATCTGTTGCACGTATTCACTTCCTCGTTAATCTCCTTTCAGGCAGCTCGCATACTGGTTCGCCAGTTGGCTGAGGAACTGCGAATAGCTCGCTTTGCTCAACTGGATGTTCGTTCCTAGCGGGTCAAGGGTACCCATGCGCACGGATGTTCCCCTGGCCACGGCTTCTACGACCGCTGGCCTGAACTGTGGCTCAGCAAAAACGCATGTCGCTTTTTGCTCAACCAACTGTGTTCTGATTTCATGTAAACGCTGCGCACCAGGCTGAATTTCCGGGTTGACGGTGAAATGCCCCAGCGGGGTCAGACCGTAGTGTTTTTCGTAATAGCCGTAGGCGTCATGAAAAACGAAATACCCTTTTCCTTTCAGCGGCGCGAGCTCGTTACCCACCTGTTTATCGGTTGCGGCTAATTGTGCCTCAAAATCCTTCAGGTTGGCGTCAAGTTTGGCTCGACTTTGCGGCATAAGTTCCACTAATTTGTCGTGGATTGCAACCGCGGACAGGCGCGCTATCTCAGGGGAAAGCCACAGGTGCATGTTGTATTCACCATGATGGTGATCGCCGTCACCTTTTTCGCCGTGAGCATGATCGTGACCGTGTTCGTCGCCATCGTCGTCAGACCCTTTCATGAGCAACGGTTTCACGCCAGCAAGTTCAGCAATGGTGACCTGTTTCTGCGCAGGCACCTGTTTAGCCGTCTTCTGCATGAAGGCTTCCATCTCGGGACCAATCCACACAACTAAGTCCGCGTTTTGTAAGCGTTTTACATCAGAAGGACGCAAAGAATAGTCATGCTCAGAAGCACCGTCAGGCAGTAACACCTGCGTCTCCGTGACGCCATCAGCAATGGCAGACGCGATAAATCCAAGCGGTTTAAGCGAAGCGACAACAGCGGCGTTAACATCTTGTGCTGTTGTACCCCAAAGGGCAGCGGATAATGCTGCGAAAAGAAGCGTATTTTTCTGTAACATAATGCGACTAATCATCGTAATGAATGTGGGGAATGTGATATTATAACATTTCACGACTTCTGCAAGCGTAAATTGACATGACGACTTTGGTTTCTCTCGAAAAAATTTCGGTCTCCTTTGGTCAGCGCCGCGTCCTCTCTGACGTGTCGCTTGACCTGAAGCCCGGTAAAATTTTAACGCTGCTCGGCCCCAACGGTGCGGGTAAATCGACGCTTGTGCGCGTGGTGCTCGGCCTGATAGCACCTGATGAAGGGGTTATCAAGCGCGACGGACAGCTGCGTATTGGCTATGTGCCGCAGAAATTACACCTGGACGCGACCCTGCCGCTGACGGTCAGCCGCTTTTTGCGCCTTCGTCCCGGTACGCGTAAAGACGATATTCTGCCGGCGCTCAAACGTGTCCAGGCCGGTCATCTGATTGACGCCCCCCTGCAAAAACTCTCGGGCGGCGAAACCCAGCGTGTCTTGCTGGCGCGGGCATTGTTAAGCAGCCCGCAGCTGCTGGTGCTTGATGAACCGACGCAGGGCGTTGACGTCAATGGCCAGGTTGCCCTCTACGATCTGATCGACCAGCTGCGCCGCGAGCTAAACTGTGCGGTACTCATGGTATCGCACGATCTGCATCTGGTCATGGCGAAGACCGACGAAGTGCTGTGTCTGAACCATCACATCTGCTGCTCCGGCACGCCAGAGGTCGTTTCAATGCACCCGGAGTTTATCTCAATGTTTGGACACCGGGGTGCCGAGCAGTTGGGCATTTATCGCCATAATCACAACCACCGCCATGATTTACAGGGACGAATTGTCCTGCGTCGGGGAAATGGACACTCATGATTGAACTGTTACTGCCCGGCTGGCTGGCCGGGGTTATGCTTGCCTGCGCCGCCGGGCCTTTAGGCTCATTCGTTGTCTGGCGCAGAATGTCTTACTTCGGCGATACCCTGGCACACGCCTCGTTGCTGGGCGTGGCCTTTGGCTTGCTGCTGAATATCAATCCGTTTTACGCCGTGATAGTGGTCACGCTGCTGCTGGCCGCCGGGCTGGTCTGGCTGGAAAAACGCCCTCACCTCGCTATTGATACGCTGCTCGGCATCATGGCGCACAGCGCCCTGTCGCTGGGTCTGGTGGTCGTGAGCCTGATGTCAAACATCCGCGTGGATTTAATGGCCTACCTGTTCGGCGATCTCCTCGCGGTGACGCCGGAAGACCTGATCTCGATCGCCATTGGCGTGGTGGTTGTGCTGGGGATCCTCTTCTGGCAGTGGCGCAATCTTCTGGCGATGACCATCAGCCCGGATCTGGCCTTCGTTGATGGGGTGAAGCTTCAGCGCGTGAAGCTGCTGCTGATGCTGGTCACAGCGTTAACCATTGGCGTAGCCATGAAGTTTGTTGGTGCGTTGATCATTACGTCCCTGCTGATTATCCCCGCCGCCACCGCGCGTCGTTTTGCCCGTACGCCGGAGCAGATGGCAGGCATTGCGGTGATTATCGGGATGATTGCGGTAACGGGCGGGTTAACCTTCTCCGCGTTCTACGACACGCCAGCAGGCCCTTCTGTGGTATTGAGTGCGGCAGTGTTATTTATCTTCAGTATGATGAAAAAGACCGCGCAGTAGTCAGTATGTCCCCGGTGACGCTTCGCTTACCGGGGCGACAAAATCAACAGAATATCCGTAAGCCGGATTAGGCGAAGCCGCCATCCGGCATGATTTACGGCATTGCTGGCGGGGTAATCCCGAAATGATCCCATGCCCGCACCGTCGCCATTCGCCCGCGCGGGGTGCGCTGTAAGAACCCCTGCTGGATCAGATACGGCTCAAGCACGTCCTCAATCGTTTCACGCTCTTCCCCGATTGCCGCGGCAAGGTTATCCAGCCCCACCGGCCCACCAAAGAATTTATCCAGGATCGCCAGCAGCAGCTTACGGTCCATGTAGTCAAAGCCTTCCGCATCGACATTCAGCATATCCAGCGCCTGGGCTGCAATATCGGCTGAGATCGAACCATCGTGCTTCACTTCGGCGAAATCACGCACGCGACGCAGCAGACGGTTAGCGATTCGCGGCGTGCCACGGGAGCGTTTCGCCACCTCGTAAGCCCCTTCTTCGCTCATCTCCAGCCCCATAAAGCGCGCGCTGCGCCCCACGATGTGCTGGAGATCCGGCACCTGGTAAAACTCCAGACGCTGAACAATGCCGAAGCGGTCACGCAGGGGCGACGTCAGGGAGCCTGCGCGGGTGGTTGCGCCAATCAGGGTGAACGGCGGCAGGTCAATCTTGATTGAGCGCGCCGCCGGGCCTTCGCCGATCATGATATCCAGCTGATAATCTTCCATCGCCGGATAGAGCACCTCTTCCACCACCGGTGACAGACGGTGGATCTCATCGATAAACAGGACATCGTGCGGTTCGAGGTTGGTGAGCATCGCCGCGAGATCGCCCGCTTTCTCCAGCACCGGGCCGGAAGTGGTGCGCAGGTTGACGCCCATTTCGTTGGCGACAATGTTCGCCAGCGTGGTTTTCCCTAACCCCGGCGGGCCAAAAATCAACAGGTGATCGAGCGCGTCGCCGCGCAGTTTGGCCGCCTGGATGAAGATTTCCATCTGAGAGCGAACCTGCGGCTGGCCGATATATTCATCCAGCAATTTGGGGCGGATCGCGCGGTCCACCACATCTTCTGGCACACTGCTGACGGCCGATACCAGACGGTCTGCTTCAATCATCCTTTACCTCACAATGCAGCGCGCAGCGCTTCACGTATCAGAGTTTCACTGCCGGCATCCGGTTTGGCCACTTTACTTACCATACGGCTGGCTTCCTGAGGTTTATAGCCCAGCGCCACCAGCGCGGCAACTGCTTCCTGTTCCGCATCATCCGATGACGGCGCGCCCGGCGAGGTGAGTACCAGGTCAGCGGCAGGGGTAAACAGATCGCCATGCAGGCCTTTGAAGCGGTCTTTCATTTCGACAATCAGGCGTTCTGCGGTTTTTTTACCGATGCCCGGCAGCTTAATCAGCGCGGCGGGATCTTCACGCTCAACGGCATTCACAAACTGCGGCGCAGACATCCCGGACAGGATCGCCAGCGCCAGTTTTGGGCCCACGCCGTTGGTTTTAATTAACTCACGGAACAGCATCCGCTCTTGTTTGTTGTTGAAGCCATAGAGCAGCTGAGCATCTTCACGCACCACGAACTGCGTAAAAACTATCGCCTCTTTACCTGCGTCAGGCAGCTCATAGAAGCAGGTCATCGGCATATGGACTTCATAGCCCACGCCACCCACTTCCAGCAGCACTAACGGGGGTTGTTTTTCAAGGATGATGCCTCTGAGTCTGCCTATCACATGACGCTCCTGCGTTCTGGAAAATGTTTATCTGGCGACATAATAAAAAAAGGCTGGATAAACATCCAGCCTGATTTACTATTATCGTAACCTGCCTCTCGCCAGATTAAGCCGCGACTCGCTCATCTGCATCGCGTTCTGGCTGACGTGGCAATGGGTTATTGCAATCGCCAGCGCATCGGCGGCATCGGCCTGCGGGTTGGCGGGAAGCTTCAGCAAGGTACGCACCATGTGCTGCACCTGGCTTTTTTCCGCGCTACCTATGCCGACCACCGTCTGCTTGACCTGTCTTGCCGCATACTCGAACACGGGCAAATCCTGGTTCACGGCGGCAACAATTGCCACACCGCGCGCCTGGCCCAGCTTGAGTGCTGAATCGGCGTTTTTCGCCATAAAGACCTGCTCGATGGCGAAATAGTCCGGCTGAAACTGGGTGATAATCTCCGACACGCCTGCATAAATCAGCTTCAGGCGTGATGGCAGATCGTCGACCTTTGTGCGAATACAGCCGCTGCCCAGGTAGGTTAACTGCCGTCCAACCTGACGGATGACACCATAACCGGTGATGCGCGAGCCGGGGTCAATCCCAAGGATTATCGACATCGCGCGTCTCCACTTACGACAAGGTTAAGCCACGCCATTATAGCGTTGCCGCCACCTCATCAGAGATTTCACCGTTGTGGTACACTTCCTGCACGTCGTCGCAATCTTCAAGCATGTCGATCAGACGCAGCAGTTTTGGTGCCGTTTCAGCATCCATGTCTGCTTTGGTAGACGGGATCATAGAGACTTCAGCGTTGTCCGCTTTCAGGCCCGCCGCTTCCAGCGCGTCACGCACGGCACCCATCTCTTCCCACGCGGTATACACGTCGATAGCGCCGTCGTCGTAGGTCACCACGTCTTCCGCACCCGCTTCCAGCGCAGCTTCCATGATCACATCTTCATCGCCTTTCTCAAACGAGATCACGCCTTTTTTGCTGAACAGGTAAGCCACAGAGCCGTCGGTACCCAGGTTGCCACCGGTTTTGGTGAAGGCATGGCGCACTTCAGCAACGGTACGATTACGGTTGTCGGACAGGCATTCCACCATGACCGCAGTACCGCCAGGGCCGTAACCTTCATAAATGATGGTTTCCATGTTCGCGTCTTCATCACCGCCCACGCCGCGTGCGATAGCACGGTTCAGGGTGTCACGCGTCATGTTGTTCGACAATGCTTTATCGATGGCCGCGCGCAGACGTGGGTTGGAACCCGCATCGCCGCCGCCCAGACGTGCTGCCGTTACCAGCTCACGAATGATTTTGGTAAAGATTTTACCGCGCTTGGCATCCTGTGCCGCTTTACGGTGTTTGGTGTTGGCCCACTTACTATGACCTGCCATAAAAAGTTCTCCAAAAATCGCGCCTTCTCAGGCAGCGTTAATTACAAATTCTTCAATCGCCTGCCGGTTGCTCCACGACTTGGTCAGCGCGGCGGCATCCGTCGCGTTCACCCAGCGGTAGGTCAGGTGTTCCGTGAACACGATCTCCCGTTCGTGGGGGAGCGCGAGACAGAACCACGATTCCGTATTGCGCTCAATCCCCGGCGCATAGCGATGACGTAAATGGCTAAAAATTTCAAACTCCACCGTGCGCTGACAGTCCTTCAGGGTCAGTTGCTCACTGGCAACGTCAATAGTGACCTCTTCCTTTACTTCACGCGCGGCGGCCTGCGACGCGGTCTCCCCCTCTTCCAGGCTGCCGGTAACCGACTGCCAGAAATCAGGGTCATCACGCCGCTGCAACATCAGCACCCGCTTCGTATCTTCTGCATAAATGACCACCAGAACAGAAACGGGACGCTTATATGCCATATCAGTTTTTCTCGTCCTTCTTCACCACTTCAATGCCTAACTCAGCCAGTGAAGCCGGGTTAGCAAAGCTTGGTGCTTCGGTCATCAGACACGCAGCAGCCGTGGTTTTCGGGAAGGCGATAACATCGCGAATGTTGTCGGTGCCGGTCAGCAGCATGGTCAGACGGTCAAGACCGAATGCAAGACCCGCGTGCGGCGGCGTACCGTATTTCAGGGCGTCCAGCAGGAAGCCGAACTTCTCGCGCTGCTCCTGCTCGTTAATGCCCAGAATACCGAACACGGTCTGCTGCATCTCGCCGCTGTGAATACGCACGGAACCACCGCCCACTTCGTAGCCGTTGATGACCATGTCATAGGCGTTCGCTACCGCCTCTTCCGGGGCCGCTTTCAGCTCTGCCGCCGTCATGTCTTTTGGCGAGGTGAACGGGTGGTGCATTGCGGTCAGGCCGCCTTCGCCGTCGTCTTCAAACATCGGGAAGTCGATAACCCACAGCGGTGCCCATTTGGTTTCGTCGGTCAGGCTCAGGTCTTTGCCGAGCTTCAGACGCAGCGCGCCCATCGCATCCGCAACGACTTTTTTGTTGTCTGCGCCGAAGAAGATCATATCGCCGTCCTGCGCGCTGGTGCGCTCAAGGATCGCTTCTACAATGTCCGCGTTCAGGAACTTCGCCACCGGGCTGGTGATACCTTCCAGGCCTTTCGCGCGTTCGGTCACTTTAATATAGGCCAGGCCTTTCGCGCCGTAGATTTTGATGAAATTGCCGTAGTCGTCAATCTGCTTACGGCTTAAGCTGGCACCGCCCGGTACGCGCAGGGCAGCCACACGGCCTTTGGCATCGTTAGCCGGGCCAGCGAAGACCGCGAACTCAACGGATTTCACCAGGTCCGCCACGTCCACCAGCTCCATCGGGTTACGCAGGTCTGGTTTGTCGGAGCCGTAGCGACGCTCGGCTTCGGCGAAGGTCATGATGGGGAAGTCGCCCAGCTCAACGCCTTTGACGTCGTTCCACAGGCCGCGCACCAGCGCTTCCATCACTTCACGCACCTGCTCGGCGGTCATGAAGGAGGTTTCCACATCGATCTGGGTAAATTCTGGCTGACGGTCAGCACGCAGGTCTTCGTCGCGGAAGCATTTTACAATCTGATAGTAGCGATCGAAGCCGGACATCATCAGCAGCTGTTTGAACAGCTGAGGAGACTGCGGCAGCGCGTAGAACTTGCCTTTATGAACGCGGGACGGGACCAGGTAATCGCGCGCGCCTTCCGGCGTGGCTTTGGTCAGCATCGGGGTTTCGATATCCAGGAAACCGTGGTCATCCATAAAGCGGCGCACCAGGCTGGTGATTTTCGCACGGGTCTTCAGGCGCTGAGCCATTTCCGGGCGACGCAGATCCAGGTAGCGGTATTTCAGGCGTGCTTCTTCGGTGTTGACGTGGTTGGAGTCCAGCGGCAGCGCTTCGGCACGGTTGATGATGACCAGATCGGAGGCCAGCACTTCAACTGCGCCCGTCGCCATCTCTGCATTGACGTTTTTCTCGTCACGCGCACGCACGGTGCCGGTCACCTGGATGCAGAACTCATTACGCAGCTCAGACGCCAGCTTCAACGCCTCTGCGCGATCGGGATCGAAGAACACCTGAACAATACCTTCGCGGTCGCGCATATCGATAAAGATAAGGCTACCGAGATCGCGACGGCGATTGACCCAACCACACAGGGTAACCTGCTGCCCGACGTGGGACTGACGCAGCTGCCCGCAATATTCTGTACGCATGAGATATCCCTTAATTAGCCGCAGGCTAAATGTTGCCTGATGTACAGGCTACTATGTCGCAGCTTTCTGTATGTCACAACTGGATGAAAAAAGGCGGCTATTATACTGGAAATTCCGCCCGACGATAAGAGCGAAGCACGGTCTGACGGTGGTTTGCTGCGCTCTAATTGCGCATTCTCACAAAAATTAACAAAATTATCCGCCCGATAACAGGGAATAACGTCGTAAGGTGTAACCAAAGCGATTCATTTAACTGGAGTTACTATGTTCACACTTGATGCCACCAAAACTGCACTTGTCGTCATTGATTTGCAGGAAGGGATCCTCCCTTTTGCCGGTGGTCCGCATACTGCTGACGAGGTGGTGAGCCGTGCCGCTCGCCTGGCGGAAAAATGCCGCGCCAGCGGTGCGCCCGTGGTCATGGTGCGCGTAGGCTGGTCAGCCGACTTCGCCGAAGCGCTGAAGCAGCCTGTCGACGCGCAGGCCCCGGCGCACGCGCTGCCGGAAAACTGGTGGACCTATCCAGAGTCTCTCGGTAAACGCGACAGCGACCTTGAAGTGACCAAACGCCAGTGGGGCGCGTTCTACGGTACCGATCTTGAGCTGCAGCTGCGCCGCCGCGGGATCGACACTATCATCCTGTGCGGGATCTCCACCAATATCGGCGTGGAATCCACCGCGCGCAACGCCTGGGAGCTGGGTTTTAACCTGGTCATCGCTGAGGATGCCTGTAGCGCAGCCTCTTCCGATCAGCATCAGGGCAGCATGACCCACATCTTCCCGCGCATTGGCCGCGTGCGCAGCACGGACGAGATTGTTAACGCCCTATGATGTACGTGGGCCTGCCTCAGTGGTCGCACCCGAAGTGGGTGCGCCTTGGCATCACCAGCCTTGAAGAGTATGCCCGACACTTCAACTGCGTGGAGGGAAATACCACGCTTTATGCCCTGCCTCGCGCCGAGATTGTCGCGCGCTGGCGCGAGCAGACCACCGACGCGTTTCGCTTCTGCTTTAAATTCCCGGCAACCATCTCGCACACCGCCGCCCTGCGCAACTGCGGTGATTTAACCGAAGAGTTTTTCACCCGGATGTCGCCGCTGGCTAACCGCATCGGGCAGTACTGGCTCCAGCTTCCCGCCGTCTTTGGCCCGCGCGATCTGCCTGCGCTGTGGCAGTTTCTTGATGCCCTGCCCCGGGAATTCACCTACGGTGTAGAGGTCAGGCATCCCGAGTTCTTTGCCAAAGGCGAGGCTGAGAAAGCGCTGAACCGCGGGCTGCACGAGCGGGGCATTAACCGCGTCATTCTCGATTCCAGACCGGTACACAGCGCGATCCCCCACAGTGAAGCCATTATTGACGCCCAGCGTAAAAAGCCCAAAGTCCCGGTGCATGCGGTGCTGACCGCCGCTAACCCGATGGTCCGGTTTATCGGCAGCGATAACATGCAGCAAAATCGTGAATTGTTTAGCGTCTGGCTGCAAACGTTGCCGAAATGGGAGCAAACCACCACGCCGTATCTGTTTTTACACACCCCCGATATCGCCCAGGCCCCTGAACTGGTCGATGCTCTCTGGCAGGCCTTGCAGGCTGCGGTTCCGTCTGTCGGCAGCGCCCCCGCCATTCCACAACAATCTTCTCTTTTCTGAAATCACCCCCTATCATAGAGACGTACCATCTGCCAAAAACAGGGAGTTAGTATGGTCAGCGCGCTGTATGCGGTGTTAGGTGCATTACTGCTGATTAAGTTTTCATTTGATGTTGTGCGCCTGAGGATGCAATACCGCGTCTCCTACGGTGACGGTGGGTTCTCTGAACTGCAAAGTGCCATCCGCATTCATGGCAATGCGGTCGAGTACATCCCCGTGGCATTAATTATGCTGCTGTTTATGGAGATGAACGGTGCGGAGACCTGGATGGTTCACGTCTGTGGTTTACTGCTGATTGCGGGCCGGTTGATGCACTACTACGGCTTCCACCAGCGCCTGTTCCGCTGGCGTCGTTCCGGCATGAGCGCGACATGGGCGTCGCTTTTGCTGATGGTGCTGGCTAACCTTTGGTATATGCCGTGGGAGTTGGTTTTCTCCTTGCGTTAGCGCACAATACGCCCCTTTATTTTTCCCGGATTTTTACGTTATGTCAGATCGCGACACGCTTTTTTCCGCGCCTATCGCCAGCCTGGGCGACTGGACCTTTGATGAACGGGTAGCCGAAGTCTTCCCGGATATGATCCAGCGCTCTGTTCCCGGATATTCCAATATCATCTCGATGATCGGCATGCTGGCTGAACGCTTCGTTCAACCCGGCACGCAGGTCTATGACCTGGGCTGTTCGCTCGGCGCGGCAACGCTGTCGGTACGTCGTAACGTTCGCCATGACGGCTGCAAAATCATTGCCGTCGACAACTCGCCTGCCATGGTGGAACGCTGCCGCCGACACATCGACGCCTATAAAGCCCCGACGCCGGTAGAGGTTGTGGAAGGCGATATTCGCGATATCGACATCTCGAATGCGTCGATGGTGGTACTGAATTTTACCCTGCAGTTCCTGGTGCCTGAAGACCGCCAGCTGTTGCTGGATAAAATTTATCAGGGTCTGAATCCGGGCGGCGCGCTGGTGCTCTCTGAGAAGTTTAGCTTTGAAGACAAGGACGTAGGCGAGCTGCTGTTCAATATGCACCACGATTTCAAACGTGCGAACGGCTACAGCGAGCTGGAGATCAGCCAGAAGCGCAGCATGCTCGAAAACGTCATGCTCACGGATTCCGTTGAAACACACAAAGCCCGACTGCGTCAGTCAGGGTTTGAGCACAGCGAACTGTGGTTCCAGTGCTTTAACTTTGGCTCGCTGGTCGCCCTGAAAGCTGAGGATGTCGCATGATCGAGTTCGGCAATTTCTATCAGCTGATTGCGAAAAATCATCTCTCCCACTGGCTGGAAACCCTGCCTGCGCAGATCGCTACCTGGCAGCGGGACCAGCAGCACGGCCTGCTGAAGCAGTGGTCTAATGCGGTGGAGTTTCTGCCGGAGCTGACCCCGCACCGTCTGGACCTGCTGCACAGCGTCACCGCGGAAAGCGACGCACCGCTGTCCGAGGGGCAACGAAACCGTATTGAAACGCTGATGCGTAACCTGATGCCGTGGCGCAAAGGGCCGTTCTCGCTGTATGGCGTGAACATCAATACCGAATGGCGTTCTGACTGGAAATGGGATCGCGTTCTGCCCCACCTGTCGGACCTCACCGGGCGCACGATCCTGGACGTCGGCTGTGGCAGCGGCTACCACATGTGGCGCATGATTGGCGCAGGCGCGCACCTGGCGGTGGGTATCGACCCGATGCAGCTGTTCCTGTGCCAGTTCGAAGCGGTGCGTAAACTGCTGGGCAACGACCAGCGCGCCCACCTGCTGCCGCTGGGCATTGAGCAACTCCCTGCCCTGAAAGCGTTCGACACGGTGTTCTCCATGGGCGTGCTGTATCACCGTCGCTCCCCGCTGGAGCACCTGTGGCAGCTGAAGGATCAGCTGGTCAGCGGCGGCGAACTGGTGCTGGAAACGCTGGTGGTGGAAGGCGACGAGCACACCGTGCTGGTCCCGGGCGATCGTTATGCGCAGATGCGAAACGTCTACTTTATTCCGTCCGCGCTGGCGCTGAAAAACTGGCTCGAGAAGTGCGGGTTTGTGGATGTGCGTATTGCGGATGTCTGCGTGACCTCCATCGAAGAGCAGCGCCGCACCGACTGGATGATCACCGAATCGCTGGAGCAGTTCCTCGACCTGGACGACCACAGCAAGACCGTCGAAGGCTATCCGGCACCGATGCGCGCGGTGTTGATAGCGACAAAGCCGTAGATTTTGCCCCCTCACCCCGGCCCTCTCCCTAAAGGGGCGAGGGAGAAAAGACCGCACCGTACAGTCCCCTCTCCTCTTTGGGGAGAGGGTTAGGGTGAGGGGGATAAAAAAAGGCCCCTGTTGAAATTGCAGGGGCCTGGTACAAGCAAGCATCATATTGGGCGACATGATGCGCGGTAAAAATCGGTACGTTGCTACACGTGATGACGTTCAATCAGCGATTTCATTACCGCAACCGACTCTCCATCTACACCGTAGCGCGAGTACTCATCCGCTTCAGCATCCGTCGACATAGACAACCCTGTATTGCGATAACGCATGGGTGACGGTATCCATTTCCCCGCTGAGCTGTGAAGCTCTTCTACCCCTGCGTTTAAAAACAGTTCCAGATTGCTGGCGCGTACTCCTGCGCCCGCCATAATGATTGGAACACCGGAATGTGCTTTTAGTTCCGTAATTAATTGCAGTCCTTTTTCAGCTGATGCTTGCTGGCCGGACGTCAGGACGCGGGCCACGCCAAGTTCCGCCAGCGTATCAAAGGCTTGAAGAGGTGCTTTACACATATCAAACGCGCGATGAAAGGTGACGGCCATCCCCTTTGCGGCCGCTATTACCTGGCGCATGCGGGGAAGATCGACATTGCCGTCTTCATCAAGCAGGCCGGTCACCAGCCCAGGGAAGCCCAGGTCGCGCACGAGGGCGATATCATCAAGCATGGCACTGAATTCACCCGCTGTGTAACAAAAATCACCGCCGCGCGGGCGGACGATCGGGTGTACCGGGATCGTGACGTCCCGGCGGGCAGATTTCAGCACGCCGTACGACGGCGTCAGCCCGCCCTCTTTCGGTGCCGCACAGAGTTCAATGCGATCGGCCCCGCGAATTTGCGCCGTAACGGCACACTCCACGCTGTAACAACAAATCTCCAGCAGCGCCATCTTTTCCTCCCTAAAATTGATTCAACACGCTATCGTGACACGCTCACCGCAAGGGGTCTTCGCCTGGCGTCACAACTCTGATGCTTCGCTGGCGACAATCTGCTCTATCGTCCACGGATGAAATTTCACCGTCACCTGTCCGTCGGTGACCGCCAGCGTCGGGTTAGGCAAACGCTCGCGTTCGCCTTTCGGGGAACTCGTTTTGACAAAGACCCCCGGCTTGCTTAAGCCTTCGTCAGATAACAGCGCCAGCGCACGGGCATTCAGGCCGTCAGGCTCGCCCGGCAGAACAATTTCGATATGCTCCCAGCCTTCGTGCGGATAGCGTTTTTCACCCGGCCAGGGCAGTTCCACCACCGTGAAGCGCCAGTGCGCCACACAGACCGGTTCATGCAGTTTGAACAGACAAATTGGCCGCCCGTTAATGATGTTTTCAGAAAGCAACTCGCCGCACTGTTCAAATCCACGACGCCAGCGCTCGGCCGTCGCGTTTTGATGGCAGCGTAAAGAGATGTGATCGGCCTCAAGCGGTGCAATATCCAGACCGAGGCGGGTGGCAAGTTCTGTGAACGCCTGGGTGAAGCGCGGTAAATCTGCGGAAATATCATGCAGTTCGTCAATGGAGTGCCAGTTCGCCATACGTCAGTCTCTTTTCGGGTCGCAAAGCCGCTAATTTACTCTGTTGCCCGCCGTCAACCAACCGCAGATTCGGGGTTTTTATTACTGCATGATTATGCACACCTTCTTAGCCTGGATTCTGAGCAATCTTCAGCCCCCGCAGGGCTGACGCACGCGGGCATTTGCAGTATACTCGCGCCCTAAATTCTTTAACTGGTGTGGGTGGATGTTAACCCGCAGCAAAAACGTAAGGTATCCAGGTGAATATTCAGGCTCTTCTCTCAGAAAAAGTCAGTCAGGCACTGATTGCCGCAGGTGCGCCTGCGGATTGCGAACCGCAGGTTCGTCAGTCAGCAAAAGTACAGTTTGGCGACTATCAGGCTAACGGCGTGATGGCAGTGGCTAAAAAACTGGGCATGCCACCGCGACAGCTCGCTGAGCAGGTACTGACGCATCTGGATCTCACCGGCATTGCCAGCAAAACCGAAATTGCCGGCCCCGGCTTTATCAACATCTTCCTGGAACCTGCGTTCCTGGCAAGCCACGTTGACGCGGCGCTGAAATCTGACCGTCTGGGTGTTTCCCAGCCAGAGCCGCAGACCATCGTGATCGACTACTCCGCCCCGAACGTGGCGAAAGAGATGCACGTGGGCCACCTGCGCTCCACCATCATCGGTGATGCCGCCGTGCGCACCAACGAGTTCCTCGGCCACAAGGTGATCCGTGCGAACCACGTGGGCGACTGGGGTACACAGTTCGGCATGCTGATTGCTTACCTGGAAAAACAGCAGCAGGAAAACGCGGGTGAAATGGCGCTGGCAGACCTGGAAGGGTTCTACCGTGAAGCCAAAAAACACTACGATGAAGACGAAGCCTTCGCCGAGCGCGCGCGCAGCTACGTAGTAAAACTACAGGGCGGCGATCAATACTTCCTCGAGATGTGGCGCAAGCTGGTGGATATCACCATGTCCCAGAACCAGCTCACCTACAACCGCCTGAACGTCACGCTGACCCGTGACGACGTGATGGGTGAAAGCCTGTACAACCCAATGCTGCCGGGTATTGTGGCGGATCTGAAAGCCAAAAACCTGGCGGTAGAGAGTGAAGGCGCAACGGTGGTGTTCCTTGATGAGTACAAAAACAAGGAAGGCGAACCGATGGGCGTGATCATCCAGAAAAAGGATGGCGGCTACCTCTACACCACTACCGATATCGCCTGCGCAAAATACCGCTACGAAACCCTGCACGCCGACCGCGTGCTGTACTACATCGATTCCCGTCAGCACCAGCACCTGATGCAGGCGTGGACTATCGTGCGTAAAGCGGGCTACGTGCCTGATTCCGTTCCGCTGGAACACCACATGTTCGGCATGATGCTGGGCAAAGACGGCAAACCGTTCAAAACCCGCGCCGGTGGCACGGTTAAACTTTCTGACCTGCTGGACGAAGCGCTGGAACGCGCCCGCCGTCTGGTGGCCGAGAAGAACCCGGACATGCCTGCCGATGAGCTGGAAAAACTGGCGAACGCCGTCGGTATTGGTGCGGTGAAATACGCGGATCTCTCCAAGAACCGCACCACCGACTACATCTTCGACTGGGATAACATGCTGGCGTTTGAAGGTAACACGGCACCGTACATGCAGTACGCTTACACCCGCGTGCTCTCGGTGTTCCGCAAAGCCAATATCGACGAAAGCGCGCTGGCTAACGCCACGGTCACCATCACGGAAGATCGTGAAGCGCAGCTGGCCGCGCGTCTGCTGCAGTTCGAAGAGACGCTGGCGGTTGTCGCGCGTGACGGCACCCCGCACGTGATGTGTTCCTATCTGTACGATCTCGCCGGCCTGTTCTCTGGCTTCTACGAGCACTGCCCTATCCTGTCGGCAGAGAGCGACTCGGTACGCAATAGCCGCCTGAAGCTGGCGCAGCTAACGGCGAAGACCCTGAAGCTGGGTCTGGATACCCTGGGTATCGAAACCGTAGAACGGATGTAAAAAAAAACCCGGCGGTCGCCGGGTTTTTTATGAATGATTGCGCTTAGTCGTGAACGAGCACCTGGAAGGTATCTAATTCATACTCCTTGCCGTTATAGCCGATGCAGCATCCTCTGCTGAGGTGGCTTCCTGCTTTACCTACAAAGAGGCCATTATCGAATTTTGCACGTGCAACATAGAGCTTCGCACCATTGGCTTCATGCCCCGCCTCAACCATATTTGGTGGGAAATGTTTACCCTTAACGTCTACCCATTTTAACGCGCCCACGTAAATTTCAAATTCATTACACAGATGCTCGCTTCCTCCCCACGGGATCCACGCCGTATTGCCGAACACCCATTTCCCTGGATGAATACCATTATTCAGTTTTGCGCGAATAATAAACAACGGTGAAGGTCCTTTAATACCTGGGACCCCTATTTCATAACCGGCTACCGGCGCGTCCAACGGAATAAACTCATCTTTTTTCGCTGATTTCCACATAATAATTTCCTTTTAAGTTTAAAAAATTATCCGTAAATAAAATGATTAGAATTCTGAGATAGAATGAATAGCCAACTCATTGTTCAGACTTTGAAAAATAATTACCTTAGCCAGTGATATTTCCTGCCCCTTTGCATTCATGAAACGGCGAAGCGCAATAAAGGTATGCAGCTGGCCAGCCACGAGCTGGCTACCGACAAACAGTAGCGGGGTATAGCCTGCGCCATCGATATCCTTGAAAACCGTTTCGAACATTTGAAGTTGTTCATCCGACATTTTATCGGCATACATATTTACAGAAGGGTTAACAACAATGCTGCCCATTGTATTTTCCATTGCATCACTCCTTAAATGTGTATTGGAAGAATCTTAATGCAATTAAAAAATAGGATAACTACTGAATATATTTCGTGAAGCGAATCACACTTTAATAATAGCCCAAATTTATTTTAAGACTATTATTCACGTCATAAATATGAGCAGAGCATCATATTGATGGCGTATTATATTTACCCGGCGTTATCATAAAAAAAGCCCCTTTAAAGAGGGGCTTTACAGTAATGAAATTATTAAGCAGGTGTCAGAAATATTTGCGCAAATACTCCGTTAAACACAAAATCGCCATCGCCTGCCCGTACGGCATCGAGGTCAGCGGGATCTGCCGGTAGAACTCAAGATCGCTGCCCATCCCCGTCCCGAACGACGTCTGCAACAGCTCCCCTTCCGGCGAGATATTGTTCACGATACCGCGAATCGCTTTATCGGCGACCTCCGCATACTCCGCGCCGACATAGCGCTTACGCACCGCTTTGAGGATCCCGTAGGCAAACCCTGCCGTGGCCGACGCCTCCAGATACGAGTCCGGATCGTCGAGCAGCGTATGCCACAGCCCGCTGTCGTCCTGACATTTCGCCAGCGCCGCAATTTGTGCATTCAGCACTTGCACCAGATACCGACGCACAGCGTTGTTTTCAGGCAGATCGACCAGCTCAAGGAAGTCCGGGATGACGATAGTCAGCCAGCTGTTGCCGCGCGCCCAGCGGGCATGGGCAAAGTTGTGGTTGCCGTCGAAGTTCCAGCCGTGGAACCACAGGCCGGTTTCCCTGTCCATCAGGTTCTGGACGTGTAGCAGGAACTGATACACCGCCTCTTCCACGTACTCCGGTTTGTTGAGCAGCTTGCCGATTTTCGCCAGCGGCAGCACCGTCATCATCAGCGTGTCGTCCCACATCTGCTGGTGGTTCTCTTCCGCCAGCGTGATGTGCTGCATACCGCCATGCTCGGTACGTGGCATCTCATTCATCGCCCACTCCGCCCAGCTCTCCAGCCACGGCAGCCAGGCCGGATTGCGCGTCTCTTCATAGCGGTAGGCCAGGGTCAGGAACGGCGACATGGTATTGACGTTTTTGGTGGTCGCGCCTTCGGCAAAACGCGCGTCAAACCAGCCGTCAATAATGTCGCGCATCGTCTCATCGCCGGTCTGGCAGTAGTACTGCCAGATTCCGTACAGCCCCACGCCGTGCGTCCACTCCCAGCCTGCCCAGCCTTTGGTATCGATCACGCGCCCGTCGTCCAGCCGCAGCAGAAACTCGCCGGTTTTGTCGTGGATGTTCACCAGGTTATGGGTCACCTTGTGAATCAACGATTTCAGTTCATCCCGCGCGATAAAACGCGCAGGCTGACACAGTAATGGGCTATGTTTGACAGGCCAAACTTTCATCATCTTAACCTCTGTTGTATGTCGAATTCAGTACCGCGCGATCCTTCAGCGAAGGGGCCGCCGGCTTATTGCGATTCAGATAACCGATGTTGTTATTGCCCCACAGCGATTCGTACGGCATACCGGCCAGCATCTCGACGGTTGCGCGGGCCTGCGGCGTGGCCGTCTCCGGCATGGCGCGCCCCGTCTCGAGCATTTTGGCGGTCTCTTCGCGCAGCGTGCTGTGCGTCTGCAAATTAAGTCTGAAGCGCAGGGAAACCAGGAAGCCGCAGAACAGCACCAGAATGGTTCCCACGCTCAGGATCATCAGAATGGTGTGGCTCACTTCGGCAGGCTGCACCTTCTGCCCGCTCACAAAGCCGGACATCTGCATCACGATACCCACCAGCATCACCGCACCGGCCTGGGAGGCTTTACGGGTCAGGGTCATGATGCCGGCAAAAATCCCTTCACGGCGCTGGCCGGTGATCACTTCATCCACGTCAGCAATGTAGGTGTAAGTGTTCCACGGAACGTAGTTGATGCCCCCGCGCCCCAGACCGGCCACGGCTGAAACCAGCAACAGCAGCGAGTAGATATCGCTCAGCCCGGCGTAATAGAGCATCGCGTAGGAGAGCGAGGCCAGCCCAAAGAGCACCACCACCATCCGGTAAGACGGCGCAGGACCAAAACGGATGCACAGCGGGATCATCGCTATCACGGCGATAAACTGGAAAATCGCCATGGTGCCCAGCAGGTTAGAGGCCATTGACGCCTCCTGCATCAGCACGAACACCACGTAATAGGTGAAGACGGCGTTGAACACGTCCTGCGCGATGTAGCCGCCCAGATACATCCCCAGATGCTGGCGGAAAATTTTGATGCGCAGGGTCGAACTTAACTCGACGAAAAGGCGGTTGAGGCTCTGCCCGAGCGTCAGCTTTTTCTTCTCTTCTTCGGCGCGCAGTGCCGCTTCTGACCACTCCTCACGCGGGCGCTCCCAGGTGAAGAACCAGACGAAAATCAGCATTAGCGCGCACAGCACGGAGAAGACCAGGCTTGCATAGAAGAAGGAGACGGCGTTGTCTTTACCGAAGTGGGTCAGCAGAATACCCGGCAGGAAGGAGGCCAGAATGGCGGACATCTGCGCCATAGAGATACGCGCGCCGGAGAACTTGGTTTTCTGTTTGAAGTCATCGGTCATTTCCGGCACCAGCGTTTCGTACGGCACCAGAATCATGGTGTAGACAATATCAAACACCAGGTAGGTCAGTAGGTAGTACCAGAAGCTCATATCCCCGATCCACATCAGGGAGTAGCTGAACACGCACGGAATACCCAGCAGGATAAAGAACTTACGGCGGCCAAAGCGTTTGCCAAGCCAGGTGGTGCCAAAGTTATCGGTCATAAAGCCCATCAGCGGGCTGACAACGGCGTCCAGCACCCTTGCCGCAGCAAAGATAAAGGTCGCCTCGATAGGGGAAAGTCCGCAGAAGGTCGTATAAAAATATAAAAGCCAGGCAGCCGTCAGCGCAGTCGTCCCTGCCCCGAGGAAATCACCTGACCCATAAGCAAGATAATTTGCGAGTCCGATTTTACGTGTTTTCATTGCCGTCAGCCCTAATCAGTTTTAGGAGACTCCCTGTAAGCAAACCTCGTCCGGGAGTTTTTACACGGCTACAGTAAAAGTATCGACCTGTTGAAACCTTTCTGTTTCTGCCATCGCTTCGTCGTGAATGGCAAAAATGCAAAGAGTGTCGTCACGCGTGTCACTGATTTATAAAACAGCGTTTCTATTGCATCAAAAGGCGAGGTCATTTTTGCGAGCCAGCCATCAGAATCGCGCCATGGCTGGCTAAAAGACAGGCAGTTAGCGGTAATTAACGATGACGGACGTACGCTGAACTTTCAGCGCCGGGATTAAACGCCCACCGCCCGGCACTTCCCAGATAAAGCGTAATGGTTCCACCGCCGGTACGCCGTTGAACGCCTGGGTCGTGCCATTTTCACCGTCGATTTCGGTACAGCGCGTCTGGGAGCACAGACGCACCCGCAGCCCGGCAGGCGTTGGGCCGATCAGCGTGTAATCCCACACCACCAGGGTCATCAGGCCGGAGGCCGGTTCAGGGGGTGCCAGCGGACGTGAGGACATCGCCTCCCCGCGATGGTTCAGCGTCACGCCAACGCTGCTGGCCTGCCACGACCCTTCGCCAGCGGCCTGCGCCACCAGCGGGAAAAGCATGATCCATAGCCACTTACCCATCAGTTCCCTCCTATGGTCGCCGTCATGCGAATATGGCGATTGTCCGACAGCTCAAGGTTTGACAGCACGACCAGCTGATTCAGGCTACGACGCAGGAAGCGAGACAGCAGCGGACGCAGCGCGTGGTTAACCAGCAGAACCGGCGGCGCACCCAGCATCTCCTGGCGCGCCAGCGCCTCCTGCGTCTGGGCCAGCAGACGGTCGGCGAGACCCGGCTCCAGCCCGCCACCGCCCTGCAGAGCCTGTAAGAGCAGACGTTCGAGCGGCGTATCGAGGCCGATAACCTGCACTTCACCGGTACCCGGGAACCACTGCTGGGTAATCGCGCGGCCCAGCGCCACACGCACCACTGCCGTCAGCTCGTGCGGGTCGCTCTGAAGCGGCGCATGCTCGGCCAGGGTTTCCAGAATGGTACGCATGTCGCGGATCGGCACCTTTTCGTCGAGCAGGTTTTGCAGCACCTTGTGCAGGGTTGTCAGCGTCAGCACGCCAGGCACCAGGTCTTCGGTCAGCTTCGGCATCTCCTGGGTAACGCGATCCAGCAGCTGCTGCGCCTCCTGACGGCCAAACAGTTCGGCGGAGAACTGGCCGATAAGATGGTTAAGATGGGTCGCCACCACGGTACTGGCTTCCACCACCGTGTAGCCCTGGATCTGCGCCTGCTCTTTCAGCGCGCTCTCGATCCAGATTGCCGCCAGCCCGAAGGCCGGGTCGATAGTCTGCTCTCCGGGCAGCGTGCCCGCCGCCGTGCCGGGGTTGATCGCCAGCCAGCGGCCAGGGTAGGCATCCCCGCTGCCAATCTCCACCCCTTTCATCAGGATGCGATAGCGCGCAGGCGGAAGATCCATGTTGTCACGAATATGAACAACCGGCGGCAGGAAGCCCATGTCCTGAGCGAATTTCTTACGAATACTGCGAATGCGGCCCAGCAGCTCGCCGTCCTGCTGGAAATCGACCATCGGGATCAGGCGATAACCCACCTCCATGCCCAGCGAATCTTCCAGCTGCACGTCGTTCCAGGTCGCCTCCACCGCCTGCGTGTTTTCCGGCATTTTGACCGGCGCAGGTTCGGCGGCAGGCGTCATTTCACGCCCGCGCATCCACCAGGCCAGGCCCAGCAGCGCGGCGGTAAACAGCAGGAACACCAGGTTCGGCATTCCCGGCACCAGGCCCAGGAGGCCCAGTACCGCAGCAGCCAGCAGCATTACGCGCGGGTTGCTGAACAACTGCCCCACCATCTGCTCGCCCACGTCCTGATCGGTGCTGACGCGAGTGACGATAACGCCCGCTGCCGTTGAGATCACCAGCGCCGGGATCTGCGCGACCAGGCCGTCACCGATGGTCAGCAGCGTGTAGCTTTCTGCCGCGTGGCCCATGTCCATGCCGTGCTGCAAAACGCCCACCAGCAGGCCGCCCACGACGTTAATCACCATGATCAGGATGCCGGCGATGGCATCTCCGCGCACGAACTTACTCGCACCGTCCATCGAGCCGTAGAAGTCCGCCTCCTGCGTCACCTCCGAGCGGCGCTTTTTGGCCTCATCTTCGGCGATCAGTCCGGCGTTCAGGTCGGCGTCGATCGCCATCTGTTTGCCCGGCATCCCGTCCAGGACGAAACGCGCGCCCACTTCTGCGATACGCCCGGCACCTTTGGTGATGACCATAAAGTTGATGATCACCAGAATGACGAACACCACGATACCGATGGCGAAATTGCCGCCCACGAGGAAGTGGCCGAACGCCTCAACGACCTTACCCGCCGCCGCCGCGCCGGTATGCCCTTCCATCAGAATAATACGGGTGGATGCCACGTTCAGCGCCAGGCGCAGCAGCGTGGTAAACAGCAGAATGGTCGGGAACGCCGCGAACTCCAGGGTGCGCTGGGTGAACATCGCCACCAGCAGCACCATGATGGACAACGCAATGTTGAATGTGAACAGCAGATCGAGGATAAATGCCGGCAGCGGCAGCACCATCATCGACAGAATTAGCAGGATCAGAATCGGTCCGGCAAGGATCTGCCATTGGGTCGATTTCAGGTTGCCGGGCAGGCGCAACATTGCCACCAGATTAGCCATCAGTGTCCTTCTCGTTCAAAAAATCCAGCGCTTCAGGCACCGGTAGGTTCTCAGGTTTCACAGGCCGCTGACCACCGGCTAAACGCCAGCGCTTCAGCTGCCATACCCAGGCCAGCACTTCCGCGACAGCGGCGTAGAGTTGGCCGGGGATCTGTTGTCCAATCTCCGCATGACGGTACAACGCACGCGCCAGCGGAGGCGCTTCAAGAATGGGAACACGGTTTTCCGTGCCGATTTCACGTATACGCAGCGCAATCAGGCCCGCCCCTTTTGCCACCACCTTCGGCGCGCTCATTTTATTTTCGTCGTAGCGCAGCGCCACCGAGTAGTGGGTCGGGTTGGTCACAATGACATCGGCTTTCGGGACATCTTCCATCATGCGGCGACGGGCAGCCGCGCGCTGCATCTGACGGATACGCCCCTTAACGTGCGGATCGCCTTCCATCTGTTTGTATTCGTCGCGGATATCCTGGCGCGACATGCGCAGTTTTTTGAAGTGGCTGTACATCTGGAAGATGACGTCAAACCCCACCATCGGAATGATGCTGAGCACCACCAGCAGGGCGCACAATCCCACCAGGTTCATCGCATTGTTCATGGCGTTGAAGGGGGATTCACTGATAAGGCGCATCATTTCAGGCCAGTGGTGCCAAAGGAAAAACCCGGCGGTGCTGCCCATCAGGGCCGATTTCAGGATCGCCTTTACCAGCTCCGCGCCCGTCTGGGCAGAAAACATTTTGGCGATCCCCGGCAGCGGGTTGAGCTTGGAAAATTTGGGTTGCAGCGATTTGCCGCTAAAGACCAGCCCGCCAAGCATCACCGGCGAGACCAGCGCCACCAGCACAACTCCGGAAATCAGCGGAAGCAGCGCAATCATGGCATTTTTCACCAGCAGAATAATTTGGCTCAGGATCAGGTTGGGATCGTTAACCATGCTGTGGTCAAAACGTAACCCGGCAGAGAGCATCCCCGCCAGCCTGCGGGCGAACGACTCCCCTCCCCACCAGATAATGCACACGCCCACCACCAGTATCAGCAGGGATGTCAGCTCTCGGGATCGGGGGACCTGCCCTTCCTCACGCGCTTTTTCAAGTCGGTGGGGTGTGGGGGCTTCCGTTTTGTCGTCGTTATCTTCTGCCACAGTGCCTGCTCGCAGCCCATTAAGTCACGGGTATCATGCCAGCGCAGAAAGAATCCAATGGCGGGAAAAGCCCGTTTATTCGGGCTCTTTTCGATGATTCCGGGCAGGAATCGTCTCAGGCTGCTCGCACAACCTGAGACGAAAGGCCGTCAGAAGCCGAGGCTGTCCAGCAGGTCGTCGACCTGATCCTGACTTGCCACCACGCCCGCTTTAGATGCGTCGAGCTGTGGGCCGTTAAGCAGGCTTTCATTGTCGCGCTTTGGACGCGCGGCCGGTTCTGGCATGTTCTCCAGCAGCACCATCAGCAGCTGACGCTCAATCTCCTGAATCACATCCATCATGCGTTTGATCACCTGACCGGTAAGGTCCTGGAAATCCTGCGCCATCATGATGTCCAGAAGCTGGGCGTTGGTGAAGCTGGTGTGGCCCGGCACATCCCCCAGATACTGGCGGGTATCGGTCACCAGTTCGCGGGCATCCGCCAGTTCGATAGGGTTCTCGAACCATTCGTCCCAGCGTTTGGTCAGCGCTTTCGCGCCCTTCTCCATCGCATCCTGATGCGGCTGTGACGCTTCGACGCTGTTCAGCGCACGTTCTGCCGCCTGAGCAGTCATCTGCACCACATAGTCCAGACGATCGCGCGCGTCCGGAATCGCTTCCGCCGCTTCGGCAATGGCCTGATCCAGCCCCAGTTCACGCAGGCTGTCGCGCAGCATGCGCGTCAGGCTGCCAATGCGGGCAATGATGTCGCTGGGCGAATGTTCTTCAACGGGTTTCATAGCAGGTTGCATCATAACCATCACCTCACATGCCGAGTTTCTCGAAGATCTTGCCGAGCTTCTCTTCCAGGGTTGCAGCGGTGAACGGTTTCACCACATAGCCGCTTGCGCCCGCCTGTGCCGCAGCAATGATGTTCTCTTTCTTGGCTTCTGCGGTCACCATCAATACGGGCAGAGAGGCCATAGCGGCGTCCGCGCGGATCGTTTTCAGCAGTTCCAGACCATCCATGTTAGGCATGTTCCAGTCGGAGATAACAAAACCAAATCCGCCTGCCTGCAGCTTGTTCAGCGCATCCACGCCGTCTTCTGCTTCTTCAACGTTGTTGAAGCCCAGCTCTTTCAGCAGGTTGCGCACGATGCGACGCATGGTGGAAAAGTCATCCACAACCAAAAATCTGAGCTCTTTGTCCGCCATAAAACTACACTCCTCATTAAATACGTATTGCCTGTCCGGCACTGATTTTCGCCAGCATCTGCTGGCTTACCTGGCTAAGATCGACCACTTCGCTCACGCCACCCATATTGATGGCCTCGCGCGGCATGCCGAACACCACACAACTTGCTTCATTCTGCGCGATGGTCCAGGCACCCGCCTGGTGCATCGCAAGCATTCCGGCGGCACCGTCGTTGCCCATCCCCGTCAGGATCACCCCAACGGCGTTGCGCCCCGCATGTTTCGCCACCGAATGAAACAGCACATCCACCGACGGACGGTGCCGGTTAACCGGCGGCCCGTCATGAATTTTGATTTGATAGTTTGCGCCACTGCGCGCCAGCTCCATATGCTTATCCCCCGGGGCAATGTACGCATGGCCCGGCAGCACGCGCTCGCCATCTTCCGCCTCTTTTACGCTGATTTGACACAGCTTGTTCAGGCGTTCTGCGAACGAGCGGGTAAAGCCTGGCGGCATGTGCTGGGTAATCAGAATACCCGGGCTTGAGAGCGGCAATGGCTGGAGTACATGGCGAATTGCCTCTGTTCCCCCGGTTGACGCGCCAATCACCAGCAGTTTTTCCGAGCTGAGTAGCGGGCCTGCTTTCAGGGTCACCGGGGCCGCCATCGGTTTATGGGCGGCCAGCTTCGCGCGCGACGCGGTGCGAATTTTTTCCGCAATCAGCTCGCTGTACGCCAGCATCCCTTCGCGGATGCCCAGCTGCGGCTTGGTGACAAAGTCCACCGCTCCCAGCTCCAGCGCACGCAGGGTGATCTCTGAGCCTTTTCCCGTCAGGGACGAGACCATCACCACCGGCATCGGGCGCAGGCGCATCAGTTTTTCCAGAAAATCGATGCCGTCCATGCGCGGCATTTCGACATCCAGCGTCAGCACGTCGGGGTTATATTTTTTGATTAAATCCCGCGCGACCAGCGGATCGGGCGCTGTCGCCACCATTTCCATATCGCTGTGGCTATTGATGATTTCCGTCATGATCTGACGCATCAGCGCCGAATCATCAACGGACAATACCCTGATTTTACTCATGCTTTTTCCTTACTCAGCGCATAAACCGTCTGCCCACGGAGGCTAAACTCGCGCGCGAGGTTGCTAAAGTTTTCCGAGTGCCCGGCAAACAGTAAACCGTCAGGCTTGAGCAACGGAACAAAGCGACGCAGAATCTCCTGTTGCGTCGTTTTATCAAAATAAATCATCACGTTACGGCAAAAGATGGCGTCAAACGGCCCCGGCACGTTGTACTGCTTGTCCAGCAGGTTGACCGGCGCAAACTCAACGCAGTTCGCCAGCTCCTGACGAACGCGCACCAGCCCTTCGTGCGGGCCGGTACCGCGCATGAAATAGCGCTGTAACTGCTGCGGTGACAGGGTTTTCAGTTCGTCCTGGCGATAGACGCCGTTGCGCGCTTTTTCCAGCACCTCGGTGTCGATGTCGCTGGCGTACACTTTCCAGCGCCCCGGCGCCATGCCGAGCGTATCGGCCAGGGTGATCGCCAGCGAATACGGCTCCTCGCCGGTAGACGCCGCCGCACTCCAGACGCGGTACTCCCCGGTACGACGGCGCGCGTGCTCCGCCAGCACCGGGAAGTGATGCGCTTCGCGGAAAAACGCGGTCAGGTTGGTGGTTAATGAGTTAATAAAGGCCTGCCATTCAGCGCTGTTCTGGTTCGCTTCGAGCATGCTCAGATAGCGACCAAAATCATCCAGCCCGAGCGTGCGCAAGCGCCGCACCAGTCGGTTGTAAACCATGTCTCGCTTATGATCCGCAAGCACAATTCCCGCACGCTGGTAGATCAACTGACATATCCGACGAAAATGCGCGTCGGACAGCGCGAGGCGCTGTGTCATCTGCTGCAATAATGACGTTTGCCCTGAGGGCATGGGTGATGTCATAGCGCCTTCTATATTACTTTCAGGATACAACCGGTACGGCCTGCGACCGTCCGACATCTGTTTCTGCTTCTGTTTCAACGTGCTCTTTAACCGTAAATACCGCCACCAGCCCGGTCAGATGATCTGCCTGACTGGCCAGCTGATCGGTGGCGGCGGCCGCTTCTTCTACCAGCGAGGCGTTCTGCTGCGTCACCTGATCCATCTGACTCACCGCCTGGGCAACCTGCTCGATGCCACGACGTTGTTCATCGGACGCGGAGGCAATTTCGCCCATGATGTCGTTCACCCGGGTGACGGAGGTGACGATCTCGTTCATGGTCTGCGCCGCCGTATCCACCAGCGCGGAGCCTTGCTGAACGCGTGAGACCGACTCTTCAATCAGCCCCTTGATCTCTTTCGCCGCGTTCGCACTGCGGCTCGCCAGGTTGCGTACTTCGCCGGCGACCACGGCAAACCCACGCCCCTGCTCGCCTGCCCGCGCAGCCTCTACGGCGGCGTTGAGCGCCAGGATATTGGTCTGGAAGGCGATGCCATCGATAACGCTGATAATGTCGCCAATCTTTTGTGAGCTGGCGGCAATCTCCTGCATGGTGCTGGCAACGTGAGATGCCTGATCGCCCCCTTTCTTCGCCGTGGTTGCCGCCTGTTTTGACAGATCCGACGCCTGACGCGCGTTGTCGGCGTTCTGGCTTACCGTCGCGGTCAGTTGCTCCATGCTGGCCGCCGTCTGCGCCAGCGAGGCCGCCTGCTGCTCGGTACGGGAAGAGAGATCGTTGTTGCCCGCCGCTATCTCTGAGATCCCGGTGTGCATGGCGTAACTGCCCTGCCGCACCTCGCTTACCGTTTCCCGCAGCGCCCCTTGCATGGCCTTGAGGCTGGCAAAAATCGCTGAAATCTCGTTCTTCCCGTACACCGCCACCGGGCGCGCCAGGTTGCCCTTCGCAATGCTGTCAAAGTGGCTGCTGATGATCGCCAGCGGTTGCACAATCATCCGGCGCGACCAGAGCAGCGCGCCACCGGTAAGGAGTGCCGCCAGGATCACCACCGCGGCAAAAATGGCCCCCGACATGTGGTAGCTTTTACGGCTATCGGTTCCGGCACGTTCAACAAACTGGTTAATGTCCTGCTGCCAGGCGTTAAAACTGCCGTCAAACGCCGCCTGCGACGCCTGCACCGGCGCGGTCAGGAAGTCAGAAAGCTGGTTGTTCTCAAGCCAGGTCGCCTGGTGCTCCAGATCCGTATGCCACGCGGTGAAGTTCTTCTGCATCGCGGCCTTCAGCGCCTTGCCTTTCTCACTGACCGTCTCCTGCGAGGTGAAGGCGCTAAACTGCGCGTTGGCCTGTTTAAGGCTGTCGCGCGCCGTCACCATCAGCGCTTTGATATCATCCGGCGGATAGCTCAGCGCCGTTAAGGTTCCCGCCTTGTTCAGCGCCGTACTTGCCTGCAAAAGCACGGCACGCGTTTGTGCCAGTGCGGAGCGCTGCTGATTACTCGTCTCGACTTCCTGCAAATTCTGATAACCATCGCGAAACGCCCAAAAAGACAACCCGTTACTGCCAACCTGCAAAACACCACTCAGGATCAGAATCAAAAACAGAGTGGTCGAGATACGAATACGATTTAACATCCACGCTCCCATCAAGCGGCCAGCAGCCGCGGTTCAATTGTCAGTCAAAATGTTTCCCAGTTTTCATCTTGTCCGGCTACCGCTGCGCGAGGGCGAGACGCCACCGTCACAGGGGCTGACTCGCTGAGCAATGCACGCGAGCTGGCCGGGTGTTGTGTTTTGGAAGTAAGACGAAACACCGAGACGGCCATCTTGAGACGGCTCGCCTGGTCCTCCAGCGCAGCGGCCGCCGCGGCGGACTCCTGCACCAGCGCGGCGTTTTGCTGTGTCACACGATCCATTTCCGATACCGCCAGGGCGACCTGGTCAATACCCCGACTCTGCTCATCCGATGCAGAGGCGATTTCACCCATGATGTCCGTCACGCGGGTGACGGCATTCACGATGTCATTCATGGTCTCACCCGCGCTTTCCACCAGCACCGAGCCGGTATCCACGCGGGAGACTGAATCTTCAATTAACGCTTTGATCTCTTTCGCGGCGTTGGCGCTGCGGCTCGCCAGGTTGCGCACTTCGCCTGCCACCACCGCAAAACCGCGGCCCTGCTCGCCCGCACGCGCCGCTTCTACCGCCGCGTTAAGCGCCAGGATGTTGGTCTGGAAGGCGATGCCGTCGATAACGCTGGTGATATCGGCGATTTTCTTCGAGCTGTCGGCGATGTCGTGCATCGTTTTCACGACGCCATCCACCACGCGTCCGCCGCGCTGCGCCGTTTCGGAGGCGCTTTCGGCAAGCTTAGAGGCCTGACGGGCGTTATCCGCATTCTGCTTCACGGTGGCGGTGAGTTGTTCCATGCTGGCCGCCGTCTCCTCGAGGGCGGACGCCTGCTGTTCGGTGCGGGAAGAGAGGTCATTGTTGCCCGTCGCGATTTCGCTGGTACCGGTGTAAATCGCCTCGGAACCTTCGCGCACGTTGGCGACGGTATCGATTAACGAGCGCTGCATATGGTCGACGCTGCTGGCCAGCTCGCCGATCTCATTGCGCCCGGAAACGGTCAGCGTTTTGGTCAGGTCGCCGCCGGCGATGTCGCGAATATGGCTAATCACGCGGCTCAGCGGGTTAAGCAGGATGTGTCGGATGCCGTACCACACCGCCACCAGCACGATCGCCAGCGCCAGAGCCAGCACCGCCATCTGCGCTTTGGCAAAGCGGTAGTCGTTCTGACTTTCGGTAAACGCCGTGTGATACAGCTCGCTGCTGGCTTTGGCATACTCGCCGAGCGCCGCACCAAGGGCGTTTTGCATACCCTGGGTAGGCTGCGCAAAATAGGCGTCCATGTTGCCGTTCTCCAGGAACTGCACCAGTTCGGTTAGCCCGGCAAAGTAGGCCGCGTATTTTTCATCAATATTCTGGCTCACCTGCTCCATCGCAGGCTGCGGCGCAATCTGTTTAAAGGCTTCGTAGTGTTTCGCGGCGTCGGCAAGGGTGGTACGCGCGTTTTTCAGCAGATCCGTTTTCGCGCTGCTCTGCTGGTTGGCGGGGTCCATCATCATACGTGCAGACGAGCGGCTCAGGTTGATGCGCGTTTGCAGCATCAAATCCCAGGTCGAGGTGAGCTCACTTTGCTGCATGCGCAGGTCATTCGAGGCGGCAAAACTCGCCTGATTCTGTTTTAACGACGAAAAAAATAGCCCACCAGAAACGAGCTGAAGAAGTGCGAAAATGACCAGCACCATCATCAGCAGTGTGACAACGCGGATACGGTTCAACATACAACACCTTCTCTTAGATTTATTAACGGTGTTATCGGCACAGGGCGCAGGAACTTTACATTTGCGAAAGGGAAAAGCGGGACTCAGAAGGCGACGTCAACGATCAGGGTGTCGCTGTAGGTTCCGGCAGGGGGTGTTGCCTGGTTGGTGAGCACTTTTGCAGTGTAGTTATAGGTACGCAGAAGCCCATCGGAGCTGACCTGCGAGGAAGCCGCGCTGGCCCAGCGCTCGGTTCCGCTGCCGCCCCAGCGATTGGTGGTGGCCTCTTTGTAGATGTCATAACTCATATAGTTGCTGCCGCTGACCATCCTGCGCACGTTGTTCAGGGCGTTTGCACCATTGTTAATACCGATGGTGTACGTGCTGCCTTTGGTGCAGGTGACCGCGATGGCCTGCGAGACAGTCGGGAAATTTTGCACCAGCGGCGCGCTGTTGAAACTGACGTCCGGCGTGGACATCGTGCTGCAATCATTGGTGACGTTCATGTTGAGCAAAATACTGGTCGTCGCCGTACCGGTTTGCGGCGTCAGGCAGAGTCCAACAGCGCCAACCGAGCAGACGTTGTAGTTGATGCTGAAGGTAAGCAGAACCTGATACGGCCCTGCCGAAACGTTTTGCCCGGGCACCGTGCGGAAATAGAGCGGAATATTGTACTGCTTCGCCCCCAACAGGCTGAGCAGCGAGTTGCCGCTCCAGGTGTAGGCTTTGCCGATCTGCACTTCACTGCTGGTTGCGCAGCCGGACAGGCCACACAGGCGCGTGGGGATCACATCGGTGATGGTGGCGTTGTCGGTGCGCTTCATGGTAGCCCGACTGCTGCCGGAGACCGAGGCGGTGGTGTAGTTCAGCGTCACTGAATCGTTAGTCAGCAAATTAAGCACCGCATCGCAGGCGACCACCAGCGTACCGGTAGTTTGCACTTCCCCCGTCCCGCTAAGGGCAAACGAGGTGACGCTGCCAAAGGAGGCATTGACCGTGCTGACGGTACAGGCGGCCCAGCTGCCGCCGGAAAACAGCAGCAGGAGCCCCAGCAGCAGGCGCATCACGGTGCCTCCCGGCAGACCAGCGGGCCGTAGGTTTGCAGCTTGTGTTGCGGGTTCGCGCCGACGGTCAACGTGGCGGTGCACTGTTTTCCGTCAGGCAGGGCTACGTCGAGCGCGTTCACATCGCTGAGGTTCTCAAGCCAGGCAATGCCGTCGTACCCCACCACGGCGCTACTGCGCGACGCGCGTCTCACCTGGCTTCCCACCGGGATCGCCTGGCCCCGCGCATCGTGCAGAATGACGCTCGCCACCCGCTCCTGCTCCATCGGGAAGTCCACCAGATAGCCGCTGTGGCGGCGGATAGCGATGCGACGCTCGGTTTCTTTCAGCCGGGTATCGGCCGGAAGGTTCAGGGTATCGATGCTGTAGCTGGCCGGATAGTAGGCCGACACGCCGCTCACCAGCAGATAACCGTTGTTGTTGGTTTTGCCCACCGGCTGGTTTTCATAGTTTACCGGCACGTCCGGATGACCATCGGTACTGATCACCACGAACGCATCGTTGATTTTATTGGCCGCAAACAGTTCGCCGTCCATCAGCACCAGCGAGCCCATCGCCTCGCCCCACCAGGTCATCATATCCTTCTCACCGTAACCGCCGCCCTGCAGCTCGATGTTATTGTTGCGCCAGCCCAGCGTCGCCTGCTGATAGCTTCTGGACTGCGACTGGTTGGCCAACGCCATGTTCCAGCCAAATCCACCGTCGGACGGCATGGAATGGTTATAGTTGATGCGCTGCGTGCTGCCCGAATCGGGCGTTTTCTCGAAGGTGACGGCGGCGCTGTCCCGCTCGCCCAGCGGCACCTGCAACGACAGCGCAAAGGTCCAGTCTCCCTGCTGCTGGTCGCGGCTGGCGGCCAGATAGATACTGCTGGCGCCCCACAGGTTGCGGCTCCAGGAGAGGTTCAGCAGTTCGGTTTTTTGATTGTCGAAGCTCTCAACGCCTATCCATGCGGCGCCGATATTGCCGTATTGTCCCATGTTGAAGGTCAAAGAATACTGATCGGTATTGCGGCTGAAGCTGGCGATGGGTTTGTCATTTGTATCGTAGACGGTGGGCTGGTCATACAGCGCCAGGTTGCCAAATTTCTGGTCACGCCGGGAGTGCTGGGTCGCCACGCTGAATGCGCTGGTACTGTACTGATACCCCCAGCCAACTTGCCCGCCGCTGTCCCCACGCATTCGGCTGCGGGTATACGACGAGTTCACCACGCCAAAACGCCCCAGCTTAAGCACGGTTCCCGCGCCGGTGAGGGCCAAATCTTCTGCCGCTTCGCCATGGCCTTCCAGGGTTAACCAGTCCGTCAGACCATAGCGATATGAGCCGCTTCCCGCAGCCGGGCCATAGTCAAAATTCTTGATCCCGTAGTTGCGTCGCAGGCTACCCAGCGTGACCGCGCCGTCGCTCAGCCCCTGTTTGAGTAAATCGCTGGTGACGTAAAACGGCAGCGTGGTGCTCACCTGGCGGCCCAGCGCATCGGTGGTGATCAGCACCGCGTCGCCCGCGCCGTTGATATAAGGCAGATTGGTCAGGGTAAACGGCCCCGGCTGCAGCTGCGTGGAGCCGGAGCGATAGCCGTTGATAAACAGATCGACGGAGGTGGGCACCGCCGCTTCCCCCGAGAACGCCGGCAGCGGCCAGGTCACCAGATCCGGGCGCAGTGAGAAATCCCGACCATAGCTAATGCCGCCCATGCGCACGCTAGTGCTCCAGCTCAGGGCATCGCTGATCACATCCCCTACGCTCCAGGTGGTGGCTTCATCTTCATTGGTGACGAGCAGCGTGGTGTCGTAGCGGACGTACCCCTCCTGCTGTCCGTTATTGCCGCTGAAATCTTCCCGGGCATAGCCCGTAGAAGAGAACGAGCCGTTCTCATCGAAGTAACGAAATTCGTGCCATATCGAGGCCTGTCCGCCGATGTTGCCCGTGTGGTTGGTGTAAAAGTCGTAGTTCAGCAGCGCCCCGCGGCCATAGTGGGGCTTGCTCTGGGCGTTACCTCCGCCAAACGAGGTCACGCGCGCCGCAACCCAGTCGCGGGGTACCGACAATAAAAGACGCTGTGCGGCGCTGTCGTACTCCACCCGCACCTGCGAGAGCGTGGAAAGATTCACTTCACCCGTGGGGACATGCTCCGGCGGAAGACCGGCGCGCAGCAAATCGGCGCTGGAAATATAAAACGCCCCTTCCCGCTGCGTGACGGGCACCACCAGTCCCGTGTCGTAGTGGTTCAACACGAGAGAGAGCTGAAATACCGCCTCGCTGTTTATCGCCTGTGCTTCAGGAGGAGGCGGTAAACTGTCATCGCCGGGTTCGGCCCAGACGCTGGTACTGACGCAAAGCAGGATCATCATCGTCGGTTTCAGTTGACGGGCGTCGACTGCCATTGCGTATCCCTGGCATTAATTTGCGCACTCATCTGGTTCGGCTGGCGTATTCCCGCCGGGATCGGCCAGCTACGCGTGCTGTTCGGCAGGACATAGCCCAGCAGCCCGTCCGCAACCGTGCGTTTCTGGCCGCCCTGCTCCAGTGCGACCTGGCTTAGCCTGACGTGTACATCCCCCCGATTACGGACCTCAAGCTCGGGCTGGCCCCCGTCCTGCCTGATGCGCCAGCTCAGGTTTCGGGTATCCACCAGCGCATGGTGAGCCCCCTCTTTGATGGTCGGGATCCCCTGCCCGTACACGAACAGCGGAATGGAATAGCGCATCTGCAGTTTTAGCCCGATGGTCGGTTCGGCTTTGGCGCCAGACTGGGGGATTTCGTCCACGATGATCCGGTAGGCTTGCTCGACGCCCAACGGGATAGTGCCCTGTTTAATCAGGCGGATAAGCTGCTTACTGCCCTTGCCAATGGTGACAATCGGCGGGCTGGCGACCACCTCCTGCTGGGCGGTATAGCGTTCGTATCCGCCCTCCTGCTTCCAGCGCACAATGCGCACCTGCATTGTCGTGGCGCTGTTACCCTGATTCTGGATCCACAGTTCCGTTGCGTTGGCGTCGGCGGGAAGCCAGGGGTCGATGGGCCATAACAGAATCGTCGCTGCGGCGTGAGCCTGCCCCGTCGCAACGGCCGACATCCCAAACATACTCACCAGGCAAAGTTGCCTGAAAAATGGCTTCATCGAACGTTCTCCCTTTTCACCATGACAAGGTCACGGTGAGTTGATCTGAATACGTACCTGCCGGGCTAAACCCGGTCAGAAGCGCCACGCCAAAAAGCGGCAGCGCAATGTTATTGCTGTTGGTATAGGTCACCGGAATCGCCTGGTTGACCCCTATTTCACTGTTCGCAGCCAGAGAGCTGCTGCTGTAGAGGCGGTAGGCCACCACATCGGCCCCGCCGCTGCGCGTCATCCGTCGCACCGAAGCGTAGTTTTGCCCGCCATTGATGCTCATGCTCAGCGCCACTCCCGGCGTGCAGGCAATAGACAACGCGCCGTTGGGGACGAAGCTGGTGTTCACCGGCGCACGCTCGACGCCGGTGTGTGTGCCGAAATCGAGCCGGCCTAACACCCCGCCCGTGCCGGTAGTCACCGAGCAGCCCGGCACAATCGTCGCGCTCACCCTGAACGATTGTGACGTGACTGCCCCGGCAGAAGGCACCGCCAGCACACCCACCAGGAGCGCAAAAAACGGCTGCACGATCCCCTCTGCGCGCGGGCGCAGACACAGCAAGGATGCCCTCATGGCTGCGTTGGACTAGTAAGTCACGCTAACGTTAATGGTGTCGGTATAGGTGCCCGGCACGACGGTCACGCTGTTGCCCCCGCCGGTGATCCGCCCGTACAGGGTATAGCTGTCGATCCCGTTTGCCGTTGAGGCGACGGGCAACGCCGCGTTGTTGGCAATAGCGTTGTTGAACCCGCTGTCGCTGTAGAGGCTGTAGGCCACGCCCTGTGCCGCATTCGCGGAGTTGATCAGGTAGCGCGCAGGCGTGCCTGGCGTCCCCACAACGGTGCCGGGCGCGGTGGAGTTGGTATTACCGGTAATCGCCACCGTATAGCTGGCGGTCGTACACTGAATGGTAAAGGTGTTTCCCCCGCTGGCACCGGTCAGCTGCGTGGTGAGCGTGGAAAACGTTGCGGGATGGGTCCCAAAATCCAGGGTCCCGAAGTTAATGCCGTTTTGCGTTGGCGAGCCGTTAATCAGGCAGCCATTCGTGAGAGTCAGCGTCGCGCCGATAGTGCCGTTACTGGTGACCGCCAGCGCCTGATGGGCCGGGATAATTGACAGCAGCGTACCTGCACAGATTAAAAGGCGTGTTCTTTTCATTTACCACCCTCCAGAAGATGTCGCCATTCGCTTTCCGCATTTTATTTAATGCACTCAATATGTTAGCCCCGCTTAACATTCCACCGAGGGGGTTATGGAGAATTTAGTTTATGGCGTTCGCTTCAACCACTTTTGCCATTTACCCCCATACCTTTGCCGTATTGACAGACTATTTCATTTAAATACAAACGATTACATTCTTCATGCAGAGTTTTTATAGTCATTTCCCGAGGATATATCGCCTATAGTGTGATGTACATCACAATATATCGTCAGGCGTTTCACAACTAATTTAATAAAAATTAAAAAGGAGTTGTAACTCCCTCCGCTTTAATCCAATTTATGTGCCGAATCTTTTCCTGCGCTTAAATAAAAAATTTATATGCATAAGCGCCGGTGAAACCTTAAGCACACAGAGGGTCTTTTCGTGGCAAGTGCAAACAAACTCACGCTCTTCATCGTGATATTCATGCTGGCGGGTATTCTTTCAGGGGCGGTTATTCATGAATATGCGCCAGCGGAGGCGGTGAAAGCCTGGTCGGAGAACATTACGCTGCTGACCGATATTTTCCTGCGGCTGATTAAAATGGTGATTGCGCCGCTGGTGTTCAGCACCTTAACGGTCGGGATTATGAAGCTCGGCGAAACCTCAACCATCGGGCGCGTCGGCGGTAAAGCGATGGTCTGGTTTATCAGCTCCTCCGTGCTGTCTATTCTGGTGGGGTTATTTATCGTCACCCTGGAACGTCCCGGCAGCGGCCTGAATCTCACCATTCCGACAGAAGCAGTGGATACCGGTCTGGCGGTGGGCGGCATGACGCTGAAAGCGTTTCTCTCCCACACCATCCCGACCAGCATCGCCGGGGCGATGGCGGATAACGAGATCCTGCAAATTGTCGTGTTCTCCCTGTTCTTCGGCATTGGTGGCGCGTCGCTGGGGCAAAAATTCAACGCTCCGCTGGTTGCCGCGCTCGATGTGGTCTCCCATATCATGCTGAAGGTCACCGGCTACGTCATGTACGTCGCCCCGCTGGCTATTTTTGCGGCCATCTCTTCGGTGATTGCCACCCAGGGGCTTGGGATCCTGCTGAACTATGCCTCGTTCATCGGCGGCTACTATGTGGCTATCCTCCTCACCTGCCTGGTGCTGCTGGCGGTGGGCTATATGGTGCTGAAAAAAGAGATATTCCGCCTGGTCAGCATGCTGAAAGATCCGGTGCTGGTGGCGTTTACCACCAGCAGTTCTGAAGCGGCATACCCTAAAACGCTGGAACAGCTGGAACGTTTTGGCTGCTCGCGTAATATCGCCTCGTTCGTCCTGCCGATCGGTTACTCCTTTAACCTGGTGGGATCGATGGTGTACTGCTCATTTGCCTCAATGTTTATCGCCCAGGCTTACAATATTCACCTGAGCTTTACGGAAGTGACGGTGCTGATGCTGACCCTGATGCTGGCCTCGAAAGGGATCGCGGGCGTACCGCGTTCATCGCTGGTGGTGCTGGCCGCAACGATCCCCAGCTTCAATATTCCGGTTGCCGGTATTCTGCTGCTGATGGGTATCGATCACTTCCTCGATATGGGGCGTTCAGCCATTAACGTGCTGGGGAACGGGATTGCCACGGCGATGCTGTCGCAAAACGAAGGTGCGCGGGAAGCGGAAGCTGAGCTGGTGGAGCAGGAAGCGTAAGAGTGTAAAAAAGCCGGGTGGCGGCTTTGCCTTACCCGGCCTACAAATGGCTCGAACATGTGCCGGGTAAGCGTGAGCGCCACCCGGTATCGTTTTAGGCCACGTGGCTCGCCGCGATATCCAGCAGCGCCATCTCATCGCTGTTCAGCAGCTTCTCAATGTTCACCAGAATCAGCATACGTTCGCCGAGCGCGCCCAGCCCCGTCAGGTATTCGGTGGACAGCGTGACCGCAAACTCCGGTGCCGGACGGATTTGATCGGCGGTGAGTGACAGAACATCGGACACGCCATCAACCACAATCCCCACCACGCGCTGGCCGAGGTTCAGCACAATCACCACGGTGTTATCGTTGTATTCCACGTCGCCCTGGCTGAACTTCACGCGCAGGTCAACGATAGGCACGATGACGCCGCGCAGGTTAGTCACGCCCTTGATAAAAGCAGGCGTGTTGGCAATGCGCGTAACCTGATCGTAACCGCGGATCTCCTGCACCTTAAGGATGTCGATACCGTACTCTTCATCACCTAACGTGAAAACCAGGAATTCCTGTCCTGATGGCTCGCCCGCCAGTTTCGTTACATTACTCATACCGGTCATGTTTTTACCTTCTACTTAATCAGGCGGCTGTGTACGCCACACGTTGTTCACGATTTAATCCCTGAAGCGCCGACACATCGACGATCAGCGCCACGCTGCCATCCCCGAGAATGGTGGCAGCAGAAATGCCTGGCACTTTGCGATAGTTGCTTTCGAGGTTCTTCACCACCACCTGGTGCTGACCAATCAGCTGATCGACCAGCAGCGCATAGCGGCGACCGGCGCTTTGCAAAATCACCACGATACCCTGCGTGGCCTCGGTTTTTGCACCGTCCACTTCAAATACTTTCCACAGCTCGACCAGCGGCAGGTACTCCCCGCGCACTTCGAGCACGCGCTCGCCGCCCGCCAGCGGATGCAGATCTTCTTCGCGCGGCTGCAGCGATTCCATCACCGCGTTCAGCGGCAGGATAAAGACCTCGTCGGCCACCTTAACGGACATGCCGTCGAGGATCGCCAGCGTCAGCGGCAGCAGGATGCGGATGGTGGTGCCAGCCCCCTGCTTAGACTTGATCTCGACGTGGCCGCCCATCTCCTGGATGTTACGTTTCACCACGTCCATGCCCACGCCACGCCCGGAGACATCCGTCACCTGCTCGGCGGTAGAAAAGCCCGGCGCGAAGATCAGCATGCCAACCTCTTCATCGGTCATGTTTTCGTTCACCGCCATGCCCTGCGATACCGCCTTCGCCAGGATGCGCTCACGGTTCAGACCGGCACCGTCGTCGGTCACTTCGATGCAGATGTTACCGCCCTGGTGTTCCGCAGAAAGGATCAGGTTGCCCACCGGGGATTTCCCCGCTGCGATGCGGTTTTCCGGCAGTTCAATACCGTGGTCAAGGCTGTTACGCACCAGGTGCGTCAGCGGATCGATAATGCGTTCGATCAGGCTCTTATCCAGTTCGGTTGAGCTGCCCATCAGCGTCAGCTCAATCTGCTTGTTGAGCTTACCGGCCAGATCGCGCACCAGGCGCGGGAAGCGGCTGAAGACATACTCCATCGGCATCATACGAATGGACATCACCGATTCCTGCAGATCGCGAGCGTTACGTTGTAACTGGCCCATGCTGGTGATGAGATCGCCGTGGGTGACCGGGTCCAGCTCGTTAGAGCGCTGGGCCAGCATGGACTGAGTGATTACCAGTTCGCCCACCAGGTTAATCAGCTGGTCGACCTTCTCAACGGCCACGCGGATGCTGGTGGATTCGCTGGAGCGCGCCGCGGGCTTTTCACCGCGGCCAGGCGCAGCCGGCTCTTTCGGCACGGCTTTCAGCGCAGGCGCTGCAGGCACTACTGCAGGCACTACTGCAGGCGCAGCGACCTCAGCAACATCCTCTTCCACTGGCACCGGGGCGTCAGCAACGGGCGTTTCGGTTTCAAAGGCAATCTGGTCGGCTTCGATAACAAAGCACAGGACCGCCACGATGTCGTCCTGGCCGATCCCGTCGTCCAGCGTCGCCGCCAGGCTGTCTTTGCCTTTCACCACATTGCTTAAGGTCGCCAGGTTACCCAGCTCCTCTTCCAGCAGATTGACTTCATTCTCTTTCAGACGAGAGAGAACCACGCGCAGTTTTGCGGGCTGCCCGGCGGCAGGCGTGGCATCGGCTGGCGAAACCGCATCGACAACGCTCAGTTTCGCAGCAGGGACGGCAGGCGCGGCGGCCTCGCCTTTTGCTTCCAGCGCAAGCTGGCGCAGCGCATTGCAGATGTATTCAAAGCTTGCTGCATCAGGCTCTGTCGAACTTTTATAGGCGTCGAGCTGTTCCTGCATAATATCTTTGGTTTCCAAAAACAGGTTGATAATATCGGTATTGAGCTGCATCTCACCGCGTCGTGCTTCATCGAGCAGGTTTTCCATTAAATGGGTCGTTTCCTGCAGGATGGTAAAACCAAAGGTTCCGGCGCCGCCTTTAATGGAGTGCGCTGCCCGGAAGATGGCATTCAGCTGCTCTGAATCCGGTGCTTCAGGCACCAGATCCAGCAGGTGTTGCTCCATATCAGCCAACAACTCGTCGGCTTCATCAAAGAATGTCTGGTAAAAATCGCTAATATCCATGCTCACGCTATCACCTCGGATTGGCTGGTGGCGATGTTGGAACGGCAGCCGAAGGGACGGCCCCAGGCTGTTTTAAATCGTCCAGTGACTCATTCTGACTTTCGGCGTTTTCATGCAGGATGGCCTGCTCCGCCTGCTGGTTCAGCACTAAAAGACTGATACGACGGTTGATGGCGTCATCCGGCCCGCGGTCGGTGAGGCGCATGGTTGCTGCCATGCCGACCACGCGCAGGACCTTGCCATCATCAAGCCCACCCGCCACCAGCTCGCGACGCGAGGCGTTGGCACGATCGGCAGAAAGCTCCCAGTTGCTGTACCCTTTTTCGCCACTGGCATAGGGGAAATCATCCGTATGCCCGGAGAGGCTGACCCGGTTCGGGATGCCGTTCAGCACCGGCGCAATCGCCCGCAGAATATCGCGCATATAGGGTTCCACTTCCGCGCTGCCGGTTTTAAACATCGGGCGGTTCTGGCTGTCGATGATCTGAATGCGCAGCCCTTCCTGCACCAGGTCAATCTTCAGGTGCGGACGTAACGCGCGCAGCTTCGGATCGGCCTCAATCAGCTGATCCAGATCCCCGCGCACTTTTTTCAGGCGCGCCTGCTCCATCCGTTTTTTCAGCTCGTCGATGTTCGGCTCTTTTTTCACCTCACCCTTTTGCTGGGTGTAATCATCGCCGCCGCCCGGAATGGGGCTGTCACTGTTAGAAATACGCTGCCCACCGGTCACTGCCGTCGCCAGCGGTGTTCTGAAATATTCCGCAATCTGAATCAGCTCTTTCGGGCTGGAGATGGAGATCAGCCACATCACCAGAAAAAAGGCCATCATGGCGGTCATAAAATCGGCGTAAGCAATTTTCCAGGAGCCGTGCGAGCCGTGCCCGTGCCCCTTATGCTTGCGCTTTTTTACGATGACGATCGGATGGGACTGGTTTTTCATGCGTCCTCAGTGGTCGTCTGTTGGTTTGGATTTTTCACCGCGCGCACATGTTCTTCCAGCTCGATGAACGACGGACGCTCGCTGGAGTACAGGGTTTTACGCCCGAATTCCACGGCGATAGGCGGCGCGTAACCGTTGAGGTTGGAGAGCAAGGTTATCTTCACGCACTGCATCATTTTGGTGGTTTCGGCGCTTTTCTGGCGCAGCACGCTGGCCAGCGGGGAGATAAAACCGTACGCCAGTAAAATACCGAGGAAAGTGCCCACCATAGCGTGGGCAATCAGCGCCCCCAGCTCCGCCGCCGGGCGATCCGCCGAGGCCAGCGCGTGAACCACGCCCATTACCGCCGCGACGATACCGAATGCAGGCAGCGAGTCACCCACCAGCGCCAGGCTGTTCGCCGGCACTTCGGATTCACTTTCGTGAGTCTCGATCTCTTCGTCCATCAGCGCTTCGATTTCGAAGGTGTTCATGTTGCCGCTGATGATCAGGCGCAGGTAATCGACGATGAAATCCAGCATCATGGCATCGGCCAGAATGCGCGGGTAGCTGGCGAAGATTTCGCTCTCTTTCGGGTTTTCGATATCACGCTCCAGCGAGAACATCCCCTGCTGACGCGACTTCGCCATCAGGCGATAGAGCAGTGCCAGCAGATCCATGTACATGCTTTTGGTGTATTTCGAGCGACGGAACAGCAGTGGAATAGCTTTCAGCGTCCCCTTGATCGATTTACCGTTGTTGCCAACGATAAAAGCCCCTACCCCTGCGCCGCCGATGATAATAAGTTCAGCCGGTTGATAGAGTGCTCCAAGGTGCCCGCCGGTCATCATGTAACCGCCGAAAACTGTACCGAGAACTACCAGGTAACCTAATAAGATAAGCACGACATCATCCTTCCGCTAGTGACTATGGCAGGACGTTCATTTCGACAGTGTGCCCAAAATGCGGGTAAAAAAAAGCAGCGGTAATGACTTACCGCTGCTGGAATCTTGCCCACAAGGTCGGGTTAAACAGCGTGTTCGATCTGTTCATCCAGCAGTTGTGGAATAATATCGGCAGCATCCCGGGAAAGTTTACGTCTTTTTACTGCCCTGGAAGGCGGCTGACATAAACTGCAGGCAAAGCTGCCTACGGGCTGATGTGCATGGGTGATAAAATTGCCGTCGCAGCAATTGCAGCGCGACAGTTGCAGCATTCCGCTTTCAACAAAACGCACCAGCGTCCATGCGCGGGTTAGCGCCAGCAGAGGACCTTCTTCCTGCTGTGGGCATTGCTCAAGGTAAAGCTTATAGGCTTTGATCACGGCGTCGACGCCGGTGCACAGCCCCGTCTTCAGAAGATACTGCCATGCGTTGCAGAACATAGACGCATGAATGTTCTGCTCCCAGGTCATAAACCAGTCGGTCGAAAACGGCAGCATGCCTTTCGGCGGTGGGCTACCACGTAACTCTTTATACAGTTTAATAAGACGGCCACGGCTCAGCTGCGTTTCGCTTTCCAGCATTTGTAAACGCGCACCCAGCGTAATGAGTTCCATTGCCAGCTGTATGTCACGGGCTTCCTGAACAATGCTTTTCTCGCTCATTTTTTATGCCCTTTTCTTACGGGCAGCGTCATCAGGCTGGCTGATTTCGGTGAGCAAGCGGGTGGAAAGAAGAATACCGGTGTGGATCTGCTGGAGATCGTCAACGCGGGAATCCTGGGTCAGACGCGTAATGGTCTGCGGACTGTCAAAGCGGAACTGGCAAACAAGCTGATTGGTCTCTGCCAGTTTTACCATTTGCGGGAGCGTTAATCCGCCCAACATGGTGGCCATCTCTTCGTTAATACCCAGACGAAACATTGCGGATGCTTTGTCCTGACTAATCAAACGCTGTGCAAGCAATAAATACGACAAGTTGATGTCATAGATATGTTTTAGCAACTCGGATGTATGCATTTTTCCCATCCCGAATAACCAACTATTATTTTTATGCGGACAGACCGCACCCCGTGATGTCGCCGGGAAATCACCCGGTATAAAAGAAAAGGCCAAATGCATAGTTGAATTAAGATTTGTATGCTTATGCAGTAAAACGCGCAGTGACCCCGACACGTTTTTACGTATCGCTTACGCCTTTTATCATTTCTTACAAATAACTAAGATTTTTCCTAATTCGACGCAAACTCTACTCGTCAGTTTTGCCACATACAATCCAGCCTCCCCCGAATTTTAAAAAAAATGTGATCTGCGTCACATAAATTGAGTGAATATACTCCATAAACCCATCAGCGAGACTTGTAAGTTGGTTAATAATTGAGCAAATCACACTGTTTTATATTCTTTATGATCGAATACTCATGCAGAAGTGTGAACAAATGGGTATGTGGAAGGGCTTTTTAGTGCTCTTAAGGTTGCATTAATGTTAAAAACGTCTACCCCCTCACATGTGTTATTGTTTATTACTGTTAATCAGTAACTTACACATCTACGCTCTACAGGTAATATCATCAGGCAATTATCACCCATGCGTTAATAACGCTTCAGAATGATTCAGCCGCACAAGCATTTAATTTTGTGATTTGTATTAAGTTGTTAATTTTTTTCATTTAGACATACTTTTCAGTTATTCTTCTTATAAGAATAATTAATGAATAATTATGATAAGCGTCACACTAATGACATGGTCCCCTCTTGCAGACTCGGGAGTTTCGCGGTAATGCTGAACGTATACCGTTTCTCAGACGCCAAAGGAGTGTGTGATGAGTTACTCCCATCTTCTTGTTTCCGTTGCTGTTTCCCCGGAAAGCCACCAGCTTGTTGCCCGTGCGGTCTCTATCGCCCGGCCTAACAACGCCCGCATCAGCCTGATCACCCTTGCCGCCGAGCCGGAAATGTATAATCAGATGGCCGCCCCAATGCTCGAAGATATTCGCGACGTGCTGCAGGAGGAAACAAAAGCCTTTCTGCGGGAACTGGTGGAGAAAGCGAATTATCCGGTTCAGGAAACCGTCATTGCCACAGGCGAATTAAACGAACACATACTGAGCATGTGTCGTCATCAAAATATTGATTTAGTAATTTGCGGGAATCATAACCAGAGTTTTTTTTCCCGGGCAGCCTGCTCGGCGAAATCAATTGTTGGCGCAAGTCTGGTAGATGTTTTGCTGGTGCCTCTCGGGGGCAGTTAATGCCCCCGAGAATAATCACGCCAGTTTAGGGAAGGTCGCGATCTTTTTTTGCAGATGTCCCTCGCTGTCCTGCGGGGTAATGGCGCGTAAATCCTCAATGAACCGCGCCTGCCAGTGATTGATATCATTCCTGCGAATGGTTTCCATCATCTCAGCGTGGCGTGAAATACGTTCCGTCAGCGGCATCGTCAGGGCGCGATCCAGCGCATTGGCGACGTCATCCCGGTCATAAGGGTTGACGATAAGCGCAGAGGTGAGCTCATTGGCCGCACCGGCAAATTGCGACAGCACCAGCACGCCAGGGTCGGCAGGATCTTGTGCTGCGACATACTCTTTCGCCACCAGATTCATCCCGTCACGCAGCGGCGTAACCAGGCCGACATCCGCATAGCGGAAGACCTTCATCAGGATCTTACGATCGAAGTGCTGATTGAGATAGAACAGCGGCGTCCAGCCCAGTTGCCCGTAGCGGCCGTTGATCCGTCCAGCTTCGGTTTCTAACTGGTGACGAATATCCTGATAGGCCTGCACTTCGCCGCGCGAGGTTGGCGCAATCTGCGTATAGCGGATTTTACCGTGGTGGTGCGGGAATTTTTCCAGCAAGGTTTCGTAGGCCAGGAAACGCTCCGGCAGCCCTTTGGAGTAATCCAGGCGCTCTACCGAAAAGATGTTTTTCACATGCTTGAGTTCGTTCTTCAGCTGCGCCAGTTTGGGCGGCAGCGGCCCTGACGCCTGTTCGGCAATCTCGTCAGGCTCAATCCCGATAGGATAAACCTCAGTGTGGAAAGCTTTGCCCCACGCGGTGTGGGATTTGCCCTCGTGCGTTACCAGACGCGTTTTACCCGAGATACTGTCAAGGAAGGCCAGCCTGTCGTTTTCAGTCTGGAAGCCGAGCAGATCGTAATCCGCCAGGGCCTCGAGGATCTCGTCGTGCTGAGGCAGCGCGGTAAAGATTTCCGGCGTCGGGAAAGGGATATGCAGGAAGAAGCCAATCCGGTTATTGACGCCCCGTTTACGCAGCTCTCTGGCAAAGGGCAGAAGATGATAATCGTGGATCCATAAAATATCGTCTTCCTCGATTAAAGGCAGCAGTTTATCCGCCAGCAGGGCATTCACCCGCATGTAGCCTTCAAAGCCCTCGCGCTGAAATTTCACGAGGTCCAGACGATAGTGAAAAGCGGGCCACAGCACGGCGTTGGAAAACTCCGAGTAGTACTCGTCATAGTCTTTTTCGTTCAGGGCAAACGAGGCCCATGTGATGTTGCCGCGCGTGACTTTCTTCAGCGGTTTCTCTTCATTACTGATATCCCCACTCCAGCCGAACCAGAGGCCACCGGCGGCTTTCAGGGCACCTAACACCCCTACCGCCAGGCCACCTGCGCTGGCTTTTTTATCATCCGGCGGTGCGATGCGATTAGAGACGACGACTAAGCGACCCATAATGATTTCTCCCGTTGTTTTGCGCTATTTGTTGTTGTTGCTGGTTAGCGACGTCAGATATCCACTGCCAGACGCTGGCGACACTTTCCAGCCGCCATTTGGCACTTGTTTCTCCAGGGCCGACTTTGACAGATATCCCTCCGGCCTGGTTTACCACACTGAACCCGGCCTCATCGGTCAGGTCATCCCCAAAAAATACCGGCGTCCTGCCTTTAAACGGTGGCTCAGCCATAAATGCAGCAATGGCGGCACCTTTATTTATTCCTTCAGGTTTGATTTCTACCACGCATTTACCCGGCTGGAGCGCAAGCTGAGGGTGTGCATCAGCCAGGCTACGGGCAATGGAAAATATCGCCGCTTCATGGTGAGGTGCCTGGCGATAGTGCAGCGCAAAGGCCATGCCTTTAGCTTCCAGTTCGGTGCCCGGAAGCTGTGCCAGCGACGCGATAAGCTCCGCATGCAGCGTGTTAATCAACGCCTCTGGAAGCGAGACAATATGCAATTGATCATGGATGTCGCGGCGCTCCGCTCCGTGTACTCCAGCCAGCGGAAAGTGGTAAGGCCCGGCGAGCATATCCAGCTCAGCCATAGAGCGCCCTGAAATCAATGCCAGTGCTCCAGCGTTCATCTGCGAGAGCTGATGCAAATCCTCTAACACCGTATCCGGTATCACAACATCGTCAGGATGCGGCTGGATCCCGGCGAGCGTCCCGTCGAGATCAAAAAACCAGGCATAGTTACCAGGTAGTACAGGCGGTGCAGTTAACAAGTCAGCCACCCTTTTCCTCCTTACAGTTGACGAGGGGCAAACGCCTTTCCCCCTTTCATAGCCATGTAAGTATAGACAGTGTGACGTCGCTCGCCATTTAGCAACCGCCCCGCCAGCAAAACTGGCGGGGCGGCAGGAGGGTCAACTATGGTTATTAGTTGAACAGGTTTACGCCAGGAAAAAACTCAGACCGTGCGCTTCGCTTTTTGCTTGTAACGGTCGAATATCACGGCTGCCAGCAGGATCAGGCCACGCACCACATACTGCGAGAACGGTGAAATATTCAACAGGTTCATGGCGTTCTCCACCGTCCCCAAAATCAATATCCCCGCCACCACATATGAGATTTTTCCGATGCCTCCTTTCAGCGAAACCCCGCCCAACACGCAGGCTGAGATGACAATCAGCTCATAACCGATGGAGGTCATTGGCTGGCCGCTGGTCATACGCGAGGCCAGAATAATCCCCGCCGCCGCCGAGACCAGCCCCGAGAGCACAAAGATGATGATTTTGGTGCGCACCACAGGTACACCCGCCAGACGCGCCGCCTCTTCGTTACCGCCAATCGCCAGGGTATTGCGGCCAAAGGTGGTGCGGTTCAGCAGGAAACCAAACAGGATCAGGCAGGCAACGGTCAGCCAGATGGGCGCAGGCAGGCCCAGCCAGTTGGCATAGCCCAGGGTGAAGAAACGCTCGTCTTCAATCCCGACGGCTTTACCGTCAGAGATAATGTAGGCCAGGCCGCGAACGATCTGCATGGTGGCAAGGGTGGTGATCAGCGCGTTGATCTTCAGTCGGGCGATAACAAACCCGTTCACCAGACCGCTCAACACGCCCAGCATCAGCCCTGCCAGCACGCCGATCCACAGGCTTTCGGTCAGGTTGATCACCACCGCGGCGGTCACCCCCGCGCAGGCAATGACCGAGGCCACAGACAGGTCAAAATCGCCGGAGGCCAGACAAAACAGCATCCCGCAGGCCACCATACCGGACATTGAGATAGCCAGCCCGAGTCCCTTCATATTGATGAAGGTAGCGAAGTTTGGAACGAATATGGCGCAGGCGAGGAACAGCACGGCAAAGACCACCAGCATGCCGTACTGATCCCAGATGCGCCCAAAACTGAATGCCGTCTTCGGCGCTCCGGATGTAGTAACAGAGGACATCATTGACTCCTTACTCAGGCGACAGCCTGGCTAACTTTAGGCATGGCGAGACTCAACGCCAGTTGTTCATTCGCCTGTTCATGCAGCAATTCACCGGCAATTTCCCCTTCACGCATCACAACGATGCGATCGGCAACGCCGAGGACCTCTGGCAGATCGCTTGAGGCGAATAGCACCGCCACGCCCCGTTTTGCCAGCTCATAAATGACGTTATAGATTTCGTGCTTCGCCCCCACGTCGATGCCGCGCGTCGGTTCGTCGAGCATAATCACCTTCATGTCTTCCGACAGCCAGCGGCCCAGGATCGCCTTCTGCTGGTTTCCGCCTGAAAGGTTCATGATCAGCTGTTCGGCACCCGGCGTTTTGATATTCAGCGAACGGATGTGGTGTTCGGCGTTGCTCGACTCCCAGCCGTCGTTGATCAGGCATCCGGCGCGGATAAACTTGCGGCGAGCAGAGATATTGATGTTGTCGCGAACCGAGTGCACCGGAATAATCCCTTCTGCCTTGCGATCTTCCGGGCAGAGCATGATGCCGGCGGTGATGGCGTGGGCAGGCTTCTGAATATCGACTTTTTTCCCGTCGACCAGAATCTGCCCCTGGGTAATGCGCGTACCGCCAAACAGCCCTTTCAGCAGCTCGCTGCGCCCTGCCCCCACCAGGCCAAACAGCCCGACAATTTCACCGCTGCGCACCGAAAGCGAAATGGGCGTGCGCACGCCGGGCGCTTTCACCGTGTCCAGACGCAGGCGTTCCGGCCCGTACTCGCGCGGTTTCCAGTGGTAGATATCCCCGAGATCGCGCCCGACCATCGCCTGTACCAGCTGGTCATGGTTGACCTGCTGCATATCGGTGAAGGTACGCACGTAGCGGCCATCTTTGAATACCGTGATGGCATCGCTTAAGGCGAAAATCTCCTCCATGCGGTGAGATACATACAAAATGATGCGGCCTTCTTTACGCAGCTCGCGGATGACCCGGAAAAGATTGTCGATTTCCCGCGCGGATAACGAACTGGTTGGCTCGTCAAAGGCGATGATTTTGGCGTTACGCGCCAGCGCTTTGGCGATTTCCACCATCTGCCACTGGCCGATGGAGAGATACTTCAGGGGCGTTTGCGGATCGACGTCCAGCCCGAGGTGTTTTAACTGCAGACCCGCTTCATAGTTCAGCAGCGAGCGGTTGACCACGCCGCTTTTATGCGGCAGCTGGCCTAAATAGATGTTTTCCGCCACGGTCATCTCAGGAATAAGGTGCAGCTCCTGATAGATGATGGCAACGCCCGCGTTGAGCGCCGCCGTGGTGTCGGCAAAGGTGACCTCTTCGCCGCGAATAGCCAGCGTGCCGGTGGTGGGCGTGTAGTTACCGCTGAGAATTTTGAGCAGCGTGGATTTTCCCGCGCCGTTCTCCCCCATCAGGGCGTGAACCTGGCCGGGATAGCAGTCGAAGCTGATATCGGTCAGCGCGTTTACACCGGGGAAGGTTTTACCGATGCCGCGAAAAGAGAGATACGGTAAGGACTGTTGCATAACGACTCCGTGATACCTGTTGTGTGTACGTCAGGCCCCTTACGGAAAATAAGGGGCACAATCACAGCCTGTTACTTACCGCCCAGTCCTTTTTTCGCCAGCTCCTCTTTGAAGTTATCGCGGGTGATCAGCACCACGTCGGTCACTTCGGTGAATTTCGGCGGCTCAGCCCCTTTGGTCACCCAGTTGTAGAGCATCTCGCTGGATTTGTAGCCGTGAACGTCCGGGCTTGGCAGCAGAGAACCGTAGAAGCCCGTCGCCTGGGCTTTCGACAGCTCGCTGACGGCATCGACACCGTTAATACCAATGCCAATCACGTCAGGTGCCTTGAAGCCCTGGCCTTCGGTTGCACGCACGCCGCCCAACACGGTGTTGTCGTTCATGCCGACCACCAGCCAGTGTTTAACCTCCGGATGCTGCACCAGCATTGAGTTCGCCGCATCGAATGCGCCCGGGATATCGTTAGATTTGGTGGGCACTTTGTAGATCTGTTTTTCCGGGAAGCCGGCGGCTTTCAGGGCATCCATAGAGCCGGTAGTACGACGACGCGCGGTATCCAGCTCGTCGGCGGTAATGGCCATTACGCCGGTCTCTTTAACGTCCCAGCCGCGTTTTTGCATCTCTTTATATAATTCCTGACCCTGGCGCTCGCCGATTTTAGTCGCGGCCATCATCACCAGCGGGACAGTATCCATCGGTTTGCCTTTGGCATTGACGAACTGGTCATCAACCGCAATCACCTTCATGTCGTACCCGCGCGCCTTGGCGACAATCGCGGACCCAAGCTTAGGATCGGGCGTACAGATAACGAACCCTTTCGCGCCGCTGGCCGCCAGGCTGTCGATGGCATTCAGCGTTTTTTCACCGTCCGGCACGGCGATTTTGATCACCTCAAAGCCTAAATCTTTCCCGGCTTTATCGGCGAATTTCCACTCGGTCTGGAACCAGGGTTCTTCAGGTTGTTTAACCAGAAAACCGAGTTTTACATTTTCTGCCATAGCGGATTGTGACATAACGGCAGCCAGGCCGATGGCCGCCAGCGCTTTAGTAAATTTGTGCATGGTAAACTCCAGCTTTAATATTCTTTTCTGTAGGGATTAACAGCGTGCTTTTTATTTAATCGGACATAAAACAAGACATTAGCGCTTACCTCGTCATAAGCGGTCGTGCTGCAGATAGTTTTAGCGGGAAATTAATCATCCATAAGAGAGCAATATCACACCGCAGAATTACAGTAATTGCGTACATAAATTCAGCGAAAAAAGACATAAAAACGGCAGGAATTGTCTGACAAATCGGAAGGGGTTAAGCAGAATAATCCATAAGACCAGCTCAGAAGTCCCTGTAGGCCGGATGCCCTTAGCATCCGGCACGGACATTACCAGGTGTAGTAGATGTGTTCAGCGTGATCGCGAACGGGCGCCTCGTCGCCCAGCAGGCGAGCAGACAGCGTTAGCGCAAAGTCGAACGCATGGCCCAGACCTTTGCCGCTCAGCAGATTTTTATCTTCCACCACGGGCGCATCAACGTATTCACCGTCTTCAACCGATTGCCATAAATCGCCGGAGCAGACGTAGCGGCGGCCCTTCAGCAGCCCGTTGCCGCCCAGCACCCGCGCGGCTGCCGAACAGAGAGGGCAAATCCACTTTCCACACTCATCGTGCAGGGAAATGAAACGGATAACCTCGCGATCGGCCGCAAGGTTCACGCTGCCCTGCGGCCCGCCGGGGATCACCACGGCGTCATACAGGGTGTCGCGGCGCTCAGAAAGCGTGCTGTCGGCCACCATGGGAATGTTGTGGTAACTCACGACCGCGCGGGACTCTGCACACGCCAGGGTGTCGACGTCGATTGCCAAACGGCGCAAAATATCAATGGTGATGATGGCTTCCGCTTCTTCAAAACCGGGTGCCAGCAGAACTGCAACTCTTGCCATGTCAAACCTCTGTAGCTTTCACAATTAAAACATTGTTTCACTTTCCCACATCTGGCAAGAACAAACTTCCGCGACGATCACAGTTCAGGTGAACGCGACAAAACTGATCTGACTCAATAAAAACATGCTCAATATATTCTCAAGAATTAACCTGGATAAGGTTTCAAAAAAAGCGCCCTTTAACCTGAGATAAATTATTAATTAGCACAATCTCCACCATATTTTTTAAAATCCTTATATATCAACTTCTTATTAAATTAAAATTTTCCCGTCACGTTTAAAAATTTGAACTATATTAAACTTTGTAATGTTAGGTTAACACCACGTGATTAAGAGTTTTCTTAATCCAGCGACAGGGCTATGCTTTTTATATCGAACACAGGAAGTGAACATTCGGTCAGTACGCGCCACAGCAGAAAACCTGTTTCTGAAAATAAGATCTCTTTGGTCTGTATCACAACCTGCCGGGTCAGGTTAAGCAGCGGACGTTATGTCCCAGCATCAATAAGGATATGAGTATGGCTACCCAAACGATGATTCAAAAACTGAATGCCCAGATGAACCTCGAGTTTTATGCCTCTAATCTGCATCTTCATCTGAGCGAGTGGTGTTCTGAAAAAAGCCTCAACGGTACGGCTACCTTTTTCCGTAGCCAGGCGCAGAATAACGTCACCCATATGATGCGCGTCTTCGACTTTATGAAGGATGTCGGGGCAAATCCCATCGTCACCGCGCGCGCAATGACGGAAGAACACTACGCCTCCCTCGAAGAACTCTTCCAGAAAACGCTGCAGGAATATGAGCAGCGTTGCGACACCTTAAGCAAACTGGCGGAAGAAGCGAAGGCGCAGCAGGACAGCACCACGCTGAATTTCCTGCGCGACATGAACAAAGAGCAGCAGCAGGACGGCATGCTGCTGAAGGCGCTGGCGGATGAGATTCGCAACGCCAAACGTGAAGGTCTGTGCCTCGAACAAACCGATCGTCACCTGCTCGACATTGTTACCTGCCAGCAGCACTGAGTCGTCATTGCCTGCCCCCGCAATAGGGGCAGGCTCCCCTCTCACAGCAACTCCCTGCTTTCTTTAAGATTTAACAAATCCGATCCCGCTCCCAATGAATAACCCTTCTTCGTGTAATGATTTAGCCAGAGACTTTATCATTGACGAGGGAGCATCATGATCACCATTGAGTTTGTTGTCATTATCCTCTGCCTGCTGGTCGGCACCCGCTTCGGCGGGATGGGGCTTGGGCTGATAAGCGGGATTGGCCTGTTTATTCTCAGTTTCGTGTTTGGGCTTCAGCCCGGCAAGCCGCCGGTCGACGTGATGCTGACCATTCTGGCGGTTATCGGCTGCGCCGCCACGCTGCAAACTGCGGGCGGCCTGAACGTGATGATGCAGTTCGCCGAGCGGCTTTTGCGCAAACACCCGCAGCACATTACCCTCCTCGCGCCCTTTACCACCTGGACGCTGACGTTTCTCTGCGGCACCGGGCATGTGGTGTACACCATGTTTCCGATTGTGGCCGATATCGCGCTGAAAAAAGGGATACGGCCAGAGCGCCCGATGGCCGTAGCATCGGTTGCCTCTCAAATGGCAATCACCGCCTCCCCCGTTTCGGTAGCCGTCGTTTCACTGGTGTCGATCCTCGGCGCCCAGCACGGGATTGGGCACGCGTGGGGGATCCTCGAAATCCTGGCGGTGTCCGTTCCCGCATCGCTGTTCGGAGTAGCCGTCGCGGCCCTGTGGAGCCTGCGCCGCGGTAAAGATTTGGCGGATGACGCCGAGTTTCAGAAAAAGTTAAGCGATCCGAAACAGCGCGAGTTTATCTACGGCGGAACGGAAACGTTGATGAATCAGCGTTTTCCAAAACAGGCCTACTGGTCGACATGGATCTTCTTTGCCGGGATCGCGGTGGTTGTCCTGCTGGGTGCGCTGCCAGAACTGCGGCCGGCCTTCGAGGTAAAAGGCAAATTAACCGCCCTGTCGATGAACCTCGTCATCCAGATGATGATGCTGATTGCCGGGGCGGTGATGCTGATAGCCTGCAAGGTCAACGCCTCTGCCATTTCTAACGGTGCGGTCTTTAAAGCGGGGATGGTCGCCATTTTCTCGGTGTTTGGCGTTGCGTGGATGAGCGACACCTTTTTTCAGGCGCATCTTGATGAGCTGAAAATGGCGCTGGAGGGGGTGGTCAAAAGCCATCCGTGGACCTACGCCATCGTCCTGTTTCTGGTGTCGAAGCTGGTGAACAGCCAGGCGGCGGCACTCACCGCCGTCGCCCCGATGGGGCTGATGCTGGGCATCGATCCGAAAATGCTGATCGCCTTCTTCCCGGCCTCCTATGGTTACTTCGTGCTGCCAACCTACCCGAGCGATCTGGCCTGCATCGGGTTCGACAGGTCAGGAACGACCCGCATCGGCAAATTCATCATCAACCACAGTTTTATTCTGCCTGGACTTATTGGCGTGAGCTGCGCGTGTGCGGCCAGCTATCTGCTGGTACAAACGTTCTTCTGAATCCTTCTCCGGGCGACGGTCAGCGTCGCCCTTCGCCGTTTGAGCAGAAAACGGTTTCTAAATTCAAAACATCGGTTTATTTTAGTGAGACTCACCCTGCGGCGTGAAACGCAACTCGATCAGCGCGATGGCTTTTTGGATCGCACGAAGCGTGACCGGATCGGCCGCAGCAGGATGGCTGGTGAAATCGATGTTTTTCAGTTGGGTGGACATCTTCTCGCGCACTTCTACCGGCGCGATAACGTCAATCACATCAAGGATTTGTTTGATAACCAACTGGCATGCGACGACGTCAGATACCAGTTCCTGATCGGCGCTCAGGTTTTGTGACATGGGGTTTCTCCTTTTTTAAAGGCCGCCATAGTAGCAAAACGTACGCCCTTTCATCTCCCTCTCGTCGCCAGCAGACATAAAAAAACCTGCCGAAGCAGGTTTTTATCAGAACATCGCACCCGGTGGGACGTCTTTGAAGGTGTTGCAGTAGTTTGCCCACATGCTTTTCAGGATTTTGCGCAGTTTCATTTGATGCTCCAGTAACGTGTTATGCAGGTGTTATTTTCACTGCGCTTATAATATGACCACCATCACAAAAATCAATGATTTTGTGATGCATATCACAGTCAAAAACGGGCGCAATGCTGCTGTATTGTTAAAAAAGCATCGGTAAATCCGTGAGTTATGGTTCTATAAATTCCAGTAAATTTTTATCATTTTTTTTGATACGGCAGGACAGGATGAGTGAAAACATCACCGGGAAAGCGAACCGAGGCTTATCGCCTGCGGCGCTTTTAGTTGCCGGCGCGTTCTTTATGGAGTTTCTTGACGGCACGGTCATTGCCACCGCCCTGCCGGACATGGCAAAAAGCTTCGGCGTGCGGGCCGTGGATCTGAATATCGGGATCAGCGCATACCTTATTACCCTGGCGGTGCTGATCCCCGCCAGCGGCTGGATTGCGGACCGTTTCGGTGCGCGCAAGGTCTTTGCCCTCGCGCTGGCGGTCTTCACCCTGGCCTCGGTTTTTTGCGGTCTGTCGACAACCGTTGACACGTTTGTGGCGATGCGGGTGCTTCAGGGGATGGGCGGCGCGCTGATGGTTCCCGTCGGACGCCTGGCCGTACTGCGCACCACGCCGAAACACCAGCTGATCGCCGCCATCGCCACCCTCACCTGGCCGGCACTGGTTGCCCCGATTATTGGCCCGCCGCTGGGCGGGTTTATCACCCACTTTGCTGACTGGCGCTGGATTTTCTTCATCAACGTCCCGTTAGGCATTGCGGCTATTCTTCTGGCGCTGCGGATTATTCCCGATCTGCGGGATGAGAGCCGCCGTCCGTTCGATACACCGGGGTTTATAGCCACCACTGTAGCCATGGTGAGCCTGGTTTACGCCATGGAACTGATGGGCGGGGAGCACGTCAGGATGGGACTGACGGTATGTTTGTTCATCGTGGGCGGAGTGGCACTGGGCGTTGCGCTGCGCCATTTCCGCCGCGCCGCGTGGCCGATGATAAGACTCGAGGCGATGCAGGTTGCCACTTTTCGCGTCACGATGTACGGCGGCTCGCTGTTTCGCGCCTCGATCAGCGCCGTTCCCTTTCTGCTGCCGCTGATGTTTCAGGTGGGGTTCGGGATGGACGCCTTTCACGCAGGCCTGCTGGTGCTGGCGGTGTTCGTCGGCAATCTCACCATTAAACCGGTGACCACGCCGCTTATCCGCGGCCTCGGGTTTAAGCGGTTACTGCTGATCAACGGCGCGCTGAACGTGCTGGCGCTGCTGGCCTGCGCGTTTATTACCCCCACAACCCCCGTCTGGCTCATCATGCTGATCCTCTATCTCGGCGGCGTCTTCCGCTCCATTCAGTTTACGGCGGTGAGCACCCTCGCTTTTGCCGATGTGCCTTCCGCACAGATGAGTTATGCCAATACGCTGTTTTCAACCGCCACGCAGCTTGCGGTGGGATTAGGTATCACCCTGGGGGCCATTGGCATTCGTCTCGGAGAGAAGATCGGCGATGCTTTCGGACTCGCCGCCGTTCCCGGCATCAGCTTTCGGCTGGCGTTTGTCGTTATCGCGGTGATTTGTCTGGCAGGCATGTTTGACACGCTGCGCCTGGCAAAAGATGCAGGCAGCGCGGTTTCGGCGAAGCCGTCGTCATGAAAACCGGGCGAGCGTTGCGCCGCCCGGTAAAGCACCGTTAGCCCACAATGCCACGGACGAAGGCTTCAATCTCTTTGTCCTGGCAGTTTTCAAAGAAACACTGCTGGAAGCGCTGGCCGGATACGGCGGTTTTCACCAGCTCAGGGTCAATCGCGCGCAGCGTATCAAGGTAGTTCTCTTTCACCACGGCCGCTTTCACCTGGTTGAGGATCCCGGCGTTGCGCACCTGAGGCTCTTTACGTTCCGGCGGATACCCTTCGCCGTTGCGACCGGTGAAGGCTTTCTCAAAGATGAAACGCACGTTCAGCTCGGCGCCCCAGCCAAACCCTTTGGCGAACGGCAGTGCAAGGGCGTTGCCGTTGTTGATCTGGGCAAAGAGGAAGGCATCAGCCGGATCAATGCAGTAGCCGCAAACCACGCCGGGATGAATGTTGAGCGACATCAGCGCACCCTGACCGGTACCGCAGCCCGTCACGACGAAATCGACGGCTTTGGAATTGAGCAAAATGCTCGCCATAATGCCCAGGTGAATATAGGTTAGGTGGTGATCGTTCTCATCGCTCATCCCCACGTTATAGACAGGGAAGCCTTTTTCGTCCGCGACGGCCTTTAGCTCATTGAGGATGATGGGATTCTTGGCTGCCTGGCTGTTTTCCATCATCAGTGCAATTTTCATCTTTTCTCTCCTGAATACGTGGCGGGTCTTCCCGCAGTGGATAGCGTTTCATCTTCACCTTACTATCAAACAAACACGCTTTCAAATTAAGTGAAAACTTGTTTTAAAAAACAAAGATGCGCTCACAATTTCAGAATGCCCGGCTGCCCTGTGCAGCGTTAACAGAAAGTTAAAAAATCCCTACTCCATCCCCACGCCGTTAGCTAGACTTCAGCAAAAGACAATAAAAACCACATGGGGATCACCTGTGCACCTGCGCTGCCGGACGCCACGCATCGTCTTATTATTGCTCATCGCCTTTTCCTGGGGGACTCCCACTGCCCTGCTGGCCGCAGAGCCGGTGCCTGTCTGGATCTATGACGCCAATAATTTTGAATCCTGGCGGACACCGCAGGGCGAGCTGCGCGGTTTTTATCCCTCCCTGATCCAGGCCATTAATCGCAGGCTGGAACTTAATCTGGTGCTAAAGCCGCTTTCCGGGAGCGAGATTGGACAGCGTTTCGCCAGCAATCAGTACGGCGTCTACGCCGGGGTGTTACGCACCGAAAAACGCGCCCGGACAAAAATCCTCTCCGCGCGGCTGTTTGATAATGAAGTGGTTGCGGCCAGCGCGTCGATGTCGGTCACCCATGCCGATCAGCTGAACCACACCCGCGTGCTGTTTCGCCGGGACGATGCCACCCTCGAAGGGGTGAAGCAACGCTACCCGGACCTGCGGTTCCGCTCCCTGCGCCTGGTCGAGACCAGCGAGGAGGCGTTCCGACTGCTCGGCGAACATCAGGCCGATTTCTATATCAACGATGCGTCAGAGATGGAAAACACCCAGCGGCACTACCTGATCTCGCACCCTTTTCCCGAACTGCGTATTCCGGTGGTGCTGGGGTTCAGCCCGGAACTGCTTCCCTTGCGTGAGCAGATTAACGCGTTCATCGGGGAAGCGTATCGCAGCGGTGAACTGCAAAGAACGCTTGAGGAGAGCAAACGAAACTATCTGCTCAGCCGCATTGTGGTCTCCGACAGCGAACGGGCGTGGATTGACCATCACCGCTTAGCGATTACGCTGCCCGGGAATGAGAATTACGCGCCGCTTATCTGGAAGGACCGACGGGGCTACCACGGGATGGCGATTGACTTAATCAATGACATGCGTGACCTGCTGGGTCTTAAGGTCGACGTTACCTTTATCGATAACTATGCCAGCAACCTGCCCCGCGAGGCGTGGCCGGTACGTCTGGTGGATATTGCGGAGCGTGACGATGCTGAACATGCCCGGGGGCGCATTGGCCCGGACATTGTCTGGCACAACGTCTATTACAATGCCATCGGCAGGCCGTTTTTATGGGATGAGGAGAGCATTCGCAGCCAGCGCGTCGGGGTGCTGGAGGGATCTTTCGCCGCCACCTATCTGCCGCAGCGGTTTGGCAGCGATGCGATCGTGGTGACGCGCCGCAGCATTGACGAGCTGATCGATGCGATTGAGGATAACAAAATCGATTTTATCCTCGGCGATCTTAGCTCGCTTGAAACGACACTTCGCGGGAATGAGCTGTTTCGTGGGGTATTAAAGGTGGCGGGCGTGACCCGCTCAGAATACATCATCGGCCCGTGGGTCGACCCCGATCATCCGCTGTTTCACCTTTTGACCCAAATCCATCGTCTGTCGGAGTTCCGGACGCAGATTGAACGGCGTGCGGACGATAGCCCCTTCCCGAGCCTCACGAAAAACACGCTTAAAATCATCAGCGTGATTTTGCTGATCGCCGCACTTTTCAGTCTCGGCATGCTGATAATGATGCGCCGCCATATCCGCAAGAGCCGTATCGTTAACCGGAACATGGTGCAGGCTCTGGAGAGGGTCAACCGCGCCCACGACGACGAAACCGGCAGCCATATTCAGCGGGTGGCAAAATATTGCGGGCTGATGGCCCGGGAGCTGGGGCTTTCAGGCCAGACGGTGCGCGACATTGAGCACTTTGCCTCTCTACACGACGTGGGAAAGATCGCGGTGCCAGACCGCATCCTGCGCAAGCAAGGCCCGCTAACCGCCGAGGAGTTTGCCGAAATGAAGCTCCATACGCTGAAAGGCTGGCGTATTATTCAGGGGCTTGAACTGGGCGCGGTGGCGGAGAATCTTATCCACTTTCACCACGAAAAATGGGACGGCAGCGGTTACCCGGAGGGGCTGCGCGGGGAGCAAATCCCACTTGAAGCACGGATCCTCGCTCTGGCCGACGTGTATGACGCCCTGCGGCAAAAGCGGGTCTATAAGCCGAGTTTTTCTCACGAAGAGGCGTGCGAGGTGATCTTCAAGGGGGCCGGGCGGCATTTCGACCCGCAGCTTGTCGCGCTGTTCCGTCTGCATCATGAGCGGTTCAGGACGATTTTTGACGAAATGGCCGACTAATACCCTTCGTTGCAAAGAGAAAGCGCTGTTTGGCTGGCTATTCCTGGCATTGCTGTGGTCATCAATCGGTACGATAACCTCTTTACACTCATGTAGAGCGAACCATGAAAAGACTTTTCGTTGCCGGTACAGTTTTGCTTCTTACGGGATGCAGCGTAACCCGTCAGGCCCAGGTAAGCAGCCTGGACGCGCCAAACGGCGTCGTTCGTCTGGACTACGGTCAGGCGCCATTGCAGAACGCCCATTATGACGAGTATGTCACTCACGGCACGGCGACCAAAGCCTGTCAAAGCATGGGATATTCCGCCGCCTCCGCCTATGGCCAGCCCATTAAAACCTGTAAGCTGATCGGCGGCTCCCTGTGTTTGAATGAAACAGTGACCATTCAGTACAAATGCATGGGCTATGCGATTAACCCTGGCGTCACTAATCCGTGGTATTAATTCCTGCTGCCAGTGACCGCTGGCAGACTCTTTTATCAGGAACAAAAACAATTCTCATTAATATAAATTAATCGAGTGCCAATGCGTGTTATTCCCATTCGTATTTTTAATAAAAATCTATTTATTTTACTTTTTGCAAATATTTAAATAACAAATTATAGTGACGCTCATCCTGAACCCGAAATAATAACGTGGAGCGGCACCGTGCTTAAACCTGAAATGATCGACAAGCTCAATACCCAAATGAACCTTGAGCTTTATTCCTCCCTGCTTTATCAACAGATGAGCGCCTGGTGCAGCTATCACAGTTTCGAAGGTGCGGCCGCGTTCCTGCGTCGCCACGCGCAGGAAGAGATGACGCACATGCAGCGCCTGTTTGACTATCTGACCGATACGGGCAGCCTGCCGCGTATTGATACGGTGGCCTCGCCGGTCGCGGAATATGGCTCGCTGGATGAACTGTTCCGCGCCACGTACGAGCACGAGCAGCTGATCACGCAGAAAATTAACGAACTGGCGCACGCCGCCATGACCAGTCAGGATTATCCAACCTTTAATTTCCTGCAGTGGTACGTTGCTGAGCAGCATGAAGAAGAGAAGCTGTTTAAATCGGTGCTGGATAAATTATCCCTGGCCGGTAAATCGGGTGAAGGTCTCTACTTTATTGATAAAGAACTTTCCACGCTTGATACCCAGAATTAATTCCACAAACGGTGCTGATCCTTCAGCACCGTTTTTTTAATGGCGGCAGATTTTACTTTCGTGCGTTGAGAAGCCCTCAGCAACGGGAATAAATTTACCCCTGGCCGCGAGAAATGCGACTAACTCCGACGCCGTCATATCCGATGCCGAACAGGTATGAAAACGCGCGACTTCACCAAAGCGCGCATGAATGGCCTCAATCAGACTCTGCTCAGAATACTGCTCACCTGACTCAATCATCATCGTAAGTACGTCGTGCCCGTGAATTGACATCTTAACCTCCTCAAAAGAAACCGCGAGACTACCCTTACCACGTCACGCGCGCCTTGCACTGGCTCAGGTTTCGCTTAACGCCTCACGCTGTAATTAATGCTTTACACACCTTGTAACGTGGATTTGACGAGCCGGCGCTTTTCCCTTACTCTGCGCCGCAGATTGGGTCGCGATATCGAATGGCTGTAGAGGAAAGTGTGAAGAACAGAACCCTGGGAAGTATTTTTATCGTCGCCGGAACCACAATTGGCGCAGGAATGTTGGCGATGCCGCTGGCGGCGGCCGGTGTGGGATTCAGCGTGACGCTACTGCTGTTGGTCGGGCTTTGGGCGCTGATGTGCTATACCGCCCTGCTGCTGCTGGAGGTTTATCAGCATGTGCCTGCCGACACGGGTCTGGGTTCGCTTGCTGCCCGCTACCTTGGGCGATACGGTCAGTGGATCGCAGGCGTTAGCATGATGTTCCTGATGTATGCCCTGACCGCCGCCTACATCAGCGGGGCCGGAGAGCTGATTGCCTCCAGCATTAACGACGCGTTCGGTTTCAACATTTCACCCGCAACCGGTGTGATCTTCTTTACCCTTATCGGCGGCGGCGTGGTGTGCGTGGGGACATCGCTGGTCGATCTGTTCAATCGCTTTCTGTTCAGCGCCAAAATTCTCTTTCTGATTGCCATGCTGGTGCTGCTGGCACCGCATATCCACAAGGTTAACCTGCTGACGTTACCTCTTGAAAAAGGGCTGGCCTTGTCCGCCATCCCGGTCATTTTCACCTCGTTCGGCTTCCACGGCAGCGTGCCCAGCATTGTTAGCTATATGCAGGGCGATATCCGTAAGCTGCGCCGCGTGTTTATTATCGGCAGCGCCATACCGCTGATCGCCTATATTTTCTGGCAGCTGGTTACGCTGGGGAGCATTGATTCCTCCACCTTTATGGGCATGATGGCCGAACACGCCGGGCTGAACGGGTTGCTGGTGGCTCTGCGTAACGTCGTGACCTCTTCACACGTCGAGCTGGCGGTGCATCTTTTCGCCGACCTGGCGCTGGCGACCTCATTCCTCGGCGTCGCCCTCGGCCTGTTCGATTATCTGGCAGATCTGTTCCAGCGCCGAAATAGCGTTGCCGGACGTTTACAGACGGGGGCGATCACCTTCCTGCCACCGCTGGCCTTCGCGCTGTTCTACCCGCGCGGGTTTGTTATGGCGCTGGGGTATGCGGGCGTCGCGTTATCCGTACTGGCCCTGCTGCTGCCGTCGCTGCTCGCCTGGAAAAGCCGGGAGCAGCATCCTCAACAGGGCTACCGCGTGGCGGGCGGTAAACCGCTGCTGTATCTGGTGTTTGCCTGTGGCGTAGCGATTATTCTGGTGCAGTTCCTGATCGTTGCAGGGCTACTCCCGGAAGTTGGATAACGAAAGGGGCTCAATGTGAGCCCCTTTTTTGATTAATGCAGACAGCAGCTTTTAAACTTCTTCCCGCTTCCGCAAGGACAAGGATCGTTACGTCCAACTTTGGTGCCGTTGACGATCGGCTTTTTCGCCTCCGGCTCTTGCGGGTTCGCCATCCAGTAGTTGTACAAGCGCAGCGCCGCAGGCTGGATGCGCTCGATGCTGGCGAAATACGCCTCTTCGGACAGTTCATCCAGCTTCTCGCTGTTCTCTTCCGTTCCGTGCAGGGCGATAACGTCCAGATCGGCTTTTAGCTCTTCAGGTAACGCCGACCAGTCGGTTAAGGCCACACCGCGCATATAGCCATAACACCACTCTTCAACCACGGTGAAGCTCTGCCCGTCCACGTCGTTAAAGCCAAACATTGGCTCAAACTGATCCGGGTACTCGCTCAGGCGCTCGGCAATGTCGTTCATATGCTTAAAGCAGAGATCGATGAACCGGTTCATTTCGCGATCGTTTTTCCAGCGCGGAATGTACTTCTCGCCGCCCCATACCGCCACCAGCCAGGTGTCGGGTTCAGGTACAACGGGGCCGGAAAGCACGGCGGTAAGCATACCGTCCAGTTCAGACACGTCAATGACAGACGCATCGTCATGGCCGTAAGACATTAAGGTCTCTTCAAGCCATGTCATTTCGCTTTCATTTAATGGGCCTTCAGTCATCGCTGACACTCCTGATCTAAAAAGGAAAAGATCCTGACACATATCGCCGCCCGTGCCTATCTGAAGTTTAGGCCTTTATTGCTGCAAAAACGTGCAAATCGTGACGCTTGCACAACTTATGGGCTTTAGTGTTAACGAGATGTGATCTCCGCTGTAATTTCACCTCATCCCGCAAGGCGGGATAAAACGGCACTCTATACTCAACATGTCACAACCCGGTCAAGGGACTAACCATTCTGGCAACGTTTTTGCTTAATGTTCTGCGTGCTGACTGGCACAACGAAACCTCGCCGTATTACGCGCTGTGTTGCCTGGATTTCGTGCGTTTTGTTCTTGCTTTTGTTTTTGGATTAACGACGTCATCAGGCGTTCGGGTTAATACCTGATGCAAAAACCTCTATGCTAAGGAACATCATAATGTCGCTGAAATTTATCAGAAGTCCCCTTTCTCTCGTGCTGGCCGGCTGTCTGGTGACGGCATTTTCCGCACAGGCCGATGTCGTGATTGGGGTTGCTGGCCCGTTCACCGGGCCAAACGCCACCTATGGCGATCAATACTGGCACGGCGCGACGCAGGCTGCGGAAGATATTAACGCCGCCGGTGGCATCAACGGCGAGAAAATTAAACTGGTTCAGGGCGATGATGCATGCGAGCCAAAACAGGCAGTCGCCGTCGCCAACCGCCTGGTTGACCAGGATAAAGTCAACGCCGTGGTCGGGCACTTCTGCTCCTCGTCAACCATGCCCGCCTCAGAGGTATACAGTGACGCGGGCATCCTCTCTATCACCCCCGGTTCGACCAACCCGCTGATTACCGAACGCGGCATGAGCGATATGTTCCGCATGTGCGGGCGCGATGACCAGCAGGGCCAGGTCGCCAGCGATTTCATTATCGACAAGCTGAAAGCGAAACGCGTGATCATCATCCACGATAAAGATACCTACGGCCAGGGGCTGGCGGATGCGACCAAAGCGGCGCTGGCAAAACGCGGCGTTAAGGACGTGATGTATGAAGGGCTGTCGCGCGGCGAAAAAGACTTTAACGCGCTGGTGACCAAGATCGGTGCGCAAAAACCGGACGTGGTGTTCTTCGGCGGATGCCATCCTGAAGCCGGTCCGCTGGTGCGCCAGATGCGTGAGCAAGGCGTACAGGCCAGTTTCTTCTCCGGGGACTGCATCGTCAACGAAGAGATGGTCACGGCGGCCGGAGGAGCGAAGTACACCAACGGCATCTACATGACCTTTGGTAAAGACCCCCGCCTGATCCCGGACGGCAAAGCCGTTATCGACAAATTCCGCGCCGGTAAGTTTGAACCCGAAGGCTATACCCTCTACGCCTATGCCTCCATTCAGGCCATTGCCGCCGCATTCAACGCCACAAAAGGGACCGATTCCGCCAAAGCCAGCGAATGGTTGAAAGCCAACGCCGTGGAGACGGTGATGGGCAAAAAAGCCTGGGATAGCAAAGGCGACCTGAAGGTCTCTGACTACGTGGTTTATCAGTGGGATGATAAAGGAAAATATAAGGAAGTTCAGTAACGGGACGGAGTCACGCTCAACGCCAGCGGGCCTGCCTGCTGGCGCCAACGACACATCAGGCTGCGCCAGCTGCGCTGGCCTATTACACGAGCGCGCAATGATGAGCACATTCTTCCTGCAGCAGTTAATTAACGGATTAACCCTCGGTTCCGTCTACGGACTCATCGCCATCGGCTATACCATGGTTTATGGCATCATCGGCATGATTAATTTCGCGCACGGCGAAGTCTATATGATCTCGGCTTACCTGTGCGCCATTGGTCTCGCGCTGCTGTCATTCTTCGGCTTGCAGTCGTTCCCTTTGCTGATCCTCGGCACGCTGGTCTTCACCATCGTCGTCACCGGCGTGTACGGCTGGACCATCGAGCGGATAGCCTACAGGCCGCTGCGCAACTCCACGCGCCTCGCGCCGCTGATCTCCGCCATCGGGATGTCCCTTATTCTGCAAAACTACGCCCAGCTCAGTCAGGGGCCACGCCAGCAGGGCGTGCCGACGATGCTGGATGGCGTGCTGCGGTTTCATCTGGGCGACGGCTTTGTTCAGATCACCTACACCAAGGTGTTCATTCTGATCGCGTCGTTCGCGGGCATGCTGCTGCTCACCTGGATAATCAGCAGCACGCGCCTGGGGCGGATGTGCCGGGCGGTACAGCAGGATCGCAAAATGGCCTCCATCCTGGGGATAAACACCGACCGTATTATCTCGCTGGTGTTTGTGATTGGCGCGGCGATGGCCGGGCTGGCCGGGGTGTTGATCACCATGAATTACGGCACCTTTGATTTCTACGTCGGCTTTGTGATTGGTATTAAGGCCTTTACGGCGGCGGTGCTCGGCGGCATTGGCTCGTTACCCGGAGCGATGCTGGGCGGGCTGATCCTGGGGGTCGCCGAAGCGCAATTTTCCGGGATGGTGAACTCGGATTATAAAGATGTTTTCTCGTTTGGATTACTGGTGGTGATCCTGATTTTCCGTCCTCAGGGGCTGCTGGGCCGCCCTGTCGTAGCCAAAGTGTAAGAGAGAAAGCAATGACGACACTCACGGTTGCCTCTGACGGTTTTTCCCTTAAACGCTGCGTCCTTGATGCCATCTTCTCTGGCCTGGTGGCGCTTATCATTTTCGGCCCCATCGCGGGCGTCGTGCTGGACGGCTACAGCTTCAACTTCAAATGGCAGCGGCTGGTGTGGATTGTCGCTATCGTGATGCTCGGGCGGTTTGTACTGAGCGTTTTTTTAGGGACATCCCCCGGCAGACGTTTTCAGGCACGCTTTGAGGCCGACAGCGCGGGGGTCTACGTTCGTCCCCCGGAATACAAAAGCCGGATGCGCTGGATCATTCCCCTGATTATCGCCCTGGCGATCTGCTTTCCCTTTGTCGCGACAAAATACGTGCTGACGGTGGCGATCCTCGGGCTCATCTACGTGCTGCTCGGCCTTGGGCTGAACATCGTGGTCGGGCTGGCCGGGCTGTTAGATCTCGGGTATGTCGCCTTTTATGCCATCGGTGCCTATGGTCTGGCCCTCGGTTATCAGTATCTGGGGCTGGGGTTCTGGACGATGCTGCCTTTGGCCGCCCTGATGGCCGCCGCAGCGGGCGCGCTGCTGGGATTCCCGGTGCTGCGCATGCACGGTGACTACCTGGCAATCGTGACGCTCGGGTTCGGAGAGATTATTCGCCTGGTTCTTAATAACTGGCTGACGTTCACCGGCGGCCCGAACGGCGTTTCTGCCCCTCCTCCCACCTTTTTCGGCCTTGAGTTTGGGCGGCGGGCGAAAGAAGGCGGCGTGCCGTTCCACGAATTTTTTGGCCTGACCTACAACCCCAACATGAAATTCATTTTTATTTACGCGGTGCTTTTCCTTGTCGTGCTGCTGGTGCTGTATATCAAGCATCGCCTGACGCGAATGCCGATTGGCCGGGCGTGGGAAGCGCTGCGCGAGGATGAGATCGCCTGCCGGTCAATGGGGCTGAATCACGTGCTGGTCAAGCTGTCGGCCTTTACGCTGGGGGCATCGACTGCCGGTATCGCCGGGGTGTTTTTCGCCACCTACCAGGGTTTCGTGAACCCCACCTCTTTCACCTTCTTTGAATCCGCGCTGATCCTCGCCATTGTGGTGCTGGGCGGAATGGGTTCCACGGTGGGCGTGGTGCTGGCGGCCTTTGTTCTCACCGTCACCCCGGAGCTGCTGCGCAGCTTTGCCGAGTACCGCGTGCTGCTGTTTGGCATGCTGATGGTGGTCATGATGATCTGGCGGCCCCGCGGTTTAATCCGCATTAACCGCAGCGGATATGCTATACGCAAAGGAGTCGCACCATGAAGGAGACGATACTGAGCGTGGAACACCTGATGATGCATTTTGGCGGGATTAAGGCGCTCAACGATGTCAGCCTTTCTATTCAGCGCGGGTCCATCACCGCCCTGATTGGGCCAAACGGGGCGGGAAAAACGACGGTGTTTAACTGCCTGACCGGATTTTATAAGGCATCAGGGGGGAACATTCTGTTCAGCACGCGGCATAAGACCACCAACGTCATTCAGGTGCTCGGCCAGAAATTTCAGCCCGGCGACTGGGTAAACCCGGCGCAGCTCGCACAGCGGCTGTTTTATAAGATGTTCGGCGGTACGCATCTGGTCAACCGTGCCGGGCTGGCGCGCACGTTTCAGAACATCCGTCTTTTTCGCGAAATGTCGGTGGTTGAGAACCTCCTTGTTGCCCAGCATATGCGCGTTAACCGCCATCTTCTGGCCGGGATACTGAACACGCCCGCCTACAGGCGGGCTGAAAGCGACGCGCTGGACCGGGCCTTTTACTGGCTGGAAGTGGTGGATCTGGTGGATTGTGCCAACCGCCTTGCGGGTGAGATGTCTTACGGCCAGCAGCGCCGCCTCGAAATCGCGCGGGCGATGTGTACCGGCCCGGAAATGATCTGTCTGGACGAACCGGCCGCCGGGTTAAACCCGGTTGAAACGCACAAGCTGAGCGATATCATTCGCTTCCTGCGCGACCATCATGACATCACCGTATTGCTGATCGAACATGACATGGGCATGGTGATGGAGATATCCGATGAGATTATTGTGCTCGATCACGGCGACGTGATTGCCCAGGGGAAACCGGAGCACATTCAGCATGATGAAAAGGTCATTGCCGCCTACCTCGGCACCGACGAAAGTGAGGTCATCCTGTGAGTGAGCCGATGCTGGAGTTTCGCAATGTCGATGTCTATTACGGCGTGATCCAGGCGCTAAAGCAGGTCTCTCTAGAGGTTAATAAGGGCGAGACCGTGGCGCTGATCGGGGCCAACGGCGCGGGGAAATCCACCCTTCTGATGTCCATCTTCGGGCAGCCGCGTATTCGTCACGGGCAGATCCTTTTTTGCAATGAGGACATTAGCCACAAGTCCACGCACTACGTTGCCTCCGGCGGCATTGCGCAGGCACCTGAGGGACGGCGCATCTTCCCGGATATGACCGTTGAAGAGAACCTGCTCATGGGCACGATACCTGTCGGCAATCAGTATGCCGCCCAGGATATGCAAAGCATGTTTGAGCTGTTTCCGCGTCTTAAGGAGCGGCGCAACCAGCGGGCGATGACCCTGTCCGGTGGTGAACAGCAGATGTTAGCCATCGCCCGCGCCCTGATGAGCCGCCCCAGACTGTTGCTGCTGGATGAACCGAGCCTGGGGCTGGCCCCCATCGTCGTGAAGCAGATTTTCCAGACGCTTCGGGAGCTGGCCCGTAACGGGATGACCATTTTTCTGGTCGAGCAGAACGCCCACCATGCGTTAACCCTTTCGGACCGGGGGTATGTCATGGTGAACGGGCAAATTCGTTTAAGCGGCAGCGGCGCAGAGTTATTAGGGAACCAGGAGGTCAGGAAGGCGTATCTGGGCGGAGCTTAACGCGGTTTGGGTAGCGAAAAGCCCCGCCGTTGCGGGGCTGATTTAAACGGCTGGCTCCGCTTACAGGCGGCCTTTGAGCCATGCCAGCTGCTGGTTGATCACATTGTCGAAGTGCTTGCCATCATACAAATCGTAATGCTTAGCGCCTTCTTCAACGTATAAGGTTTTATCATCGGCTTTCACAGAGTCATATAACGCCACGCCCTGTTGCGGTTCATTTACCGTATCGTTGCCGGCTACAACCACCAGCGTTGGGCAGTTAACCTTTTCGGCATTCTGGTACGGTTTATAATTGAGCGTTTCATACACCGTGAGGAACGGGATTTTGATATCCATCGATGGATAGCGCTCTTTATTGGCCTCAAAGAAGGCTTTCGACTCTTCATCACCCAGCACTTTGGTAATGGCAACGAACATTTCCTTGCCCAGACGCTCGCGTTTTTCCACCATCTTGTCGAGCGTTGCGACAAATCCTTGCTTCTCCTGCTCGTTCATCTTGCCGGTGACAATGGCCTCGCCATCCGCAAAGCCCATCTGACTGATGATGCCTTTGATCCGGGGGCGTTCAACCGCAGCGGCGAAGACATGGCAGGCGCCCAGCGAAGTGCCCCACAGCGCTATGCGGTGCCCGTCGATCTCTGACTGCGCCTCAGCCCAGTCGATAACCGAACAAATGTCTTCGATTTGCAGCGCAGGAACCAGCCTTCCGCGTTCCCCTCCGCTTTCACCAAAGCCCCGATAATCGAAGGTGATGGTGGCAAAGCCCGCCTGAGTAAACGCCTCAGCATAGCGTGGCAGTAAAATTTCCTGAATACCGCAAAATCCATGGCAAAGGATCACAACCGGAGCCTTAACAGAATCTGCGGGGCGGCGTAATGTTACAGCGATATCATCTTTTAATTTATGTTTAGTCAATAACATACATACACTTCCCTTACTATCGGAGCAGAAAGCGTATCAGTTTGCCCGAGAGCGTTTTTTGACATTCATCCAAATTATGATTAATCAAACGTTTATAAATCAACAATATGTATTATGAGATGTTTCAGCGTAAGGGATTTTTATTGGTGAAGGGAATAAGGTTTGGAGGAGGACGTAAAGCGGTGCAGTTAATTAAAGCGGTGGATAAAAAGATATAAAAAAACCGCCTTAGGGGCGGTTTCACGACACTGCTTATTGCTTTGATTATTCTTTTGCTTTCCCATGGTAGCCGGAGTGGGACTTGAACCCACACAGCGCGAACGCCGAGGGATTTTAAATCCCTTGTGTCTACCGATTCCACCATCCGGCCAGGGAAGAAAGTGGAGGCGCGTTCCGGAGTCGAACCGGACTAGACGGATTTGCAATCCGCTACATAACCGCTTTGCTAACGCGCCGTAAATCTTTTGTCTTTCGACCTGCACCCGCGATTGCCGATGCATTTTATCTGGAGCGGGAAACGAGACTCGAACTCGCGACCCCGACCTTGGCAAGGTCGTGCTCTACCAACTGAGCTATTCCCGCATGTCATCAAGATGATATCTAACCACTTGATTTCATTATCGTCCGGCAAACCGTGCCGCCGTTCGATGCGTTGCATTCTACTGATATGACGTGGTGAGTCAACGTTATTTTTGCATCTCAGGATCGTTTGCTGAAAATTGCGCCGAAACGATCACTGTTCAAGCAAATCACCGCGTGCAGCGTTCAGATATTGCAGCATCGACCACAGCGTCAGCACAGCTGCAACCCACAGCAGACCGATTCCTGCCCACTCAACCCAGGCATTTGGACGCCACAGCATCCATACCAGCGCAGCCATTTGCGCAGTGGTTTTGACTTTACCGATCCAGGAGACCGCCACGCTGCTGCGTTTACCCAATTCCGCCATCCACTCGCGCAGCGCGGAGATGATGATCTCGCGGCCAATCATTGTTGCCGCCGGCAGCGTTACCCACCAGGTGTGATAATGCTCAGCCACCAGCACCATCGCGATTGCAACCATCACTTTATCGGCGACCGGATCGAGGAAGGCGCCAAACCGCGTGCTCTGGTTCCAGCGACGCGCCAGATAACCGTCAAACCAGTCCGTGACCGCCGCCACGAGGAAGATGAGCGCACAGGCAAACGGTGCCCATACCACCGGCAGGTAAAATGCCAGCACAAAGAACGGGATAAGTACGACGCGAAAAAGGGTGAGCAACGTAGGGATATTAAATCGCATAATGACGGTAACTGTCTGTTGTCAGTAAAATTTAGCTCTATGTTGCTACAGAGCCCTCAATGTTTCAACGAGTAGTAGATCTTTTCTGCCAGCCCTTGCGAAATACCCGGCACTTTTGCAATTTCTTCCATGCTGGCATTGAGTAATCCTTGCAATCCGCCCATATACTTCAGCAGCATCTGGCGACGCTTTGGCCCAACGCCCTCAATGGTTTCAAGGGTACTGGTGTTTTTAACCTTCGCTCTTTTCTTACGGTGCCCGCTGATCGCGTGATCGTGTGATTCATCGCGGATATGCTGGATCACGTGCAGCGCAGGGGAATCCGGCGGCAGGCTGAAGCCCTCTCCTTCTGGCTCAAAGAATAGCGTCTCCAGCCCGGCTTTGCGGTCCGCCCCTTTCGCCACGCCCAACAGCAGCGGATGGTTTTTGTCCCACTCCACATCGAGCGATTCAAATACCGCCTTCGCCTGGCCGAGCTGCCCTTTCCCGCCGTCGATCAGAATAACGTCCGGGATTTTGCTCTCTTCGATGGCTTTGCCGTAGCGCCGACGCAGTACCTGGTTCATCGCCGCATAGTCATCGCCCGGGGTGATCCCGGTAATATTATAGCGGCGATACTCTGCCCGCAGCGGACCATTTGCATCGAATACCACGCAGGAGGCGACCGTCTGTTCACCCATCGTATGGCTGATGTCGAAGCACTCCATACGTTTGATTTCCGGCAGCTTCAACTGCGTCGCCAGCGCGGTTAAACGCTGATGAACCGTCGACTGCTGAGAAAGTTTGGTCGTCAGGGCGGTGGCCGCATTGGTTCGGGCGAGCTTCAGATAACGCGCACGGTCGCCGCGCGGCCTGGTCTGAACGTTAACCCGACGTCCGGCGAGACTGGAAAGCGACTCTGAGAGCAGCGTTTTATCGTCCAGGTTAAAGTCGAGCAGGATCTCCGAGGGCAGCGTTCGCATCTGACTTCCCTGCAGGTAGAACTGACCAACAAACGTCTCGACCACTTCCCCCATCTCTGTACCGCCCGGTACCTTCGGGAAATAGCTTCGGCTGCCCAGCACTTTACCCTGACGAATAAAGAGCACGTGCACGCAGGCCAGACCGGCATCATAAGCAACGCCAATCACGTCGAGATCGTCACCGGTGTTGGAGACAAACTGTTTCTCGGTGACGCGGCGAACGGCCTGAATTTGATCGCGGATGCGCCCCGCCTCTTCAAACTCCAGCGCGCCGCTGGCTTTTTCCATGCGCGCAATAAGCTGCGTCAGAACCTGATCGTCCTTCCCGGCTAAAAACAGACGTACGTATTCAACCTGCTGGGCATACTCTTCTTCACTGACCAGCCCCTCAACGCACGGCCCCAGGCAGCGACCAATCTGGTACTGCAGGCACGGGCGCGAACGGTTACGGTAGACGCTGTTCTCACACTGGCGGATAGGGAAGATTTTTTGCAGCAGTGCCAGCGTTTCGCGCACCGCATAGCCGTTAGGGAATGGCCCAAAATATTCACCCTTCGCATGTTTGGCACCACGGTGCATCGCCAGACGTGGATGGGTGTCTCCGCTCAGGAAGATAAAAGGATAGGACTTATCATCGCGCAACAGGACGTTATAGCGCGGCTGATAAAGCTTAATGTAGTTGTGTTCAAGCAGCAGCGCTTCGGTCTCCGTATGGGTCACGGTGACATCAATATTGTGTATTAATGCGACCAGCGCTTCGGTCTTACGGGAGGCCAGATTGCTTCGAAAGTAGCTGGATAGGCGTTTTTTGAGGTCTTTTGCCTTACCCACATAGATCACCGTGCCGCCAGCGTCATACATACGATAGACGCCAGGCTGGCTCGTAACGGTTTTTAGAAATGATTTTGAATCGAACGCTTCATTCACTGACTTACTAACGACTCCGCATTACACAGACCATGACGAATGGCCAGGTGAGTCAATTCGACATCACCATGAATGTTCAGTTTACTGAACATACGATAGCGGTAGCTGTTGACCGTTTTCGGGCTGAGATTCAGTTGCTCCGAAATCTCATTCACCTTCTGACCTTTAGTGATCATTAGCATAATCTGCAATTCGCGCTCAGACAAACAGGCAAAGGGCGATGCCGTTTTTTCCGGTTCAATCTGACTCAACGCCATTTGTTGTGCAATGTCCGAGGCGATGTAACGCTGCCCGGCATAAACAGAACGGATAGCATTAACCACTTCCTGAGGTGCGGCGCCTTTACTCAGGTATCCGGCGGCTCCCGCCTGCATCACTTTGGCAGGAAGCGGGTTTTCCGTATGCACGGTCAGCATGATGACTTTGGTATCAACAAAGGTGCGGGCAATTTTGCGCGTGGCCTCAAGCCCGCCAATACCGGGCATGTTCATATCCATCAGCACAACGTCTGCCGAGTTAGCACGGCACCATTTCACCGCGTCTTCGCCACAGCAGGCCTCACCGGCCACTTTGATGCCTTTTATATCTTCAAGAATGCGTCGTATCCCTGCGCGCACCAGTTCGTGGTCATCAACAAGAAGGACGTTGATCAAAGGAAATGTCTCCAGAATAGGGATAACGCTACTGACTGCTTATTGCCTTTATATTAACGGTTTTCCTCACAAGATTAAATCGTTAAAAAAGCGACTATTCGATTACGCTCTCGTTTCTGGAAATTAGCTTGTACAGCACGTGGAAAGCGACCCCGCATGGAATGGGCTTTTAAGTCTATTTTTAAGCATCTGTATTCAAAAGGTTACAAAAAAATCGTTAATAACTTTCGCACAAAACAGTTCTTAACTTTTTGTAACAACAATTAACGACAGTCGAACCGGCGCAAAACAATTAATTGTCTTACGCGGATGGCCAGATTACTGCGACGTTCTGTTTACGCAAATAAACAAAATGCGGAAAAGTACAAAAAACAACCACTGCTTTTTTTGTCTCAGCTTGTGATATACTCCGGCGCCATAACTTTCATCGTCGCGCTCGCGCGCTGTTTTATATTGAGGAAAATAAATGAGCACACCTGAATTTGCCACTGCTGAGAATAACCAGGAACTGGCACAGGAAGTAAACTGTCTGAAATCGTTGCTGACGCTTATGTTGCAGGCCATGGGTCAGGCGGACGCGGGACGTGTGATCATTAAAATGGAAAAACAGATCGCGCAGATGGAAGACCAGGCAGAGTCAGAGGTATTTGCCAATACGGTTAAGCAGATTAAACAGGCTTACCGTCAGTAATAAAAAACGGCTGGATGCAAAGTATTCAGCCGTTGTCTTGTCTGCCACGCAGAACGTTTTTTCAGTCAGATCAGTCCTGTCGCCGCCGCGTAACAGGCAATCTGCGTTTTGTTCGGCGCGTTGAATTTCTTCTGCATATTCTTTTGATGGAAATTAACCGTATTCTCCGAAATCGAGAGAATGATGGCTATTTCCGCCGACGTTTTACCTTCCGCTGTCCACTTCAGGATCTCGCGCTCGCGCTTACTGAATTTCATTTCGGGCGGCATGACCGTCTCATGTTCGAACCTCAGCAACGACGTCAGCGCCATTTGCACCAGCATTTGCAGCCGCAGCTCGATCTCTTCATGGTGGATCGCATTTTCGCGCAGGCTGGTTCGGGAGACCGAAAGGAACCCGAGCGCATGATTCGGCAGCATCAGACATTGCGTTATGCCTTTGCGAATGCCGTGGTCCTGCGCCCCGCCCCATAATTCCTGGGCATCCGCGAATAATTCATCGGTCCAGGGTAAATGGCCCTGGATAAAGTTCTCCGGTTTAAGCACCGGATCGACCGCGAAATAATTCTCAGACTTATATTGCGCCATCCACCGATCGGGATAACTGGAATGTACAGAAATCTTCGGGCGCGTAAACGGCACCGGATGTCGAACGCAGAGTGAGAAGTAATCAAATTCGAGCGCCTGTGTTTGCTGCTGAAGTTCTTGATAAACCTCGTCAGCACAGGTCAACGCCTGAAAGCGAAGGAAGCATTTCCGTCGCCACGTGAAAAAGTCTGAATCCCTCATACTTACTTAATGAAGCCCCTGATAAAGATAATCATTCTTATGGTGAATATAAACTACCACATAAATCTTATTTATAACTGCAAAATATCGGCAAATTCGCAATTACCTTCAGCTTTAATACGGTTTAACCGAACTGAATGGTATAAAAAAGTTTGCCGGGAGAGGTCAGTGGAGAATAATTTGCTCCAGCGGAAAATTCTGGAGCAAATTAGTGCAATATGCTACTGCATGAGGAACTTTTCCAGGAACTGCCGGGTTCGCGGCTGCTGAGGGTCAGCAAATAAGCGCTTAGCTGGCCCCTGCTCAACGATGCGGCCCTGATCCATAAAGATGGCCCGGTCGGCTACGTCACGGGCAAAACTCATTTCATGCGTAACGATCACCATCGTGCGCTTCTCTTGCGCCAGCTGACGGATAGTATTCAGCACCTCCCCCACCAGCTCCGGGTCAAGCGCGGAAGTAGGTTCGTCAAATAATATTACCTCAGGGCGCATCGCCAGCGCACGGGCAATGGCCACGCGCTGCTGTTGTCCGCCGGACAAACGTCGCGGGTAGCTGGTCTCTTTTCCTGCCAGCCCCACTTTTGCCAGCAGCTCACGCGCGCGGGCTGTGGCTTCTTCCTTCGGCTCGCCCTTCACAATGACCGGGCCTTCAATGATGTTCTCCAGCACCGTGCGGTGCGGGAAAAGATTGAAGCTTTGAAACACAAAACCCACATGCTGTCGCAAACGGCGGATCAACCCTTTCTGCTGCGCGAAAGATTTCCCGGTATCGATGGTGATATCACCCACGCGGATCGTTCCCCCTTCCGGCTGCTCGAGTAAATTAATACTGCGCAACAGCGTGGTTTTCCCCGAACCGCTGGGGCCGACGATCGCCACCACTTCACCCTCCTCCACTTCCAGGTCGATGCCATGCAGCACCGTCTGACCGTGGAATTTTTTCACCAGGTTTTTAACGTCGATAGCACTCATTTCGGATCTCGCTCCTGGCGGTTAAGCTGGTTTTCAAAGTAGTTCTGCAGCGCGGAGAGCACGGTCGCCATCACCCAGTAAATCAGCGAGGCCGCAAGATACATGGTGAAGACCTCCAGCGTGCGCGACGTGATGAGCTGCGCCTGACGAAACAGTTCCGGCACCTGGATCGTCGCGGCAAGCGAAGTATCTTTCACCAGGCTGATAAAACTGTTGCTGAGCGGAGGCAAGGCCACCCGCGCCGCCTGCGGCAGGATCGCCCTTCGCAGCGTCTGCCAGGGCGTCATCCCGATACTGGCAGCGGCTTCCCACTGTCCTTTATCGATGGACGAGATGGCCGCCCGCAGGGTTTCGGAGGTGTATGCCGCGGTGTTAAGCGACAGGCCAATCATCGCTGCGGGGATCGGATCAAGCTCGATGCCGAACTGGGGCAAACCGTAGTAAATCATAAACAGCTGCGCGATAAGCGGCGTACCGCGAAACACGGAGATGTAGAACCGTGCCAGCCAGCGAATCGGCAGGACATGAGACATGCGCATCAATGCCAGCACAAACCCGAGCACCAGGCCGAAGAACATCCCGCCGATGCTGAGCTGGAGGGTAAACACCGCTCCCTTCAGCAGAAAGGGCAGTGAATCAATAACCAGTTGAATACTTTCTTGCATTATTATTTTTCGACCTGATTTTTAAACATGCGGATGATAGGCAAACAGCGCGGGCGCTCCGCCCGTGTGTACGAATAAAATCGGGCCTTCATCCTTAAAGCGCTTGCGGGTAATGCCGTCAATCAGGCCTGCCATCGCCTTGCCCGTGTAGACCGGGTCAAGCAGGATACCTTCCAGACGCGCCAGCAGTTTGACCGCTTCCATACCCTCTTCGTTTGGCGTGCCATAGCCCGGCGCAAAATAGTCATCCCACAGCAGGATCTCGGCTTTTGCCTTCAGCTCTAGCTGCTCAGCCACCGCCTGCTGTAATGTAACGACCTTCGGTTTTTGCTCGGGCACGCTGCGGGACACCGTCACGCCAATCAGTTCAACGTCCGGCATCAGTTGTTCAAGTCCGACCGCCAGCCCGGCATGCGTGCCCGCGCTGCCGGAGGCAACCACCACCGAGGATAAGCTCACTGCGCCTTCACACTGCTGCGCGATTTCCAGCGCGCTCTCCACATAACCCAGCGCCCCCAGTGCATTCGAACCGCCGACCGGGATCACATAGGGCCGAAACCCCTGAGCTTCCAGCCGCGTGGCCAGCTCCTCAAGCTGCGCATTCGGATCGTTCAACGCATCGACCATTTCAACCTGCACGTTGAACAGATCCAGCAGCAGGCGGTTGCCGTTGGTCAGATAGTTTTCCGCATGTGTTCCGATAGGGTTTTCCAGCAGTGCCACGCAGTGCAGCCCCAGCTTCGCCGCCACTGCGGCCGTCTGGCGAACGTGGTTCGACTGAATGGCCCCGGCGGTGATCAGCGTATCCGCCCCTTCGCGCAGGGCATCGGCGGCGAGGAATTCCAGCTTGCGCAGCTTGTTGCCGCCCATCGCCATTGGCGTCACGTCATCCCGTTTGATGAAAATATCGCGTCCTAAATAGTCAGAAAAACGCGGCAGGTACTCCAGCGGCGTGGGTGCCCCAATAAATTCCAGGCGGGGGAAGCGCGTTACATTCTGCAGTGACATGGGTTCTCCGTTAACGCATACAAGAATTGATATTTTTATTATGCACGTAGTCACGTCATAAATAAAAAAGGCGCTTTTAAAAGCGCCTTTTTTTGTCACACAAAGCTTATTTGGTCACGTCGGCGCCGAACCACTTCTCAGACAGCGCCTTCAGGCTGCCGTCTTTTTGCATCTCTGCAATCGCGCCATCGATGGCTTTCAGCAGATCGTCGTTACCTTTACGCACCGCCACACCAGACTCCTGACGAGAGAACGCATCACCCGCAACGGCCAGGGTATTGTTGGTTTTCTTCACCAGGTCCAGCGCGGCCAGACGGTCAACCAGAATGGCATCGATACGGCCGACGCGGAGATCCTGATATTTCGTCGGGTCGTCATCATAGGTACGGATATCTACACCCTGAACGTTCTGACGCAGCCACTCTTCGTAGTTGGTCCCAAGACCGACGCCCACTTTTTTCCCTTTCAGGTCAGCCGCGGACTTAATGGTCCCTTCGTTACCTTTCTTCACCAGCGCCTGGATACCCGACACGGTGTACGGCGTGGAGAAATCATATTTCTTCTTACGCTCATCAGAAATGGTCACCTGATTGATCACCACATCGATGCGTTTAGAGTCCAGCGAGGCCAGCATCCCGTCCCATTTGGTCGGTTTGAGAGAGGCTTTGACGCCCAGGTGCTTCGCCAGCTCTTCGGCAAACTCGACTTCAAAACCGGTCAGTTTACCGTCGTCACCCTGGAAGCTGAACGGAGGATAGGTCCCTTCCAGCCCAACCAGCAGCGTGCCGCGCTCTTTGACTTTATTCAGCAGATTTTCCGCCGCGAACGTTTTCACGCTCATCCCTGCGACCAGCGCAACGGCCATCACACCCATCAGCGCCTGACGACCCAGAAGTGCTAATTTCATATATACCCCGATACAGTGGAATTTTTGAGTAGTGTAGAGAAATCGCCTGCAAGGTCAAAGGCGACTGCGCTACATCTTATTCATTTTTAATATATATCAGAAGTTGTCTCGGCGTGGACTTTCTGCTGTAACGCCACCGGCATTTGTACCTTATATTGCGCGTACTTGCGCAGCGCAATGCGGTAGTTGTTGGTGCTGGTGGCAGGCAACCATGGCTCCAGATTCTCATCCAGATAACCGGTCTTCAGCAGATCAGGGGAAAGGTTCTGCAGAGTGAGATGCTGACCAAGACGGCGCAGGCGCACCACATATTCACGCACGGTGCCGTGGCTCATCTCGGTCTGCTCAAACAGGAACTGTTTGAAGCCGATGATATCAAAGAAGTCGCTTTGCTCTTTGCAATGGAGATCGCCACAGAAACGGCAAAGCGCTACCCACTCTTTTTGCTCTTCGCGCCAGGCGGCTTCATCCAGTAAGGTATCAAGGCGAGAGATCGCAATTTTATTCACGATTTCACCGCGACGTACCAGCGTGATACGGTCGAGTAGCTTGTTACAGTGGGCGCAATGCGTCTGGCTGTGTTTAAAGTCTTTCAGGTAGCGGCTTAGAGGCCGTCTTTTAGCGTGCTGCACCGTCATGATAACTCCTGGTTGTCAATACGTTGTGCGGCATTTTCAGGTGAATGAATCACCTACAACTTACCCAGTTTTGTCCGTAAGCGTTTTATGGCCTGGCTGTGCAGCTGGCTAACCCGCGACTCCCCTACTTCCAGCACCGCGCCAATCTCCTTGAGATTAAGCTCTTCCTGGTAATAAAGGGTCAACACCAGCTGTTCACGTTCTGGTAACGCTTCAATCGCTTCCATCACGCGCTGGCGTAAGTTACCTTCCATTAAATGGTGTAACGGGTTTTCTTGCTGATGCTCATCCGTCACCAGCTCGATACTGTCGCCATGCTCTTCGCGCCACTCGTCGTAAGAGAAGAGTTGGCTATTATTGGTATCGAGCAACATCTGACGATAGTCTTCAACAGCAATACCCAGACGCTCCGCCACTTCTGTTTCCGTCGCGTTGCGCCCCAGTTCCTGTTCCAGCTGTCCCATTGCATGCGCCACTTCGCGCGCGTTGCGACGAACGCTGCGCGGCACCCAATCGCGGCTGCGCAACTCGTCCAGCATCGCACCACGAATACGCTGAACTGCGTAAGTCGTAAATGCCGTTCCTTGCAGAGCGTCGTATCGGTCAACTGCATTTAATAACCCGATACCGCCCGCCTGTAGCAGATCGTCCAGTTCCACGCTCGCCGGCAACCGCACCTGGAGGCGCAATGCTTCGTGACGCACCAGCGGGACATAACGCTGCCACAGCGAGTGTTTATCCATTACACCTTCAGCGGTATAGAGTGAATTCACGATAAACAGCCCTGCGTTAGTTGAGTTATCGGCATGATTATCCGATTCTGGAGGGGTTTTAATCGGGTGAATAGTGGGTGAAAAAGCAGTTTATTTATGAGTTGCGCCAGTAAAAAAGGGAGATGTAACAAAATGCAGGATAAAAAATGTGGTCAACGCACGGCGTAAAACAGGCGTTTTTCCTTTTTAATTAGCGTTACATCCTTGAATAACCTCAGGATGAGCGATAATGCCATTGCGCTGAATGCACACTATCCCCACCTGAAGCTATTTCGCCTTCTGCAACCCACCCGAAGGTGCGTTCTACTTTTTTAGCGTTGCTTACTTCGCAGGATAAACACGGGACGATTTAAAAACTCACCCAGGTCATCCCGCCGTGCAATATTTTCGTCATTCTTATCCTGGTACACGATTGCGCCATTCATATTTACGGCTATCCCAATGTGTTCTATATCCCACCAGGGAGAGGTATGGGTGGTGACATACTCTATTAATTCAGCCTTGGTGCCCGTGGCAAACAGAGGTAAATTTCTGTCTCCCCGCCAGTTAAAACCTAGCTGAAATATGAGCGTCCGGCATTTACCCTGCATGCTGTTAAGATGCGTGACGATTTCTTTTCGGGCCTGTTCTCTGTTTAACTGCGAGTCGCCGTAATCATCGCCCAGATGGTGCAGTACGTTCAGCAGAATGGCGATATCAACATCCAGTTGCTCATTGATAAATTCAAAATAGCGGGCATGAACGTCGCAAGATGCTTCACGCCCTAGCAGCGTGGCACAGTCTTTAACAAACTCAGCATGGGGACGTGTTCCCTCATAGCAAATGACTTTCTTCGCCCCTGCCATCAGCGAGGAAAAGGCAAAAAAGCCCATATTGCAGCCAATATCCGCGACAACTTTGTTTTTAAAATCAACCCGCTGCGCGATATAGTCGAAACGTTGTTGTTCGTAACGAGATGAAGGCTGATGCATATCACCGCCCAGGAGTCGGGATAACTCAGCAGGTAAAACCTGATACTGCGCATGTTTTCCCGAATCTGATTCGGATCTTAATCGTGTTTTTAATGACTCAATCAGCGCTGGCTGTGACATGCTCACTCCGTAAAACAGAAGACCTACGTTTCAAAAACGATTTAACTGCGGTTATACCCTCATGCGCGAAAAGCCGTAACGTGTCACGCTGTATGTAAATATCGCTCAGGCACAACCGCGTAATAAACCTGGCCGGGGATTGTCCCGGAGACAAAAACAGCCGCACATTTTTCCCCGAAGCCCGGTTCTGCAACCATCCGTTGAGCCAGAGATAGCGCCGGGGACGGTGCGGCGCGTCAGGACAGGTACCGCTCATACTAACCCACGCGGGATTGAAGCCATGAGAAACGGCCAGCTCAAAGGGGCCCCACAAGCGGGGATTCGCTTCAATGAGATAAGATTGCTCTTTTTCTCTCATTATTTCGACCATGATAAAACCCGCATAACCCGTTGACTGGAGTAACGTGAGTATTTGCGACTCAACCACCTCGTCCGGGCAGGTGCATATTTCGGCAGAGATAATGGATTTGCCTTCGGCCTGCTGTAATAAATTTTTTTGCCACAGTTTTTTGACTATCCCACCGGACACGAACAGCAGAAGATAATAACTTTCACCGTCGATATACTTCTGGAAAAAATAGTCGCTCGACGCATGGCTCGATGAAAAATCCTGCAGATCGCGAGGGGTAAACAGCAACTGGGGATAAATTTTTTCACCCGTCACGGTTGAAAATTCTTGTTTTGGTTTGGCAACGCAAGGAAGACCCGTGTTATCAGGAACGTCGAGCGGTTCCGGTAGCAAAATACCGTACGTCGCGGCTAACGCATTGAAGGTGGATTTATCGGAAAGCGTGGCATAGAGACTTTCGTCACACAGCGGAATGGTTAATCCGCTCGCGGTAAATCTCGCACGATGCTCTAGCATCACACGGTTAACGGATTCAGCCGTGGGTACATAAATCAACTTATCGGCCGGATAGTTATCCCGGAGGATTTCGATTTGACGGACCATATCATCGGCATCTAATCGGTCTAACGTGCGACGGGCATCGACCCTGTTTTTATAGGCTGTATAAAAAATTTTGTCGCGTGAAGGGCGTGAAATAATCGAGAAACATGCCCCGGCACGTTTGAAATGACGGCAGCAGGCAATAATTGCGCGTTCATTCGCCCCGCTGAACATAACGAATCGCTGATCCATAGGAAATCACGCCGCCTTAGAATGGCTTAGGTTTACAATCACACCGATTATCCGTTCAATCTCGTCACGTTGTAGATCGGGATAGAGTGGTAAACACAATACGCCAGAGGAGACATGATGCGCGCATGGCAAATTAGAAGGATGCGACGATGTCAGCCCCTTATACATCGGGAACTCAGAAATTAACGGGTAAAAATAGCGACGAGTGAATACGTTGTGCTCTTTCAGCTGCTGGTAAAGCTCGTCGCGGGTCAATGGGAAAACGTTATCATCAATAAACACAGGGCAATACGCGTAGTTCCAGTTAACCCCGGAAGGGGTATGAATAAAAGAGATGCCAGGAATGTGACTCAGCGCTTCATAATAATTTTGAAAAATATCTCTGCGCTTAATCAAGGCCTCTTCAATATGTTCCAGCTGCAGCAAACCGAAAGCGGCCTGGAACTCATTCATTTTTCCGTTAATCCCGGGGGCGACAACCGTCGTTTCATCTGCAAAGCCAAAGTTTTTTAGATAATCGATGCGCTTTTTCACCTTGTCATTAGGGCAAATAATCGCGCCCCCTTCGAAGGTATTGAAGACTTTCGTGGCGTGAAAACTCAGTACCGACAGATCGCCGTGATTCAGAATGCTGTTATCGCCCACGCTAACGCCGAACGCATGGGCTGCATCATAAATAACCCGTAGACCGTAATTGTCTGCAATGCGCTGGATCGCCTCAACGTCACACGGCAGGCCATAACAATGCACCGGCATGATGGCCGTGGTCGCGGGCGTAATTGCCGCCTCAATCTTTGCCGGATCCATGTTACACGTGGCGGGATCGACATCCACAAATACGGGTTTGATATTATTCCACAGCAACGCATGGGAAGTGGCCACAAATGAATAAGGCGTGGTAATGACTTCCCCTGAAATACGAAGCGCCTGAAGCGCGGTCATGAGCGCCAGCGTCCCGTTTGCAAACAGGCTCATATGACCAACCCCAAGATATTCCGTCAGCGCCTGCTCAAGTTGAATATGAAATGGCCCACCGTTGGTCAGTTTTTTGCTTTGCCAAATCTCTTCCAGATAGGGAATAAACGATTCCAGAGGAGGCAGCAACGGGCTTGTCACCATCACATTCTTGTTCATTTCAGTTCAACCCAGCATCAGCTTAATCTACCTGACATTATATTTTCTTGCAGGCGCGCTAATCGCTCTATAAACGCGGTGAAACAGGGTTAAACCAACTGATAACTTACCCATCAGGCAAGCCCTTTCCTGCAGCGCCAATCCGTAAAAATATGACTAAAAGTGATGGATACTCCACCGCTGGGTGTTCGACATCTGTGTCACTCTTTGCTACAAACTGATGCTCACAGGAAATTTATGACAACGCCAACCTGCCTGATTTGTGATTCGGAAATGCAGTTTTATTTCCAGAAAGATAAATACCATGCACCCTCAATGGATGTTCTTACCCGCGATTTGGTTCCTGTGCTTTTTTATGAGTGCCCACGATGCCATTTTCTCAGCTCGAAAACACATAAAGATATACCGTTTCAGCGATGGGAAAAACTCAATACCGACTATCACCATCACCACAGCGAATCCGGCGGAAGAAGCGTAAGTGGGTTCAACGCACCGCCCTATATAGAGCAAGCGCTGATGATTGAACTTCTGGCCCGGCATAATGTTGTCGATGTCAGTAGCGTGCTTGACTATGCCGCAGGTTACGGAAGGCTGAGCCATTTGTTACGCAAGTACTTTAACCGCGATATTCCCTGTTACGATAAGTATGTGAGGAATCCGGAGCATCATTACGTCGATGAACCGCAGAAAAAAACCTGGTCGATGGTCATTAACTCTGCCATGTTTGAACATGTGCTAACCCGGCAGGATCTGGACGACGTCAACGACCTCGTCTCGGATAACGGTTCGCTGCTGATCCACACCGTAGTGGTTGATCGCATACCAAAGGATCCCGCCTGGTTTTACACAGACGTTCCAGTGCACACTGTTGTCCATACCAATAAAAGTATGAACATTTTGATGGAACAATGGGGTTACAGATCGTCGATATATAGCCCTAAAAGTAAATGCTGGATCTTGCTACGTGAGCCTTACGCCACGGTTAAGCCACGCATTGAGCAGATTAATGACGAGCTGCAGACCTGTTGGTTTTATGGCAAAGACGGGTTTATGGATTACTGGAAAACACGTTAAGCCGATTCGCTTGCCGGAGCTGCGCGTAAAAAAGGGCGGATTATCCGCCCTTAACGTATTAATCAGGTAACCAGGCTTTTGCCCACAGGGCAGCGCTGTCGGCATTATGCATCCAGTCGCGGAAAATCGTGGTCTGTAGGGCTTTACCCATTCGCTCACTCTGCGCAGGATTATCCAGATGGAAACGCAGCGCGTCGGCCCAATCCTTATAGCGGTTTCGCACGCGCGTCACCTCATCTATTGAGCGGTAACACTCAACGTCGCTACAAATAACCGGGATCGCGCATGCCCCATACTCCAGCAGGCGAAGGTTACTTTTACAGGCATTAAACAGATTGTCTTCCACCGGGGCAATCGCCAGATCGAGATTAAGCGATGCGAGCTTGCGCGGATAAACCTCGATATCCACGCCATGATGGAACTCATGCACGTACGGCAAAAGTTTATCCGGACACATGCCCAAAAAGATCCAGTCCACTTCACTGGCGAAAGCTTTTACCACGTCGGCAATCATTTCCAGGTCGCCGCGGTGACTTGATCCCCCTGCCCAGCCAACCCGGGGCTTGCGGCCCTGCTGGCGAAGGCTGGTTAAGCCAGACCACCAGTCAGCGGAGACCCTGTTTTGCATAACGACAATATTAGGATGATAAGGTGAAAAAGCATCTGCCAAAGGTTGCGTCGAAACCACAAAACGATCCATGTAACTGAGCGTCTTACGCAGGTTTTTCAACGTATCGCTGTCAAATTCCTGCTTGTGCTGGTTCTTCACTGGAATATTAGGCAGGTAATCGTCCAGTTCGAACACGCTGAAGATCCCGGTGCGTTTTTTCACGACCCGCATCCATTGCTGAAACTCCGGCGTGAATTGCCGTTGAATAATGATGCTGTCAGGTTTGTAGCGTGCCAGCGCGGGCATGCTCGCCAGTCCGGGCGAGAGTTTGCCGTCGACACGCTGATGCTCAACCATGGATTCAAACGGCTTAATGATACGGTAGTAACCACAGCCCGCATAATCACCCATATGCGGCATCACAACCGGTAATGGGTTCCAGGATAAGGGCCGCCAGCTAAGCTTACTGTCCGGGTTCACCATAAACTGTTCGCTGCTCAGCGAAAGGTTGATGTTGTACGCCGGATCGTTACAGAGGATCGGCATCCAGCGCCGAAACATCTCATCCTCTTCACGTTCCTTTTGCTCGCGCAAGGTTGTTTTTTCTCGCTCGGAAAGTGCCTCTTTCGGGCCAACCGTCCGCAGCACGGTTGCGGATGGTGTCCACACAGTAAACCAGCCCTGCTCACGAATACGCAGGCACAGGTCTATGTCCCAGAACGAATCTAAAGCATCATCGATGCCGCCCGCGGCATCGAAAGCCTGTTTATCCACCAGCATGAAATCGCCTGAGACAGCGCTGTAGTTTTGATCCACGTGCAGCCTTCCCATGTAGCTTTTAAAGCTGTCATCCGTGCCATAAAAAGCTTCGCCAGCAACACCATTGACCCCCAACAGATATCCGGCATGGCGAACCGTTCCGTCACCGTAAAGCTGTTTTCCACCCACAACGCCCACTTCAGGGCGCTGCCCGTGATTGAGCAATGCATTTAGCCAGCCGGGTTGCGTGATAACCAGATCCGGATGCACAAACGCAACATATCGCCCTTGCGCCACCGTCGATGCCTGATTGTATGCCCGGGCATGTGAGGTGATATCCTCTGCATAACACACCTTGATGCGGGCGGGATCGATTTCCGCCAGACCGTTGAGCCAGGTCGTCACCTCGGAGGGTGCCGTTTGGTCAGCGATGACAATCATCTCATAATGCGGCCACTGCGTTTTTTCGATAACCGAGGTCACGCAGGTGACCAGCGGGGCGACGCGGTCCCCTGCAGCAATAATGATTGAGACCAAAGGCACATCGGCATGACCGTACTGGATATGGTAATGGCCGAAAATATCGACCTCGATCTGCGCATCGGCATAGCCGCGATTGTGCAGGTGACGCTGCAGGATACGTTGTTCCTGATCCGGCGCGGCTGCGGGGTTCATCCCAAGGAACAGCGGCTCCGCCAAATGACCGAGCGGAGCAAATCCCTGGCTTTCGATAAGCTTAATAAGGAGGTCAAACTCAAACGCCGCGCCCATGCTGGCGTCGATCCCGAACTGAGTGATCGTTTCACCGCGCAGGAACCAGCTGCGTGCCAGCATCTGCGGCTGACTCAGAAAAAGGTCAAGGTTGAAATCCGATTTGAATTTACCCCCAATGACCTTCTGGTCGATGGTGAAAATTTCATCGCCATAAATGGCAGACAGAGACTCTGCCTCGATAAGCGTCGAGGCGAGAGACGTCAAACCGGAATCATAGAACTCTCCGCCTGCCTCGAAGGCGATAAACCAGCCGCGCGGGCGCTCGGTAGCCAGTTCTTCCAGTGCATGATGGAGAGCTACCGATGCCGGGAACGTGCGAACATGTTCGACGTTTTCCATGCCTACGACGACCGGATGAATCGTTAACCCGCTATAGCTTTTGTGCATCAGGGAGGCGAGCGTCTTCTCAACATCCTGAGCGCCGCGTCCGCCAAAGATCACTACGGTCAGGTCAGCAGCGTCCACGCTTGCATTGCGCTCGTCCATCAAGCTTTGTTGCGCAGTGGGAACCTGACGCTGCTGCAACCAGTCGGCGAGTTGCGACTCTTTCATCCCCGCCTGGATCTCGCTGGAGATATCACGCAGGACAAACTGGTCGGGCTTCGTAAAACTCGCTACGCGTATATGGCGAAGCGGCGTTGTGGTCTCATCCCCCATGTCGAGAAGCTTGAGCCGTTTTGGAAATTCAGTGTGGGTTTTCTCTGCGCGAGGATCGCGTTCACGACCCAGTTGGCTGACCTGCTGGCGGGAGACACGCAGAGAAGAAAGCGGTTTAACGAGGTAGGCTAAATCTCCTTTCTGAAGGATCTTCATATAGATGGTCAGATCGCCAAGGAAATGCATCACCAAACCATCAAGCGCAAACAGCCCATCAGGCTGTTCCATAAGATCCAGTAAATCCTGTCGATACATCAGCACCGTACTGGGTTCGCCGATGAAATTGACGATCTCCTGCAACTGGTAACTGACGATATCCCGGCCATTGAGTATGGAATCTTCCGCCACGATGGGGACGGTTGCGCCGATATCACAAAGGCGTTCACCATACACACCAATTCGGTTGCGCCGGGATGTCGCGAGTCGTACCGACGGAAATTGTTGTAAGGTTTTTACCAGGGAAGAAACGCACTGCGGCTCGATCGTATCGTCATCGTAGAGAAACTTGATGTACTCCCCTTTCGCCTCGCGGATGCATTGCATCACGTTTTTGGCTTCGCCCAGAGCGGGTACGTTTCGGATGTAAGTCAGCGGGAAAGGAGAAAGGGATTGATACCGGGAGACAATGTCAGAAATGTCATTATTGGGGCAATCGTCTGAAACTATAATTTCAATATTGTCATAATCTTGCGCGAAAGCACACCGTAATGCCTCCTCGAACCAGGATGACTTATAGGCAGGCAGGACAAGGCTAACCAGCGTGGATGGCGACATAACGAGATTCCCTATGATGGCTCCTGGACACCACGGTATCGGCATCCGTTTATGATAAGCACGATACTGGATTGATACTGATTCAATCCCGATAACACACGGTGAAAACTCATGGTTTCCTGACGTTTGTCTCTGGACGTAGATTGCGGTTAAGGCTGGAGAGAGAAATGGCCGTAAGACTGGCTGTATGCTGGCTTAACGCCAAAATACGTTGAGTTTCTGTGAGCAAGACGCATAAAAAAGCCCCGGCCATAGGGCCGGGGCTTTTACGCGTTTTATATTAACGCAGCAGGGACAGCATGGTCTGCGGAACCTGGTTGGCCTGAGCCAGTACGGAAGAGCCAGCCTGCTGCAGGATCTGCGCGCGGGACATGTTGGACACTTCTGTCGCGTAGTCGGAATCCTGAATACGGCTGCGGGCAGCAGACAGGTTGTTCACGGTGTTGTTCAGGTTGGTGATGGTGGACTCGAAACGGTTCTGAGACGCACCCAGCAGGCTGCGCTGGGAGTCAACCGCTTTGATCGCCGCATCGATGTCTGCCAGTGGAGCGGAGCCAGATGCTGCACCGCTTGCGCCGCCGGTGACGGAGCCTTTCAGCACGTCAAAGCCTACAGCCTGAGTGGAGCGCTGGGTACCGTTAACGGTATCACCGGATGCCATGGTTTTGGTGTTCAGTGCACCGCCGGACGCGCCAGCAGCCGCCAGGTTGAAGCTGTCGCTCGCGCTCAGGGTGATGCCGATGGTTTCACCATCTTTCGCGCCAAC